>NZ_NEGE01000003.1 GCF_002135355.1 Acinetobacter sp. ANC 4169 | reverse complement strand
GCTTGCCGCCTTCCAGATACTGCTTGATTAAAGGATGGGTTTTCCAGCGCTGCATTTCCATAAACGGATACATGTGCGGGTTGGTGTAGGACAAGTCTACGATCATGCCCAAAGTCACCTGGTTGTTTTCCGCGTGGTACAGCCACCAGCCACCTGAGGAACCGGTCTCGTTTAAAGGCCAGCCGGCACCGTGCATCACTAAGCCTGGTTTATGTTTGGCCGGATCGATTTCCCAGAGTTCTTTAATCCCGATGCCGTAATGCTGCGGATCGGCATCTTTGGCCAGGTCAAATTTCTGGATCAGGCGTTTACCCAAGTGACCGCGGCAGCCTTCGGCAAAAATGGTATATTTGGCATGCAGTTCATAACCCGGAGTAAAGTTATGTGTCGGTTCGCCATCCTTGCCAATGCCCATGTCACCGGTTTGAATGCCTTTTACTGAACCATCTTCATGATAAAGAATTTCAGCAGCAGCAAAGCCTGGGAAGATCGACACTTCCAGCTCTTCGGCTTTAGTGCCTAACCAGCGCACCACATTGCCGAGGGAGATGACATAGTTGCCATCGTTATGCATGGTTTTTGGCACCATCCAGTGCGGCGCTTCCTGGGATTTTTCATCTGACAATAAGAAGAAAGTTTTGTCTTCCGTGACCGGAACGTTTAAAGGCGCACCTTGTTCTTTCCAGTCAGGAAACAGTTCATTCATGGCACGCGGTTCAAGCACCGCACCAGACAAGATGTGCGCACCGACTTCAGAGCCTTTTTCCACGACACAAACCGACAGATCGTTCAGGTTGTTTTCAATTGCAAGTTGACGGATCTTGATGGCGGCAGACAGACCGGCCGGTCCTGCGCCTACGATTACGACGTCAAACTCCATCGATTCACGTTCGATGTGTTCCATGTAGGACTCCTCATAGTATTAGAAGGTGGCAACCGCGATCATTTAATCCGGTGCTGCCATGAGTGTTCTTGATGCCCAGACACAATTTTATTATCGTGTCTTTTATATTGTGGGCTAGTATAGTTTTAAAGCTTGATCTAGCCAATTGGCTGAATCATATTATTTTTCCGTCAGCAGGGTCTTTAGCTATGATTAATCAAAATAATTTACCAAATCCGACGAAAAAAGTAGCTATTCCCGATGATAAAAATTTAATGGGTATTGCACAATACTTAAAAGATGCACAGACCGGTCACAAAAGGTCAATTCCACCACTAGAGCAATGGCATCCAAAGCATTGTGGGGCAATGGATTTGAAGGTAAAAGCCAATGGAGAATGGTGGCACGAAGGTCAATTGATCAAGCGTCAAGCCATGATTGACCTGTTCTCGAGCGTACTCTGGAAAGAAGAGGGCAAATTTTATTTAAAAACACCTGTGGAGCAGATTGAAATTGAGGTGGAAGATGAGCCTTTATTTGTCAATCAGGTCGATCGGGTCGAGATTGATGGTAAACGTTATATCCAGCTCACCACAACCACGCAAGACATTGTGATTATGGATCAGTCGCATCCCGTTTTTATGCGTGAATATGCAAGTGAATTGCGTCCATATGTGCATGTGCGATTTGGCATCAATGCTTTAATTCAACGTTCTGCTTTTTTTCATTTAATTGAAATGGGACAGCTCCTTGAAAATGACAAAAATGAAACCATTTTAACGCTACAAAGTGGCGATTTTCACTTGCAATTAGGCACCTGAGGTTTAAGCTTTGATCTTCCGATTTCTTGAACTGCTGAAAGTGAAACGATGACAGCCATTCATCCTATTTACCCTTTAATCGACCCAATGCCCAAGGCACAAGCTGATGCACCCATCGGGATTTTTGATTCTGGAATAGGTGGTTTGTCTATAGCGCAAGAAATTGCCAGACACTTACCCAAAGAACGTATTGTTTATTATGCAGATACTGCGCATGTACCTTATGGGCCGCGTAAGGATCAGGATATTCGTGAGCTTACCGCGCATGCCATTGAATGGCTGTATCGTCAGGGATGTAAAGTCGCAGTCGTCGCATGTAATACCGCTTCCGCATTTAGTCTGGATTATTTACGTGATCATTATGGAGAAAATTTTCCTATTATCGGTTTGGTACCTGCACTGAAACCGGCCGTTCTGCAAACTAAATCCAAAACTGTGGCTGTGCTTGCCACGCCTGCTACCTTTCGTGGTCAGCTGATTAAAGATGTCATACAGCGTTTTGCTCTTCCCGCCAATGTAAAGGTTATGCCCGTGACCTGTCTGGATCTGGTGCCTTTTGTAGAAAGTGGCGCACAGATGAGCGAGGCATGTTTAATCACCTTAAAAGAAATTTTGCAACCTGTGGTCGATCAGGGTGCCGATTATTTAGTTTTGGGTTGTACACATTATCCCTTCCTAAAACCTGCAATTCAGTCTATATTTGGTCAGAAACTGACATTAATTGACTCTGGACTGGCAGTTGCGCGACAAACAGCCCGTATTTTGATCAAAAATCAATTATTATTTGAGCAAGATCGAAATAATGGCTTACGTATCGAGTGCTATGTCAGTGGCAATAATGCAGAAAATTTAAAAACTGTGCTGCAGTACCTGATTCAAGGGGATTTGACTTGGGATATTCGCAATATTGGTGTTGAATAAATAAACAAATGCAGCTAGTCTTTTGAAATATATTAAAAAATTTTATATTGGGGTCGTTGAATTACATTGTGATTACCCAGAAATGTGTTAGTCAGAATGTAATAAGCAATTGGAAGAGGATAACCAATGCTCGATAAGCGTTATCAGGTTTTTATTTCTACTTCTGGCAGTGAAATGCAGCCGGAACGCATTGTTTTAGCTCAAACTTTAGTGGGCATGGGTTTCTTTTCTTGGGGATTAGAACAGCGCACGCCATTAAGTACAGCATTTGCACGTCGTCAGATTGATGATTGTGACTATGTGGTGCTACTTGTGGGCAGTCAATATGGTGAACAATCTGTGTCAGGTGTAGGTTATATGCATCTGGAATATATTTATGCAGTCACCAAACAGAAACCGATTATTGTGTTTATGCATGATGATCCTGCATCACGTGATGAATCTTTACATGATCAAAAGCCTGAATTACGTGAAAAATTTTTAGAATTCCGTAAATTATTACAGCAAGAAGTGGATCAGGTTTTTACTTACCGCAGCATCCGTGATCTGGAAATGGCAGTACGTTTTAACATGCCACAAATGCTGGAGCGCTATCCGGTATCGGGATGGGTTCGACCGCAGAACACTCAATCTTTACATGACGAGATTGATCAACTGAAAGCCAAAATCGAACAGCTTGAAACGGAAGTCGGAAAACGGGAAGTAGACCCGTTCCTGTCTTTGCCTAAAGTTTCCATGAATGAATTGTTTTCATTTGAATATCGTATGCATGCCTACCAAGATGGTAATTTTAAAGAGCTGAAAATTGAGAAGAAACTGACTTGGGCGCAGTTACTTGCCATTTTAGGCAGCATGTTTAAAAATCCAACGCCAGAAGAATATTTTTCCAAATGCATCAATGACTATTTGAATGATACAGGGCTGGCCGATGCCCGGATGGAAATGCCACGTGCGCATGCCGTTGCCCGTGCACAAATCAATATTCGTGCCTTACACAGCATTAAAATGCAAATGCGTCAAAATGACTGGATTATTCAGTCAGGCCGGGATGACCGTCAACGGATGCTCTGGCAATTGACCCTCAAAGGACAAAAGCTGCTTGAGAGCAATTTGCTTGATAATGATCGTGTTTTTCAATTTAAATCTGCGTTTTAATCCATATAGAGAAAGTGCAGAAAGCTGTTAAAGTAAAGCAGTACATTTATATTGGAAAAGGGTTTTGATGTCTTCTGCACCTAAAACGAAAGTCACTATTATTTTGGCCAATTTGGGTACGCCAGACGAACCCACGGCCCCTGCGGTACGTCGTTTTCTGAAACAATTTCTCTCTGACCAGCGTGTCATTGAAATCCCGAAGCCGATTTGGCAAATCATTTTACGTCTGTTTGTTCTGCCATTTCGCCCCAAACGTGTGGCACACGCTTATGAGATGGTGTGGCAGAACGATTCACCCATGCGTGAAGTGCTATTCAATCAAGTGCTTGAAGTAAAAAAGGCATTAAGCGGACAGTATCCTGAATTTGACCTCGATGTGATTCCTGCCATGACCTATGGTAATCCAGGTATTCAGGCTGCCTTACAACGCTTGTCACAGGATATGCCAGATCATCTGATTTTATTGCCTTTATTTCCGCAGTATTCAGCCACCTCAACCGCACCTTTATATGATGCCGTAGCAAAGTGGATTCTGACGCAACGTAATTTGCCGGGCCTGTCTATCATTCGGGATTATTATCAGCATCCCGCATTTATTCAGGCTTTGGCACAAAGTGTCCGAGACTATCAGGCAGTCCATGGCCAGCCAGAAAAACTGTTGATGTCATTCCACGGGATTCCTCAGCCCTATGCCGATAAAGGCGACCCTTATGCCGATCGTTGCCGCGTGACTGCACAATTATTGGCACAAGCTTTAGGTTTGAAAGAAGATCAATGGGCCATCAGTTTCCAGTCGCGTTTTGGAAAACAGGAGTGGGTAAAACCCTATACCGATGCTTTACTTCAACAATGGGGCGAGCAAGGGGTGAAATCTGTTCAGGTCATGAGTCCTGCCTTCTCTGCAGATTGTCTGGAAACCCTGGAAGAACTGGCAATTCAAAATGCCGAATTGTTTAAATCGGTTGGTGGGCAAAGTTACAGTTATATTCCCGCCTTAAATGTCCGTGAAGATCATTTGCAATTGCTCAATCTGATGCTTCAGGCTAATCTTGATGGATTAAAGCAAACATTCGCTCATTAATTTCCCTGAGGTTTCACTATCATGCTGCAAGTCAAAATTGTTCCGGTCACGGCATTTCAGCAAAACTGTTCCATTATTTGGGATGCGGAAACCAAAGAAGCCATTTTGATTGATGCAGGCGGTGAGCCTGAAAAATTAAAAGCCGAGGTGGAAGCCTTGGGACTCAAGGTGAAAGCCTTATGGTTAACCCATGGACATCTGGATCATGCCGGGGCAGTGGGTAATTTAAGCAAGCTCTGGAATGTTCCGGTGATCGGGCCACATAAGGAAGATGCCTTTTGGCTGGATATGATTCAGGAAGTATCGGCACGTTATGGTTTCCCGATTCCAGAAAAAGTAGAAGTGACTCAATGGCTCGAAGGCGGAGAAGTTTTAAAGCTGGGAGCAGAGGAATTCGAAGTCCGTTTTGCCCCGGGGCATACTCCGGGTCATGTGATGTTCTATAACAAAAATTATGGTCTGTTGTGGACAGGGGATGTGTTGTTCAAGGGATCGATTGGACGTACCGATTTTCCACGAGGCAACCATCAGCAATTATTAGATTCCATCCAGCGTGAATGTTTTAGTTTGCCCGATGAAACCCAGTTTATTTCAGGTCATGGCCCCTTAAGTACCATTGGTTTTGAAAAACAGCATAATCCTTTTGTTGCAGGTAAAGCGGGTTAATGCATTCCTGTAAGAGATTGATGAATTAGTTTCATCAATCTCGGTGAAAGGGTCCACTGCGCAGCTGTTTTAATTCCAGTGCAATGATGATGGCTGCAAGAATGAATAAAATGCCAATCGAAATAATAATGCCATCATGGGTATAAATTCCAAAAATCAGGCCAATAATACTTAGGCCGACAAACAGAAAAAATAGAATTCTTAAGCACCAAAGACCCGTCATGGAATTCTCCTTTTTATAGTTTTTAAGATTTATAATTGTTCGTTTTTATCGTTTTTATCGTTTTTATCGTTTTTAGGCTTTATCGCTAAGCTGTATTGTTTTTAAATATTCAGTTGTAGGAAAAATTTTATTGGTATTATTATAAAGTCATTATAGTTTAAAAAGTGAGCGCTGGTTATCCTTTTTTATCGATCAATAAGAAAATTTAACATGTGTAAAAGAGTGTTTCTTAATCGTTTTTTTTAATGTATTTTGATTACATATTGAAAAAAATAAGAACAAATTTAGTACAAATAAATGGACAAATTCCCCTTTTCTCTATAAAAAGTTGATTAGATCACGTGATTTATAATTATTCTTTTTTGTTGGGGGGATTTGTGAAGCTAATATTTACAAAAATAGTGCTGTGTATATTTATTATTCTGTCATGTATATGTTCAGGTTTTGGTTTTTATAGTCATGATATGTTCATTGGGGCGATTGGTATCCTTCTGATTTTGTGTATTATTATTTTAGGTTTAGAATATAAGAAAATGCTTTCCAATCCATTTGATTAAGGTTGATAAATACATTTTATCAACCTCTAGAAGAGCTTTTAATGCTGATTATGCAAGATTAAAAATCATCTTGTTCGCCACTATTATCTGCCTGTGGCGCATCTTGAGTTGGTAATTTATATTCATCATTGGCCCAAGCCCCCAGATCAATCATTTTGCAACGTTCTGAACAAAAAGGACGAAATTCATTGCCTTCCCAGATGGTCGGTTTGCCACATCGTGGACATGGAAAAGTACGGGGCATCTTATTCTCCGAATAAAAATAAGGATTCAATTAGGCAAATACAGTCGCACTTGCTAGACTTGAGCGGATTTTTGTTAGTTTGATCTGATTATGCCAATTCGTCAATTTCAAGCACAGCGTATGCATGCGCCTCGTGATTTTCAAATGATTCGCCCAGATCCAGTTTGTGTGGAAATTGGTGCCGGCAAAGGTAAACATGCCTTGCTGTTTTCAGCTCAAAATCCTGAAAAAAAATTGATTGCTATTGAGCGCACGCGTGAAAAATATTTGGCCATGCAAAAACAGCATGACCTGGAAGGACAAAGCAATTTGCAGGCGATTCATGCCGATGCCATGCCCTGGGTTGTGCATTCGTTATTGCCTGCTCAAGTCGAGCAATTTTTTATACTCTATCCGAATCCTGAACCGCATAACCCGGCGCAACGCTGGTTAAACATGCCATTTTTTGAATTTTTACTGTCACGTTTACAGGTCGGCGGTACAGTCACGTTGGCCAGTAATATTCCTAAATATATTACAGAAGCACAGCAGCAGTTAATCGAAGTCTGGAAATTACCTTTTGTTAAAGAAGTGATTCCAGGCACATCGGCACGTACCCATTTTGAAATTAAATATTTGCAGCGTGGTGAATTGTGTCAGCAACTGATCATCAGCAAACCTGAAGGCTACAGCACGCGCTTTGATGATTTTATGCCTTTACAAGGCCAAAATGCTGTTCAAGCTGTAGCATCAGAAACCGATGTTAAAGATGTTGAATAAGTCGCTGATGAAAAAGCGTGTTGCAATTATTGGGGCAGGCCCCGCAGGGTTGATGGCTGCAGAAGTCTTGAGCCAATACGGCTACGAGATTCATGTCTATGAACAAAAACCGTCTGCTGCACGCAAATTTTTGATGGCGGGTAAAACCGGACTGAATATTTCCCATGCCGAGCCTGTTGAGCAGTTTATTCAGCGTTATGATCAGGCGGAATGGCTGGCGCCTTGGGTAAAAAAATGGGATGCCCACTGGATTCAGAAATGGATGAAAGGCTTGGGGATTGAATCCTATATAGGTTCGTCAGGCCGGGTGTTTCCGGTAGAAATGAAAGCCGCACCGCTACTGCGCGCCTGGCTCAAACGCCTGGCTGAACAAGGGATAAAATTTCATTATCGCCATCAATGTTTAAATTTAAATGGCGCAACCCTTAGTATCAAAAACCTGCTTAATCAGGACATTATCGAGCAAAGCTTTGATGCCATCATCATGGCCTGTGGGGCGGTATCGTGGTCACAACTGGGCAGCGATGGGGCATGGCAGCGGTGGCTGTCTGCGCATGACATTGAAGCCTTTCAGGCCAGTAATGCCGGGGTGGAACATGCCTGGTCCAAGTTTATGCAGCCGGTATTTGGTCAGCCTTTAAAGCGTGTCGAAGCCTGGGTAGAGGGACAAACCAAAACCATGGGCGATATTGTGATTAGCCATTATGGTCTGGAAAGTGGCTTGGTCTATAAGCAGGGGCGGGCATTACGTCAGCAGCTCAAAGAGAGTCAAACCATGCAGCTGTATCTGGATTTAATCCCCGAACAAAGCATGGAACAATTGGCGAAAAAATTACAGCCAAGCAAAAAGCAATCGTTAAGCAATGTCTGGCGTAAGGCGGGATTGGATGCGGTTAAGGCCAATCTGCTGCGTGAACTGGTGGCGAAACATCTATGGAACGATCCGCTGGCTTTAGCGCAGCAGATCAAACAGCTACCGATTCCTTTAACAGGATTCCGCCCGATTGAAGAAGCAATTAGCTGTGCAGGTGGGGTGAAACGAGACGTGTTGTCCGAACAGTTGCAATTAAAGTCTAATCCGCATGTGTTTTGTTGTGGAGAAATGCTGGACTGGGATGCGCCGACTGGGGGGTATTTGCTCACTGCCTGTTTTGCCACAGGTCGCGCTGCAGGTGAGGGCGTGCATGCTTATCTGGCTGCACAAAAATAGCAGCGCATGATTGGGCAGGTTTTGAACTGTGATGGGAAGCATGCTAATTTGCATACTCAGTCATCATAAAAAAATGCATCGCTATGTCAGAAGCAAAACAATATACCGGAAGCTGTTTGTGTGGCGGTTTACGCTATGAAATTCGGGGTGAAATTGGCGACATCATAGAATGTCATTGCCAGCGCTGTCGTAAAGCCAATGGCAGCGCTTTTGCCAGCAATGCACCGATTCGAAAAGCCGATTTTCAGATTGTGCAAGGGGAGCATTTACTGAAAAGGTTTCAGTCGACCGAAACCACACAGCGCTGTTTCTGTGCCGATTGTGGCTCACCGATTATCAGTATTAAAACCGAAACGCCTGATCTGTATCGCCTGAGAATAGGCACGCTGGATACACCGTTGCAACAAAAGCCGACCCAACATATTTTTGTGGCGTCCAAAGCCGAGTGGGAGACCATCTGTGATGGCCTGCCACAATATGATGAGCGGCCTTAGTTATGGTGAAACCTGTGATTAACAGACTTTTTATGGACCAAATTTTAGTAGCCAGATAGGGTGGTCTCGGATTTAGCTACTTCAGCTTTTTTTGTTTCGGCTTGGTTCATTTGCGGATATTGAGATTGCCAGTGTTCCAGCTGTTCCTGAGCATGTAAAAATTCGCCCAGGTCTTTGACCTGATCTGCTGAATTTTTAATTGGTTCTGCTTTTTTATCTTTGTGCTGATCATAAAGTTTGGCTTGAGCCTGCCAATACCCCGCCATCAGGCCTTGAATATAGCGTCCTTGTTCAGTTTTTAAATCCAGTTCTTTGAGCATGTATAAAGCCGAGCGGATGTTGTCGCGTTTACGGTTATGCGCAAATTCATCAGTCAGGGAACCTTGCTCCTCCATTTTGACCAGTTCATCTTCCATCTGGTCACTCATTTGGGTAAAACGTTGGTCAAAGTCAGTCAGCAAGGCAATATCGTGTTGGTCATCTGGAGTTTTTTTAAATTCTTTAACCGGTTCTGTAACCAGCTCCTGCATCACCTTATCTTCAGGCTGAATCTTATCGTTTTGAGATGCGGTATCTTGATGACGATCACAGGCACTCAGCAATACACTTGAGCACAATAAAACAGGAAGACCAAAGTGTTTGAGTTGAAGTTTTATCATGATGGTTCCTTTATTTCTGATCAATTTTTTTAAAGTCATAGGCATAGGTCACATAGGGAAATGCAATTTCATCTTGTGGATGCTTGCCTGTGTACGCTAAAACAATCTGTTCAAATTCGGCTTTTAACTGCCGCTGTTCATGTTCTGACATTGCTGCAATAAAGCTGGTGGAGAGCAAACGTTTAGAGACCACCTGTTCCACTGTACCGATGTGTTGCTGCTGAAAGGTTTGATTATGCGCGAGCTGAAACAGCGCTTGTTGCTCAAAGACCTGTTTCCATTGACCGCTATGATAGCGCGGTGTGTTACCCTCTAAGGGTTGAATACGTTCTGCCAAAGCGTTGACCCAGTCTACCTGCACATCACGCTGGTTCCAGATCAGTGCCAGATGTCCGGTCGGTTTGAGCACTTGATGAATTTGCGTTAGAGTCTCAAGATTGGCAAACCAGTGAAAAGATTGTGCACAAATCACTGCATCTATACTATGCGCTGCTAAAGGTAGATACTCACTCGACGCCTGTAGGGTTTGAATGTCAGGATAGGCCTGTTGCAACTGTGCCAGCATGGCCTGTATGGGTTCAATGGCAATAATGTGTGAAGTGAGTGGTTTTAAATAAGGTAAGAATTTGCCAGTGCCCGAACCCAGATCAATCACCTGCGACTGTTCATCCAGTTGCAGCTGATCTCGCAGCCAATGGACGATGTCTTGTGGATAACTTGGGCGAACCTGCTGATAAAGTTCAGCAGCAGAACTGAAGCCTTTTTGAGCAGCAGGATGAAGTGATTGTGTCATATTTTGCGCTTTTTAATCTTCTTGGCATCTATAAAATAACATAGTCGCTTTTCGTAAATAGGCAAGGTGTCTATTTGTTATATTGATTCTGATAAAGGGCCGATTTGCTTCGGTGTGGAAATGGATAAACACATTATTTTTGAAGACGAACAAATTCGTGTAATCTTTCTCAAAGGCTCATCGGATGAGCTGATTTTCTCTTTTGGCGACCTGATTACGCGGGCCAAAGGGCTGTCGGTTAATGCCGAAAAATCCCTGCATAAATATCACTTTAATGTGATTGGCATTATGCCCAAGCAGAAATCCTGGTTTCCTGAAAGCTCGATGCGCGAGATGTTTGCCCAGATTCAGGAACTGATTGCGCCGTTTAAAACCCGCATTGGTTATGGCGGTTCCATGGGTGGATATGCGGTGATCAAGTATTCCAACCTGCTGGATTTAAAACGCGTGGTGGCATTGGTGCCACAGTATTCCATCGATCCGGAAGATGTCGAAGACCCACGTTATAACATGTTCTTTCATGCTGAACAGAATGCCAATATGCACATTCAGCCACAGGATGTTGCGGCTGAACGTGAATATATTGTGGTCTATGATCCCTATTGCCCGGAAGACCGTGCGCATTATTTAAAACTTGAACAGGTACTGCCAAAAATTCAGACCCTGAATTTACCTTTTACTGGACATGATGCCATTGCCGTGCTGGCCAGCTCGGAATTGCTGCATGACTTTTTGCTGCACAAGTTTGATGCCAGCTATTTTTATCGCAAAATCCGTCAGGTGAAAAAGAACAGCAAGTTTTATTATCGCAAAGTCATTGAAAATCTGTTGCCCCGACATCGCAATGCCTTAGGTTCCATTCTGGTCAATAATGATTTGCAGCTGGACAGCCAGTTTTTTGATGCCAAGCTCAAGCACAATTTACTCAGGGAATTGCTGCGCAATAAACAGGTCAGTCAGCAAGATTTACTGAAACTGGGCATACAGGTCAATTTACCGCAGGAAAATCGTAGCCAGTTAATGGACTGTTTTGGTCATGGCTTGGTATTTAATGTGATTAGCCAGAAAATTGAAAGCTATGCCGCCAGTGCCATTGCCTTGAACCATAAATTTCTGATTCCTATCTTTGCCAAAGGCAGTGGATTGGTACAAATTTCATTGAATGATGAACGTTATATTGTGGCCATGAATGACCGGCAGGTGATGAAGCTGTTCAAGGAACAGGAAGCTTTGACCTTGGGCATGCATCCATTGGTGATTAAAAAATACAGTGATTATTACCTGCTCAGTTATAAGCATTTAAACTTGAGCAATAACGAATATGGCAGCCATCAGTTTGTTGAAGATATTCCGGAAACGGCGCAATTTATCACCCAGCCTGAAGCGGTAGCAGCCCTATAGCATATGCGGACAGGGTTGGACTACACCCTAATTTGTTTTAATTTTGATCACTTGCTTTATCTTTAAATCGGTCTAAGATAGACATATAAGGCAAGTTCAATTTGCCCAAAATCACATAATAAACAAATAACAGGTGCTAAGGATGAAACTGGATTTTCTACCGGCTGTACTTTTAACCCTGCTGTCTAGCACAGTATCTACTTTAACATTTGCCCAGAGTCCGGATTCGACTTACATGATTATGGGCGGGGGATTGCTTCTGGTTTTTGTCCTGGCAATCTATGTGTTTTATGAAATTCGCAGGTCTATTCAACTGCATATCAACAAGCCCACTAAATAGTGGGTTTTGTATTTTTAATCTTTAAATTTGGTTGAAAAAGAATGTAAAACTGGCTTTTAATGTCTGGGCAATAATTTTTAGATATTCATCAAACTCAGCCAAGGAAAGCAGCATGAAAGCCGTATTTTTAGATTATGAATCGCTGGATAAAAATGATCTGGATTTCAGTCAGCTTGAAGCTGGATTTGATGAGTTGGTACTGTTTCCAATGACGACTCCGGCACAGCTACTCGCGCGTGTGCAAGAGGTAGAGGTCATTATCAGTAATAAAGTCGTGGTCGATGCAGCGACCATGCAGCAATGTCCTCATTTGAAACTGATTTTAATTTCCGCAACCGGCACCAATAATATTGATCTGGTTCAGGCACGTAAGCAGGGCATTGTGGTGTGCAACTGTCAGGGTTATGGCACTGCCGCAGTGGCGCAGCACACCTTAAGCTTGATGCTGGCTTTAGCAACCTCGTTAATTCAATATGATCGGGAAGTGAAACAGGGACAATGGAATAAAGCGTCGCAATTCTGTCTGCTGGATTTCCCAATCATTGAACTGGCCGGCAAAACCTTGGGCATTATAGGTTATGGTGAACTGGGGCAGGCGGTAGCCAAACTGGCTGAGGCTTTTGGGATGAAGGTTTTGGTCGGGTCATTGCCGAACCGTCCTGGCGATGCGAGCCGTGTGCCTTTTGCCGAACTGCTGCCACAGGTCGATTTTTTAACTTTGCATTGTCCCTTAACGGAAGATACCCGAGACCTGATAGATCATCAGGCCTTCGATGCCATGAAACCGAGCGCATTCTTAATTAACTGTGCCCGAGGTGGAATCGTGCATGAAGCCGCGCTTGCCGATGCTTTACGCCAAGGCAAAATTGCAGGTGCTGCAACCGATGTGCTCACGGTAGAGCCGCCTAAAGACGGTAATGTGCTTTTGGCTGATGATATTCCCAACCTGATTATTACCCCGCATAGCGCATGGGGCAGTGTAGATGCACGGCAACGTATTGTGCAGCAGATGGTGGAAAATGTAGAAGCCTTTAAAGCAGGACAACCAATTCGACAGGTGAATTAAGAAATATAAAAATCAATAAAGCCTCTTCCTGTCAGAGAGAGGCTTTATATTTTTGCTTTATATTTTGAATACGCGTATTTATTTTGAGTCTAAATATATTTAACTGGCTGGTGTTTGCTGTACAGGAACCGCCTGCTGATCTGTTGAAGATTCGCTTAGCGGACGAGAAACAATCGGTGCAGGCTGGTCATTTGGACTGCCAATAATATTATCTTTGGTTTGATTCAGCTTTCGGTTCACTGTTGTTGCAGCTCGCTCGGTTTTTTCTTTGGCCACTTCTGATTTTTCAGTAGCAAAATCTTTGGTTTCTTCCCAGGCATTTTCTACTTTTGGTTTGACTTTGGCGATGCCTTTTTGTACCCCATAATCGACTTTTTCCGCCGTATGCTGAACCTTCTGCTGTGCCTTATGGCCTAGTACTTTAAAGATGCTGGGATTATCACCATAGGGCGCTGGTTGAGTATGAGTTGAAGTATGGTCTGGAGCGGTTGTGGCTGTTTGAGCCCAAAGGGGAGTAGAGGCCAAAATTGCACTGGTTATTAATACCGTTTTCATCATTTTCATTGTGGGTTTTATTCCTGTTTTAGCGATGACTTCAATTCGTTTCAATATGATCTGTTTGATTTTATTTTAAGAGTGAATTTGGCTTAAAATGTGAAATGTGGCGAAATTAATACAGATTTATTACATTTGAGATATATCTACAATTTATCCAGCAAGAAAAAAGCCCATAGAGATGGGCTTTTCCAAAAGAGCTGAACTATGGATTTACTCGTCCTCATGACTTGGTGTTTCAATCGTAAGTCCTGAATGCATTTTCCCTGAGTAAGTATCCAGCTCTGCATGAGTTTTACCATTAATATCCATATTGCTTGGGTGTGAATTGTTGCTGTCTTTGCTTTGTTGGGCGTTTTTACTGGCAAAGTTTTGAGTATTCTCTCGGGAGTTTCTGCTCGATGTCCGAGTTTTATTCATTCCTTTTTTAATGCTATCCACTTTGTCAGCAGTATTTTGATCACTAGGTTTGGCTTTTAGCTCTGAAGTTGCTTTGGTGCTGGGGTTGGCAAAAAGAGAGGTACAAGCTAAAAGTGCAGCAGTGCTAATCACTATTGTTCTGATTGTTTTCATAGCTCGATTTATCCTTGCATGATAAAACCCGAGTATTTACCGAGTTATAAGATCATTATCTTAATCGGTTCAATTTCTAAATTTTGAATTTAAGAATAAATTCCAACGTTTTAGCAACAGCGAATTAACAATCTGGACAAATATGTGAATATGATTTTTAGCTTTTGTTTTTTAGTTTTTGAATTTTAATTTTTTTTTCAAAAATCAGGAATGAGCTTGGATACAAAGTATTGATATGTAACATCTTAAGATGAATAACGATAAACGGTATTTGAATAGAAATTAAAAGAATAAATGGCTTTTTATTGAAGGGGAGAGAAGAATCACCAAATCAATATTGAATCAGTGATTCTTTAGTGTATTAGTCACATTGTGCTAAAGCATCTTTATGAAAATGGTGGCGTAGTGCAAGGAAGTTTTTTTGCACAGCTGCATCATTGAGGTCAAAGTTTTGAGCGGTACTTGTTCCATCTTGGGCAAAGACTGCCGAACCGCCAGTAATTAAGGTATTGCCCTTAAATGACCAGTGTTCTATGGCTTTGCCAGCTTGCAGGTTGCCGGTAAATTCAATTACGCATTTGTCTATGAATTTAGTCAGTTTGGCTTTGTTGTCGGTGGTATTTGGATAGACTTCCAGATTTTGAACTTCTTGTAAGACACCCGTTTCAAGTGTGGGAATAGTAGGAGTAGTTGTACACCCCGTAACAGCAATACCCGCAAGACCAGTCAAAATAAGCATTTTAAGTTTCATGTGATTCTTTCTTGTTGAGTGTTGTTGGTTTGAGTATAGGGAATTGGACTGGAATTAACCATAGTTTTAATACTTTATGCTTGTTCGAAGTTCCTTGAGGGTTGTGAATAAAGATGTCTAAGTTGTTGCTATAAAAATCAGTGATTTTTAGTAATATTTTAATTGTCTTTTAATAAGGTTTTCCATCGCTTAGTAGCTTCTATGCATGTACTATTTTTAGTAAACTTCAAACCATTTAAAAAAATTAAATACTAAAAATGAAAAATATGAATCAACTTTTAATGGCAGTACTATGACTGGGTCTGCTGATATTTGCACATGCATATGGAGTTATTCTACTAGGCCAACTTTTTGTAATGGGATTCTTTATCCTAGTTGTGATTGCATTCCTAGCGCTGTTAGTAGGTGGAGATATAATGCTAAAAAGAATGATAAGGATGAATAAGAAAGGAGTTTGTTTCAGTGTTTTTCTGCTGTTATTGCCGAGTCTAGCAAGTGCACATCAATCTTTTAATGTGCCAGACCTTATTCTGTTTGGAATATTTGCATTTGTACTTCTCGTGGTTTTATTGCTCGGGATAATAAATTTATTATCCAAAATAGGAAGTGATTCGGATGACAACGATTCACAATAAAAAACCCGCTCTAAAGCGGGCTTTTTATTTCAATTACAACTTAGTGCTGAAGTACAGAAATATCAGCCACTTTGGTAAACAAGCCACGTAATTGCGCAAGCATACGTAAACGATTTGCTTTCAGGTCAGCATCGTCAGCCATGACCATTACACCGTCAAAGAAGGCATCAACAGGCGCACGTAAAGCAGCAAGCTTAGACAATGCTTCTGTATATTCTTTGGCAGCAAATAATGGCTCAACCACAGGCGTAATTTTTGCAAGTTCAGCGAACAATGCTTTTTCAGCATCTTCTACTAGGTTTGCTTCAACTACAGCACCTGTAGGCTCTGCTTCTTTAGCTAGAATGTTGGCAACACGCTTGTTGGCAGCAGCAAGTGCAGCAGCTTCAGGCAAGTCACGGAAGTGATTGACCGCATTTACGCGTTTGTCAAAATCAAGCGGAGATTTTGGCGATAAGGCTTGAACCGCTTGAATCACATCCACTGCAACGCCTTGGTCTTCGTATTTCGCACGGTAACGACCTTCCAGGAATGCAACAGCATCGGCCAAAGTCTTGTTGTGATCTTTCAGTACATCACCATACGCAGCGAGTGCTAATTTGATTAATTCTTCAATCGACACATCAAGCTCATTTTCAGTCACTAAACGCAGAATACCAATCGCAGAACGACGTAGTGCAAACGGGTCTTTAGAACCTGTAGGCGCTTGGCCAATACCGAAAATACCCGTCAAAGTATCTAAACGGTCTGCAAGGGCAATGGTTGTCCCAGTTTTGGTTTTCGGTAAAACATCACCTGCGAATTTAGGTAAATATTGCTCGCCTAGTGCTTCTGCAACTTCATCATTTTCGCCTTCAATACGTGCGTAATACGTACCCGCAATACCTTGAAGTTCAGGGAATTCACCCACCAGCTCAGAGGTTAAGTCGCATTTTGCAAGAAGGGCAGCTTTTTCAGCATCAGCAGGGTTTGCGCCAGTGATCGGCGCTAAAGCTACTGCAAGTTTCGCAATACGTTCAGACTTGTTCCAAAGCGTACCGAGTTCTGCTTGGAAAACCATGTTTGCTAATTTCTCTTTACGAGAAGCAAGCGGTTGTTTTTGGTCTTGCAGGAAGAAGAATTCAGCATCAGACAAACGTGGACGAACTACTTTCTCGTTACCTTCAATAATTTGAGTCGGATCTTTCGACTCAATATTTGAAACAGTAATGAAGTACGGTTGAAGTTTGTTGTCGCTATTTACCAAACAGAAATACTTCTGGTTGTCCTGCATCGTCGTAATAAGCGCTTCTTGCGGTACAGCAAGGAAACGTTCTTCAAAGCTTGCACGAAGTGCAACAGGCCATTCAACCAATGCTGTTACTTCGTCACGAAGATCTGCTGGCACAATCGCAATGGCATTGACTTCATCTGCAAGTGCTTTCACTTGTTGGTCGATGATGGCTTGACGCTCTTCAAAAGATGCCACCACGTGCGCTGCTTTTAATTTCGCTAGGTATTCATCAGCATGGGTTAAAGTAATTGCTTCAGGCGCGTGGAAACGGTGACCATAAGTCACGTTGCCTGCTTTGTGATCCTGAATGGTTGCATCAATCACGTCGTTGTCTTTCAACAACACAACCCATTTTACCGGACGTACGAACTCAGTACGGCTTGCCGCTGAACGCATGCGTTTTGCAATTGGCAGGTTATCTAAAGCAGATTGTAAAATTTGTGGTAAAAGCACGTCTAGGCTTTGGCCTTTGACATCTTTTAAGTAACACACTTTTTCAACTTTACCGGCTTTAAAAGTCGATACTTGATCCGCGGTGATGCCTTGACCACGCATAAAGCCTTCAAGTGCGCGAGTCGGTTTGCCTTCTGCATCATAAGCTGCTTGAACGGCAGGGCCGTCAAAACGTTTTTGCGTATCTGCTTGTGCACCTTCAACATTGACAATTTTCAATGCCAAACGGCGAGGTGCGGCATAGGCTTCAATCGCATCGAAGGCCAAGCCTGCATCATTTAAACCTTTAACCGTTTCTGCGTGTAATGCATCACGTAATTTTTTTAAGCTTTTTGGTGGAAGTTCTTCACAACCCAATTCAAATAAAACTGTATGTGTCATTTTTAAATATCTTCTTTAAATGTTGATGTATCACTGCGTAGTTGATTTAAACATCAACTTTAAATCCTAAAGGAACATCACAGGCTGCCTGACCACCACGAATGCCCCAGTTTTCCAGGGGAATGTCACGCAGTACAATGGTGACATAGGTCGGTGGAATGCCGAGCAGCTTAAGATTATCTACAATACCTTGATAAAGATTTCGTTTTGCTTCCACAGAGCGTCCAGCAAAGGCATCAATGATAATTTGAGTATAAAACTCGGGTTGATCCTGATGCGGCGGACAGGCAAAACGATGCGGTAAATGACTAAAAAAGCGAATATGCTTATCCTTTTCAGGAATCTTAAAGTGTGTCACTAAAGCAGACTGAACCGCTTCAATAATTGCAATTTCTTGCTCGACTGTATATTCACGTCTTACTTCAATGGTCACACTTGGCATAACTCACTTCCTTATCATTATTTTTATCAAATTATTAACCTTGCTGTGCTTCTGCTTCAACTTGTGCTTTTAACTGCGCCAACACTTCATCACGAAGTTCAGGTTCAGCCATTGGGAAACCAAGCTTCGCACGTGCTGCCACATAACTTGTTGCGATTGAACGTGCCAAAGTACGTACACGTAAAATATAACGCTGACGTTCAGTGACCGAAATTGCTCCACGCGCATCCAGCAAGTTAAAGCTATGTGAGGCTTTGATTACTTGTTCATATGCAGGAAGTGGCAGTTCAGCTTCAATTAAACGTGTCGCTTCAGCTTCGTAGAAGTCGAACAGTTCAAACATTTTTTCAACGTTGGCATATTCAAAGTTATACGTCGATTGTTCTACTTCGTTCTGATGGAATACATCGCCATAGGTTACTGTACCGAACTGACCTTTGGTCCAAACCAAATCGTAAACTGAATCTACACCTTGCAGGTACATCGCTAAACGCTCAAGACCGTAAGTGATTTCACCTGTTACCGGGTAACATTCAACACCACCGACTTGCTGGAAGTAAGTGAACTGAGTCACTTCCATACCGTTAAGCCAAACTTCCCAACCTAAGCCCCAAGCGCCAAGTGTTGGTGATTCCCAGTTATCTTCAACAAAACGAATGTCGTGAGTCAGGGTATCAATACCAATGGCTTCTAAGGAATCGAGATAAAGCTGCTGGATATTGTCCGGGTTTGGCTTAAGCACCACCTGGAACTGATAGTAGTGTTGTAAACGGTTCGGGTTTTCACCATAACGGCCGTCTTTCGGACGACGTGAAGGTTGTACGTAAGCCGCGTTCCACGTTTCTGGCCCTAAAGCACGAAGGAAAGTTGCAGTGTGGAATGTCCCTGCACCCATTTCCATATCGTAAGGTTGTAACACCACACAACCTTGTTCAGCCCAGTAGTTTTGTAAGGCAAGAATTAAGCCTTGAAATGTATCAATATGCGATATGGCGCGACTCATGTAGCATCCATTAAAATTAGAGAAAAATTGGCTCTAAGTATAAGGATTTTGTAGGAGAGTGGCAAAGGGTTATCGCTCAATCGCTTTGTTGCTTTTTAAAAGTCGGATTTAAATTTTTTCGATGGCTGCGCAGGGTCAGCAAAATAAAAAATAGGGTTGCCGGCAGGTTAAAGAAGAGCAGCATATAAAAGGGCTTAAATAAATCACGGCTGTTACAAAAATAGCTGAAAATTAGCGTTATAACGAATATGACAAACAAGATATTCAATAGATTAAATTTATTGTAATGCTTGAGCAGCAATAGATATGCCAGCAAGGGAAGATAGCCGATTAACATATATACGGTGATGAAAAGCAGTAAAATCATGCTCATCACAGTAAATGGGGAATCTAATGCTGGAGTTGTGCTGTGTGGCAAAAATAAAAGTAATGGTGTGTAGATCAGTATCCCGCCAATAGGAGCAAGTATCAAATTCAGCGCAATTCGTGCTTTGGTTTGCTGTAATGGCTGAAAGATAAAATATGTTTTTTTCATTTTTATAGATAAGGGTTTAGATAATTATTGATTAAATGTAGATGTTTTTTGATTAAGCATGAATGCTTTTATCATAAGTAGAAAAATGAATGATTTAAAGATGGAAAATAAATACACCTTTATATCTCATCATTCTATAATTTTGCATTCCATGGCAAAACCACAATAGGCACACTGTGTTTCACTCAAAAGCAGACTGGCTGAATACCCTAAAACCCAATTTTAAAGTGCTTCCCCTCAAAGACCGTCTATTGTGCGGTCTGGGTGCATTACTTGGACTGGCGCTTTCCTCACTCATTAGCTGGTGGGTGCTGGGTGATATCAATGCCTGGTATATCGCACCGATGGGTGCATCTTCAGTGTTGCTGTTTGCCGTACCTGCCAGTCCATTGGCTCAACCGTGGAATATGGTGGTCGGAAATAGTATTGCAGGCATTATTGGCGTGACCTGTGCAATGTACATTCCTAACCTGACCGAAGCCTTTAGTGTGGCGGTCGGGTTGTCCATTATGTTGATGATGAGCACCGACTCATTGCATCCGCCGAGTGGAGCGGTGGCCATTACAGCGGTACTGGGTGGGGATGCGGTACATCAGCTAGGTTATCACTTTATTTTTTACCCGGTTTTATTAAATTCCATGTTGTTGCTGGTCATTGCGATTGTATTTAACCGCTTGCTGGGAAAACAATATCCGCAAGTGGCCCAGATCAACCAGCGTTCTAAAGACCCAACGCCGACTCAAAAAGTCACCATTCAACCGCAGGATATTCAGGCAACGCTGGATCAGCAGACCGAGCTTTTGGATATTAGTGAATATGACCTGCAAAAAATTATTCTGGCAGCCCAAGAGAAAGCTAATGCCCGGGGTGTGAGCCAGTTTAAATGTCAGGACATCATGACCAAAAACGTGATCAGCTTAAATGAAAATGACGATATCCATTCAGCGCTGGATAAATTCAAGCACATGAATTTAATGAGCCTGCCTGTGATTGATGCGCAGCAGCAACTGGTAGGAACCCTGGCTTTATATGAAGTGGTGGAATGGTTTAAGCGTGCCACCGATTTAAGAACCACCTGGCAGCGTCAGGTTAAGGATATTATGATTCGACAGGTCGTGACCGTGAAACCGGAGCAGCCGATTCAGGACTTGGTGCCGTATTTTGTGGAGCGCTCATTTAATTATATTCCCGTGGTGGAAAAACAGAAAATGGTCGGCATTATTAGCCGCGCCGATATGATTGCGGCATTGAATCAGCAGTTGAATGCAGCTGCATAAGCTAAAAATCAGGCAAAAAAAAAGCTACGACTGATTGGGGTATAAGTCGTAGCATAAAACGAACTCATTAGAGTTCAGCGAGGTATTAGCGATTTTGATCCGAATTTACTGTGCGGATCGGGTTGTTATAGGCTTGTGACTGACCAAACATACTATTTTGCTGTTTTGGTATCACCAACCATAAAATTAAATAAACCAAAATCCCCGGGAATGCTGCACTCATAACAGAGACAAGAATAAAAATAACGCGCAGTAAAGTGGCATTCCAACCAAAACGTTCAGCAATACCACCCATTACACCGGCAATCATGTTCTGGCGCTTAGAGCGATATAAACCAACATTGGCCATCTAGGTCTCCTTAGAATGAGAAAATAAAAGTTAAAACAACATACTCATAATAAAGAGATGGAGATGCCCATACATTTTTAAAGTGGCAAGCCCCAAAAAATGGTTAAGTTATGTAAATAAATAATTACTATAACCAGACTTGGGATATAAAATACACTTGTCCTAAAAAAGTTGATTTATATCAATAAAAATCAATGAAATATGGAAATGTATTGCAAGATGATGAAAAGCCTCTCATGACTTAAGCAATAAATAATTGAACAGATGTACAAGTCGCCGAAGAAAATAGAGGATTCAGGGAGGAACAGGTGTTTCAAAAAGCAGATTATCAGCTATGTATCTTGATTGCAGTTTCAGCAGCTCTAATCGGTTGTCATAAACCACCGGAGGATTCTGTGGCGAAACAGATCAAAGCAGAAACTTCAGCTAAAGTAGCCAGTGAGCAGGCGAAAAGTCTGACCCAGGTTGCAGGACAGGCGACTGTTCCAGTAGAAAAAGCTGAGCCAGTGCTGAAAAATACCATGCCGCAAAATGCCCAGCCCTATATCGGGCGTTATCAAATTACCATTAGCTGCAAAGACCCTTTTGTGAAGTGTGACCAAGGCACGAGTGACTTTGTCATCAATTTATTGGCTGATGGCACAGCACACCGTACCCTGATTCATCTGGGACAAATTACCTTTGATTCTAATTTTCACTACCAGCAAGATCGTTGGTCTTACGATGCCCAGCATCATCAGGTAATTTTGCATCGCTCAAATGGGGTGGAGTTTTTTTATGATATTGATAAAGATGAAAATCTGGTGATGGATTTAGACAAAATTGCCCATGCTTCTGCGCTAAACCAGCAATATTTTGCCGAAGGCAATCCCTTTCCACAACAGGCATACCGTTTGCTTAAAGAAAAACTCAGTTAAAGAAGAGAGGGAGCCGGTTGATTTAACCAGGCTTGCAATTTAAAAAGATGGAAATGCTCTAAATATGGAGCATTTTTTATTATATGTGCGTATAAAAATAAGAACAATAATATAAAGAAATCTGGTGGGTTGTGAGGGGCTCGAACCCTCGACCAATAGATTAAGAGTCTACTGCTCTACCAACTGAGCTAACAACCCTGAGCAAGGATTAGTGAACTTAAAGCATCGCTTTAAGAGTTCACCCGAGTGCAAGAAAAAATCTGAGATTTTTTTACAGTACATTCAAGCACTGTGTTTTGCAAAATCGGTGTAGCAAAATTTCGAGAATGGCGAATCAACCGAAACGGTGTGGTTTGTCTTGGTCGGAATATTGCAGGTTTCGTTTCTATTGTAGTACAGAAAGAAGCCCTAAGAAAGAATGGTGGGTCGTCCGCGATTCGAACGCGGGACCAACGGATTAAAAGTCCGCTGCTCTACCAGCTGAGCTAACGACCCATTCAGAAAGAGTGCTTTTAAAAGCTAAAAAAGCTTCATGTCAGAAGCCTTTTAAAAGATGGTGGGTCGTCCGCGATTCGAACGCGGGACCAACGGATTAAAAGTCCGCTGCTCTACCAGCTGAGCTAACGACCCATCTCTAGGTTGATCAAAATAAGTGGTGGGTCGTCCGCGATTCGAACGCGGGACCAACGGATTAAAAGTCCGCTGCTCTACCAGCTGAGCTAACGACCCTGAACCAACATTCAGCGCTTGTCTGAATGTGCAGTGCAAGAAAATAAAGGCTTTCTAAACACCACTTTGTTTTGATGGAGCGTATTGTAGCAAGATATCAAACGAGCGCAAGTAAAAATTAGCAAACTTGTTGATGTTTGATTATAAATACAACAAATTTGCTTAATCTTGTTAAAAAACACCTGTTCTGAAATTAGAAACGGTATTGATAGGCTTGAATATTGCTGAATATTTCCGCAGTTAAATCACAATATTCGGTCGCATTCGGGAGTAATACCAGCAAGCGTTCATCGGTCTTGTTGGGATCAAAAGCCTGTTCTTTGAGCTTGTTTTTTTGATATTTAAAGGTGCCTGTGGTTTCGACCTGAGCTTGAATGCGTAAAAATACCGGAACAGCATAAGCCGGCAAACATTTTTTAAACTCGCTTGCCATTTGCTTTAAGTCTTGAGCAGTTAATTCTGCGCCATCACTCAAGGTGATGGCTGCCATACCGGCACGACCATTGGTATGCGGAATTTCCACCCCATAAACCACCGCTTCAGCAATTTTTTCATATTCACTGACCGCATTTTCAACTTCGCTGGTCGAAACATTTTCGCCTTTCCAGCGGAAAGTATCACCCAGACGGTCTACGAACTGGGCATGACGGAAACCGATATCGCGTACCAGATCACCGGTATTAAAATATGCATCTCCATGTTTAAACACATCTTTCATAATCACGGCTTTGTTTTTTTCCGGATCGGTATAGCCATCAAAAGGGGAGCGTCGGGTAATTTTACCCACCAGCAAGCCGACTTCGCCTTTTTTGACCTTTTTACACCAGCCTTTCGCATCTTTCACGGGCTGATTGTTTTCTTTATCAAATTCAATAATGGCATAAGGCGTTGGAGAGAAGCCAACCGTGTTGTCAAAGTTAAACACGTTACTAAAACCGACATTACCTTCACTGGACGCATACAGCTCCAGCACTTCTTCAATCCCAAAGCGTTCCTTGAATTTGTCCCAGATATTCGGGCGCATGCCATTACCAATCATTTTGGTGACACGGTGGCCTTTTTCCAGTTCAGACACCGGCGCATCCATTAAGTAACGGCAAAGTTCACCGACATAACCGATGGCAGAAGCATCAAATTTTTGCACATCTTTCCAGAAGGAAGAGGTCGAATATTTACGACGCAATGCCAAAGTGGCACTGCCGGCAATCACGCCACACCAGCACACCACAATACCGGTGGCATGATACAGCGGCAGGGTACAGTACATCACATCATCAGATTTTAAATCCAGCACATGTCCATAGGTACCATAGGCCAGTGTCCAGCGGCTATGCGTGAAAATGACCGCTTTAGGCAAGCCCGTAGTGCCCGAGGTGTAGATGTAAAATAGACCATCTTTACCTTGAATCGTATGGGTGGTTGGGGTGTTGAATTTGGGAAATTGATCCACTTTTTCTGCAAGATTGGCCCAGGCTTCTGGGGTTTTGCCTGCATCCTTTTGTGTGGCTTGATCGGCGAACCAATGAAAACGGTCTGCTTGAAGCTGTAAATCCTGACGAACTTCTTCAACAGCATTACGGCATTCTTCACCGACAATGATGGCAATCGGTTTCACCAGATTGATACTGTGGGTCAGGGCTTTGCCTGTTTGTGAGGTGTTGACTAATGCAGCTGTCACCCCAATTTTTGCCAAGGCAATAACTGTGGCCACCAGTTCAGGGCGGTTTTCCACCATCACCGCAATCACATCACCTCTACAGGCACCGATGGATAGATAAAAGTGTCCAATCTGGTTGGCCCATTCATTCAGTTCCTGATAGCTGAATTTCTGGTCTTCAAATAATAAAGCCATGCCGTGCGGATTGTGTTTTACCGCTCTTTCAAAGGCAATCCCTAAGCCTGCAGGAGTATTGGAGGTACGCAAATAGGCTTGTTTGAGACCACTCAACAGGTGAGGGACTTTGCTCATAAATTTAGGTAATTTTGCTGCGACATCCGCAATACCAATAAGATCGCTCGGTGTGGTATGGTTCATATGAATCCTATTTATTTTTCGTAATCCAATACAGTTTATTTGTTCGCAATACGCTTGCAGTCATTTGTACACTTGTCTTTTATCCGTTTCAATCTAGTGCAATCAACCTAATCCGATAAAAGTATCAAAAAAAACCTAGTCACCGGAATGACTAGGTTTTTTTATTTCGCTGCATTAGAGCTAATTATGTGACTAATTATGACTCACTTGCAGGCGTTGCTTTCTTTGGTGGACGACCGCGAGGGCGACGAGGACGGACAGGTTTGTCAGCATCTTCACCTTCGGTTTTTTCAGCTTCTGCTTTAGGCTCAAGCTCAGTTGGTACATCCTGAGCAGCTTCTACCGCCAATTCAGCTTGTACCGGTTCTGCTGCCTGTTCAGTTTCTACTGAGGCAGCTACTGTTTCTACAGCAGTTTCAGCAACCGCTACAGTCACTACAGGCTCAGCCACTTCGGCTGTCACTGTTTCTGCTTCTGTGACAGGAGTAGCTTCAGCTGGAACAGCTTCCACTGGAGTCACTTCAGGTTCGCTATGTGCCTGCTTTGCTTGCTCTAAAGCTTGTTCTGCAGCCTGTTTTGCCAAACGGCGACGTTCACGTGGATCATTTGCCACACGCTTGTCAGATACCGGTGTTGGCGGCGTTAAGTCCAGCACGGGTGCGGGTTCTGCTTCAGGTGCTGCTTTGGTTAATGCTACATCACGCGTCACAGGCTGTGCTGGTGCTTGCGCTTCAGTTGCCTGTTGGCTGATGGTCTCGGCATATTGCTCGGTAAATTTTACCAAGGCGCGGTTGAAAGTCGGAATTAAACCAAACTGTTCAATCAATACTGAGCAATCTTCACCATAAACATGGCGAATGAGGCTGCCCACGGTGTATTGACCCAAAGTTGGAACCTGAGAAGGGCTTAACTTCGGTGCCTGAGCTTGTTTTACCTGAGCTTCACGTTTTTGGCGACGATGCATACGCGGATCGTTGCTGGCACGTTTTTCTGCAGAACGTGGTTTGTGCTGCTCCTGAGTTTCAGTTGCAGCAGCAGGTTTTTCTTCCTTCGCGGCGGCCACTGCTTTCTCAGTAACAGGTGCTGGGGCTGCAACAGCTTCAGGTGCAGATGGTGCAATTGGCGCTTCAACCACAGGAGTTGAATTTAATGCAACAATTTCACTTTTTGCCTGATCGATATTGATCAGCAATGCTGTTGGAAGAACATCCTGACGAGGTGTATCAATCACTTCGACTTTAGGTTGCTGTTCATTCACTACTGCAGCAGGTGCAGCTTGTTGTGCTGGCTGTTCGTTCAATACGCTTTGATCGCGGTGGCGATTTGGGCGTTCAGGACGTTGCTGGTTACGACGGTCACGACGTGGCACAGCATTTTGCTCTGCTTGTTGATCGGCGTTTTGCTGTTCAGCGTGTTGACGTCGAGTCGGGCGCTTGTTTTCACGTGAATCCTGGCGCTGTTCCGGACGTTGTTCTTGACGCTGCTCATGACGAGAAACCTGAACAATTTCTTCATGCACTTGGTTTTGCTGATTGTCGTGCTGAGTTTGTTCACGTTGCTCTTTAGGCTTGTTACGCTTTTTGTTGTGACGTTGCGATTTTTCTTCTTTATCAGAATATTTATCTGCAACTTCACGCTGTTCCTGTTTTTGTGTAACAGGCGCAGTTGGCGATAAGTAAGCATTGTTGTTTGCAGTGGCAACAGCTGGTGCGCTCTGAGTAGGCGCAGATGTTACAACCTGACCGAATTGACCACGGCTGACCGCACCGGCATTGACCATTTGTTCAATTGCAGCAGCGGCATTGTTTGCAGTGCGTGCTTGATCTACAGTTGTGGCCTGCTTTTGTACAAACAGGTTTTCTAACCAGGCACATGGACTTGCAGACGGTGCTGCTGGAACCACAGCTTGAGTTTGTGGCTGAGCCGCCTGTTGCTGTGGTTTTTTCTTGTTATTGCGCTCTGGCTGGTTGGAAGCTTGTTGCGCAGCTTGCTGAGCTTGTTGCTCTTCTTCCAGATGCCATTCAGAGGCTTCATAACCCAACTCTTTTTCGCTAGAACGTGTTGCTTCTGTACGTTCATAGCTGGTTGGTGCAAAACCTTCAGGATTATAGGAAATTTCGTAATGTGGTGTTTCTAGATGCGGGTGAGGCAACACGGTTACACGTACGTTTGAAGTTTGCTCCAGATAAATCAAGCTATGACGCTTTTCATTCAATAAGAAAGCTGCGATTTCAACTGGCACTTCAACCTGAACTTCACCATGACGTTCACGAAGTGCAATTTCTTCCACTTTACGCATGATAGAAAGAGAAAGCGAACGTAGGTCACGCACCATGCCTGTACCATGACAGCGTGGGCAAACATAACCAGTGGCTTCTTCCAAAGATGGGCGTAAGCGTTGACGGCTCATTTCCATTAAACCAAAACGAGACAATTGACCGAATTGGATACGGGCGCGGTCGCTTTGAGTCGCTTCACGAAGTTTGGCTTCAACCATACGCTGGTTGCGGTCTTTGGTCATGTCGATGAAGTCGATGACCACCAGGCCGCCGATATCACGTAAACGCAGTTGACGTGCAATTTCTTCGGCTGCTTCCAGATTGGTATTTAAAGCGGTGTCTTCAACGTCGTGGCCACGCGTCGATTTCGCCGAGTTAATGTCAATTGACACTAAAGCTTCAGTCTGGTCAATCACGATTGAACCGCCAGAAGGAAGTTTTACTTCACGTTCATAGGCAGTCTGGATTTGGCTTTCAATACCGAAATGAGCAAATAAAGGCTCATTTAAAGTATAGGTTTTGAGCTTGTCGATTTGACGTGGCATGACTGCTTTCACGAAGTTATAGGCTTCGTTATAGGCTTGTTCAGAGTCAATCAGGATTTCTGCAACATCATCACGTAAATAGTCACGAATTGCACGTGTTACCACACCGGCTTCTTGATGTACCAGCATTGGTGATGGACCAGAACCAGCCGTATTCTGGATTTGTGCCCAAAGGTCCATCAAGTGTTGCAAGTCAAGTTGCAATTCTTCTTGAGAGCGGCCAATACCTGCGGTACGTACAATCACGCTCATACCACGAGGAATATTCAGTGAAGCCAACATTTCTTTCAATTCTTCACGAACTGAACCGGAAATTTGACGGCTGATACCGCCACCTTTCGGATTATTTGGCATAAGGACCAAATAACGGCCAGCAAGCGAGATAAATGTAGATAGGGCAGCACCTTTGTTGCCACGCTCTTCTTTTTCCACTTGTACTAAAAGTTCGGTACCTTCAGTGATCAATTCGCGGATATTTGAAGTTTGGCGAGGATCTGCCTTGTAGTAAGAGTTTGCGATTTCACGCATAGACAGGAAGCCTTGACGACCTGCACCATACTCTACAAAAACAGCTTCTAAAGAAGGTTCAACGCGAGTCACGTGACCTTTATAGATATTGGATTTTTTTTGTTCACGGGTACGATTTTCCAGATCGAAATCGTAAAGACGCTGACCAGTGACAAGTGCAACGCGAATCTCTTCGGCATGTGTTGCATTAATCAACATACGTTTCATGGGTGTAACACCTAATAGTGATACACACCAAAACATCGCTATACACGTAGCGAACATCACACATTACGGATCAACACCCAGATCTCAAAATGACGCAATTGTGGTCTGAGCTTTTTTACCGGCCTTTTTTTTGGGCTTCGGTTTTTGATTCACGTATTGAAGATGGCAATACGGCTTCAATCTTATAAACGATTAAAGTCACCTGAACGATTCACTGGCGGACTAACGGTGCATTAGATGTGAGTAACTTTCACTGTCACGTAGCTTGAAGACCGTCCCTTCATTAATTCATGATCGGGCGTCTTGATACGGAATTATCATCGTATCGTTGCTTTATGTGCAGATCCAATGCATCAACGTTATAGCCTGAATACAGCTTCAGGGTGCGACTAATCTGATGTGTATCAGTTTACGTTTAAAAACCAACTTAACGTTGGCGACATATTTTTTAGGGCAAACTGATTTATGTACGAAGTACAATTAAACGCAACAGTTTGCTTTTTTGCCGATATAATAAGCCTTCGGCGTCGGCATATTCTTTAGGGACCTTTCCGTGTTTAATGTGAATTGTGAAATTTAATTTTGAGCTTCAAAAATATTGAAGGAATTAAATTTTTTCACACTAACGGTGGTATCCGTGCGCTGACTATATCAAACCTTGCATCATCTGCCTATGGGCTAAGCTTATCTTTCTTGTGTAAAGCATAGCCTAAGTGATCAGTTTTTAATCAATTTTAGTATTTTTTTTGGGTCATCGTAACTGTATGAATTCTACGCAAGAATGGCAAAGTGTCACCTGGTTTGAAGTGGACGAGCATCAATTGGGTCAACGTATCGATAATTTTTTATTTTCCAGACTCAAAGGTGTGCCTAAAAGTCGGATTTATCGTTTAATTCGTGAAGGACAGGTTCGGGTTAATAAAAAGCGTATTAAAGCGGAAACCAAACTCAATATTGGCGACCAGATTCGTGTTGCGCCGATTCGTTATGAGCAAAAAGATGAAACGGCGGCACCGGTATCGGATAAAGTGGCGCAAAGCCTGCTCAGCCGTGTCGTTTATGAAGATGAAGGCCTGATGGTGATAAACAAGCCTTCAGGAATTGCCGTGCATGGCGGCAGTGGTGTGGCTTATGGCCTGATTGAAGGTCTGCGTGCTGCAACGGGCAAGAAATATCTGGAACTGATTCACCGTATTGACCGTGACACTTCTGGTCTGGTGATGATCAGTAAAAAACGTAGTACTTTAAAAACATTGCAAGATTTACTGCGTGAACACAAAATTAAAAAGACCTATGCTGCCATTGTTAAAGGGCAGGTCAGTCTGGATAAACAGTTGATTGATGCACCTTTACATCGCTATGAGCTGGCCAATGGCGAGCGTCGGGTACGTGTGTCGAAAGAAGGTAAAGACAGTAAAACTCAATGGAATGTGGCAGAGCGTTTCATGCATGGCACATTGGTGTATGCTTCGCCGCTTTCTGGTCGTACCCATCAGATTCGTGTCCATGGTTTAAGTATTGGTCATCCTCTCATTGGTGATGAAAAATATGGTCATGAAACCGAATATAACGGGCCGAAGCCACGTCGTTTATGTTTACATGCGATGCGACTGGAAATTCCGGGTTATCCGACTATTGAAGCGCCATTACCTGAAGATATGCAGAGTTTGGTGGCGCAGTTAAGAGCGCAGAAGAAGGATAAGCCGGTCGTTACTTTTGACGACTAGTAAGTTTTAATCCTCTCCCTAACCCTCTCCTTTAAAAAGGAGAGGGGACATCACGTAAAATATTCTGTCATTAACTCAGACTTCGTGTAGTCAGTATTTTGATTTAGTAATAAATGAATGACTAAGCAAAAGGGTTTCCCTCTCCTTGTAGGAGAGGGCTAGGGAGAGGTGAACAATTAAATACTGAATCAAATACTAGGAAAGCATTTATGAACACACCTGTAGAACTCATCATTTTTGACTGGGATGGAACGCTATTTGATTCAGTCGGTCAGATTGTTGCGAGCCTACAGTTTGCGGCACAGCAGTTCGAGCAGCCGCTGACAGAAGCTGCTGCAAAAAGCATTATTGGTCTGGGTTTGCCGGAAGTGGCGCAAGTCTTGTTTCCAGAAGTGCCTGAATTACATGATGAGATTTTGCAGTGCTATGCCACTCACTATGTGGAAAACTCCAAAGGAGATGCCTGGTTTGAAGGGGTTTCGGTTATGTTGCAGGATTTAAAGGCACAAGAGGTGAAACTTGCTGTGGCGACAGGAAAAAGCCGTAAAGGTTTAGACCGTGTACTTCATCAAACACAGAGTTATGAATTATTTGAGGTGACCCGTGCAGCCAGTGAAACCAAATCCAAGCCTGATCCTTTAATGCTGACTGAAATTTTACAGGTCACAGGAATCTGTGCGGAAAATGCCATTATGGTGGGTGATACCTCCTATGATCTGGAAATGGCGCAAAATATTGCCATGCCGCGTATAGGGGTAAGTTATGGCGTGCATACGCCTGAAATCCTTGCCCGCTATAATCCGCTGGCGATTGCAGATGATGTTGCGGATTTGCATCAGCTTTTATTAAAGCATGTGAATTTAAAACAGGCAGTTTAATTATTGAGATATATAAAAGGATGATCTTAAATCATCCTTTTATATCTTTTTATATCTTTATTTTCATTTTGATCTGTTCATGTTCATCATTTAAAAATTTGACTGCAATAAGGCTCTACTGGCATGTGTGCAGATCTGCATTGATATCGAAAAAGTACTGCGATGGAACAGAAATGAGGGTTGTAAAGTTAATCGGCAGCATATGAGCTGAAGATGAAACTGATGGATAATTAAAATATAAGATGTTGATTTTTAATTGATGTTTTTAGAACTCATTATTTAATAAAAAAGCTTGTATTAAAAATAGACAAAGCATCTAGTCTTTTAGTCGTAGATCGATGGTTATTTTATGAATCTGGCAATTTACCTCGCAGCAGATGCAAGAAAGCATTTTTTAATATTTTGTTCATATGTCTGTTTTTTAAAAATAAAACCAAGTTAATTTATAGGAATTAGCTATTGTCATAAATAAAATAAGTATTGGCATAAAAACCGCAATTTTCCGATTCTAAAACTGTTTATACATATACGCGTTTGCCAAGATGGGCAGCACCCATTTGCTGATGGCTTTGATCAGTTCACAGATTTTTTCTCGTTGTTCATCGCATTTCCATCGCTAACGGTATAAGTCCAATTTTTGCAGTTTAAGGAAACATTGATGTCGAATTCTGCTGTTGTTGAATCAGTTGCGCAAGCATTACGTGACGCTGAATTATCAAAAACTGCGATTGCACCAGTTCGCCCGCAACTTGGCGGTGAAAATGCTGATGTGGATATTGCATACGCAGTTCAGGAAGTAAATACCAAACGTGCAGAGGCTGAAGGCCGCCGTTTAACCGGTCGTAAAATCGGTTTAACCTCTAAAGTTGTGCAAGCGCAGCTTGGCGTAGACCAACCGGACTTCGGTATGTTGTTTGCTGATATGGCTTATGGTGATGGCGAAGCCATTCCTGCGGGTCTGTTGATTCAACCGAAAGTTGAAGCGGAAATCGCGTTAATCATCAATAAAGATTTAACCCAAGAAAAACACACTTATGCAGACATTATCAGTGCAACTGAATATGCATTGCCTGCTGTAGAAGTGGTGGATAGCCGTATCGAAAACTGGAAAATTTCATTGATCGATACTGTTGCAGATAACGCATCTTCTGCGGCTTATGTACTAGGTTCACGTCCTGTGAAACTGGAAAATTTAGACCTCGTAAATTGCAAAATGATCATGAAACGCGGTGAAGAAATCGTGTCTCAAGGCGTGGGTAAAGCCTGTCTTGCTAATCCATTAAATGCCGCTGTTTGGCTGGCGGATGAAATGGTGCGCCGTGGCCGTCCTTTACTTGCAGGTGACATCATCCTGACTGGTGCATTAGGTCCTATGGTTGTCGCGAATCCGGGTGATGAATTCGTGGTTGAAATTGAAGGTTTTGGTTCTGTAACTGCTGCATTCGCTGCTGAATAAGTCCAGATTTTAAGAGCGTTTTTAAGAGAAATTGTTCATGAAAAAGATTAAATGTGCATTGATCGGTCCAGGGAACATCGGTACTGACTTGCTGTATAAATTACAACGCAGTGAATTTTTAGAGCCTGTTTGGATGGTAGGTATTGACCCGACTTCTGAAGGTTTGGCGCGTGCTGCGAAAATGGGTTTAAAAACCACAAGTGACGGTGTAGACGGTTTACTTCCTCACGTTGAAGCTGACGAAATTAAAATTGCATTCGATGCAACTTCTGCATACGTTCACGCAGAAAATAGCCGTAAGTTAAACGAACTTGGCGTGTTGATGATTGACTTAACCCCAGCGGCTATTGGTCCTTACTGTGTACCACCAGTAAACCTTGAAGCTTTGCTTGAAGCGGGTGAGTTACCAAATGTGAACATGGTGACTTGTGGCGGTCAGGCAACTATTCCGATGGTGGCTGCAATCTCACGTGTTCAACCGGTTGAATATGGCGAAATCATCGCGACTGTATCGACTAAATCGGTCGGTCCGGGTACACGTAAAAATATTGACGAATTCACCCGTACTACTGCCGGTGCGATTGAAAAAGTCGGTGGTGCAAAAGCGGGTAAAGCAATCATCATCATTAACCCGGCTGAACCACCATTGATGATGCGTGACACTGTGCACTGCTTGGTGGAAGGTGAACCAGATCAAGCAGCAATCACTGAATCAGTGCATGCGATGATCCTCGAGGTTCAAAAATACGTACCAGGTTACAAACTTGTAAATGGTCCTGTATTTGACGGTAACCGTGTATCTATCTTCCTGGAAGTTGAAGGCCTGGGTGATTACCTGCCTAAGTATGCCGGTAACCTCGACATTATGACTGCAGCTGCTGCACGTACTGCAGAAATGTTTGCAGAACGCGTATTAAACACTGCTGAAGCTTAAGGAATACCAAAATGTCTAAGATTATTATTAATGATATGACTTTACGTGATGGTATGCATCCTATGCGCCATCAAACTACACCTGAACAAATGGTTGCCATTGCAACTGCTTTGGATGATGCAGGTGTACCTTTAATCGAAGTTACGCATGGTGACGGCTTAGGCGGTAACTCTGTGAACTATGGTTTTGCAGCAGCAACCGATGAAGAATACCTAAAAGCGGTGATTCCAAACCTGAAACAGGCGAAAGTATCTGCACTTTTACTTCCTGGTATTGGTACGGTTGACCATTTGAAAATGGCACATGATGTTGGTGTAGCAACCATTCGTGTTGCAACGCACTCAACTGAAGCTGACGTTTCTGAACAGCACATTACTGCTGCACGTAAACTTGGCATGGACACTGTGGGCTTCTTGATGATGGCGCACATGGCAACTCCTGAAAAACTTTTGGAAGAAGCCAGCAAAATGGTGTCATACGGTGCAAACTGTATTTATGTGACTGACTCTGCTGGTTATATGTTGCCTCAAGACGTGACTGACCGCGTGGGTATTTTACGTGCCAACCTGGCTTCAGAGATCGAAATCGGTTTCCACGGTCACCATAACCTGGGTATGGGTGTTGCGAACTCTGTTTCAGCGGTTCAAGCTGGTGCAACGCGTGTCGATTTAGCTTCTGCAGGTTTAGGTGCAGGTGCAGGTAATACTCCACTTGAATTGTTTGTTGCGGTTGCCAACCGTATGCAAATGGAGACAGGTGTGGACTTGTTTAAAGTTCAAGATGTTGCGGAAGATTTAATCATTCCAATGATGACACATCAGATCCGTGCTGACCGTGATGCAGCAACTTTAGGTTATGCAGGTGTTTACTCATCATTCTTGTTATTCGCGAAACGTGCTGAAGCGAAATATGGCGTTTCTGCGCGTGAAATCCTGATGGAACTTGGTCGCCGTGGTACTGTTGGTGGTCAGGAAGACATGATTGAAGACTTGGCATTGACCATGTCTAAAGCCAAAGAAGCGACTGCTTAATTGAATTTAAGTTAAAGCTGAAAAAAGCGTCCGAAAGGGCGCTTTTTTTATGGCTAAACCTTGATTTTACACTTGATTTTATAGATAAAAAATATCATGTCATAGGTGAAATATATTAATATAATCAATTGCTTAAACATCTTTAAGCTTGGGTTAAACTTAAAAGCGATTAATCAAATTTTTTTTACGGTCAAAAAGCTCGAATTCTTTCAAAATAAACACCGGAACAAGGGTTTAACAATAATGAAATAAAAGCAGGATAAAATAACTTATTGTTTAAAGTTCTTAACGTGATTTTAATCACTGAAATAAAAAAGCAAAAATAGCTATAAAAGTAATAAATCTTAATACTCTGGTCGGATTTCGTAATTTGCAATTGTTAAGCATGATGGCGTCATAGCTTAATTTGATTACTGGGAATTCAGCCATGCGTCGTCAAAACTTATGGATAGCAATACTTGCTGCGACAGCAACTTTAGGAACAACTGCATCAAATGCAGATTTTGTTGACGACAGCCAAGTGCAACTTAAATTCAAAAACTTTTATTTAGACCGTCAGTATGCAGATCTTCCGCAAAACAACTGGGGTTCTTGGTCTCAGGGCATCACACTAGATGCAAAATCTGGCTATCAGGACATCGGTGGCGGTATTCAAGTGGGTGCAGACCTTTTGGTGCAGCACGCATTTAAATTGAATGGCCGTGATAAAAATCCGGACTGGGTTTTGCCACATGATGGTCAAGAGTCGAAAGACAATTTTGGTAAAGTAGGGGCAACCTTAAAAGCCAAAGTTTCACAAACTGAATTGAAAGTAGGTGAATTATTACCGGTATCTCCAGTACTGGTATTCGATCCATCACGTCAGTTGCTGACTACATATAGCGGTGCGTGGTTAGAATCCAAAGATATTAAGGATACTAAACTTACCCTTGCTTATATTGACGGGATCAACAACCGTTATGACAACCAGTTCCGTGATTTAACCAAATTTGCACCGCCAGCTTATGACAATGGTGCACAAGCGGACGGTATGTATATTGCAGGTGTTGATCACCAGTTCACGCCTGAAATTGGCGGCAGCTACTGGTATGCCGATGCTAAAGATATTTATCAGCAGCATTATGTCGGTGCAAACTACAAAACCAAGCTGGGTGAAAAAGCCAAATTAGACAGCCACATCCGTTACTTCGATAACTCGGAGTCAGGTGACAAGCTGTATGGTGAGATTGATAACCAGGCTTTGTCTGTAGGTGCTAAAGTCAATTATGGCGCGCATACTGTTGGTTTGGGCTACCAGCAAATGTTCGGTGATTCAGCATTCCCGACATTGGGTGGCTGGGTACCGCAGCCTTATCTGGCTAACTGGGGTGTAGCAACATTTACCAATGCCAATGAAAAATCATGGGGCTTCACCTATGGTTATGACTTCTCTGGATTGGGTGCCAAAGGCTTAAATGCTACGGCAGTGTACTTCACTGGTTCAGGTGCTGAGGTGAAAACCCAGGCAGGAACCTTGAAAGATCAGAAATCGGATGAGCTGAATTTGATTGTTAACTACACCGTTCCAGAGGGTAAGCTGAAAGGTTTAGGCTTCCAGGCGATGTATATTGATACCGATTTCGACTGGAAATCAGACTTAAAAGAGTACCGTGTAGCGACCACTTATACCTATAAGTTCTAATTAAGCGGTGCAATAAAAAAGCGACTTTAAATAAGTCGCTTTTTTGGCTGTCTAGAAAGCTATTTTTTTATTAAATGCCTTAAGAAAAATAAGGGTTTAAGTTTTAATAAAATATTTAAAAACAAATAGTTGAATTATCGTTTTTTTATAGTATTTGATCGTAAATTTGTATCAGTTTGACCGGTTTGAACAGGTAATATAAGGCGGTAAAAAAGTAAATTTCACTGAGTCAACTTGACGTTAAATTCTGAATAGAGATGGAAACGCAAGCTAAAGACTGTACGAGGAGTATGTATGAGCACTGTTCAAATCCCTGAATATACAACAGATCCATTCTTTGGCTTAGAAGACAAATGGATTGAAACAGCAGAAGGTGAGTTGACTCACTATCACGAAGTTGGTGAGGGTACGCCTATTCTGTTTTTGCATGGTTCAGGTACTGGTGTATCTGCTGCGGCAAACTGGTGGTTAAACTTGCCACAAATTGGTGAGCAGGCACGTTGTATCGCCATCGACACCATTGGTTATGGTCAAACTGTGGTTGCACCAGGTACAGCTTACGGTATCCGTGCCTGGGTAGATCATGCGGTTCGTACTTTAGATGCGCTTGGCATTGAGAAAACCTGGTTGGTCGGTAACTCATTGGGCGGCTGGTTAGCGTTCCAATTGGCGCTGGATTATCCAGATCGCGTATTGGGTATTGTGTCTATGGGTACTGGCGGTGCAAAACAGACTGCTGCACTTAAAGCGCATGCCAACCCGGTATTGACTGAAGAAGGCATCAAGAAAACCTTGTCGATGTTCGTGGTGAACAAAGACCTGATCACCGATGAATTGGTGAAAGTACGTTTTGCTTCTGCTGCAAATGACTATGCGTCGAACCGTTTGATGGACGTAGTGGGTGCACGTGACCGTGACCGTTTCGAATTCCCGCTAGACTTCGAAAAAATGAAAGACATCACTGTACCGGTATTGTTGATTCACGGTGTACAGGACGTGGTGATTCCGGTTTCACGTACTTGGGACATTTTAAATACTGTACCGAATGCTGATGCACACATCTTCAGCCAATGTGGTCACTGGTCTCAAGTGGAAAAAGCTGAAGAGTTCAATACTGTCATTAAAGACTACTTAACTGCCCGTGGTGTTTAATCACGGCTGTTAAAGATAAAAAAGGATGACTTCGGTCATCCTTTTTTATGAGCATATTTTTATGAATATATTTAGGGGCTAATAAAGTTCGCTGCCACATTGATGGTGATGGCCAGAATAGTCGTGTTAAATCCGTAAGCCAGAAGCAAGTGCAAGGTATTTAGCACCCGCATTTTGGAGTGGGTAACCGATACATCGGCAGTTTGTGCAGAAGTACCCACGATATAACTAAAATATAAAAAGTCGGGATAAGTCGGTTTGGGGGTTTTCGGAAAATCCAGTCCACCTTCATTATTCTGGTCTAATGCCAAATAAAAGTCGTGCGCATAATGAATCGCAAAAATGGTATGCATCAGGAACCAGGCTGAAGTAATGGTCAGCATGGATAAAATTAAATGACCCGTTCGAATGGCAGTATTGCTAGGCAAATTATTCACTTCAATAATAATCGCGATGAAACAAATAATTAAAGTGAGGATCACCAGAAAAAGAATCAGCCATTTACTGGCATCCTGTTGCTCTGCACGTTGCAGGATATGTGCATGGTCAACGTGCCAGAGTTTTTTAAGGGTAAGGAATAAATAAGTATAAACAGCAAGATTCCAGCTCATTAACAGACAGGTTGACCAGTTCCATGCGGTCATGAACTGAAAAGCGGCATAAAGTACCGCAATAAGAGGAAAGATAAGAAAGAAATGAAGATGGTGCTGAATCCCTGTTTTTATACGGAGCAGTAGCTGCATGGTTATCATCTCCTTTATGGTTGTTTTTGTTTTGTAAATTTTAAAAAGCCTGCCAAGAATTTATTAGACTTAAGTTGTAATTTTTTGCTGATGAAATATTGATTATAAGTCCTTAAAAGAAAAGTTATGCGTTATTTCCTATTAATGCAGTGTTGACGATATAAAAAATGAGTAAGACTTAAGTCTAAGCGGGTCTAAAAATACACAAATTGAAATAAAAAAAAGCACCATTATTTATTAGCAAAATAATGGTGGCTTTAATTCAGCACAAAAGTGTAGAAAAGATGACTTAACCGCGATTAATGTTCAGATAAAACACATGAGTCAGTAATTCAATAAATTTTTTCACTGCCATCGAACTGCTGTTTTTATGGTAACTCACATACAGGTCAAGATAAGGCAGTTCTACATCTAAAGTACGAATCACTGAATTACTGGTGGTGAGGGGAGCCACATAACCCGGTAGAATGGTACAGCCTAGGCCCATCCCTACAGAGTTGATGTTAAACAGGATATTGTCGGCTTTTTGCACAATATTAAATTCAATCCCATTGGCGTGAGCAAAATCTAAAATTGCGTTGTGTAAGGTTAAAGACTGTTCTGCTGCTGGAATAATAAAATCTATACCATTCAACTCTTTAACTGGTATGCGTTCATATTTAGCCAGCGGATGATTTTCTGGCAAAATAAAGATCAATGGCTCGCGCAGTACAAATAAACTTTCAATTTCATCGCTATTAAAGTTGTGTCGGGTAAAGGTGACATCAAGTTCGCCTTTTTTCAGCAACTTCATTTGTTCATTGTTGTTTAAGCTGAGCAAATCAATTTTTAAATCAGGGTTTTGCACGCGTAAATTCGGCAGCACATAGGGGAAAATTTTCATTTCCGCCACCGGAACGAAGCCTATACGCAGCATTTGCTGTTTGGCCTGAGACACCTGGCGCGCCATGGCAATGGCTTTGTCTGCCTGGGCCAGGGTTAAGCGGGCTTGTTCAAGAAATACGGCACCTTCTTCAGTCAGCTCAACCTTGCGTTTGGTACGATAAAGCAGTTTTACTCCGACATCTTCTTCCAGGTCTTTAATTTGCTGGCTTAAAGAGGGTTGAGCGGTATAAAGCTTTAGTGCAGCCTTACTGAAGTTAAGTTCTTCTGCAACGGTGATAAAATAGCGTAGGTGTCGTAATTCCATATAACTCGTCCAAAAGAGTAATCCAAAAAATGTCTTACTATATTTTTGTAGCAGTATAATCTATAAACAACTATTAGGTGAAGATTATTCTGTCATTTAGAAAATAAATGGTCTTGCGTTTTCTATTAGTGTTTAAATATATAAACCACAGTTTTAAATAATCCATAAAATATCTTAATTGAAACAAAAAAAATATTTCACCAAAACTGGCTAAAAATCCATTATCGCTGAAAAGTTGAGTCTATTTACTTTGTGCCGTTACTGGTCACAGGAGAGCTTTTCATGAGTGGAAAAATTGATGTGCGCGAAATCGACGCTTTAGTCGATGCACAAAATGGACGTATCTCGCCGTCGATCTATACAGACCCTGATCTATACGAATTAGAACTTGAACGTGTGTTCGGTCGTACCTGGTTGTTCCTTTGCCATGAAAGCCAGATTCCTAAGGCTGGTGACTTCTTCAATACCTACATGGGTGAAGATCCAATTATTGTGGCACGTCAAAAAGACGGTTCAATCAAAGCATTCTTAAACCAGTGCCGTCACCGCTCTATGCGTGTGAGCTTCGCAGACTGTGGTAATACCCGTGCATTTACTTGCCCATACCACGGCTGGTCTTACGGTATTGACGGTTCTTTAAAAGACATCCCGCTTGAAGAGCGTGCTTTCCCGCAAGGTGCATGCAAAGAGCAATGGGGTCTGGTTGAAGTTAACCGTGTGAAGTCATACAAAGGCTTAATCTTCGGATGCTGGGATGAAACCACTCCAGATCTGGAAGAATACATGGGTGATATCGCCTGGTACCTCGATGGTGTAGTTGACCGTCGTCCGGGTGGTACTGAAATCATCGGTGGTGTGCACAAATGGGAAATCGAGTGTAACTGGAAATTTGCAGCTGAACAGTTCGCATCTGACCAATATCACGCATTGTTCTCTCACGCATCTGCCATTCAGGTGTTGGGCGCGAAACCAGATGATGAATCATCTAAAAAATTAGGTGCTGCACAAACCGCACGTCCGGTTTGGGAAACGGCTAAAGATGCGATCCAGTACGGTTCACGTGGTCACGGTTCAGGCTTCTTCTTTACAGAAAAACCAGATGCGAACGTTTGGGTTGATGGTGAAGTAGCAAACTACTTCCGTGAAACGTATGAAGAAGTAAAAGAACGTCTGGGTGAAGTTCGTGCGCTTCGTCTTGCAGGTCACAACACCATGTTCCCAACCATGTCTTGGTTGAACGGTACTGCAACACTTCGCGTATGGCACCCACGTGGTCCAAACAAAACTGAAGTGTGGGCATTCTGTATTGCCGATGCTGAAGCTTCTCAAGAAGTGAAAGAAGCATTTGAACGTTCTGCAACGCGTGCCTTCGGTCCTGCTGGTTTCCTAGAGCAAGATGACTCTGAAAACTGGATCGAAATCCAAAAAGTACTTCGTGGTTATAAAGCGCGTAAAAACCGCCTGATCATGGAAATGGGTAAAGGCAACGAGAAAGTTCGTGAAGACGGTATTCCGGGTATCACCAACTATATTTTCTCTGAAACTGCAGCACGTGGCATGTATCGCCGTTGGGCAGATTTATTGATCCATGAAAAATGGGAAGACGTGGAAAAAGCAGCTGACGAATATGAGAAGGAGCTTATGAAATGAGTCAGATCAGTTTAGAACTTCAACATCAAATTAGTCAGTTCCTCTATCGTGAAGCAAAAATGCTGGACGACTGGAAATTCCGCGATTGGTTAGCGGTGCTGTCAGAAGATATTTCTTACACCCTGCGTACTACACCAAACGCTCAAACACGTGACCGTCGCCGTTCAATCGAGCCGCCTACAACTTGGGTATTTAACGATACCAAAGATTTGCTGGAACGCCGTGTTGCCCGTCTTGAGACCGGTATGGCATGGGCTGAAGAACCTCCTTCACGTACCACTCACATGGTGTCTAACATCATTGTTGAGGCAACGGAAGTTGAAGGCGAATACGACGTTTACGTGACTTACTTGTTGTACCGTACCCAGAAAGAAAAAGATGTCACCATCTACTGTGGTAAGCGTCACGACAAAATCCGTAAAGTCGATACTGAACAAGGCTTTGAGATCTTCAATCGTAAGATCACCCTTGATCAGGTGACTTATAACTCACATAACCTGAGCGTGTTCTTCTAATGAATAAGATTTTTGTTTGCCAAGTTGATGAATTAGACGAAGGCGAAGCATTGAAAGTGGATTGCGGCGTAAACGGTATCGATGCGCTTGCAGTTTTCAACAATGGCGGTGAGTTCTTCGCTATGAACGACCGCTGTTCACATGGTAACGCTTCTATGTCAGAAGGTTATCTTGAAGATGACGGCACAGTAGAATGCCCGCTGCATTCAGCACGTTTCTGTTTGAAAACAGGTGAAGCATTATGTCTACCTGCAACTGATCCAATCAAAACTTTCCCGGTGATTGTTGAAGATGGTCAATTGTTTGTAGAAATGGCAGGAGAGTAATCATGGGTTGGCTACAAGGCGAAGTTGCACTTATTACCGGTGGTGGTTCAGGCTTAGGCTGGGCATTGGTTGAGCGCTTTTTAGAAGAAGGTGCACAAGTTGCCGTACTTCAGCGTTCAAAAGCAAAAGTGGATGCATTAAATGAACACTTTGGCGGTAAAGTTCTTGCGATCGAAGGCGATGTAGCCAGCTATGAAGACAACGTCCGTGCCGTGAACGCAACCGTTGAGCGCTTCGGCAAGCTCGACTGTTTCGTTGGAAACGCAGGTATCTGGGATCACTACGCAGATATCGTCAATACCTCTGGTGAACAGCTGGAAAAAGCTTTTGATGAGATTATGGGCATTAACACCAAATCTCTCATCTTGGGTGCCAAGGCTGCACTGGATGCATTGATAGCTTCTGAAGGTTCTATCATATTTACTTTGTCTAACTCTGCACTGTACTCAGCAGGCGGAGGCCCTATCTACACTGCATCTAAGCATGCTGGTGTGGGCGTGATGAAAGAACTGGCTTATGAGCTTGCGCCTAAAGTACGAGTGAACGCAGTTGCACCCTCAGGTATGAATGTAAATATCAAAGGTGCAGCATCTTTAGGCCAGGAAAACCTTGGCTTATTGGATGCCCGCGATCCTGAAAAAATTGGACGTGGTATGCCGCTTGGCTTCTTACCAGAACCTGAAGATATGACTGGTTCATATGTATTACTGGCTTCTCGTCAAAACAACCGCCCATTGACCGGCGTTTTAATTAACGCGGAATGTGGCTTAGGTATTCGTGGTTTACGTCAGCCACGTGCCGGCTTCTTTGATGAGATCTAATCAGCCTAAATCGTAATGGACTTACTCGGCAGCCTGATCAGGCTGCCTTCCGTTTAGGAGTCACTCATGGCCGTTAAACTCATTTGTGCATCGCACAGCCCATTAATGGAATTCGCTTCACCGCAAGAAAAGCATAAAGAACAAGCCGTTCGTGAAGCTTTTGCCAAACTTGCCCAAGAAGTTGAAGACTACAATCCGACTTTAATCATTACTTTTGGTCCAGACCATTTCAATGGTTTCTTTTATGACCTGATGCCAAGCTTCTGCGTGGGTATTCGTGCCAAAGCCGCAGGGGACTGGGATTACGGTAAAGACAATGACCACATTGATGTGCCTGAAGAAACAGCCATTAATCTAGTGCGTCGTGTGTTGGATGAAGGTGTGGATGTTGCGTACTCATATCGTATGCAAGCTGACCATGGCGTAACTCAACCATTGCATTTCTTGTGTGGTGGCAAACTTGACCGTTATCCAACGATTCCGATTTTCATCAATGGTGCAGCTGCGCCGATGCCAACCACCAAGCGCACTGTGGCGCTGGGTCGTGCAGTAGGTCAGTTCATCAAGTCATTGAACCTTGAAAACGAACGTGTACTGGTACTCGGTACTGGCGGTCTTTCTCATGATCCACCAACGCCACAAATGGGTTCGGTTCCTCCGGAAGTGGAAGAGTTCCTGATTTGTGGTCGTAACCCGTCTGAAGAGTCGCGTCATAACCGTCAGTCCAAGATTATTGCGGTTGGTCAAAAACTGGCTGCAGGTGATAAATCAATTGCCGTACCGTTGAACCCTGAGTGGGATCGCGCATTGCTGGAAACTTTTGCCAAAGCAGACTTTGCTGCAATTGAGGCAATGACCGAAGCTGAAATTCGTGTCGAGGGTGGTCGTGGCGGTCAGGAAGTCCGTTCCTGGATGGCTGCTTTTGCTGCATTACATGAAGTCGGTGAGTATGAAATGACAACTCATTGCTACGAAGATATTAGTGAGTGGATTGCGGGCTTCGGCATCGTATCTGCAGAATTGAAATAAGGATTGAACCCATGAGCCAAAATGCTATCGAAACCATCGTTATCGTCGGTGCTGGTCAAGCTGGTGCTAGCGCCATTTTAGAACTCCGTGCCAACAAATACGAAGGCAAAATCATTTTGGTGGGTGATGAAACACATCTGCCGTATGAACGTCCGCCTTTGTCTAAAGATGTGATCTTAAAGCCGGAGGAAACCAAAATCGAAATTCTGTCAGAACAAAAACTGGCAGATTTGGGTGTGGAAACCATTCGTGGCAATGGCGTGGTGAAAATCAACAGCGACGCAAAAACCATTGAACTTAAAAATGGCGATATAGTTGCTTATGACAAGTTATTGCTTGCTACTGGCGGTGCAGCGCGCCGTTTACCAAACTTCGATGCTTTGGGTAAACACGTTTATACGCTACGTAACCTTGAAGATTCACAAGCACTGGTTCCTGTACTTCAAGCAGGTCGTCGCCTGATCTTGATTGGTGGTGGTGTAATCGGTTTAGAGCTTGCATCTTCAGCACGTTACAAAGACTGTCAAGTGACTGTAATTGAAATGGGTCCTATGGTGATGGGACGTTCGTCTCCACGCGTGTTGAGTGAATTCTTATTGGCGCAGCAACGTCTTGCTGGTGTTGATGTGCGTCTTTCAACTGCCATTGCGGATTGTAAGTTGGATGGTGAAGAAGTTGTGGTCACTTTAGAAGGTGGCGAAGAGCTTCGTGCCGACGCGGTAGTATACGGCATTGGTATTGTGCCGAATATGCAGCTAGCAGCAGATGCTGGTTTAGATGTTGACTGTGCAATTAAAGTGAACGAGAACTGCCAGACTTCAAATGCTGACATTTATGCAGCAGGCGATGTAGCGACTCAACTTCGTGACTGTGGTAATCACCGCCGCGTGGAAACTTGGGAAAATGCCAATCTTCAAGCGGGTATCTTTGCGCGTCATGTGATGGGTGTTGAGCATCCTACGCCAAATCCAGCGTGGTTCTGGACCGATCAGTTGAACATCAACTATCAATTTGTCGGTGATATGGCGGCTGAGCAATGGGTTGCACGTGGTGATGTAAATGCTGAACAACGTGCGGATTCTTCTTTTGTGCTTTTCGGTGTGAGCAACGATATTATCGTGGGTGGTATTACCGTGAATGCTGCGAAAGAGATGCGCCATTTGAAAAAATTGATCAGCAAGAATGCAGCATTTGAAGCGGATAAGTATTTGGATCTTAGCCAAGATCTTCGTAAGCTTGTGAAGTAATTTCAGTTTACAAAAGGGCAGACCTTGGGCAACCTAGGTCTGCTTTTTTATGTCTTTGGCTTTGTTGTCACTGCCACATTATGTGTTTTGAATTGAAAGGCAGCTGTATAGGTAATGTTGATCAGTTAAAAGATGATTTAAATCCTCCCCAGCCCTCCTTTTTCAAAGGAGGGAGTTATTCTTGCTAGAAACTGATTCAGTTTTGATCATCCCCCTCTTTTTAAAGAGGGGCTAGGGGAGATTCCTCATTATTTAAGCAATCATTTTGCTTAACTGACTGGTACTTGTTATATAGGCATTTTTTACTTTTAAGAGATTAAAAGTAACAAAAATCTTCTGTAGTGCTGAGGGGACATCCATATCCCCCAGCACTACAGGCGACATCCATGTCGCCCCCAGCATAGTTAATGATGGGGAGGACTCGATTTTTAGTCTGATCCCTGATTTAAATTGCGATTGATGAGCTTATGAATTCTAATTCTTCGCCACTTGTTGTCACGGCAAGTATTTATGCTTTGCTGGTGCTGATCTGGGCCACCACGCCGCTCGCCATTGTCTGGAGCGTGCAGGAAGTCCATCCAATGTGGGTGCTGATTATCCGTTATTTCGGCGCATCCATCATTGCGCTTTTGTTGCTAAAGCTGATGCGTGATCCGCTGCCTTTTGATCAGACTTCTTTAAAAAGTTATCTGGCAGGTAGCCTGAACCTGATCGGGGCACAGCTGTTTATTTACATTGCGGCGAACTATTTAACTTCCGGTTTAATGGCGCTGATCTTCGGCTTTTCACCGTTGATCGCCGGCCTGATCGGGCATGTGATTTTAAAAACCCAAAGACTGATCTGGCTGCAATGGCTGGGTATGGCGATTGCAGTTTCGGGTTTAACTTTTGTCTTTGCCGATTCTGCCGACAGTAAAATAAATCCGATTGGTGTAGTATTGATGCTGATCAGTATGGTGTCCTATATCAGCTCGATCTTCTGGGTCAAACAGATTAATGCACCACTCAGCCCGATGTCACAAGCCGCAGGTTCACTGCTGGTTTCTGCCTTGGGTTCGGTATTGATGATTCCATTTATCTGGCAGCATATGCCAACCCGTCTTCCAGGCACCGAGGCCATGATTGGTTTTGTCTTTACCATGATCATGTCATCTATCGTCGCGATGCTATGCTACTTCTGGCTGATTCGCCGTTTGGCTGCATCGACTGTATCACTGAGTAATGTCATGACGCCGGTGATTGCACTGGTACTGGGAGCAACCTTAAATCATGAACATATCAGTCCAAATGCTTTTGCCGGCATTGTGGTGGTGATGTTCGGAATTGTGCTGTATTTCTGGAAAGAATGGCGCGAGCAGTATTTTTCTAAACTTTAACATTCGACTTGAAAAAACAGCTTAAAAAAGCAGATTAAAAAAGCAGATTTTGAAATTTAAATAGGGAGCTTTGGCTTCCTTTTTTATAGGGATAAAAATGACGATGCCTCACCTAACTTTCTTGCTGTCGCATGTGACTGTGAAAGTATTGCTCTAGTGATTCACCGATTAAGAGATATAACAACAAAACAATAAACAATTTATTGCAGCAGTTTAGGTAAGATGCAGTTGGATATACAGAAAAATCAAATAGATCTATTTGATAAAAATAAATGTAGGACAAACTTGAATGTCTGATTCGAACAAGATTGTGGTTTATGCTGCGCTGGCAGGTAATCTGGCGATTGCACTGGTCAAGTTTGTCGCGGCATATATCACCAATAGTTCAGCCATGCTCAGTGAAGCCATTCACTCGGTGGTGGATACCCTGAACGAAATTCTGCTGCTCTATGGCATGAAAAAATCCCAGCAGCCGGCAAACTACAAGCATCCTTTTGGCTATGGCCGTGAACTGTATTTTTGGGCCTTTATTGTCGCACTGATGGTTTTTGCACTGGGTGCCATTGTGTCTATTTATCAGGGCATACAGCATGTGTTGCATCCTGAAGAAATGCTCAATCCCAGCATCAATTATATTGTTTTAGTGATTGCCATTGTATGTGAAGGTACTTCATGGTTTGTGGCCTTGAAAGCGTTCCGCAAGGTGAAAGGCAAGCAAGGCTATTTTGAGGCGTTTCGGCGCAGCAAAGATCCCACCACCTTTACCGTCTTGTTTGAAGATACCGCTGCTTTATGCGGACTGTTCATTGCCTTAATCGGGATTTATCTGGCGCATGCCCTGAATATCCCTGAACTCGATGGCGTGGCTTCGATCCTGATTGGTATAGTATTGGCGGTTTCTGCTATCTTACTGGCGCGAGAAACCAAGGGCTTATTGCTGGGTGAAACGGCCGATCCAAAACTGCGTAATGACATTCTGCTGATTGCGCAGCAAGATGAGGCGGTACAGTCGGCCAATGGCGTGCTGACTGAACAGATGGGGGCACATCAAGTATTGGCTTCCTTAAGTCTGGAATTTGAAGATAATTTGAGTTCGGATGATATTGAGGCTTGCGTCAACAGAATTGAAGCGAAAATTAAACAGATTCATCCGGAAATTGTGGCATTGTTTATTAAACCGCAAACCAAACAGGTGTGGTTGGAACGTATGCAAGGACGTTTGGAATAAAACGTGATATATATGGCATGGCATTCAGAATATCGGATTCTGGATGTTGCGGTCACACTAAGAAATTAAATGTACATGAAGCAAAAGCCTGAGCAATTACACTTTCAACTCCCGACCAAATCATGCTGGTCACATACCTGGCGTCAGCCTTCATTTCAGTTTATGTATTCGAATCACCATAATGGTGAGCGATTCGTCAATGTCTTACCACGGCCAGCAGGGCGTGGTCGCGCCGACTTGATAAAATGGCTGTTAACCCGTAAGTCATCCACATGGAATGTCGATAGCGCTAAGGAGCATGCCGAATTCCATGCAAACAAACGTGCCATTCCCCAGGATCGGCCTCAGGCGGATATGGATGATTGGCAGGTGTGGTTTGTCGGACATGCCACTGTGCTGTTGCAGATCGGACCCTATAATTTATTAACCGATCCGGTCTGGGGTGAATATGCCGGCCCTGCGCAAGGCAAAGGTCCGAAACGGGTAATTCCTGCGGGCATTGCTCTGGAAGAGTTGCCGACTATTCATGCGGTGCTGCTGAGTCACAATCATTATGACCATATGGATCTGGCCAGCTTGCAGTGGCTACATGATAAATTTGCCATGCCGATTTATACCGGACTGGGCAACTCCTGGTATTTGCCTAAAAGTTTCCATGTGCTGGAAATGGATTGGTGGCAATCGTCTTTATTGCATGAGTTAAAAATTATCTATACCCCGGCGCAGCATTTTTCCGGTCGCGGCCTGCGCGATCATAGCCGGGCACTCTGGGGCGGATTTTCGGTGCTGAATGGCAAAGATCATTGTTTCTTTGCTGGTGATACCGGTTATTCGCCACACTTTAAAGAAATTCACAGCCGTTTGGGTGCTCCACGTATTTCATTGTTGCCGATAGGCGCGTATGAACCGCGCGAGCTCATGCGTTATATGCACATGAACCCGCAAGAGGCTTTTCAGGCGCATCAGGATTTACATTCAAAATGTTCACTTGGAATTCATTATCGAACTTTCCAGTTAACCGATGAAAGTCGGGAACAGCCGGAAATCGACTTAAAGATCGCGATGAAAAATACCTCTAAACTGATGACACCTTTTATCTGTATACGGGAAGGGCGGCGTTTGGTGGTCTGATCTTTGTTAAGGTTGCTGGTTTCTGAGCTTTAAAATTTGAATGGCAACCATTGAAATGACGATCATGGCCATATTCATCACCACTGGATTAAATGCAGTGGTGAGTTGTAAGGGATTCGTGAGCATAATTAGCACTAATAATCCACTTAAGCCCAAAATATTAAGCTGATGGATGAAAATGGCTCGTGGCCAAATCAGAAAACTACAGCCAAATATCATTTCAATCATGCCCGATAGTGCAACACAGCTTTTTGACAGAGCCAGTTCTAAGCCCAAGCTCTGCCAAATTTCGATTTCCGCAGTCGACTGAAACAGGATTTTGGGTATCAATCCCTGATAAATCCAAAGTACCGCAAGCGTGATCTGAATAAGTCGAAGGGGTCTTTCTAATTGCAGCTTATCATTCACGAATGGCATGATCCAAAAAATGGCTTTTATTCTCAGCTGATGGAAGCAGGCAGTTATTGGTGGTTCCAAAAAGTTGATAGCGATTTAAGGCTACACGTCTGTAGAGAAAATCCCGAATAAAACGCGGCATGAGATAACCTAAATTCATCAGGGAAAATGGCAATCCGAGATGCTGCATAACTTTGAGCAAAGCAGACGACTCTGTATAAAGTTGCCCATCTTTAATGACCAGCATGGTGGTGTAATGCTCGGTCGACATCGCATAATATTTCAGGATTTCTTCACCTAAAGGGGATTGTGCGGAAACCAGTTTAAATTTTGCCTGCCGATCATGCTTGATCAAAAATTTAGCCCAGCCATTACATATGACGCAAATCGCGTCAAATAAAATAATGTCATGTTGTTGAATGATGTGCTCAATCTTATTTTGCATAGGTCTAAGCCCTATTTTCTCGAGTTATAAATTACAACGATTTGTATATATTGTATACAGTTTATTGTTTGGATCAGCAGCTTGTAAATCTAAAATTCAAAATGATTTTTAGGGAAATTTTCAGTATTTTTTAGTCAAAATGATGATCGAAATATGAAAAAATTTTTTTTTATATGGATTTTAAATAGAGCGTTATATCTTCAGAAAATAATTTTCTGAATTTTAAAAAATCTTTTTTTCCTCGTATCTTAGATAGAATAAAACGATGGTTTTTATTTATAAAATGAGTTTTAGCAAGCTCTCTAAACAAGCTATATTCATAAAGTAAAATTTTATTTAACGGTTCATGACAATAATCATATAGATAATTCATTTGGAGTTTAGATATGAGTAACGATACACAAGTTGCAGGGCAATGCCCATTTCACCAACAGGGTGCTCATAGCCATGCTGCCCGCTCAAACAGAGATTGGTGGCCGAATGCACTCAATCTTGATCTTCTTTCCCAACACGACAAAAAAACCAATCCGCTAGATCCAGACTTTGATTATGCGAAGGCATTCAATTCACTGAATTTAGAAGCAGTAAAACAAGATCTACGTGAACTCATTAACAGCAGCCAAGAGTGGTGGCCATCAGATTATGGCAGCTACATTGGCATGTTTGTGCGTACAGCCTGGCATTTGGCCGGTTCTTACCGTAAGCAGGATGGTCGCGGCGGTGCCAATACCGGTAACCAACGTTTTGCACCCTTGAACAGCTGGCCAGACAACGTCAACACCGACAAAGGCCGCCGTCTGCTTTGGCCGATCAAGAGAAAATACGGTAACAAAATCTCTTGGGGCGATTTAATCGTACTGGCAGGCACAGTCGCTTATGACGTAGCAGGCTTGAAAACCTTTGGTTTTGCCGGAGGCCGTCAAGACATCTGGCATCCTGAAAAAGATATTAATTGGGGTTCTGAAGATAAATGGTTAGACGCAACTAAAAACCGTTATGAGAATGACCAAGACCGTAAGACATTAGACAATGCACTTGCTGCGGTTCAGATGGGCCTCATCTACGTGAACCCAGAAGGTGTGGATGGTGTACAGGATCCGCTTCGTACTGCACAGGATATGCGTGTGACATTCGACCGTATGGGCATGAATGACGAGGAAACTGTGGCATTGACTGCAGGTGGTCACACCATTGGTAAAGCACACGGTAACGGTAAAGCTGAATTGCTGGGTAAAGACGTTGAAGGTGCAGATGTTGAATTCCAGGGTCTAGGCTGGCATAACCCTGAAGGTACCGGTAATGGTGCCAATACTATGGTCAGTGGTCTGGAAGGTGCCTGGACTACCCATCCAACCCAATGGGACAACGAATTCTTCCATTTATTGTTCACCTACGAGTGGGAGAAAACCATCAGCCCAGCAGGCGCGAAACAATGGGAACCGATCAACATCAAAGAGGAAGACAAACCTGTTGATGCACACAACCCGAATATCCGCCGTAACCCGATGATGACAGATGCCGATATGGCACTGAAAATTGACCCTGAATATCGCAAAATTTCAGAGCGTTTCTACAAAGATCCTGCTTACTTCTCGGAAGTGTTCGCACGTGCCTGGTTCAAACTGACTCACCGTGACATGGGGCCAAAATCGCGTTATTTAGGTGCCGATGTGCCGAATGAAGAGCTGATCTGGCAAGATCCGATTCCATCGGTGAACTACGTTTTGTCTGAAGCAGAAGTTGAAGAAATCAAAGCCAAATTACTTAACAGCGGTTTAAGCACTGCCGAGTTAATCAGCACCGCATGGGACAGCGCGCGTACTTTCCGTGGTTCGGACTACCGTGGCGGTGCGAACGGTGCGCGTATCCGTCTCGCTCCGCAAAAAGACTGGGTCGGTAACGAACCTGAACGTCTGGCGAAAGTGTTGGCGAAACTTGAAGAAATTCAGTCCGGTCTGGAGAAGAAAGTCAGCATTGCCGACCTGATTGTACTGGGCGGTACGGCTGCGGTGGAAAAAGCGGCGCAGGCTGCGGGTGTGGACATTCAAGTTCCATTCACGCCGGGACGAGGGGATGCCATCCCAGAGCAAACCGATGTCTATTCATTTGAAGACTTGTTGCCAAAACATGACGGTTTCCGTAACTGGCTAAAAGAAGACTACACTGCGCAACCTGAAGAATTGCTGTTAGACCGTGCTCAGTTACTGGGTTTAACTGCCCCTGAAATGACGGTACTGGTCGGTGGTATGCGTGTACTAGGCACCAACTATGCGGGTACGAAAGAAGGCGTGCTCACAGACCGTGAAGGCGTGTTAAGCAATGACTTCTTCGTGAACCTGACTGACATGGCGTACAACTGGAAGCCAGTCGGCAAGAACCGTTATGAAATTGTAGACCGTGCGACGGGGGCAGCGAAATGGACTGCAACACGTGTGGACCTGGTGTTTGGTTCGAACTCGATTCTGCGCTCTTATGCAGAAGTGTATGCGCAAGATGACAACAAAGAAAAATTCATCAAAGACTTTGTTGCTGCCTGGACCAAAGTGATGAATGCAGACCGTTTTGATGTGAAGAAATAATTTGCATTGAGATGTAAAAAACTGCCTTGAGGGGCGGTTTTTTAATGAACGTAGAAATGTCATGTAAAAAGCTGAATTTCTACTCACTTAGCTTTTTATAGATTTTAAAATATTGATCTTATTTAACTTATATTGAATTTCGTATAAGGTGTATTATGTTAATTTTAGAATAAGTTAAAGACTTTCTAATAACTATGGATTTAAAAAGTTTAAACAATTTCATAATGTCATTTGATCAATTTCCAATACATTGGAGATTTGACGATGATTCTTATAATCAGCTTAATCAGATACATTTAGATCAAATAAAGCCTATGACTCCACAGGCTTCAAATTTCCTTTGGAATTATAGTTCTGAAATTACTAAAAACTTGATAGAAAAAAAGAATTTTAATTGTTTTAGAGAAATTAATGCCGAAGATAAAACAATAAAAAAATGGTTATTTCATACAGGGTTAGCTTTTCAAAAAGATATTTATGTCGTTTGGCAACCTGATATTGCTGTTAGTACTAACTGGAAAATTTTCGTAAAGTTTTTCGATGATTTTTATTACTCTTCTGATGAGATATCAATTTTTGATAATAGCCTAAATTGGGGACTATACATTCATCATGGAAGAGTAGTTTTTGGTTCTAATATCCATGATGAGTATCCCATTTAACATAATGGCCGTTATACGAAATTAAATTTAAATAATGTTTTAATATCAACATGTTAAGATAAAATAAAAAGTTAAAAGATCAGCAGAATCCCGGCTTGGAAACAAGTCGGTTTTTTTGTGAGCGATTTTGATGTGTTTTGTCAATTAAAAACGGATATTTAACTTCAAAAAAGGACATTTTTAATTACTTAGATTAGCATTTGAAGTGCAACACCATGTTGTTGCCATAATACCTGACTCGGACTTTTAAAGCCGAGTCTTTTTCTTGGCCGATGATTCAAACGTTGAGTAATTTCTGAGATATATTCATCCGTATAGGCATTCAAATCACTGCCTTTTCTAATATATTGCCTGATTAAGCCATTGGTATTTTCATTCGTGCCTCGTTGCCAGGCGCTATAAGGATCAGCGAAATACCAGTCTATCCCTAATTCTTCAGCAGCATACTCATGCAGGCTGAACTCCTTACCGTTATCTGCGGTAATCGTCTGTAGCTGATCTTTGACCGGCTTAAGCAAACTGATGGTTGCTTGGCAAATTTCCTCTGCCTTGCGTGAGCTGCACTTCTTCAGCCATAAATAACCTGTCTTGCGATCTACAATTGAAACCAATGATTGCTGATGGTTCTTACCCACAATCGTATCTATTTCCAGATCCCCAAAGCGAGTGCGCTGCTCAATCTCCATAGGTCTGTCATGAATACTTTTACGGTTGCTCAACTGACCACGGGTTTCAGTAGAGCCGTATTTCCTCTTTCTTTGATTTCTGAAACGTAGGTTGTGAAAGAGTGTACCGCCCTTGTTTTTATCCTGGCGTATGAAGCGATAAATTGAATGCAAACTGACTGGAACACGAGAAGCGATCTGTTCAGGACTCCATTGAAGCTCAAGATAAGAGGTGACATGTGCCCACATTTCACCCGGGATTGTTTTAGGATTGGGACAATGGCGTCTTCGAGCTAGTTTATGGGCATGTTTAGCGAAATAGCCATTTCTGGCTCGATTACGTTTGATTTCTCTAAAAATGGTTGAAGGGGAACGATTCAGTCTCGAAGCAATATAACGTTTAGAAAAACCTTCACGTAACAAGGTATAAATCTGATATCTTTCTTCTTGGGTAAGATGAGTATAGTTCATGATGCAACTTTGACTTTGGTCGGTCGGAAGCAGAATGCTAGCTCATCTTGCTTCTTTCCAATAATTTAATCTCTGTTGCACTTCATTTGAGAATCTAAGTTAAAAATTATATTGGCAAAAGTTTGAATAATGTCCTCCTCTAAAATTTTCCATTCCCCAAACTCAGGCTCTACCAACAACGTCTGCGACACAAAGCCATAACATACCCGCTGCACATTTAAACTCATGCGTTTCAGCTGTTCAGCATCCTGAATAAATGGCACAAGAATGCTTTGCCACATCTGCACCATCATCTCATAACTCTTGCGATAACTCTCAATATTGGAAATCTGCCGTTCCAGCAAAAAAGTCTGTGCCCATAAAAACTGCTGTGCCTGAATCTGCTTAAGCTGAAAGTGAATCACCGGTTTTAAATAATCATCCAGAGCCATATCTGTGGATAACTTGATCAGGCTTTGTGCATAAGTTTTTAAGTCTTCGGCATTGTTTTTTACGTGTCTGTAAATGGTCAGCGCAATCAAATCTTCCTTTTTGGAAAAATATTCATAAAACGTGCCTAAGCCTACACCGGCCAAATCGGTAATCTCGCGAATGGTAATGTCATGTGCGGCACGCTCATGCAAAAGCCGAACAAAACTGTCCTGCAAGGCTTCCTGAGTCAGCTTGGCTCTGGACTGACGTGGCTTACGCCGTACTTGAATCTCGGGATTTTTCATAAAACTCTTGATCAAACAAAGCCGAACAACCTGCGGCTATTTTTTCTCTATACTGGAATGAAAAGCCCAGAACAACAAGCAGGAAGTATAGACGATGCATATATCGAATCAGACATGGATGACCCATCAAATCAGCAACCAGTTTGATGAACTGCAAGATTACAATCTATTTTCATCCGATACGGTTTTACATGAAATATTGAAGCGTTATGGCAGCCATGATCAAGCAACCTTGTGTGATATGGGCAAAGTGGTGGGATCAGCCGAATATTATCAATATGCCGATTTAGCCAATAAGCACACGCCCATTCTGCATGCCTTTGATGCCCGTGGCCGCCGTAAAGATTACATCGAGTTTCATCCTGCATGGCATAAATGGATGGCTTTAAACCGCAAATTCGACAGCCATGCCCATCCATTTAACCATGCGGCATCTTCCTCCAAATGGGTAGAGTGGGCAGCGCGTTTTTACTTAAGCGGACAGGTCGAATGCGGCAGTCTGTGTCCAACTTCAATGACTTTGGGCAGCATTCCCTTAATTCAGCGTGAACCTGAACTGTGGGCCAAAATTGGCGAGAAACTATTATCTACCGAATACGATGAACGTGACCTACCCATCAGCCAGAAGAAATCGATTTGGCTGGGCATGGGTATGACCGAAAAGCAGGGCGGTTCCGATGTGCGGGCCAATGAAACCCTAGCTGTTCCTGTCGCTGAATCAGGCCGGGGTAAGGCCTATTTACTGACCGGGCATAAATGGTTTTTCTCCGCGCCGATGTGTGATGCTCATCTGGTGGTTGCGAAAACCGAACAGGATGGTTTGGCCTGTTTCTTTGTGCCGCGCTGGCTGGAAGATGGCACAAAAAATAAAATTCACATTCAGCGACTTAAAGACAAAGTCGGAAACCGCAGTAACTCCAGTTCCGAAGTGGAATTTAAAGAAGCTTGGGGCATCATGATTGGTGAAGCAGGGCGCGGCATTCCGACCATTATTGAAATGGCAAATTACACCCGCCTGACCTGTTCCGTTGGCAGCACAGCCATGCTGCGTCAGGCATTGGTACAGTGCATTGCTTATACCCGTCAGCGTACGGCTTTTGGCAAACGTCTGGCCGAACAACCTTTAATGCGCGCTGTATTGGCCGATTTAGCCTTGGAAACCGAAGCAGCAATGCAACTCAGTTTTCATCTGGCGCATTGTTATGAACAGGATGATGAGCTGTCCGTAGCTTGGAAACGCATCATGACGCCAGCTTCCAAGTTCTGGATTTGCAAGCGGGCAGTCGAGTTGACAGGTGAAGCCATGGAAGTCTTTGGCGGCAATGGTTATGTGGATAACGGCATCATGGCGCGTATTTTTAAAGAAGCCCCGGTGAATACCATTTGGGAAGGTTCGGGCAATGTCATGTGCCTGGATGTGCTGCGCGCGATGGGCCGTGAACCTGAATCGACTGAGCTATTGTTTAAAGATCTGGCATCAACGGCGATGCAACATGAAACCTTAAAAAATGAATTACAAAGCCTGTTTAAACTGTTGCAGCAACCTGCTGATGAGTTGCAGTTTATGGGGCGTAGTCTGGTCAGCCGTCTGGTGATTTTGGCGCAAGCAGTTTTACTAAAACGTTATGCACCTGACTATGTAGCGAATGGTTTTATTCAAAGCCGGTATAGTGCATTTCATGGGCGTGTGGTGGGTATGCTGGATGCGAAAATGGTAGATGTGGAGCGTGTGTTGGAAAGGGCTTTTGCATCTTGAGAATATTCCCTCTCCTTTTAGGAGAGGGTTAGGGAGAGGTAAATAATATTATTTTCCCTCTTGCTGAATCATTGTAGTGATCAACTAGTATTGGATACAGTTTTAAGTTTTTGTTTAGTCTAGAAAAGAATAATTTCTTGCCTTAAAAGTAGAGGAGATTTTTATTTAGCAGATAGTTAGATATAGCTAAATCGAAAAGCTTAATCCACTTGAAATTTTAAGAAAATAGCGCAATATATGTTCAACATCATCCATGATGTGAAACTTGAAAAACAGGTGAGTAAAATGGCAAAGAAAAAAGTACTGCCAGAGGTTGTGATTCACAACTTTGTGGCAAAACATATGTATGAAGTCAACAAAAGCCAGGTCTTTGTAGACCGCAAGAAAAATGCAAAACGTGGCTATGACAAGCACAAAAAAGGGAGATACTCAAATGACTATCTCCCTTTTTCTTGCACAGTATTTGCTGTTCTATAAATCTTTTTTAAGCACCTACAATACGGGTTGCAGATTTCACCATATCCCCCAGACCATGGGTCTTGAAGTAATACTCCATCCAGCTTTTAATCATCAGCGGATTACTCATTTTTAATACCCGTTCCAGCTGTTCCTGCGCGTCGGTCATTGGAACATGACAAATCGCTTTACGCACCCGCAAAATATTACTTGAACTCATCGACAGGGTATTAAAGCCCATCGCCATTAACAGTACAGCCGCCAATGGATCTCCGGCCATTTCTCCACAAATACTGATCGGTTTATCGTATTTATGACATTCCTGAACCAGACGGGTCAAGGCACGTAAAACCGCAGGATGGAAGTGAGAATAGACATTGGCAACCCGAGGATTATTACGGTCAACTGCCAGCAAATACTGGGTCAAGTCATTGGAACCGACCGAGAAGAAATCCACCAGCTCAGAAAATTCTTCAATCTGTAACAGCACACTCGGTACTTCAACCATAATGCCAATTTTGGGCTTGGTAATTTTAACCTGCTCTTCTTCCTGCACTGCGGCCCAGTCACGGTCAAGCAGATATAAGGCTTCTTCTACTTCGCTGACACTGGTGATCATGGGCAGTAAAATGTGCAGGTTATTCAGACCAATACTGGCTTTGAGCATGGCACGAATTTGTGCAGAAAAAATTTCAGGATGATCCAGGGTAAAACGGATGCCGCGCCAGCCCAGCGCTGAGTTTTCTTCTTCAATCGAGAAATAGGGTAAATCTTTATCTGCACCAATGTCGAGGGTCCGCATCACCACAGGTTTATTGGCAAAGTGACTAAGCTGCTGACGATAAATGGCACGCTGTTCTTCTTCGCCGGGGAAGCGGTCACGTAGCATAAACGGAATTTCAGAACGGTATAAACCGACGCCTTTAGCGCCACGTTGTACCCCACGTACTACATCAATCATCAAACCGGTATTCACAAACAGTTTAACGGCCACCCCATCCGGAGTAATGGCATCTTTGGTTTCGTATTGCTTTAAGTCTTTAGCAAGCTGTTCTTCTTCTTTCTGGATTTCTTTATAGCGGCTACGCAAACGGCGAGGCGGATTGATAAATACACGTCCCTGATGGGCATCGACAATCATCTCGACATCATCCAGGGTATTGATTGGCAGTTCAGTCACACCCACCACAGTTGGAATACCCAGCGCACGTGCCACAATCACCATATGTGAATTCATGGCACCTTCAGTGGTGACAATCGCGGCGATTTTATCGACCGGTAATTCAACCAGGGCTGCCGTTGAAATTTCTTCCCCAATCAGAATGCTTTCATCAGTCAGTTCGCGATGGCTGGCATCAGCTTCCTGTAAAAAGGCTAAAATGCGACGCCCCAGATCTTTCAGGTCAGACACACGTTCGCGTAAATAATCATCTTCCATTTGTGCAAACAGGGCAATGTGATTATCTATGACATTCCTGACTGCACCTTGTGCCCAGTTACCATCGCGGATTTCAGCTTTAATTTCAGAAGGTAAAGCATTTTCATCCAGCATGCGCAAAAACACGCTAAATAAAGCCCGTTCTTCAGCCATTAAGGCATCCTGCATTTTTTCATCAAGTGATTGAATTTCCTGACGCACTGCATTCAGCGCATGATCAAGCAGTTCCAGTTCTTCACTGATGTCATCCGCTTCACGGTCCGGTACGGCAGCCAGATCTGCAGGCGGATAGAGAATGACGGCACGACCTAAGGCAATTCCACCTGAACCTGAAACACCCTGGAAGGTTTTATAAGCGGGCAGGTTACTTGGCTTGCGGAATACATCGATATTGCCGACCGCATGGGCATGGGCAATCACACCGGAAAGCTGGGCACACAAAGTGACCAGAAAGGATTCAGCGGCTTCGCTAAAATCTTGAGATTCTTTATTTTGCACCACCAGAACGCCCATCACTTTACGGCGGTACATGACAGGAACGCCTAAGAAAGAATTATAAATTTCTTCCCCGGTTTCAGGCAGGTACATAAAGCGTTCGTGCTTTGGTGCATTGTCCAGATTGACGATTTCTTCGCGTTGTCCCACCAGTCCCACTAGTCCCTCGCTGGTGTGCAAAGAAACATGTCCCACAGCTTCAGGATTCAATCCCTTAGATGCCATGAGCAGATAACGCTGGTTACGCTCATCCAGCAGATAGATGGAGCAGACATCTACATGCATGGCTTCGGCCACCTGATTGACCATGATGTCGAGTGACTCATGCAAACTGGTGGACGCATTGATTTCTTGCACAATGCGTCTTAAGGTATCCAGTTGCATATTCGACATAAAATCTGCTCCAAAAAAGATTTAAAACTATTTTTATTTATAACAACATGTCACTAAAAAATCTGCATTTTCATACGATTTTTTAAGTTTAGATGGAAGGTAACTGGTTACACAGTTCCACCATCGCTTTACGGTATACATCGCGTTTAAAATTCACGACCTGTCCTAATGGATACCAGTAACTTACCCATTGCCACTGGTCAAACTCGGGTGGGTCAGACAAATCCAGCTGAATATTTCGGGCTGGAGCCGTCAGTTTGAGTAAAAACCACTTTTGTTTTTGACCAATACACACTGGATCTGAATCCGAGCGTATATACCGTTGCGGCAAACGATAACGCAGCCAACCTTTTGTTTGCGCTATAACTTGTACATGTTCGGGCAATAAGCCAACTTCTTCTCTCAGCTCACGGTAAAGTGCCTGTTCGGGGGATTCTCCATACTGGATACCTCCTTGTGGAAATTGCCAAGCATTGTGTCCAATGCGTTTTGCCCATAAAACTTGTCCAATGTCGTTTGCCAAAATGATCCCGACATTCGGTCGGAAACCTTCTGAGTCGATCATTTGGCTACCTAAATTTTCTGTAATGTATGACTTTTTGTTCGGGGATTGTTATTTCTATATCCATCTCGAAAAAAAGCACAGCTTAAATGTTAAAAATTGCTATGATCTTAACGAATTTCTATCGACTAGCGGAGATAGATTTACAATTTTTTTCTTAAATTGCAGTTTTTACGAGTATTTTCATGAAATTGGCTTTATTTGACCTCGACCACACCCTCCTCAATACCGATTCAGATTATTCATGGGGTGAGTTTTTAGTAACCGAGGGTTTAGTCGATCCAATCCGACATCGTCAGATGAATGACAAGTTTTATGAAGACTATAAAGCAGGGCAACTTGACCCGATTGCCTATAACGAATTTGTATTTGAGTTTTTAACCCAGCACGATAATGATTATTTGAAAGAATTACATGAATTATTCATGAAAAAAGTGATTCGCCCGCAAATGCGTCCAGCAGGTTTTGCTGCAATTCAAAAACACAAAGATGCAGGGCATGAACTGGTCGGTATTACCGCGACTTCTGATTTTATTACTGCACCGATTTTTAATGAGTTTGGCATTACTGAAATTATTGCCACCAATGCCGAAGTGATTGAGGGTAAATACACCGGTAAAGTGATCAATACCGCGTGTTACCAAAAAGGCAAGCTGATCCGTCTGGAACAATGGCTTGAAGGACGCAATGTGGAAGAATCCTGGGCTTATTCGGATTCAATCAATGACCGCTTCCTGTTGGAACATGCCGACCATGCCATTGTGGTCAATCCAGATGATCGTTTAGCCATTTTAGCCAAAGAGCAAAACTGGGAAATCCAGGACTGGTCAATCTAGCATCTCTACTTTTAAATGTTGTGGGTAACAGGAGAACCGTGCGGAATAGCGCCGTTCTCCCTGGTTTAAACGTTAAAAATAAACCTTAAAATAAAAAACTGGATTGTGCCGACATCATTTTGTCTTTGCGATAATTTTTACCGATGTGGCGAATCGAGTTGGATGCGTCATATCGACCCAGAAGCTATAACAAGAGACTATAAATAAGCCTTACTATCATTATGCCTTTGCCGTATATTAGATATGAAGATGATGATCAGTACTGATAAAAAATTAAACTTTAGTTTGAAGAATGGGAGATCAAAATGAGCCAAACACGTCCAAGAATGACCAATCTTTTTGAGCAGTTGGGACTCGACTCGAGTGAAGAGGCGATCGCCCTGTTTATTGCTACGCATCAACTGAATGCCCACACCAAAATTACTGAAGCGGAATATTGGACTGAAGCACAGCGCCAGTTCTTGGCAGAAAAAATCAAGTCGGATGGTTCATGGGCGATTATAGTCGACCAGTTGAATGAATCGCTGCATGAAGATTCAGTGATTCAATAAGGATCAAAGAGAAAAAAGCCAATCCACAGAATGAATGCCAGTCAGTTAAGAAATTGACTGGTATTTTATTTTGAATTCACTATGTTTCTGATACGCGGAAACGTCATTCGCAACTGTTTGAGGCATGAGGTGCATTGCACTGCAAGATTAAAAAATTACTGTTTCTGCGATAGATGTACTACTCGGTGGTAGTGGACGAGTTTTGCGAATGACAGATGCTTTTCTTGCGAAGCTTTGCTTCTCATTTGGCTAAACAAAAGAACAAATGAGCTCCAAATATTTGATTTAAAAAGATAAGACTCCGCTGTGGATAACTTAAAGCTAAGGCATTTATAGTAAAATCCCTTAACTGATCAGTATTGAATCAGTAGATTGTTTTTTTTGAGATAAAAATTTTATCTCACCCGTTTCCATAAGGTCACTTGGGACAGCGTATGTTGGTATTTACGCGCTGTTTCACGAATGACAAATTCGATATCCTGCGGCTCAGCAAGCATTTCAAAATGCGCTTGTAAAAGTTCAGCAATACCATCCAGCGTACTAAAATTTTCGCCATCTTTTTTAAAGCCCCCGATCCATTCAGCACGTGCGGTATGTTCTTCTAGCCAGGTATAAGGAGAGGCCAGCATTAAAACTCCACCCATGGCTAAACGCTGATGAATAGAGGTTAAAAAATCTTTGGGATGATGCAGACGGTCAATTAAATTGGCAGCCAAAATAAAATTGTAATCGCTAAAATGTGGCTTTAAATTGCAGGCATCGGCCTGAAAAAAATTGACCCGGTCTGCATGGGCATCCAGACCCAATTCTTTTAAGTGACAGGCTTTATATTCGACCAGTTCACCTTCAATCGGCAGGGTATAACGTAGCGTTTCGCCTTGTGCCAACTGTACTGCCTGCTGAATAAAGCGCGCGGAAAAGTCCAGTCCTGTAACCTGATCAAAATAAGCTGCCAGTTCAAAGCTGGCCCGACCTGTGGCACAACCGATATCTAATGCCTGATGTGTAGCAAGATCTTTAAAATAGGGGCGTGCAATATTGATCAGGCTGTGGGCAAAATTGGGCACGTTAAAATATTCTGCGCCGTACTGAAATTCCAGATATTGCGAGATCATCTGGTCCGTTTCATACTGCGATTGAAACTTCTGCAGCGCTTGTGAGGCGGCAACATAGCGGAATCCGGCATGCTGAAAGAAATGCCTGCGGAAGGCATAACGTGCGCTGTGCAAAGCCTCATTGCCGGCAGAAATCCAGGAACCGCCTTTGATTAAATTATGTTGTCCGTCAAAGGTTGGGGTGCTGAAATCATCATAGATCGGATGCACCTGAAAATCTTCAAAAGGATAAATCGAGGTTTCAGTCCATTGCCAGACATTGCCCTGAATATCAAAAAAATCACCTTGCTGGAAATAATTCACCGGACAGCAACTGGTTCCGTATTTCAGTTCGATATTGGCATGATCCGGACAGGGCAGCTCAGGATCCAAACCTGCCACATCATAGAGCCGATACCACTCATCTTCTGTGGGCAAGCGAATGTTTTGACCAGTTTTTTCGGCTTTCCAGTGGCAAAAAGCTTTGGCCTCCAGGTAATTCACTTCTACCGGCCAGTCCCAAGGCATGGGAATTTCTTCTAGCATAATACGCAGTGACCAGCCTTCAGGTGTTTCTCGCCAAAAGCAGGGATATGCTGCTTGAGAAAATTTCAGCCAGGCCTGTCCTTCTGCGCTCCAGTGGCGATCAGTTTTATAACCGTCATCTTCCACAAAACTCAAAAACTCCTGATTAGAGACCAGATATTGCGAAGCCTCAAAAGCGCTAACATCAGCTTGATGCTGACCAAACTCATTGTCCCAGCCATAGAAGCTGCTGTCGAAAGTTTTGTTTAGACTGACCTGTCCTGCAGGAACTGCAATTAATGTATTTTCAGGGGCAATCCCGGTCATGACCTGGGCACGCCACTGCGGATGATTGTGCACATAGTTCAGCTGCTGCTGACGAATCAGTACCGAGGATGTTTCAAGATGAATCCGTTCATGTTCAATGCCCATGATGATCGACCACCATGGATTATGCCAGTTCAACGGTAATGTCAGAGGAGCATGCTCAATCAGATTCAGCACCAGATTGCGTACCTGATGACGATAAGCCCGGACTTCTGCGATGCTCGGCCAATCATAATGCCGGTCATTCAAATCATCCCAGCTCATTTCATCGACCCCGACAGCAAAAATACTTTCCAGCTGCGGGTTCAGGCGTTCGCCAATCAGTTTGCTTAGCAACAATTTATTGATAAAAAAAGTGGCGGTATGGCCAAAATAAAAAATCAGTGGATGACGTAAAGGTATCGGTTTGAGGTAATAGCCTTCCGGATTTTTCAGACAGTCAAACAGCAGTTCATAGCTGTCGAAAGTATTCAGGAAATAATCACGCAAGCCATGCCGTGCAGTGGCTTCATCGGCAAAGTTTAAATTGGGAGTCGGTAGCAGGGAAATCTTCGCGCCTTGCCACACGCAGGAATTATGAGGGTGGATTACAGATTGGTCTTTTTTAGCTCGCGCAGATAATAAATCCCTCAACATGTGCTCACACTCCGTCGAATTCTTATACACATTTAAAGCATTAAGTTTTAAATGCTGTATTTAAAAGTACTCGAAAGCTCGGCTACTGTGCTGAGGATTTAGGTAACAAAATGCTGCACCCCGACCGATGCAGCATTTAAAGCAAATTCTAGCTAAGATGCGAGTTTTGCATCATAGCCACCAGTTCCTGTACGGCACGTGATTGGGTGCGGCCAGGATGCCAGACCATGCCCAGTTGACGTTGCATTTGCACATTAATATCCAGCATTTGCAGGTCCTGATTCAGCAAAGTTTTTGGTAGTACCGACCATCCCAAACCAATTGAAACCAGCATGCGGATGGATTCAAGCGGATTGTTGCTCATGGTGATTTTCGGTTTAACCCCTTGCTTTTCAAACTCTGCCAGGGTGATTTGAGTGGTATAGGTTTGCGATGCTGGCAGTAAGCTCGGGTACTGGATCAGATCTTCCAGGCTCAAATGCTTTTTTTGCGCCAGCGGATGAAAAGGTGCAGCCACAAACACCAGTGGATCATTCCAGATGGTCACATAACTTAGCCTTTCATCACCTTGGGGCGGAAGGGTTAAGAAAGCCAATTCCAGATCACCGGCGAGTACCTGCTCATGTGCCTGCTCCGAATCAACAAAGTGCACATCTAAAGTCACATCCGGGAATTTTTGTACATAATTGCGCAGATGCTGAGGCAGATGATGCAAACCAATATGGTGACTGGTGCCAATTTTCAGCTTGCCTTGCACCTGTTCCTGTTCGTGACTGAGGGTATGATGAATATCGCCCAGTTCATTGAGCCAGTTTTTCACTTTCGGCAATAAAGAGTGTGCTGCATGGGTGGCCTGAACACCACGACCGGCAGACTCAAACAGTTTCACGCCAAAATATTCTTCCAGGCTATGAATTCGTTTGGTCACAGCAGGTTGAGTAATAAACAATAAATCGGCGGCCATAGAAATAGAGCCTGTTTCCATGACTTTAATGAACGCTTCAAAGGCAGCAAGATTCATAAGGATAATCTGGTTATGAAATATTAAAATAATTATAAAATATTTTTATACTAAAAAGGGTGTTTAATCTGAAAAAAAGACAGTGAAAAATGTATGCAGATGTGAATTTAAAGAGTAAAAATAAAAAAATCACTCCATATTAGTAGAGTGATCTTTATAAAGCAGAAGTGGCAACCCATGATCTTTTGTTATTGCTGATTCAGCATTTCCATATGGTTGCTATTTTGTCTTTTAGCCGGTTTTGCTTCCCAGATTTTTTCGTGAAAGAAGAAGGCAATCGCCTGAATGGTCGGTTCAAGCAAGCTCAGCGTAACTGCCATCCAGATATTTCCTGTCACGAAATAACCGACCAACATGGCAATGGTGATGTGCATAATGTAATAGCTAAAGGTTTTTTTAAACATACGCTGGTTGTTATCAACAAATTTTTGAATATGAGCCATGGGTTGTTCCTCAATCTTTGCCTCGGGATATAGCTAAATGATAATCAGTCTTATTTAATTTGTAAAAACGAATATTTTTTAATTTTTAATCGGTTTTATTGATAATTAACTGATCAAACTTAACAATCAATAAACAACAGGGCAACGGTATCGGACAGTGATACTTTTTAGAGGATGAAAGGAATGGATATAAAACACATCAAATACCTCCTTGATATTTTTGAGGGAGCGGTGGAAAAGCGAAGTCAGGTTTATGAGATTGCCGATGATGAAGATGACGAAAATCAGGCTGCGGCGCAGTGCGGTGCAGCGAAAGCAGAACTCATCCGCGCGATTGAACAGCTGATCGAAACCAAAGACAGTTCGTCGCACTAAATTCAATCATTCATTTCTTGAGCGATAAAGAACCCGGGATTAGTTGAGTTTTAACATCAGGAGATTGCGACTTGGTTTAAAAACTGAGAGATGAAATTTTGCCAAAATTCAGGGTTTTAATCGGGTTAATATTAATTCCAAAAAGTTTTTAAACTAATAAAAATGATAAATTAGATTTATGTGAATACGTGGTTATAATCGAAGTTAATGAAAGCATTACCCAGTTCTATGGAGCGCGTCGACATGGCAGGCAATACCCAAAAAGCAAAGACTTTGTATGATAAATTGTGGGATGACCATTTAGTAAAACAACGCGATGATGGCTCAGCCTTACTTTATATCGACCGTCATTTATTGCATGAAGTAACTTCACCACAAGCTTTTGAGGGTTTGCAGCTTGCAGGTCGTAAACCTTGGCGTTTAAGTGCCAATGTAGCCACACCAGACCATAACGTACCCACCTCAAAAACTGAGCGTGAACAGGGTATTGCCGGTATTGAAGATGAAACTTCGCGTATCCAGGTGCAAACCTTGGATGACAACTGTAAAACTTTCGATATTGTTGAATTTGATATCAATGATATTCGCCAAGGAATTGCACACGTGGTAGGGCCTGAACAGGGTTTAACCTTGCCGGGCATGACTGTAGTGTGTGGTGACTCGCATACCGCAACTCATGGTGCATTTGGCTGTTTGGCGCACGGGATTGGGACTTCAGAAGTTGAACATGTATTGGCTACCCAGTGCCTGGTTCAAAAGAAAATGAAGAACATGTTGGTGCGTGTGGATGGTAAATTAGGTCAAGGCGTGACTTCAAAAGATGTCGTGTTAGCAATCATTGGCAAAATTGGTACTGCGGGCGGTACAGGTCACGCGATTGAATTCGGTGGTCAGGTATTCCGTGACATGTCAATCGAAGGCCGTATGACCGTATGTAACATGGCGATTGAAGCCGGTGCACGTGTCGGTATGGTCGCTGTGGATGACAAAACCATTGAATACGTGAAAGGCCGTAACTACGCACCGAAAGGTCAAGATTGGGATAAAGCGGTTGAGTACTGGAATACCTTACATTCTGATGAAGGCGCACACTTTGACACCGTAGTAGTGTTGCAAGGTGAAGAGATTGAACCGCAAGTGTCTTGGGGAACTTCTCCTGAAATGGTGATTCCGGTGTCCCAAGCGGTGCCGACTTTGGAACAGGCCAAAGATGACGTGCAACGCAATGACTGGACCCGTGCTTATCAATACATGGGTTTAAATGCCGGTCAGGCATTGGCGGACATTCAATTGGACCGCGTATTTATCGGTTCGTGTACTAACTCGCGTATTGAAGATATTCGTGCCGCAGCTGAAGTGATTAAAGGCCGCAAAGTGGCTGCTTCAATTAAACAGGCCATGGTGGTTCCGGGTTCTGGTTTGGTGAAACAGCAGGCTGAAGCTGAAGGCTTGGATAAAGTCTTTTTAGAAGCTGGTTTTGAATGGCGTGAACCGGGCTGCTCAATGTGCTTGGCCATGAATGCTGACAAATTGCAACCGGGCGAGCACTGTGCATCTACTTCTAACCGTAACTTCGAAGGTCGTCAGGGCAATGGCGGTCGTACTCACTTGGTGAGTCCAGCCATGGCAGCAGCTGCGGCCATTGCCGGTCATTTCGTTGATGTTCGTTCATTCTAAGTTTAAGCCCTCATCCCGACCTTCTCCCTGAGCCATGAATGGCGCAAGAGAAGGAGTTCCCTCTCATTTTAGGAGAGGGTTAGGGAGAGGTTACGGATTCATTGGGAAATAAACATGAAAAAATATACCGTTGAACAAGGTATCGTTGCACCATTAGACCGTGCCAATGTCGATACAGATTTAATTATTCCAAAACAGTTTTTGAAATCGATCAAACGTACCGGTTTTGGTGACAACTTATTTGATGAATTGCGTTATTTGGATGAAGGCTATCCGGGTCAGGACAATTCAGTTCGTCCGAAAAACCCTGAATTCGTTTTGAACCAGCCGCGTTACCAGGGTGCAACTGTATTGATTTCACGTGCCAACTTTGGTTGTGGTTCAAGCCGTGAGCATGCGCCATGGGCGTTGAACGAATATGGTTTCCGTACTGTCATCGCACCAAGCTATGCCGACATTTTCTTTAACAACAGCTTTAAAAACGGCATGTTGCCGGTGATTTTGTCTGAAGAAATCGTGGATCAGTTATTTAAAGAATGTGCTGCGACAGAAGGCTATCAGTTAACCATCGACTTGGAAGCACAAGAAGTACGTACGCCAGCGGGTGAAGCCTTCAAGTTTGAAGTCGATCCGTTCCGTAAGCACTGTTTGTTGAATGGTTTGGATGATATTGGCTTAACCTTACAAGCTGCAGATGATATTCGTGCCTATGAAGAAAAAACCAAGCAATCACGTCCTTGGGTATTTCAGGAAATTCGTGGTTAATTACTTGAATTTTCAGCGCTAGTAGTATCGGAGCTTAACTCTTGCTAATATCGAATCCATAAAAATATTTAGTTGGCTTTAATTGGTGAGGGTTGGGCTCGAATAATGACAAAAGTTTACGGTCAGCTTGCTGTACTTGGTCTTATGGTCGCATCCTTAAGTGCATGCCAAAGCATTGATACAGTACGCATTAAACATATAAAAGAAACTGAAAGCACAAAAACAAATGCCTTAATCTACTGTGCTGGTACTGCAAACTGTGAATTTGAACGTTTAGATAAAATTCAAATTATTGATGCAGCACAGCGTCGCGTGAATAGCGCGGCAGTTGAATCGGGTATTTTACGTTTACAGGCGAACTCTTTAAATCAGCCGAATGCGTTATATCTTTCAGTCCCTCCGGGGCAACATGAACTGGTGATCCGCTTTTATCCGATTTCCAAAGATCGGGCAGAAACCCTTCATGTTTTTCATCAGTTTAAGCCGAAACACCATTACATTTTTAAAATGTATCGTGATCGCAACAAACAGCAGGGCAGCTTGCTGAATGTATCTGCACCTGAACCCTTGTGTGTCGATCTCATACAAGAACACAAGACAATCCGACGTTTCTGCAGACCCTATAATGCCTTAACCGGTCTGGGCGAATTTGTAGAAAAGAAAATTTAAAATCCCGTCGATTTAATCCATCGACTTCATAAATGGAAACACTCATGTCAAAACATATTTTGATTTTACCAGGTGATGGTATTGGTCCTGAAATCGTAAAAGCAGCTGAACAAGTGCTTACACGAGTAAATGAAAAATTCAATCTGGGTTTGACTTGGGAACAGGGTTTATTGGGTGGTGCTGCGATTGATGCACATGGCGAACCCTACCCTGCAGTGACAGCAGAACAGGCAAAAGGCGCAGATGCGATCTTGTTAGGTGCTGTCGGTGGTCCAAAATGGGATAGCATTGAACGCTCAATTCGTCCTGAACGTGGCTTATTGAAAATCCGTTCTGAATTGAATTTATTTGCCAACTTGCGTCCTGCAATTCTTTACCCGCAACTTGCCGGTGCTTCAAGCTTGAAACCTGAAATTGTATCAGGCCTCGATATCCTGATTGTGCGTGAACTCACTGGGGGTATCTACTTCGGTCAACCACGTGGTATCCGTGAGCTGGAAAATGGCGAGAAACAAGGTTTCAATACTGACGTTTATAAAGAGTCTGAAATTAAACGCATTGCCAAAGTTGCCTTTGAAATGGCCAACCTTCGCGGTGGTAAGGTATGTTCAGTCGATAAAGCCAACGTCCTTGAAGTGACCGAGCTTTGGAAGCAAACAGTGACTGCATTGAAAGAAGAGCAGTATCCAGAAATCAACTTGTCGCATATGTATGTAGATAACGCAGCAATGCAGCTGGTACGTGCGCCTAAGCAGTTTGACGTGATCGTGACAGGTAACCTGTTTGGTGACATCCTGTCTGATGAAGCAGCGATGCTGACAGGTTCTATCGGCATGTTGCCATCCGCATCACTGGATGAAAACGGTAAAGGCATGTATGAGCCATGCCATGGTTCAGCCCCTGACATCGCAGGTCAAAACATTGCCAATCCATTAGCCACCATTCTTTCAGTTGCCATGATGCTTCGTTATACCTTCCGTGAAGAAGCAGCAGCGAAAGCCATTGAAGATGCAGTAGGCAATGTATTGGATCAAGGTTTACGTACTGGCGACATCATGTCTGAAGGTAATACACAAGTGGGTACCGTGGAAATGGGTCAAGCAGTGGTTGCTGCTTTGAACTAAGTTCACCAAACACCAAAAACGCAGCCATGAGCTGCGTTTTTTTATTGCTTTTCAGAGCGTTTTAACAGGTACGGCCGGTGTAATACAACGATTTGGCAATGTTGTGTTCCAAACGATAGATAATTTTACATTGCAAGTTCACATCATAACTTTGCGCTCTAGGCGGGATTTGTATGGGAACACTACCAGAATCAACGTCAGCAGGATTTTGAGCCATAGGCATTGGAATGGTAATAGGATGAATAACCGTATAAGTGAGTGTCTGATCATCTACGGTAGGCGATAGGACTTGCTGGTAACCGATACTGCTCAAATTGAGCTTGGTTTGAATAGTTTGGCTGGACTGCCCGATAAATTGTTGTAAATAGGCATCACGTTGTTGTGCACTGGTTCTTGCTGAGGTTGTGCATCCATACAGCAGGCACAATACCGTCATTAGACCGAGAGAGTGAAGAAATGACATTGCCTTTTCTCCATAAGATAAAACTTTATTTTATACGGAGAAAATTTACATGAACGTTGTCATTTGATAAACGGTCAGTGAATAAAGCTGAATAAAAAAGCCACTATAAAAAGTGGCTTTTGCTTACGCTAAAACTTAGCGTGCACGATAAGTAATACGACCCTTCGTCAAATCGTAAGGAGTCATTTCTACTTTAACACTGTCGCCAGTTAAAATACGAATATAGTGTTTACGCATTTTACCAGAGATGTGGGCAATCACTTCGTGACCGTTCTCTAAACGTACACGGAACATAGTATTAGGAAGCGTCTCGGTGACAACGCCTTCGAACTCGATGAGTTCCTCTTTATTGGCCATAGCCTACCTGAATGAATAAATTGGAAAGGCGCAAATTATAGTCAATTTTTTTGCATAAAACAAGGCGCAATGCGGCTTTGCTCGTTCATCTGTCAGTTAAATAAGCGAACCCGCCGTATAAATATTTTCTGTAAAAAAGCGCATTGTCATGTTGTCAGTTTGGTCAATCGCAGTTAATCTAAAATCAATCTTTTTAAGTATAAATGAAGAACATACAAGGAAGGTCTTTGCGTGGGTCAGCTAACTGATGCATCAGTTGTTTTACGATTGGGTTATCAAGCCATTCGTCGTGCAGGTTTGCCAACTGAAGAAATTTTAATGAAAGCTGGTGTGGCCTTAAATCAGGTTGAAACCAATGATCGTACCCCGCTCAGTGCTCAATATGCGTTTTGGGTGGCTGCTGAAGAGGTTAGTAAGGATCCAGATATTGGTTTGCATTTGGGTGAACACCTGCCTTTATACCGTGGTCAGGTCATTGAGCACCTCTTCATTTCCAGTGAAAACTTTGGTGAAGGGCTGAAGCGTGCTTTGGCCTATCAGCGCCTGATTAGTGATGCCTTTCATGCCACACTGGTGATTGAAGATGATCGCTGCTATTTAACCAATGGTGAGCAGCCTTGGGGCGAAAATATCGTCAACCGGCATTTTTCCGAATGTGCATTATCCGGCGTATTGCGTTTTTTCAAATTTATTACCGAAGGTCGTTTTCAGCCGATCTATATCGATTTTAACTTCAGTCAGGGCGCGCCCGATGATGAGTATTTCCGAGTCTATGAATGTCCGGTTAGCTTAGGGCAAAAAGAAACCCGTTTATATTTCGATCCCGCAATTTTAGATTACCAGTTATGGCAAGCAGAACCGGAGCTGTTGCAGTTGCATGAGCAATTGGCGATTGAAAAGCTGCAAGAGCTGGCGCGTTATGATCTGGTTGGGGAAGTGCGCCGTGCGATTGGCTCGACGTTAGAAAGTGGCGAAACCACTTTGGAAACCGTAGCAACCCATTTAAATATTACTCCACGCCGTTTACGTACCCAGCTGAGTGAAGCCAATACCAGTTTTCAGCAAATTCTGTCTGATTATCGCTGTCGTTTGGCGAAGAAATTATTGGCCAATACAGCGGAAAGTGTAGAGCGAATTGTCTATCTCACCGGATTTTCCGAGCCGAGTACTTTTTACCGTGCTTTTAAGCGCTGGACCAATGAAACGCCTGTGGAATATCGGAAACGCAAGCAGCGTTAAGTTCTTTGATTAAAAAATCCCCCTAAATCCCCCTTTTTCAAAGGGGGACTTTTCTAAACGCATTTTTAACGCGAGGAATTTCCCCTCCTGTTAGGAGGGGTTAGGGGAGGTAGTTATTTTTAAATGAACAGTTCAAATTTAGAAAATACTTTTTATTCCGGCATATTTAACCAGTGCGGCCCCAAAGGCTGTTTCGGAAGATCGAACTGTTCTGGATAATCCGCATGGATAAAATACAAGCCATCTGGCGGTGCGGTGATTCCTGCGGCTTTACGGTCTTCAGCGGCAAAAATTTCGTCAATATGGTCAATTTCATACATGCCCTGACCAATTTCCAGTAAACAGCCCATGATGTTGCGTACCATATGGTGCAAGAAGCCATCAGCCTGAATATCCAGAACCAGATAGCAGCCATGTTGAATTAAACGGCAATGTCTGACATGACGAACCGGCTGATTGGACTGGCAGGCTGCGGCACGGAAACTTTCAAAATTATGCGTGCCTTCAAATTTTTTCGCAGCCTCAATCATCTTGTCTGAATCAAGCGGATAATATACATGGGTAACTTGTTTATAAAGTAATGCTGGACGCACTGGATTGTTATACACCACGTAACGATAACGTCGTGCTTGTGCTTTGAAACGGGCATGGAATGCCATATCCATTTCTTTAATCCATTGTATTGAAATATCCTTAGGGAGTTGGCTGTTTGAGCCCATCAGCCAGCCATCAATACTGCGGATGGCTTGAGTATCAAAATGCGCCACCATATTGGTGGCATGCACGCCGGCATCGGTACGACCTGCGCCATGTAGCATGATCGGTTCATTTGCAACTTTGGACAGTACTTTTTCAATGGTTTCCTGTACGCTACGCACGCCAGTTTGCTGAGTTTGCCATCCTCGATACTCAACCCCAGAAAACTCAATACCGACCGCAAAACGTTGCATATTTACCTCAAATTACACGTGATCATGCCAATGAGCCTGCCATTGGTCTACAGCATCGTATTGTAAATACATTTTCAGTGCTTTTGCATAAAGATCTGCATGCCCCAAACAATCATTCAGAAGAATATTGGCTTGCCCAGTCCATTGGTTGATGGCATAACGTTGATCGATACCACCGAAAGGCACTTGAGTGGTTAAAATGACGGCACAACCTGCTGCCTGTAATTGTTGAATGCAGGCAATGAAGGATTCATTTACCGCCAGATTTCCTGTACCAAAACCTTGCAGGATCAGGCAATTTGGTGGGGCTTGGCAAATGTTTTGCAGATTGGCCACTTGCTGAGCCAAATCAAGCGGCTGCATCATCAGGCTTAAACAGTTAAATGTCGCTGCCTTGCTGATATCATTCTCCTGCACAATATGATATTGGCTGGATAGAGTGATTGGCTGTGCCGCATTGACCCCGCTAAAGGCATCCAGTTCTGTGGTGTGGATTTTTAATGCAGTTTGGGCATGAACCAAATGATGATGAAAAGCTAAATACACCCCAACAGGATATTTAACCACGCAGTCTAAGGCGAAGTTTAAATTATCAATGGCATCGGTAAATTCACGGCTATTGTCGCCGGCAGCATTTAATAGCGGATACTGGCTTCCAGTCATGACCACATGCGCGGATTGACCCAGAAAGCGTGACAGCACGGCACCGGCATAACTGAGGGTATCAGTCCCATGAATAATCACAAAATGCTGAAATTGCTGTAGCTGAAGCCGTTGAATATACTGAATCAGTTTCAGCCAATCTAGGGCTGTACAGGCACTACTGTCTTGAATGACCGGTGCAACAAAACATTCGATCTGCTGATCTAGAGGAAGAATATGTTGCAGTTTTGGAATAAATTGCTCGGCCGGCATGGGACTGAGTGGATCACCAATACAGCCAAATGTACCGCCCATATAGATTAACGCTATTTTTTTCATCATAAAAAAAGCAGCCAAGGATGACTGCTTTATAGTAGATCGAAATAGCTTAAGATGCTATTTGATTACGCAAATGATCTGCCTGTTGGCGTTGTTCAGCCGTATATCCGGCTTCTTGCTCTGCCAATAATTCACGTGCCGATTCAAATGCACCCAGTTGAATATATTGCTGTGCCAGTTCTAGATTCAGGCTGATTTCATCGACTTCAACCAGTTCGGGGAAAGATTGCACCAATGGATCATTTTTGTCAGCTTTTGCTGCAGCGCTGACATTGCTAATATCGAAACTTACCCCAGCAGCTTTCGCTGGCGCTGCTGATACAGCTGGCTCTTCAATCGGGGTAGCAGCTTCTAAATTAAAGTCCAGATCTAAGCCAGGCTTAGTTTCTTGCTGCGCAATTTTGGCTTCAGGGGCTGTAACAGTTTCTGTTTGCGAGAAATCAAAATTAAATTCAGGTTTATCTTCAAGCGTAGGTTCAGCATTTACGGTTGCATTAGCTGTAGGGGGAGATTGTTCAGCTGCTGCAGTGTCTAAACTAAACGAGAAATCTAAAGGTTGAATGACCTGAACCGGAGCGGTTTCTACTTTTGTTTCTTCAGTCGTGATTGTATTGAAATTTAAATGACCAAAATCTAAAGGTTTAACTTCTTCCGCTGCTGGAGTTTTGGTTTCTGCCGTTGAATCCAGAGATAGAGTGCTGAAATCAAGAGGGGTTATTTCTTCAACAGTTTCTGTTTGAGGAGAAAGCTTGTCTTGTGGTAATTGATCAAAAGACAGGTCAGTTGCTGTTGCTGCTGGCGCAACAGCATCATTCATCAAGGCATCAAAATCTGCGGTATTTTTAGGTGTAGCAACTTCGTTATTTGGAGTTGTTGCCACTGTTGATTCTGGTCGAAAATCAATGGTATCTCTAGAGCTTACAGACTCTTTTTCATGGGCTGCTTTTTTTGCAAGTGCTTGTTCTAGAAAATCATCCAGTTCTAATGAACGCAGGTGATTAATCAGCTGGCTAATTGCAAATTCGTCTTTCTGCAAGATGTGAATATCAAGCAACAGTAAATATAACTCATGCTGTGAATTGTCTTTGTTTAAAGCCTGGTTAATTTGTGCTTCAGCAGAGAAAAAATTGTTTTCTCGAATTAGCCCTTCAATTTTATTGCGTACATCAGCAGCTAAAGGAGTGGTTTTTTTCTTGGTAACAACCGAGTTTTCCACAATTTGAGTTTTTTGCGGTGACTTTTTGGTTGAAGTGACTTTTTTAGTTTTCGCTTTTGACGCTTCTTCTGCCTGTTTATTTGAGTCACGTTTTTTTAATACAAATGCGATCACTAATAACAATATAAACGGAATCACATAAAGCAGCATGTTGTTACCCCTTGCAGGATTGAGTCGTTATCAATGGAACCCATCCTAAAAAATCAAATTGTATAACACCTTAGTGTGTTGGCTTTTTCTCTGCTTGCTGTGCTTTCAATTGTTGTTGCAATTGAGCAAGACGAGTATTTAATAATTGAATTCTGTGATCCTTTTGACGCAGTGCCAAATCTAATTGTGTTACGTTTCTCTGTAATTTAACGGTTTTTTCACGCGATGTCATAACTTTTAATGATAACTCGTTTGAAGTTTGATTTTTTTCCGTGTTCTTTTTGGCAGAACCGCTGGCTGAATCTTGTTCTTTCTCTGCAACCAGACTCATTTCTGCCTGATTCAAGCGATATTTGGCCTTGGCCGACTGCTTAGAAGGGTGGGATGGTGCTTTGGCTAAATGAGTAACTTTGGCTTTTTGCTCTTCTTTAGCGTTGCCTGTGGTATTTAAATTCAAAGCCGCCCCACGGCGTAAACGGTTCACATCGCCTTGAATAAAGGCATGTTCGTTGTTGGCCTTGATTTGTTTCATCACATCGCCAATCGGACGATTTTGCTCAGTCGCCACGCGTGCTGCAATCGCCCAGAGCGATTCATTGGATTGCACTACATGCTTTGTGGTTTGTGCGGTAACAGCAGGATGAGAGGATGGAGTAGGCACTGTTGCAGCTGGTTTAGGTTTTTCAGCAGTTTGCTGAGCCGGTTTTTCTGCACTTGTATTTGCAGCAAGCTGTTTAGAGCGAGATTCGGCATATTGTTTCGCTAATGGATCTGCAGACAATGGGCTGTTACTGGTACTTTTGATCGGATTTTTTGTGCTGGCAGATTCGGGAGTTGCCGTTTTTTGTGCAGCTGCTGCAGCTTGATTAGGTTGTACAGTTTGAGCTGCAGGCATGGACATAGATGAAACGACTGTCGGTACAGATAGGCCAGTATTTAAGCTTGGCGGAGCTGACTTTTGAAGCTTTAATGGTGCGTCAAAAGATGCAGCAGTACTGGTCTGGGCTTGAGCAACCTGATATTGCCTGCTTTCAGGCAGCTGTAAAGCAATATCTTTTTCACTGACAATGGTGATTGGGGTTAAAGGTTTTTCATTGCCGGTAATTCGTGCCTGAGCATTTGCCGAGCTACGTTGCAGTGGTGTTTTAATATGCTGTAAACGTGTCGCGTTGCCTTCCTGAATTTTAATAATAATATTGAGTTCGGCTTCAGTTAAAGGGCGTGAAGAGGTAATGGTAATGACGCCATTCCCCGAGCTATCGCGACGGGTAAAGAAATTGAGATGACCGGGAGGTTGATAGGCAACCCCTAAAGTTGCAATATCTTCTGCATTTGCCAGGCTGGCTTGTATTTGTGCCTGAGGAGCAGCATTGCGAAAATTCATTTCGGCATACAGTAATTCACCTGGCGCAGATTGAATTTGAATAGGATCAATAGTAATCGCATGAATATTCTGCGAAGCAATAATGGCTAAAATGGCTATCTTTAATTTGTTATATACGGTCATCTTAATCTTTAGCTCGATTTTTTTATGGCATTGCGACGGTTATAGATTAACTAGCTGTTGAAGAATTGTAAAACAATAACATAAAGGATACATAAAAAAAGCCAATCAATTGAGACCGGCTTTTCTTTTTTTCTTGCATCTAGCAATTAAGCATTTTTGTAATCAATCAAAATACGTAACATACGGCGTAATGGTTCCGCAGCACCCCAAAGCAACTGGTCACCTACAGTGAACGCGCCAAGGTACTCTTTACCCATGTTCAGTTTACGCAAACGGCCCACTGGAACAGACAATGTACCGGTTACTGCCACTGGAGTAAGGTCAGTCATTGACGCTTCGCGGGTATTGGCAACCACTTTAGCCCATGGGTTAGATTGACGAATAATATCTTCGATCTCATCAAGAGGAAGATCTTTTTTCAATTTCAGGGTAATCGCTTGAGAATGGCAACGCATTGCACCAATACGAACACAGTGACCATCAATAGGCACAATCTGTTGATTGCCTAAGATCTTGTTGGTTTCAACCTGGCCTTTCCATTCTTCTTTCGACTGACCGCTTTCAAGCTGCTTGTCGATATATGGAATTAAAGAACCAGCTAAAGGCACACCGAAGTTTGCAGCAGGGAAACCTTCACCGCGTTGTAGCGCTGCAATTTTAGAGTCGATGTCTAAAATCGGTGATTTAGGATCGTCTAACAAATCTTTAGTGTTGTTATACAAGTAGCCCATACCATTGATGAGTTCACGCATGTTTTGCGCGCCCGCACCAGAAGCTGCCTGATAAGTCATTGAAGTTGCCCATTCCACCAAGTTGTTTTGGAACAGACCGCCTAAGCCCATCAGCATCAATGAAACTGTGCAGTTACCACCAACGAATGTTTTAGTACCATTCACCAAACCATCTTTGATGACATTCATGTTCACCGGATCAAGCACGATAATCGCTTCATCATCCATACGTAAGGTAGATGCTGCATCAATCCAGTAACCATTCCAGTTTTCCGCTTTTAATTTCGGGAAAACTTCAGAAGTATAATCACCACCTTGACAGGTAATAATGACATCCATTTGCTTCAGACTGTTAATGTCTGATGCATCCATAAGTGCTGGGGCAGTCTTACCACCAAACGCAGGTGCTTCACCACCTGCATTACTGGTAGAAAAATAGAATGGCTCAAAATGAGCAAAATCATTCTCTTCAACCATACGTTGCATAAGGACAGAACCAACCATCCCGCGCCAACCGACCAGACCTACTTTCATGTCACTTTGCCTCGGTGCGTTAAAAAATAAAAGGGGGTTTGAGTGTATCAAAAGCGACCGCAACTGCAAGTACTACACAATCAAAACATCAATATTATTGAGCGGAATATCTTGTTTGTGTTACATACAAAATTGATAAAGTGATTTAAGACCTCGGGAACATTAAGAAAAATTGATAAGAGTGCATGCGTATGGTTTGGGTGGAAATAATTGCATTTGTTGTCATATGGCTGACATTCTGGTCACTGATTCCACGAGATGAATGGTGGATTCGGGGTGCCGATTTTCCACGACTGCAAATTCTGGTTTTAGGGTTCATTGCTTTTATTCTATTGTTGGTCTGGGATCGACCCTGGAATCTGCAGCGGGAAATGATTGTTATTGCCTTGATTGCGGCACTGGCGTACCAGCTGAAAATGGTGCTGCCTTATACCTTTCTCTGGAAAAAGCAGGTCAAACATGTTCGTAAGCATCAGCTGAATCCAGATAAGCAAATTTCTGTGATTATTTCCAATGTATTGGCTCCTAATAACAAATACCATTTATTGATTGAGCAAATTCAAAAGCATCAACCCGATCTGGTGCTGACCTTAGAATCGGATCGAATCTGGCAAAAAGCACTTTCCGTGATTGAAAAAAATTATCCCTATCGTGTGCCTGTCCCTTTGGATAATTTATACGGCATGCATCTCTATAGCCGTCTTGAGTTGAAAGATACCGAAGTTAAATTCATTTTAAGTGATGAAATTCCTTCTATTCATACCACAGTGATTCTACGTTCAGGCCAACCGGTACAACTCTATTGCTTGCACCCTAAACCGCCCAGCCCCACTGAAGCCAAAGATTCGACCCTGCGTGATGCAGAACTTCTCATTGTGGGTGATCAGATCAAGGATCTGGATGAAAGCTGTATTGTGATGGGGGATTTGAATGATGTGGCCTGGTCACGAACGACCCGATTGTTTCAACGGATTAGCGGTTTGCTAGACCCACGAATTGGCCGACATTTTATTAATACCTTTCATGCCGATTATCCATTATTACGCTGGTCTTTGGACCATGTATTTCATAGTAACGATTTTGCGCTGATTAGCATGAAGCGCCTGCCTCACATCGGCTCAGATCATTTTCCGGTTTATGTGGTTTTACAAAGCGGACGGGTGTTTGAACAGGTGCAAGACGAACCAGAACAGAGCGATACGGATGAACAGGAAGCACGAGAAGCCATACAAGAGGGGATAGAAAAGGCTGAGAAAGAAGAAAAATTAGTGACTGATGAAATTGCACAGGTTTACAAAAACACATTCAAGCAAGCTGAGTAAATAATAGAAAAGTGTACGAAATGGCTTACAGGGATTTAGGTCAATTGCGAATGGTTCTTTTTTCTAAATTCATTTAATCTAAATTCATCAGCCAAGGAACCGGGAAAGGAACATCCCATTAAGGAAGACGTAATCGCTGGCCGATAGAAAGTCATCATGGACATGATGCAGCAATGGATAGCAATAATATAATAAAAATAAGATGTGAAAGCACAACCTCATGTACCCGAGTTTTGCAGGATGCAGAACTCGGGTTTATGCTTTTATAGAAGATCCTAAAAATAAACGTTCGGCCATGTACTTATCAAAATTTCAAGAACTTAAAATTTATATTGTTAATTTTACCGATTTATCACGTGACTCTTTGCATATTTATGCGGGTTTATTGCTGTTCTTCATTGTGGCCTTTATTCATCATCGGCAAGTGAAATCACGCTGGGCGATTTGGACAGTGGTTATGGTTGCAATTGCGGCAGAGCTGTTTGATGCGCGTGATGATTTGATTAATCATGGTTATTGGCGTGTGGGGGCCAGTATGCACGATATGATCAATACCATTTTCTGGCCTTTACTGATCTGGTTAATGGCAAGGTTTAGAGTGTGGAAGGGGTAATCACGCGATGACTTTTGCAATATCCATGCATGATGAAGTTGATGAAGAAGAAGTCTTAAAAATTTATCGGGCCAATCATTGGTCATCCGCCCAAAAGCCAGCTCAGCTGATGGCGGCATTACATCATTCACATAGTCTGGTGACAGCCAGGCAGGATGGACAACTCATTGGTTTAGGTAATGCGATATCTGATGGACACCTGGTGGTGTATTTTCCACATTTGCTGGTACATCCCGATTTTCAAAATTTGGGTGTGGGTCGATTAATGATGAAAGCAATGTTATTAAAATATAAAGATTTTCATCAAAAGATACTGGTTGCGGAACATCAAGCCATAGAATTTTATCAGACAATCGGTTTTGTTCGAGCAGGGCAAACGGAACCGATGTGGATTTATGCAGGCACAGAACATTGATGATTTCTAGATTGATTCAATTTTATATTTTGCCCAGTCCACTTTAATCTGTTACGACAAGATGAAAAGCGACCGGGATAAATACACTTAACTTTATTTCAGAATCTGTTTATATAAATTCAGCGTCTGATCGCACATTTCTTTCAAGCTAAATATCATCACTGGCTTAACTTCTTGAGGATCATCCATATGATGCTTCACTGTATTGAAAAGCGCAGTGTGATCATCGACTTCAATTAAACCTTGCGGATACAGCTTCGATAAAATCTCTGCCACACCGCCGCGGTTCCAGCCAATCACGGGTGTACCGACAGATAAGGCTTCTAAAGCGGTACGACCAAAAGTTTCTGCCTGATTGGAAAGGGAGAGCACCACATCGCTAAATGCCAGCCATTCACGAATATCTGAACGGTGACCGACAAAAGTAATTTTTTCAATAAGACCTTTGGCTTGAATGTTCTCCTGCATTTCTTTGAGATAGGCCGCTTTTTTCGGGTCAGCTCCGCCCACTACGACTGCATGTAAATTGGGATAGTGTTGCTGTAATTTTTCAACCAATCCAATCAGGGTTTCATGACCTTTTAAGCGGGTAATCCGTCCAGGAAGACAGACTAAAAACTTATTTTCCAGTTCAGGAAAGTCTTTAAAGGTTTGATTCAGCCATTTTGCAGAGGGCTGATAACCATGTGGAAAAGCGGTAGGGTCAATGCCACGGTAAATCCGGACAATATCCTGTGCTGGGCAATTTTTGTAATTGTCCTTAATGTATTTCACCACGCTGTCGGATACAGCAATGACTTTTTCAGCCTGGGCCATGATCGCGCTATAACGGTTAATCGAATAGAAGCCATGCACGGTGCTGACCAGATGCGGACGACGCTCTGCAGGAATTCCTTTTAGGGCAAAATGGGTCAGCCATGCTGGTACACGGGAACGCACATGTACAATGTCTGGTTGATGCTGTTCAATCAGCTGACGTAACGGGCGAATTTGCCATAAGCTAGAGAGGGCTTTTTTATGAATGGCCAAAGTCAGATGTTTTGAGCCTTCTGCTTCTAGCTGGGCTACTAGCCGGCCACCATTGGAAACCACCAAAGACTCATGACCTTCTGCAACTAAGGCACGGGCAATTTCAAGGGTGCCTCGTTCTACGCCACCGCTATTAAGTTCAGGAAGAAGTTGCATCACTTTCATGTTTTTTGCCTTATATGTTCATAAAAGATGAATAATTCACAGGTACATCATCATCTTAAACAATAAATTATTATTCGGAATTTACTATCGTGATAGCGACATGGATGTCGCTGTTTCGCTGTGTTACAAGGATGTAACATCAGCGGAACAAAGGATTTTTGCTTACTTTTCATCCCTGAAAAGTAAGATATGCCTATTCGAAAGTATTTGTATATCACCTTAAATTGAGGCTGTGTTCACTGCCAATTTAAAATCATTGCATCTATATCAATAGATTTCCTCAAAGCCTTCCGGACGGGTCTTAAAGCGACGGTGAAACCACATATATTGAGTAGGGGCAATACGTAGCTGATTTTCAATAATCCGATTGACGCGTGTGGCATCATCTACTTCATCTTCGCTTGGTAGATTTTCTACGGGAGCTTCAATCAGTACTTTATATCGGGGATTGGCAATATCGCCATCACGATAAAAATATAGCGGAATTGCGGCAGCTTTGGTCATTTTAATCAAGCGACGATGTGCAGTTACCGTTGCGGCAGGTACACCAAAAAAGGGTGCCATCACGCCTTGTTTTAGGCCATAGTCTTGGTCGGGACTGTACCAAATGGCACGGCCATTTTTTAAATGGCGAATCAAGCCACGCATATCATCATGATCAATCTGGTGGGTATAAATGGTGGCACGGCAGCGGTAAATAAGCATATCCAGCAGTGGGTTATTCTGCGGACGATAGACCACATCCGGTTCGAAATACTGGGCGCAAAGGTAGCCACCAGCATCCAGCAAAGTAGAATGGGTGCCTAGCAATAAAACCCCTTTGCCTTCAGCTTGTGCTTTTTGGAGATGTTCCAGACCTTCAATACTGACACGACCCTTAAACCACTGTGGACAGTACCAGGCATTTAAAGTTTCAAAAATACCAATCATCTGGTCGACAAAAACCTGTCGGGTATTGTCCTGAATCTGTTTAGCTGTCCATTCTGGAAAACAGAGTTCTAAGTTTCGAATCGCGGTTTTACGGCGTGATTTCAGCTGATTGAAGGCCAGATTACCAATAAAGGTTGCCAAGCGGTGCTGAATGGCCCACGGTAAAATCGCCAAAATCATCAGGAACACAATTCCAATCCAGATACCCCAATATTGAGGCAGCAGGAAAGACCATTGGAATTTTCCGGGTTGGTAATCTGGCTTTTTACTCATAGTGACCATTTTGAACAAAAGTTTTTTGCAAGTGTAACATGAAGTTATTTTTTAAATAAAAAAGCACCTGTAAGGTTAGGGTCTGTTGACATTTCATAAATGGCTTGCGTTGTAGGCTAAAATTGAGCATGAGACGTATACGTCGTAAGAATGAAATGCAAAGAATGGTGGTTCCATTTTTAAATTTCATGACGCAGTCTGAGATAATTTTAGCCACAACTCTTCGAGACTAGAGTATTTTTTGATGCTACGTCGTTGTGAACTACGCATTTAGAATGACTAAATTTTGCAGTTCACACCTAGTATCATCTAAAAAATACTCATAGTCGCAAACATAGATGAAGTGTTAACAGACCCTCATTACAGGTGCCCGTAGGATCAATCAGATCAATTGCCGTTAACAAGATTTTCTAATTCTTCCCAACGTTCTAATTTTTCCAGTAACAGCTCATCAATTTCAGTTAAGCGATTGGAAAGTTTCATGGCTTTGTCCGCATCATTTACAAACAAAGATCCATCTGCAAGTTGAGCATTAATTTCAGCTTGCTCTTTTTCCAGCGCTTCCATTTCAGCCGGCAGCTGCTCTAAAGCACGCTGATCTTTATAGCTGAGTTTCACTTTTTTCGGTGCTGCTGCGGCAGCTGCTGCTTCAGCTTTGGCCAAGGCTTTTTTCACATCACTTTTTTGATCAACAGCAGTTTGATCAGGACGTTGTTCCAGATAATCCTGATAACCACCGATGTATTCATCAATGTTGCCTTTACCATCAAACACCCAAGTCGATGTGACCACATTGTCCATAAATGCACGGTCATGCGAGATTAAAAGTAATGTGCCGGTATAACCACCGAGCATTTCTTCTAATAGCTCAAGCGTCACCATATCCAGGTCGTTGGTTGGCTCATCCATTACGATCAGGTTCGATGGTTTAAGTAACAGTTTTGCCAATAGAATACGGTTACGCTCACCACCAGACAAGGCTTTTACCGGAGTACGGGCACGTTCAGGCGAGAACAGGAAATCCTGAAGATAACTGTAAATATGACGACGGCCACCGTTGACATCGACAAAGTCCGAACCTTCAGATACGTTATCTTTAACTGATTTCTCTAAATCAAGTGCATTACGCAGTTGGTCGAAATAGGCAATTTCCAGCTGGGTTCCGGTTTTGACCGAACCACCGTGTTCAATTTCACCTAAAATAGCTTTGATTAGCGTGGTTTTACCGACCCCGTTATCACCAACCAGGCCAATACGGTCGCCACGAAGTACTAAAGCAGAGAAATCTTTGATGATTGGAGCATTGTCACCGAAGGTCACACTTAAGTGTTCGATATCGAACACCAATTTACCCGAACGGTTGGCGTCTTGCGTTGCCATGCTGACTTTACCTTGTTGCGAGCGACGTGCTTTTGATTCTTCACGCAATGCTTTTAATGCACGTACACGACCTTCGTTACGGGTACGGCGGGCTTTAATGCCTTGGCGAATCCAGACTTCTTCTTCGGCTAAACGTTTGTCGAATAAAGCATTTTGCTTTTCTTCCGCTTCCATTTGCTGCGCTTTAAGGTCAAGGTAACGTGAATAGTTGCCTTCAAAGCTGCGCAAAGTACCGCGATCGAGTTCAACAATTCGTGTTGCAATGCTGTCGACAAATGAACGGTCATGCGAAATAAATAATAAGGTTAAATTATTTTGATCGAGCAGGAATTTTTCCAGCCATTCAATACTTTCAACGTCCAGATGGTTGGTCGGTTCGTCTAGCAGTAAAACATCGGGTTGCATTAGCAATGCACGAGCAAGCAGTACACGACGTTTACGACCACCAGATAAATCGGCCAAATCGGCATCCGGATCTAGACCCATTTTACTTAAAATGGAATTCACTTTATTTTCTAAAGCCCAGCCATCTAGCTGATCCATTTTATGTTGCAAGTGACCCATACGGTCGCAAGCTTCCATATCACCGAGTACACAGGCATCACTGGCTTCATGATATGCTTTTAATACTTCTGCGGCTTCACCTGCACCATCGGCGACAATGTCAGCGACTTTGCCGGAATCCATCGGTACATCCTGAGCCAGCATGGAGATGGTGATGCCATTTTGTAAAGAAACTTCACCACGGTCGGGTAGCAAGCTTCCCTCAATGAGTTTAAGTAAAGTAGACTTACCCTCACCGTTGCGGCCGATTAAACAGACTCGTTCACCGCGTTCCAAAGTGAAGTTCGCGCCGTCGAGCAGGGAAGGTCCACCAAACGCAAGTTGGACATCCCTTAAAGTAATATAGGCCATACTGTTTCCTGAAATCCCCAATGAGGACTTAAAATGACTAAACAAAAAAATCTTAATGATCAGGCGTCATTTTCCGCACCCATAGAAGATTTGCAAGTCCGAATTACATTTTTAGATGATTTAGTTGAACAATTAAATGAACAAGTGACGCGTCAACATATTGAAATTGAAGACTTAAAGAAACAAATGCGATTATTGTATCAACGTGTGGAATCGGCAGATTTATCGGAAGGTATTGCTGCCTTTGACCCGATGACTAACCGTCCACCGCATTATTGAGCTCAATCAATCTGTGCATTAAAGCCCTGCTATCTATCAGGGCTTTTTGTTTAAAGCAGGATTGAATTTTTTCTACTCTCTGACATTAGCCTCTAAAAGCAAGGCATTCAGCCTGAGTGATGGTGCTGAATAAAAATCCAAAAGCACAAAAATATTTGACCTTTGCCATGGTTACCGTTCTAATGCACCGCATCTGCCTAGCTGAACTGCCTATTCGAAGATATGAATCATAAAGTCGTTCTTCTTGATCTTGAAAATAATATGCCGACTGCACAACTGTTGCGTAATATCATTCAACATTATGCGGTGGTTTATCTATTTAATTGCCAAGGAAAATTTGAATATTCTCTTGAAGATTTAACTGAATTTTCAGGCTGGGTCAGTAGTGGGCAAGTGGTTATTCTGGAAACTGCGGAAGTCGAACACAAAGAGTTTGAATATGCGGTTGTGGTCGGGCAGCTGATGGCGCTGTTAGACGAGGATAGTTCTATTGAACTGATCTCGGCCATGCCAAGCAGTGAAATGCTGCTGGAAATGATGCGGTCTTCAAATCTGGACTGTAGCCTGATTCACATTCAGCCAGAAGAATCCTCGCAAAATTCAAAATATAAAATCCCCAGTATTGAAACCATCAAGCAAAAACCTGATTTGCTCTTGATTAAAAAATATTGTGATACTTTGGGAAAAATGAAGGGTAAGCCGAATACCCTTGAGAAACTGAAAAATTCGCTCAGCAACATTTTGCAGGTGGAGGATGATCAGGCTCAGCAACTGACTGGTTTATTGATTAATCTCAAGATTGTGAAACGTTACGACGAGCAGATCAGCTTCCGTAAAAAATTGCTGAAACAATGGATGCAACTGGATTTAGATCAGGACACTTTTGTAGAAAAAGCACCCAAGCTTTCTTCCATTTTGACGGATTTATCTACTGAATCTTCCCAACTGGACGTATCAGCGCCGGCAAATAGTCTTCATCAGGCACAAAAAGAGTTATTTAAAAACTTTTCCAAAATTGATCCGGTTCAGGTGATTGTGGCGCAAAAATTACGCGAATTAAAATCCGACAAGCCCAAAGACATTTATGCCTTGCGTGATTTACTGGAGCAGATGTTCCCTAAGTCGGATGTGCGATTATTACTTAAAGAATTGATTGAGAAGGGATATATTTACTGGAATGGCACTGAAGTACTGTATAGTCATGAGCTGTTCTTGAATTAATTTCATCGCTGTAACTTGCGTTTTATATTCAGCTTATGCAACTCTAATAAAGGAATAAAAAGGTTGTACTATGGAAAATACCGGAATTTGGATTACAGTCTTCATTGTACTTTTTGTGCTGGGCTCAATTTTTGGACTTCGTGTCAGTCCAAGAGAGAAAGCTTTAGGCTTGATGCGTGAAAGAGCACGCAAGATGGCTTTGCATCCACGATTAGTTGCAGCTCCCGATTGGACTAAAATTCCAATGGCAACTGAGAACCGTGCCAGTATGGTTGCCTATTACAGTGTTTTAATTCCTGATGCCAGACTTCCCCTGATGCGTGCACGTGTAGAAGATCAAAAGCTGAAACTTGTGCAAGGTGATGAGAAGTTTAACGATTTGCCCATTGCATTAAAGGGCATTTATGCTATTGATATGCAGGCAAACTGTGTAGGACTCTATTGGGATGAAGAATCAGACCTTCGAGCAACACAGTTAGAAGACATCAAAACATATTTACAGTCTCTGGCTGAATTTTAATTTATAGACCTCTTTACAACAGGAATGATGGTTAACTATGGCGAACGCTCCTCGGTCAACATCCAAAAGCACCACAGCAAAATCACCGAGTGCTGCGAAAAAACGTGCCTTAGTGATTGTGGAATCGCCTGCAAAAGCGAAAACAATCAATAAATATCTAGGTTCTGATTACATCGTAAAATCATCGGTGGGTCATGTTCGTGACTTGCCAACAGGTGGTTCAAAAAGCAGCGAGAAAAAGCCTGTAACCCGTACCAAACTGACCGATGCACAAAAAGCTGAAAAGTCGCAACTGGCTTTGGTCAACCGTATGGGGGTTGACCCTGAGCATGACTGGAAAGCACATTATGAAGTGCTTCCTGGCAAAGAACATGTGGTCGCAGAACTGAAAAAACTGGCATCGCAGGTCGATGAAGTCTATCTCGCAACGGATTTGGACCGTGAAGGGGAAGCCATTGCCTGGCATTTAAAAGAAGTCATTGGTGGTGATGATTCACGTTACCAGCGTGTGGTGTTTAACGAAATTACCAAAAATGCCATTCAGGAAGCATTTAAACATCCCTCACGTTTAGATATCGACAAGGTCAATGCACAACAAGCTCGTCGTTTCCTCGACCGTGTTGTGGGCTTTATGATCTCGCCACTGCTTTGGGAAAAAATTGCCCGTGGTTTGTCGGCAGGTCGTGTTCAGTCGGTTGCGGTAAAACTGGTGGTAGAGCGCGAACGTGAAATCCGCGCCTTCATTCCTGAAGAATACTGGCAAGTTTTTGCCGATACCAAATCTAAAAAAGATGATATCCGTCTGGAAGCAGTGAAGCAGGGCGGTAAAACCTTCAAGCTGCACAATAAGGCTGAAACTGATGCCTTGTTGAATCTGATTAAAGATGCTGAATATAAAGTTGCCAACCGTGAAGATAAACCAACCAAGGTAAATCCAAGCGCACCGTATATCACCTCCACACTTCAACAGGCAGCGAGCACACGCCTTGGTTTCTCGGTAAAGAAAACCATGATGCTGGCGCAGCGTCTGTATGAAGCGGGTTTCATTACCTATATGCGTACCGACTCAACATTCCTGAGTGATGATGCAGTCAATATGGTGCGTGGTCATATTGAAAATGAATACGGCACAAAATATTTACCTGCCAAGCCAAATCGCTACGGTAACAAAGCCGGTGCACAAGAAGCCCATGAAGCGATTCGTCCTTCCAATGTGGCACTTAAGGGTGATCAGTTGGCCGGTGCAGAACGTGATGCACAGCGTTTATATGACCTGATCTGGCGTCAGTTTGTGGCCTGTCAGATGACACCTGCTGAATACCTGTCTTCTACCATTTTAGTCGATGCCAATGGTGTCGAGCTGAAAGCCAAAGGCCGTACCCTGGTCTTTGATGGCTTCACCAAAGTGCGTGGTCAAAACAAATCTGATGATGATGTGCTGTTGCCTGCAGTGAAAGTCGGTGAAGTACTTAAACTTGAGAAGCTCGATCCATCTCAACACTTTACCAAACCACCTGCGCGGTTTACCGAAGCATCATTGGTGAAAGAGTTAGAGAAAAAAGGTATCGGTCGTCCTTCGACGTATGCGGCAATTATTTCTACCATTCAAGACCGTGGCTATGTGAAACTGGAAAACCGTCGCCTTTATGCCGAGAAGATGGGAGAAATCGTAACCGACCGTCTGGGTGAAAGTTTCAATAACCTGATGAACTACGACTTTACTGCCGATCTTGAAGGTCAGCTGGATAAAGTTGCAGATGGTCAGCGTAACTGGAAAGAATTGCTCGATAATTTCTACGGCGACTTTAAAAAACGCTTGACCACAGCACAAGGTGAAAGCGGCATGCGCCGTAACCTGCCTGTAGAAGTGGAAGCCGTACATTGCCCTGAATGTTCACGTCCGATGCAGATTCGTACCGGAACAACAGGCGTGTTCCTGGGATGTTCAGGCTATAACTTGCCGCCTAAAGAACGTTGTAAAGGTACGCTGAATTTAACCCCGGTAGAATCTTTGGCAGCACTTTCTGATGATGATTCAGCAGAAACCGCAGATTTAATGTCGAAAAAGCGTTGCCCGATTTGTGAAACGGCAATGGACAGCTATGTGATTGATGGCGGCCGTAAATTGCATATCTGTGGTAATAACCCGGATTGTGCCGGTTTTGAACTAGAAGAAGGTGAGTTCAAAATTAAAGGGTATGATGGTCCAACCATTCCATGTGATAAATGTGATGGCGAAATGCAGTTGAAGACCGGCCGTTTCGGACCTTATTTTGCCTGTACCAGCTGTGACAATACCCGTAAAGTGTTAAAGAGCGGTCAGCCTGCACCGCCACGTGTAGATCCGATTAAAATGGAACACTTGCGTTCTAGCAAGCATGATGACTTCTTTGTCCTTCGTGATGGTGCAGCAGGTTTATTCCTGGCCGCAAGTAAATTCCCTAAAGTCCGTGAAACGCGTGCCCCTAAAGTGGCTGAACTGCGTACTGTGGCCGATCAGCTTGATCCAAAATATCAGTTTATTTTGCAAGCGCCCGATGCCGACCCTGAAGGAAATCCGACTTTGGTGAAATTCAGCCGTAAGAACCAGTCTCAATATATTGGTTCGGAAAATGCTGAAGGGAAACAAACCAAGTGGAGCCTAGTGTTCCAGGATGGGAAATGGGTTGAAGCTTAAGTTTTAAACTTTCCAGATAAAAATGCTCACTTCGGTGGGCTTTTTTTTCATAGGGTGAATAATGAAAAAAATAGGCTTAGGTTTGGTATGATTCCGATTCGTTCAATTGTGGTATCCAGTGTTTTATTGTCTGAAATAGATGGAGAATTAAAACTTTTATTGATGAAGCGAGTGAAAGGTGGTTTTTGGTGTCATGTTGCGGGGAAAATAGAGGCGGAAGAAACAGCGAGCCAAGCAATTTTGCGTGAAATCAGTGAAGAAACAGGAATACAGGTTCAACAATTATTTAGTGCTGATTACTTGGAACAATTTTATGAAGCAAGTTTAAATGTGATTGAAATGATTCCTGCATTTGTAGGTTTTTGTGATAAAAATCAAGTTGTTTCACTCAATCATGAACATACGGAATATCGATGGTGTAGTTTGTCTGAAGCTAAAGCCTTAGCTGTATTTTCCAATCAGAGAAAACTCTATGATTTCGTGTGGGACAATTTTGTATTACAAAAACCAGTAGAACAGTTAAAAATAATTTAATTTTTTGATTTTTATAACTATATTAATATTATGTATAAAGTTCGGGGCTAAAATGTGGAAAAACATTCGGATACTGTGCTTACTCATCGTGCTATTGATTGTTGCAGTCAATGCTTACCGTGATCAAAACCAGAATTGGTCCAAGCCGATTATTGTCATGTTGCATCCGATCAATGCAGATGGGCGGTCGGCAACTCAAAATTATATCCAATCGCTTCATCTGGCGGAGTTGACTGGCGCTCAAGAATATCTTCAGCAGATGTCGGCACAGTATCGCGGACAACCGATTGCGCTGTATTTTCAACTGGGACGTGAGCTTAAACGAGTACCTCCTAAAGTGCCTGAGCATGCAACACTGCTTGATAATATTTTATGGAGTTTAAAATTCCGTTTTTATGCATGGAAACAGCATGAAAGTATCGATGGTTCACCTAGTGTAACTCTGTATCTAAATTATTATGACCCCGAACAGACTAAAGAATTAAAACATTCCACAGCTTTGCAAAAAGGCCGGATTGGTTCGGTGAATTTATTTGCATCGAAAAAGCAGTCTGAACAAAACAAGATTGTACTGGTACATGAGTTGTTACATGCTTTTGGTGCAAGTGATAAATATGATTTGGCGACAGGGCAGCCCATTTATCCGCTGGGTTATGCTTATCCAAACCAGCAACCTATATTTCCTCAAACCAAGGCTGAGCTGATGGCGGGGCATATTCCGCTATCCGAACAAAAAAGCAAAATGCCAGATCGCTTGGAGCAGACTTTAATCAACGAAATTACCGCAATCGAGTTGGGCTGGAAAAAATAGCATTGTGGATAATGTGGCTTTTATCCACAGTTAAGCAGGTGGCTGTGGATAAAAATGCATCTAAAGAACTGACTTTTGTGCTGAAATCAGATACAACTAAAAGTATTCCTCAGCAAAAGACTTGAGAAAAACATGAAAACAGTAGGAAATGACTTAGTCCGACATCAGCTGCATGAAAATCGAAAGTGGTATTTGGGTTTGGGTATTCTACTCACACTGTTTGGCATTGTGCTGCTTGCATCTTTGCCTTTTGCCACGCTTTCTGTGGTGTTCCTGTTTGGTATATTGATGATGATTGGCGGTGTGCTGCACTTTATTGCAGCTTTTAAAATTTTTGAAGGTGGTGCTCGCTGGTTATGGGCATTGTTTGGCGTACTGTATCTTGTTGCCGGATATTATGCCTTTAGCACGCCGGTAAAAACTGCCATAGTATTGACCAATTTGCTGGCGATTGTGCTAATTGTGGCAGGTGCCATCCGGCTGATGAATGCCTTTATTTTTAAAGCCTATCAAGGTTGGGGATGGATATTATTTTCCGGTCTGCTGACCCTGATTACCGGTATCATTATTTTAATATCTCCGGATGCATCCTTCTGGGTATTGGGTCTGTTTCTTGCCGTAGATATCTTGTTCCAAGGAATTAACTATCTGACCTTGGCATCTTATATTAAACGTGAATTACCGCCAAGTTCGGCAGATGTATAGCACTGCATTTGATACTAGAGCGCTTGATGCGCTCTTTTTTATTATTTGTCCAGGTTGTATAAAAGATTTGTTCATTTCACTTGTTAAAGATTATGCCTGAAACCTTTGTGCTTGCTCCTGACTCATTTAAAGAAAGCATGACTGCTGAACAGGCTTGTCAGGCCATGCAACGTGGCATCCAAAAAGTATTGGCGGATGCACGGTTTATTCAGGTGCCTATGGCGGATGGTGGCGAGGGTACTGTGGATGCCTTGACTGCTGCACAAGGCGGACAAAAAATTGAGTGTGAAGTGACTGGTCCATTAGCCTCACAGAAAATCCACACTTACTTCGGCCTTGTGGATGAGGGAAAAACAGCCATTATCGAAATGGCCAAAGCCAATGGCATTCATCTTTTAGAAGCAGCTCAGCGTAACCCTTTGATCACCACCACGTTGGGTACAGGGGAAATGATCAAGATGGCACTGGATTTAGGCGTATCTAAAATCATTATCGGTATAGGCGGTAGTGTCACCAATGATGCCGGTGCGGGCATGGCGCAGGCTTTGGGTGCGAAATTTCTCGATGCAGCAGAATGCGATGTTGTTGTAGGTGGTGGTCAGCTTGACCAGATTAAAAGAATTGATCTTTCAGCTTTAGACGCACGATTAACGCAAGTGGATATTGTGATTGCCAGTGATGTAAATAATCCATTAACAGGAACACATGGCGCGTCGTATGTCTTTGCTCCACAAAAAGGTGCAACTACAGAAATGGTGAAAATTCTGGATCACAATCTTTGCTATTTTGCCGATTTGACTGAGCAGCAACTTGGAATATATTGTCGAAAGATTGCGGGAGCAGGTGCAGCAGGCGGTTTAGGCTTCGGTTTGATGGTGTTTACAGGGGCAAAGATTCAATCTGGAGTAGAACTGATGATTGAGCAGACTCATCTGGCTGAAAAAATTGCCCAAGCAGATTATGTATTGACCGGTGAAGGTAAAATTGATTTCCAAACCAAATTTGGTAAAACACCGTTTGGTGTGGCACAAGTAGCAAAGCGTTTGCATAAGCCTGTAATCGCCTTTGCAGGCATAGTTGGTGAGGGAGTTGAAGAGCTTTATAAGGAAGGTTTTACTCAGATTATCGGTATTAATCCACCAGATTGTGATTTGGAGGATGCATTAAAAAATGCGGAAAGGCATTTGGAAACTACAGTAATGAACATTGCTTTAGAGATTATGAATAATTTGGATACAGCCACATTTGACGTGCAGAAGACAGAATGATTTTTGTAGGCATTGCTTTACTTTTCAAGGATGAGAAGCGCTGCTTCGCAAGGTAACAAAAATCCTGTGTTGAACTGATTCAACATCCCTGTTTCACTGTTCAACAGGCGACATCCATGTCGCCTTTCTGGATGGCAGAATATAGGGATAGATTCAATTTTTAAGTAGATCAATCTCAGATTTATGGCCAGCTCTGTTAAACTATTCGTCTACCTAGCACGATGAGACACCATGAGTTTAGCCACCCTGATTAATGAATTAAACCCGCAACAAAAACAGGCTGCCACGACTGAATCAAAGCACAGTCTGGTACTTGCAGGGGCAGGCTGTGGCAAAACCAAAACCATTGTGGCTCGGGCAGCCTATCTGATTGATCAGGGGGTGCCAGCAAACCAGATTCAGATTCTGACCTTTACCCGTCGTTCCGCCAGTGAAATTGTGGCACGGGTGGAACTGGCTTTGGGTGATCAGGCCAAGGGCTTGCGCGCATCCACCTTTCATACTTTTTGCATGTATTTGCTGCGCCGTATTCCTAAAGCTTTTGGTCTGGAACAATTTTCGATTATTGATCGTGATGATCAGTTGATGATGTTCCGCCTGATTCGCGGCAAGGATGACAAAAAAAATCCCAATGCCTTACCTAAGCCGCAGCAGCTGTGTGACCTGTATTCTTTCGCCCGCAATACCCGACAAAAGCTCAGCATTTCTTTAGAAAAACAGCATCCAGAATTTCTGGAATATAAAGATCAAATTGCTGAAATCATGAAAGAATACGAGGCACGAAAACGTGCGCGTAGCTTTCTGGATTATGACGATATTTTGGCGGTGGTAGCATCAGCACTGGCGCAATCTGAAGGCCTCACCGATTATGTTGCCTCGATTTGCCAGCATATGCTGGTCGATGAAATGCAGGATACCAATCCACTGCAATGGGCGTTGCTGGAACCTTTAAAAGATAAAGTCAGTCTGTTTTGCGTAGGGGATGATGCCCAGTCCATTTACGGTTTTCGTGGTGCGGACTTTGAAAATATCCATCATTTTAAAGAACGCGTACCGGATGCACAGATTTTTAAACTGGAACAGAATTATCGCTCTACCCAGCAAATTCTGGACCTGTCTAACTGGCTGCTGGATCAGAGTCCAATCCGGTATGACAAACGTCTGGATGCGCATCGTGGAGAGGGCATTAAACCCAAACTGCATATTTTCCCGAACGAGTTTGATGAAGCCAAGTGGATTGCCATCGATATTAAAGAACGGCATTTTCTGGAAGGTACGCCGTGGCATGATCATATGGTGCTGGTTCGTTCCAGTTTTGCTGCGCGTCACATCGAAGCGGCTTTTATTCAGGCCAATGTACCGTACCGTTTTATTGGCGGCATGAAGCTTCTGGAAACTGCGCATGTTAAAGACCTGCTCAGTTTGTTGCGGGTGATTGCCAATCCTCTGGATGATATTGCCTGGATGCGTTTCCTGACCTTATGGAATGGCGTGGGCGATGTAGGAGCAAGCAAGCTGGCACAGCAGTTATTGCAGCAAGACGATGCCGAACTGATTTTTGAAAAACTGGAGAAATTTGGCCGGATTCCCGAAAAAACCCTGCTCATCATGAAGCAGATGTCGGTATTAAAAGATCAGGTGCAGGCCTGTGTGACTTTGGGTATAGAAGCCCTGCTGGAGCAGCTGGAAGAAAATTACGCCAAGAAAGACTGGTCGAAACGCATGGGTGATTTTGATCTGGTCAAACAACTGGCCACCAAACAGGACCAGCTGAGTGAGTTTCTGGAAGAATATGTGCTCGATCCGGTATCGATCAGTGAAATTGAACGCCAGTCTGAAGATGATGTAGTGACGCTAATTACTATCCATTCTGCCAAGGGTACAGAACAGAAGATTTGCTATGTCGCCAATGTTTCTGCCGGACAGTATCCGCATGCACGCGCACAAGGCAATTTTGATGAAGTGGAAGAAGAGCGCCGGGTCTTGTATGTGGCTTTGACCCGTGCCAAAAATGAACTGATTTTAACCAAGCAGAATCTGAATCTGTGGGCGCGGGATCAGGTGGATGAACAGGGGCGTAAAGTTGAAAGTTATTTCCTCAATGATTTGACCCGCAATCTTTGTACCACCGAAACCCATTACAAGCCGCGTCAGCAAACCGTGAAAAGTGCTTTAATTGAACGGCAATCGATTAATTTAGATTTTGGTATCGATCTCGATTAAACTATCCCGATATATTGAAGTGCAAAAAGTAAGTAGGCGAGTGCTTTTTGGTTTTTTTAGCCTATTTTAAGGTCATCAGATGAAAATTTTAGTTCGAAATTTAGAACGTACAGTGACAGAAGCTGAATTGCTTGAGTTGTTCAAGCAATATGGCACGGTAGATTCATGCACTTTGGTTTTAGACGCTGCAACAGGTAAATCAAAAGGTTTTGCTTTTGTGGAAATGCCGCATGGCCGTGAAGCAGTTAAAGCGATTAAAGGCTTAAATACTTTGCGTTTGCATGGACAGGGTATCCGTGTGAAACAGGCGGAAGACAAGCCCGCAGCAGAATAAACAATAAAAGGAGCTTGGCTCCTTTTTTTATGGATAAAAAATGAAACGGAATTTTGCTGCACTTTCAATCGTTACACCGGCTGGACAGCACATTGCTCAAAGGCAAAAGCGACTGGAAATACGCTCATGGCAACCTGAACAGTTACCCTTAAAAGATTTGGTGATTGTGGAAAATAAAAACTACCTGAGCAAAGCAGGGGATGAAGAAGCAGGCATGGCTGTGGCAATTGTAGATATTGAAGCCGTTCATCCCTGGCGTAAAGATGAAATTGAAGCAGCGAGCGCTACATACTGGGCAGCAGGATATTGGGCTTGGGAAATCAGTAATGTACGTCCTATTGATCCGCCCATTGCAGTGCAGGCAAAGCGCAAAATCTATTTCATTGAAATGGATCATGCATAATTTTTATTGTGAATTGGACAAGATTAAGTTTAATCTTAGCGATGTAACTCACGCCAAAATTTAGGAAATCACCATGTCTCGTGTTGCGCGCTTTCATGCGGATCGTACCAATCAAAAATTGTATTTTGCCCGTCTTGCATGCCAACAAGCAGAACAAACAGATCATGTTCAACAGGCGCAGGCCCATCGCGAAGCTGCTGTATTTCACCTGCATGGTGCAGTATTGGCATTTCTGCAAGAGTTGGTGCGTTACTACCGTTTAAACGACTTTGCCCCAACATTGAAGTCTATTGAAGAGCACATGGCAGAAAAAGGACAGATCTCGCCTGAAGTGACCGTAATGCAGCAGCTGGCTAAACAGGGTTTTATTGCCGAGCTAAAACGTGCCTACCGTATGTGCCAATATGCACCGGAACCGAGTGCACCGGAACCTGAAGATGAGACATCTTCCAACCTGATTATTAAAGTGACCCAAACTCCACAGGCCTGGTTGCCGGATACCAAAATATTGCGTGAATGGCATCGTGATTTGACTCAACTCATTGATGGATTTCGCAATGAGATGGTTGAATTTTAAACTTTACGACCAATGTGCTTGAAGTTTCTGTCATAGGCCTTATATATAAAATAGTCTAGCAATGCAAAGCGCAACTGCTCTTTGCCACCATGTTGAACATGGAGGATATATGTCTATAGAACATTTGAAAGAATTATTTGGTAATCAAGAAGCGATTTTGGAACTTGTTCAACTTGAAGGTGGTGAGTTAGCATTGCGAAATGCAGGCTCTGAAAAAGAACCGCTCGTCAAAATTCAGTTTAATGATGAAGTCAAAGCGTTACTTGGTGATCAGACACCAGTAATTGCCCAGCATATGGTGCAAGCAGCCTTGTTCGCAATGATGGAAAAGCAGGTTAATGAATGGCAGGCCGAAATTGTTGATGAACAACCCAAATATATGAGTTAACCCTCTATAAATGTAAAAAAGCGCACCGATGTGCGCTTTTTTATGGTTTGCTGATTAATGGGTCGGTGCTTGATGATGCGCAATCTGAATCTGATTTAAAATATGGTTGGTCATGTTGATAGCCATTTCTTCTTTGGCAAAATAAACCTGACCAATATTTTCGCGACGGATTACTTCAGCTTCTTCCTTGCTTTCGGCACAGACCAAAACTTGAATTTGTGGATTCAATGTTTTAGCAATATCGACAATTTTATGAATATCCAGAATATCCATAGGAGAAAGTACCAGCAGGCGTGCATGTTGAATATGTGCCTGAATAAGTACCCCGGCTTCGGTCGCATGCCCCGATACCGCAGCAATCCCTTTGGCACGCAGACTTTCAACAATTTCACGGTTTTCTTCAGCAATCACCACCTTAATGTCTTGTGCCATTAAGGATTTAGTAATACGACGACCGACTTCACCATGACCGACAATCACCACCTGATCACGCAAGTACTCTTGTGAAACTTCATCTGGCAACATGGACAGTGGGTCACCGCTACGTTCCAGTAAACGGGCCAAATGCGAGCGTTCACGAATCCAGTTTTGTACCGGTTCAATCGCAGAAAACACAAAAGAGTTTAAGGTAATGGAGATGAGTGCACCGGCTAAAATCAGGTTTTGACCATCTAAAGACAACAGATGCAGTGAAACCCCTAAGGTCGCCAGAATAAAGGAAAATTCGCCAATTTGTGCAAGGCTGGCACCTACTGTTAATGCAGTATTAATGGGATAACGGAAGAACAGCACCAGTGCCATCGCGGCAATGGTCTTGCCAATCATGATAATGGCCACCACGGCAAGCACATGCCAGGGTTGCTGCACTAAAATCATCGGATCAAACAGCATTCCCACTGACACAAAGAATAAAATCGAGAAAATTTCACGTAAAGGTAAGGTTTCTTCTTCTGCTCGGTGGCTGAAATCGGATTCTTTGACCACCATCCCGGCAAAGAATGCCCCAAGTGCCATGGAAACCCCAAATATTTTATAGGCACCAAAGGCAATGGAGACTGCAGCTGCCACTACGGTTAGGGTAAACAGCTCACGTGATCCCAAGCGTGCCACGACCTGCATAATCAATGGCACCAGACGTTTGCCAACGATCAGCATAAAGGCAATAAAGCCCGCCACTTTTAATAATGTGACAGCTAAAGTCATCCAGATGTTGGCATTAGGGTCTGAGCCGGCAATTGCTGTTCCCCCCAGTAAAACGGCTGTAGCAGGAAGCAGTACCAAGGCCAGTACCATGACCAGATCTTCAACCAATAACCAGCCTACGGCAATTTTACCATTCACAGAGTTGATCAGACCCCGGTCTCCCAAGGCTTTAAGTAGGACTACCGTACTGGCACAGGACAGGCTTAGACCAAAAACCAGTGCCGAGCCAAAGTTCCAGCCCCAGATCATGGAAACGCCTATGCCCAGTAAGGTTGCTACCGCGATTTGCAGCACCGCACCTGGTAAGGCAATGCGCCGTACCTGCATCAGATCGCTTAGGGAAAAGTGCATCCCGACACCAAACATCAGGAACATGACCCCAAGTTCAGCCAGCTGGTTGGCAAGATGAATATCTCCCACCACGCCCGGGGTATTCGGGCTAATCAAAATACCCGCAACTAAATAGCCAATGAGAGGGGGAAGACGGATACGCGCAGCAATATAGCCAAAAATAAGCGCCAGTCCAAAGCCAACGGCAAGTAATATAATAAGATCTACATCATGAGGCACTAAAAACTCCTTAAGCCAAAGTTAAGGGTAAAAAGAATAAGCACAAAAAATGCCAAAAAAGAATGTCTGAAAGTGTAGCAAGTCGAGCAAAAAAAATGCAAAAAAAAACGACCCGGAAGGGTCGCTTTTTTAAAGAAGTCAAAATTATTTAATTTTAGCTTCTTTGAAGATTACGTGCTGACGGATTTTTGGATCAAATTTTTTGATTTCCATTTTTTCCGGCATAGTACGTTTGTTCTTAGTCGTAGTATAGAAATAACCTGTACCAGCTGAAGAAACTAGACGAATTTTATCACGCATTGTACTGACTCCTTAGATCTTTTGACCTTGAGCACGAAGATCAGCAACAACCTTTTCAATGCCCAATTTGTCGATAATACGCATACCCTTAGTGGTTAAACGAAGACGTACGAAACGTTTTTCGCTTTCTAACCAGAAACGGTGGTGATGCAGGTTCGGCTCGAACCGGCGTTTGGTTTTGTTATTGGCGTGCGAGACGTTGTTGCCAACGACTGGACGCTTGCCGGTAACTTGGCAAACCTTAGACATGGTGAACTCCATTGCTAGACAGCACCGATTGTGCGGCTAGTCATTAAAAGTAAACGGATGAAATCATTCAAGGGGCGTTTTATACCAAAAATACGCTTAAAAGACAAGCGAATTTAAGAAAAACGTGGCATGATCAGGTGTGATAGATCATGCCTTGATCAGTTATCGAAGAAGGGTCTTCGAAATTAGTTTGTGAATCGGCTTATTAAACGGTGGGAGAATGAATTTTAAGCTATACAGCTTTGGATTAGACATCACTGACCGTTCATGCGACAAACTGAAGAAACCTTCTGGACCATGATATTTGCCCATACCTGAAGCACCGACTCCACCAAAAGGTAAGTCATCCTGTGCGACATGGGTCAATACCATATTCTGCCCGAAATGCCCTGAATGAGTATGCTGTGCGACATAGTCGGCACGAGCTTGATCAAAGTCGAAATAGTATAATGCAAGAGGACGAGGACGGCTATTAATAAAGTCAATAACATCGTCAATTTGATCATATTCTAGAATAGGAAGGATTGGACCAAAGATCTCTTCCTTCATAATGCGCATTTCAGTCGTTACACCGGTCAATAAAGTCGGTGCAATTTTTCGAACCTTGCTTAAATCTTCATGTGCCGGATTTAATTCAATAATTTTGGCGCCCTGCGCACGTGCATCTTCCAGATAACCTTGCAGGCGGTTGTATTGTTTGTCATTAATAATCGAGGTGTAATCCTGATTGTATTCAATACTTGGATACATCTCTTCTACGCAGGCTTTAAAGTGGTCAATAAATTCGGCAGTTCTTCCTTTAGGCAGGAACATATAGTCGGGAGCTACACAGGTCTGACCTGAATTCCAGAGTTTTCCTGCAGCCAGACGCTGTGCCACATCTTCTAAATCAATAGATGGGTGAACCAGAACAGGGGACTTTCCACCTAATTCCAAAATCACAGGCACCAGGTTTTCTGCGGCTGCTGCCATGACCGTTTTACCAATTTCGGTTGAACCGGTAAAAATAATTTTATCAAAGGCCAAATGGCTAAACGCATCGGAAACTGGACCGCCACCATTGATCACAGCCACAAGTTCAGTTGGAAATGCTTCGCCCAATGCTTTTTCCAAAGCACGACCAAAATGGCTGGAAGCACTGGAGATCTTGATCATGGCATGATTGCCGGCCGCAATTGCACAAATTAATGGACCAACCGACAATAATAAAGGATAGTTCCATGGGGCAATAATCCCGACTACACCCAAAGGTTGATATTGAACCCAGGCTTTTGCCGGCTGATGGATAATTCCAACATGACGTTTCGATGGTTTCATCCAATTGGTCAAATGCTTGCTATAATATTTAATCTGTTCAAGGCAGGTGAGTAATTCACCGATTTTGGTTTCGCCAATAGAACGGTTACCATAGTCTTGATTAATTGCTTCGGCAAATTGATCTTGATATTTAACTAAGATACGCTTTAGACGCGCTAAACGATCAATACGTTCCTTTGCCGATGGTAGGGGATAACGTAGATAAGCGTGCTTTTGCTGTTCTAGCACGTCGTGTAAGTGCTGAATATTAAACGAATGTGGTGTCATTGAAGTTGTTTTTGTTTGACTGTTCATGACCTGCTACCATTAAATAAAAAGCGATTAATTTAATTTTTAGAGTAAAAGCTCTAAATAGTCAAGTTACTTTATGTGTTAGCTAGCTAACCTATTGAATGAATGGTTACTTTAGGATGTCTCACTCCAAAACGGTGAAAACCAAAGAACGTATTTTGCAACTCAGCTTACAGTTATTTAACGAGCGCGGTGAGCGTTCTGTAACAACCAATCATATTGCAGCTGAACTGAATATGAGCCCGGGTAATTTGTATTACCACTTTCGCAATAAAAGCGAAATCATCAAAGAGTTGATGGAGCAGTACCAAAGCGAAACTTTGGACATGCTGGCACTGCCTGATGATCGTGCGCTCGATGCTAATGATAAAATTCGCTATTTTCAGGTGCTCAGCAGCCAGCTTTGGGCCTATCGCTTTTTGCATCGTGATGTTTATCATTTGGTTGAAAGCAATGAAGATTTTCGAAAAATGTATCCACGTTTTGCCGGTCAGGTGATGCAGCAGGGACAAAAAATCTATAAGGCCTTCGTCAATGCTGGCTTGATGGAAATGACGGATTCAGAAATTGAAGCCCTGATTATTAACTTGTGGATTGTTTTGACCAACTGGACCAACTTCCTGTACATGTCGGGTCATATTACCGATTCGAACCATCTGGAAGAAAAATGGGTGTGGCAGGCATTGCGTCAAATGGTGTTCCTGGAAGGGGCTTACTTGCGTGGTGAAAGCCGTCATACCTATGAACATTTACTCGAAACATTTGGCCCTTCAGAGCTTTTTGAGAGTTTGTCCTCAAGCAAAAAAACATGATGCGAGCTAGCCTATTTAGAAAGCCTGCAAAAAGCGTTAGAATACTCGGCTTGTTTTTCAATTTAACTGATTAGTGATATTAACCAACATGAATATGTCCACTGCTAACACAGCACGTTTATTGATTACTTGTGAAGATAAACCAGGTATCGTGCAAGCTGTTTCGAGCTTTTTGTATCATCAGGGAGCAAATATTACCGCACTTGATCAATACGCAACTGAAGCTCAAGGCGGGCGTTATTTCATGCGTGTTGAGTTTGAACTGGACAATCTGCAAAGCCGTAAAGAAAGTCTGACCCAGACTTTTGCGACCAATGTAGCCGAGCGCTATGAAATGCACTGGCGTCTGGCACTGGTCAGTGATGTGAAAAAAGTCGGGATTCTGGTTTCTAAAGTAGATCATGCCTTGCTTGAACTGTTATGGCGCCATGCGCGTGGCGGTTTACCGTGCGAAATCACCAAGGTGGTATCGAACCATGACACCTTGCGTGAAGCGGTAGAAAACTTTGGCATTCCATTTGAAGTTGTTCCGGTCAATAAAGAAAACAAACGTGAAGCCTATAGCCAGATTGATGAAATCATGCAGGGTAATGATTTACTGATCCTCGCGCGTTACATGCAGATTCTGGATGAAGAATTCGTGCAAAAGTGGGAAATGAAAATCATCAATATTCACCATTCCTTCTTGCCAGCCTTTGTCGGTGCCAATCCATATAAACAGGCCTATGACAAAGGGGTGAAACTGATTGGTGCAACAGCGCATTATGTGACTGCTGACCTCGATCAGGGCCCGATCATTGAACAGGATGTAGAACGTGTCAATCACGATTTTACCGTGGAGCAGTTGCGTGAACTCGGACAAGATGTGGAACGAAATGTTTTGGCTCGTGCAGTAAGATGGCATCTTGAAGATCGTATCATTGTCGATGGCAACAAAACTGTTGTTTTCCAATAAGTATTGTTATAACTATCAATTTAAAAGGCATGTTTTAAGCATGCCTTTTTTGTTTTCGATTCAAAAAACTCATCAAAACTGGCATTTTAATAGTTGCAAATGAAAACACTTCTCATTTATTATTGGCGTGCTTTAATTGTACTAACCGATGAGCCTGATTGCTTAAATCTTAATTGATCAACAATCGCTTAAATTAGGTAACTGATTTTAATGAGTCAATCTTCCGCTCTAAATATGCAAACTCCCAATCCGATGAAAAAGAAAATTATTACGGCGCTTATTGCTGTTGTGGTTGGTCACATGGGTGTGTTGTGGGCGGTCGGACAAATAAAAACACCCGAATTGAAGCCGATTGAAAAAGAACCCTTGAAAGTTCGCTTCGTTAAAATTCAGGAACCGCCAAAACCTCTACCGCCAAAGCCAAAAGCTGAACCTAAAAAAGAGCAGCCGAAGCCGAAGCCGGTGAAAGAAGTTAAAATTGTCGAAAAACAGCTTCCACCACCGCCGAAAAAGGTAGAGAAGGTTCAACAGGTTAAAAAAGCAGATACCCCAAAACTGGTGATCAAACCGGTTGAAGCACCGCCTAAACCTACAGTAACAACAACAGTTTCTGAAACCAGAGTGGTGAAACCTGCACCGGTAACTCCACCACCTGCACCGGTTGCACCGCCAGCGCCAGTTGCACCACCATCGCCACCTGCACCGCCAGCTCCAAAAAGTGTTGTGATTGGTTCAGGCGTGCAATGGAGCCGTTCGCCACGACCGTCCTATAGCAATAGCGACTTGGAAGGTCAAACGCGTAATGCCGTGGTATATATTGAAGCAAATGAAAAAGGGGTGATTACTTCGGCGCGCATTACACGCTCAAGTGGTTTACCTGCTTTAGATGAAAAGATTTTACGCTCAGTGCGTAGTTCCAAATTCAAACCGTACAAAGAAAATGGCGTGGCTTATCCAATCAAGGCTAACCTGCCATTAGAATTGACCTTGAATCCTAACGGCTAACATTTATCAGGAGTTCGAGTATGAACTTTTCAGTTTATTGGCAACATGCTGATGCAGTGAGTAAAACGCTGTATTTCGTGTTATTGGCAATGTCAATTACGACATGGACCATCTTCGTTTTACGTGTAATGGGGACTCGCCAACTGAAGCAACAGGCTTATGCTCAACTTTCTCAGGCCTTAAGCAAGTTAAAAGCAAAATTTGCACCTTTAAATTTTGAGCAACGTAAAGCCGTAGCAGAACAGGCTTTGTTGCGTCAAATTTCAGCTGAAAAAGCCAATGCAGAAAAAGGCGTGGCAGTGTTGGGTACAATTGCTTCACTGGCACCTTTTGTGGGCTTGTTTGGTACGGTTTGGGGTATTTTCCATGCACTGGTTGCAGTAGGTAAAAGTGGTCAGGCAGGCTTGGCTCAAGTCGCAACACCAGTAGGTGAAGCCTTGATTATGACCGGTCTGGGTTTGGCAGTAGCGATTCCTGCAGTATTGGCTTATAACATTTGTACCCGTGTGAACCGCGGTTTGGCGCATGAGTTACAAGACCAGGCGCACAGTCTGTTGATTGATACCATGTTGCAGCAAGACAGCGCAGCTCAGGTAGCATCTAAATCAACAGCAAATAATTTGGTTGGAGGTCAAGCTTAATGGGCTTTCAATTGGGCGAAGACAACGATGTAGGTATGAATGAGATGAACCTCATTCCACTGATCGATATTATGTTGGTATTGATGATCATCTTCCTGGTGACAGCAACCGTTGCTAACCCATCAATTCCATTAACCTTGCCAAAAACCACGGCGGAAATTACCGAACCGCCACCGAAGGCCATCACCGTCAGTATTAATGCCAAGGGTGAAGTGGCCTGGAATGATCAGGTCATTAGCCTTGAAGAATTGCAAACTCGCTTTAATGAAGCGGGGCAGGCGGAACGTAAACCAACCGTTCAACTTCGTGCAGATAAAGAATCACGCTATGACACGGTTGCACAAGTGATGTCACGTGCGAGCGAAGCCGGGCTCAGTGATATTGCCTTTATGAGTGATAACTAATTTGTGTCTAGTCTTAAAAAAGCGACCTTGAGGGTCGCTTTTTTTATGTTTGATCGCAGCTGAAAAGAGCATTTATTCAGATTTAAGCAAGTCTTGAAACTTGCTGCGTAATTTCATTAATTTCGGTGGAATGGCGAAATTACAGTAGCCTTGAGCAGGGTTTCGGGCAAAGAAATTTTGATGATATTCTTCCGCCGGGTAGAACTTCGGTGCGGGGCTGAGCTCGGTCACAATATTCAGGCCTTCCGCTTTTAAATGCTCAATCGCTTGCTCTGCCTGCTGTTGTTGTTCAGCATTAAAATAATAAATCACGGAACGGTATTGGGTGCCAATATCATTGCCTTGACGGTTTAAGGTCGTTGGATCATGGGTAGCAAAAAACACATCCAAAAGTTGGGAAAAGCTGATTTGGGTTTCGTCATAATCAATCAAAATGACTTCTGCATGGTGGGTGTCGCCACGACAAATATCATCATAACTTGGGTGTTCTGTATGGCCGCCGGCATAACCACTGACCACTTTTTCCACCCCTTTTAGCTGTAAAAATATGGCTTCGACACACCAGAAGCATCCACCACCCAATAAGGCCTGTTGCATAACTTTATCCTGTATTTGTTTATTGTTTTTAATATAGGGGCTTTCTATGAAGCTAAAATGTATTTAAACATTTTAAACACAAAAGCCTGAGCTTTCAGGCTTTTATTTGAACGATTTAACGTGGTTGTACCGGGCTGGTAAATTGCAGTACCACATTGCCGTGGCGATCAAGCAGTTTAAGGGTTTTGCCAAAAACCTGATAGTTGGCGACTTTTGCCAAAGCTGCATTAAATTGTTCAGACAGGTTGTTATTGTCCAGACAGGCCATTTTGGTGCCTGCCATTTGACTGAGTACCAAGGTATCTCGACCCGCTTCATAGCTGCCCATAATCCGGTTACAACCATCGGCACCACTGATCCGTTTGCTTGCTGCATCAAATTGTAAGCTTGGAATATTACGGGCGGTTGCTACTGTCTTGATTTCAGTATTGCCAATATAGGTGACAATCCAGGTACGATTTTGTAGTTGCATCAAGTTTGCCGCCTCAATATTAGAAGCGGCATTTGGTGTGCTTTGACAAGCTGTCAAAGCAATTGCAGCGCCCAGTATGCCTACAGCAAAGAATTTTTTTAACATATTGGATTCTCGTTTTTGATTTAATCTATGGTCTATATAAACAAAAAAACAGTCTTTTCACTAGGGTTAAATCTATGTTTTATCTATTTTTACTTTTTTAAATTCAGCTCATTCGTCCGTTATTGGTTTGGGTACGCCCTGACGAATCAGGCTTGAATACTGGCTACTGGAAAGATGTTTCAAATGGCTCACGCGCGGGTTGATATAAGCGATGTCGTACCACTGTTTCATGCTTAAGTCATGTGAAATAGCATTTAAGTCATAGAGATAATTGGGTAAATAGCCTGAAGCCAGCAGGCGGTAATCTGTGGGTAAAGGTCTTTGAGATATCGCCCGTACCATGTCAAACACCAGCGTGGTGCAGTTACTGGTCAGGCTGTTGTACCATTTGGGTTGCTGCTTTAATTCGTTGGCTTTACCCAGATATTCTTCAAACAGGGCACGTATTTCGCTTTTCGACATATTCACCGGGAAGAAATAGACGTGTTCGCCACGAATATTGCTGCGGGTATAGATCAGGTCCTTTTCATCTGCCGCAATCAGGCTGAGTTCATATTTTCTAAAAAAACCGCCATAGGTGGAAAATTCTTCATTTTGTTGTTTGCGAATTTCAATCGAAAATGTCAGGGGTTGGCTATTGGCAAAATCAAAACTGACCAGGGTATGAGCAATCCGTGGCCCCATCCAGTAGGAAGTAATGATATTGACACCGGTGATCTGGTTTAAATCAAAGTGCCGAGTTTCCCAGCGCTCATCATAACTGCCATCAGCATGCCAGTTAAAGTTGCGTACCTTGTGTAAGGTCACCTGATCGCCCTGCTGCTGATAAGTCAGCACTTGGGCAACTTCCGGATTCCAGTCACGATCCTGCCTGGCTTCCAGAGCAAAATACCAGAATAAGCCGATGAGAAAAACCACAACATAGATCAGGACGTCAGTTTGACGGTTAAACCAATGCTGGCTGATATAGAGGCCGAGAATGCTCAAAGCAAAGGCAATCCAGATTCCAATCAATACGCGGGTCATTAACCAGCCAAGCGGTTCCTGAAACCACAAGGCCAGACACAGCCAAATAGAGGACATAATAACGAAAAGACTGAACACGCTATGGAATAGCACCATGCCCAAAGCAAGAAGGAATTCTCTTGTTCCAATATTATGCATATTTGACTGTTATCTATAATTATTGCCTTTATTTTCGGTAAGTTGCGAACTCAAAAGCAATCCCAGTTTTGTCGTCAATATGTTGTTCTGAAGCGACTTTTTTAAATTCAGCCGGAATTTCCGGGTAGTAGGCATCGCCTTGAACATTCAGTTCGACATGGGTCAGTTCCAGGCGGTCTGCAATATCCATAGTTTGTTTAAAGATTTCTCCGCCACCAATCACAAAGACCGCATCAGGCTTTTCTGAGGCTTTGACATCGGCTACTGCTTGAGCCAAAGCATCTTCAATCGAGTGGGCAACTTTAGTCCCTTCAAATGACCAGCTGGTGTCACGGGTAATGATCCAATTGACACGCTTCGGTAAGGTACGCCCCATAGACTCTAAAGTCTTGCGGCCCATGACCACCACACCACCTTGAGTGATTTCCTTAAAGTGCTTGAGATCAGCAGAAATATGCCAAGGCAAGTCATTATTTTTACCAATGCAGCGTTGCTGATCCATAGCTACAACATGCACCACTTCTAAATTTTGGAATGTCATAAAGTTCGCCTTATCTGACTATTATCCCCCCCGTTTGTTTTATTTGAGTCCCCCTTTTTTAAAGGGGGATTTAGGGGGATTAGGAATTGAGTAGAATGACTAATTAGAAAAATTAAACCGCAACCGGCGCTTTAATCCCTGGGTGTGATTCGTAACCCACAATTTCAATATCTTCAAATTTAAAATCGAAGATGTCTTGGATTTCAGGATTTAGCTTTAATTGGCAAAGTTCCATCGGCTCACGGCTGAGCTGCAATTTGGCCTGTTCAAAATGGTTGGTATATAAATGGGTATCGCCACCAGTCCAGACAAAGTCGCCCACACCCAAGCCGCACACTTGCGCAATCATGTGCGTCAGCAGCGCGTAGCTGGCAATATTAAATGGAACGCCTAGGAACACATCCGCACTACGTTGATACAGCTGGCAAGACAGTTTGCCATTCTGGACAAAAAACTGGAACAGGGTATGGCAAGGCGGAAGCGCGACATTGCCTGCTTCATTCGGATTCCAGCCGGACACAATTAAACGGCGTGAATTTGGGTTAGTTTTAATCTCATTAATTAGCCATTTAATCTGGTCAAAACCATCCTGTTCATATAAACCATTTTCTTTTTTAGTTGCGCCAAAATTACGCCACTGATGACCATAGACTGGACCGAGTTCACCTTCAGGACGGCCAAAACGGGCAGTTTGCTCTGCAGTAGCCCATTCATCCCAAATGGTCACTTTGTTGTCTTGCAAATATTTAACGTTGGTATCGCCTTTGAGAAACCACAGCAGTTCAATCACGATGGAGCGGAAATGTACTTTTTTGGTGGTCAGTAAAGGAAAACCTTGAGAAAGGTCAAAGCGCATTTGGTGACCGAACACTGAACGCGTCCCTGTACCGGTACGGTCGCCTTTGTCGCCACCGTTGTCGAGGATGTGTTGGAGTAGGTCAAGATATTGGCGCATGTCTCTCTCATTAGAATATATTTACTAACCGCACATATTAGCCTTTTTTTACAAGAAACTGTATCTCCTCAAGTCTGAGGAAATTCAAATTATCTTTATATTTATTTTAATGCGATGATTTTAATATGTTTCTTGGCTTTTTTGAGTTTGTTATAAGGATCAAGCTTCAACTGCATCAGCTTGGCTTAAAAATGATCAAAATAAAAAAATAGTGAAATTTTTATATCCAGTATTTCTGAACATGCATCACAAATTCTATATCGCAATCGCTATAAAGTGCTCAACACATCTTCCAGATGCTGAATGGCATTCAGCGTATTTTAACAAGGCATCGAAAATGTAGTGTATCTGTCATTTTTTCATTGATTCCATTCAATCTCATCAATTTATGAATGCAAGACTCTAAACTCAAAGACAGCATATAGCTGATTAAGTGAGCATAAATTAAATTTATGGATTTTTGTATTTATAAAAGCTAACAAAAATTAATCATTTAACTCGATTTTAAGGGATTTGTTTATATTTGATTACATTTATTACATGAAAAATCACATTTTAGGGTTTACTATCTTGCCGTCGAAATGAGTGAAAAGCTGGTCGTTAAAGGCCTGGGAGTGTTTGGTAAAGAATGGCTTATGATCATAATGTAAACATGAGTGAAGTACATGCTCCTGTTCAGGCAAACATCATAATTCGTTCCCAATCGGGTAGAAATTCTAAAAAATATAAAGAATCGCAGACTGTTGAAGCAACACAAAAAAATAATATGCTTGCCAAGAATGGACAGCGCATAGATATCAATAAATTTACCGATTTCTTGCAGGGAATTTCCTCAAATACCAGTTCAAAAAAGTGTGCCAAAAGTATCCGACTAGCTTTGGAATCAGCCGGTGCACGGTTCCAAAGTCATCCTGTTGCTGCGGCAGACTGGGGTAATACTTTAATGAAAATTGGCTATCGACAAATTAATCCTAAATTCGATGCACCTAAAGAAGGTGATATTTATATTATTGATCGAACTGGCAAGCATGTGTATGGACACATTGCAGGATTTAATGGCAAGCAATGGGTCTCTGACTTTAAGCAAAAAAGTTATGATGTTTATAATGAAAAAGGTCTGACCTATAAATATTACCGTCCGAGCTTTTAATTTTTAAAAAGCTAAAAGCAGTCAAATAGAAAATTTCATCAGGAATTTTTCTGATAAAAAAAGATGCCACTGGGGCATCTTTTTTTATTTTACTTTTAATTTAAGGCAATGGCTTGATTGGGCTACCGCCTAAAGACTGCATCAAGGTGACATAGGCATTGTATTGGCTCTGTTTGGTTTGAACCAAAGCCAAACGTGCATTACGTGTGGTTTCCTGAGCATCGAGCAGGTTTTTCAGGGCGATGGCACCGTTACGGTAACGTACTTCAGTCAAACGTTCAGTTTTCTCGGCAAGCTGCACATTGCGTTCTTGCAAAGCCACTTGTTTGTTTAACTCGGTACGGGCCGATAGTGCATTTTCAACATCGGCAAAGGCCTGAAACAGACTTTGACGATACTGCACAATCGCTTTTTCATAATCCAGATTACTGATCGCCAGGTCTTTTTTCATGTCGTTATATTGCAAGAACGGCAGGCTAAGGTTCGCACCTAGGGTTAATACCGGGTTTTGCAACAGGTTGGTTAAAGAGGTGCTGGAAGAGCCTAAGTTTCCGGTCAAATTAATCGAAGGGTAATAACTGGCTTTGGTGGCATCTTTGCTGGCAAGTGCCTTGCGTAAACGCAGTTCACTGGCTTGCAAATCCGGACGACGTGACAACAGGGCTGCCGGTAAGCCTGCAGAAATTGCCGGTAAAGCAATACGCGGTAAATGCTGCGGCTCAGTAATATTGAGTTGTTGCACTGGTTGCTGCATCAACACTGCCAAAGCCGTTCTGGTTTCTACTTTTTGCTGTTCAATCTGGCTTAAGGTTGCTCTTTGGCTTTGCACCGACTGTTCAGCTGAGGTTAAGTCCAGACCGGAAACTGCACCGGCACGGTATTGGGTACGAACCAGCTCAAAGGTTTTTTGCGTGCTGGCCAGGTTTTGCTGGGCAATTTGATATCGTTCATTCAGATAACCCAACTGCCAATATAAATTTGCCGTAGTGCCAATCAGACTTTGTGCAGTAGCTTGCAAGTCTTGTTCGGTGGCTAAGGCTTCCCATCGGCTGGCTTCAGTTTGCCGAGCCAGTTTGCCGAACAAGTCCAGTTCATAGCTTACGCCACCACTTACAGACAGGCCGCGTGAAGCATCATCACCAGAATTTAAGTCAACCGTATGTCCTGCCGATACGCTTGAGCTGACCCGTGGACCTTGCTGGTTTTTTGCCAAACCAGCCTGTAAACGTGCCTGCTGCAAGTTAATTCCGGCAACCGCCAAATCGGTATTGCTGGTTAGCACCTGATTGACCAACTGATTCAGCTGCGCATCGCCAAATAAAGTCCACCATTGATCGGCATAAACATCGGCATGCACCTGCTGGCTGAGTGCTTTACTGTTCTGGAAATTGCCTGGAATATTTACGGCAGGCTGTTCATAGGGTGTTTTGACGACCGCAGCACAACCCACTAATGATCCAGTTAAAATAAGACTAGCGATAAGTTTGGTAAAATTCATTTGCATTCTAAGTATCCTTATTCGCGAGAAAGTGCATCGACAGGATTAAGCTGTGCTGCATTACGGGCCGGGATAAAGCCAAAGATAATCCCGATCATGCTGGAACAGACAAAGGCTGCAATAATCGATGTGGTTGAATAGGCCATCTGGAAGGTACCACTAGCAAAATGACCAATCAGCTGTCCAATACCTAAGGATAAAAGCACACCCAAGATCCCGCCTAAAATACAGACCAGTACCGCCTCAATCAGGAACTGCTGCAAGATGTCACTTTGTCGTGCACCCACTGCCATACGCACCCCAATTTCCTGAGTACGTTCAGTCACCGATACCAGCATGATATTCATTACCCCGATACCGCCGACAATTAATGAAATCACCGCAATTGCAGACACTAACAGAGTCATGGTTTGCGTGGTTTGCTGAATAGTTTCACGAATACTGTCGGCATTTTGGGTAAACACATCCTGTGCGCCGTGGCGTTGAACCAATAAGTTTAAAATGGCATTTTCAGCTGCTGCACTTGGGTATTCATCTTTGACCCGCACGATGATGCTACGCACATTTGCTTGACCCAACATGCGGCTCATCACGGTGGAGTAGGGCAGGTAAACATTTAGACTATCCGAGTTACCCATCATCGATTTTTGTGCTTCAATCACGCCAATGATACGGCTCGGTACGCTACCCAGTAGAATGACCTGACCCACAGGATTGGTGCCATCGCTAAAGAATGTTTTTTGGGTATTGTTGTCAATCACCACATCTTGAGTACGTTCAGTCACGCCTTCTTTGTCAAAAGGCTGTCCGGACTGGAAGTTCATGCCTTTCACATAGAAGAAGTCTTCACTGACGCCATTCACCGTTGCAGAGGCTTCGGTATCTTTAAAGCGTGCAGTAATATTATTGGTGACAGAGGGACTGACGCCATCAACATAGGGTTGTTCAGCAAGTGCATCGGCATCGGCAGGAACCAGAGTTTTCACCTGTGCCGTTTTGGAATTATCACCAAAGCCACGACCCTGATAAACCGTAATGGTATTGGTACCCAAACTGCTGATATTTTCCAGAATCTGTTTCTGTGAACCATTGCCCAGTGCCACCACCGATACCACAGAAGCAATACCAATAATGATCCCGAGCATGGTCAGGAAGGTACGCATGCGGTGGGCATTCATGGCCAGCAGTGCCATACGGAATGCTTCGCCTAGCCGGTCGGCTGCCGAACGCCAAGAAGGCGTTTTTTTCTGTGCAGTTTGTTGTAAGGTCTGTTTTTCTAAAACTTCATCTTCGGCAACTTCAGGAACATTCGGTTTATCCGAAATAATATTCCCGTCACTGATTTCAATAATGCGCGAGGCATTTTTCGCAACGTTATGATCGTGGGTGACTAAAATGATGGTATGACCTTTGGCATTCAGTTCACGTAAAATACGCATCACCTCAATACCACTATTTTTATCCAGTGCACCGGTCGGTTCATCGGCCAGGATCACATCGCCACCGTTCATCAGGGCACGGGCAATCGAGACACGTTGCTGTTGACCACCAGACAACTGACTGGGACGGTTTTGGGTTTTTTCAGCCAATCCCAGCTCTGTGAGCAGTTGGGTCGAGCGTTGCTGACGGACAGAGGCATCTACTCCTGCATAAATTGCAGGAACTTCAACGTTACCTGCCGCAGTTAAATCACCCAATAAATGATAGCGCTGGAAAATGAAGCCAAAGTATTCCCGGCGCAATTGCGCCAGTTCATCTGCTTCTAATTTTCGGGTTTCCCGCCCTTTAACCTGATAGCTACCCGCAGTCGGCTGATCTAAACAACCGAGGATGTTCATCAGGGTCGATTTACCTGAACCTGATTGCCCGACAATGGCCACCAGTTCTCCGGGGTAAATCTCTAAATTAATGCCCTTCAGAATCTGAATGGTGCCTTCCCCGGCAGGGAATTCACGAGTCAGATCTGTGACCTTGAGCAAAGGTTGTTGATCTTGACTCATGATTACATTCTCATTGGACCAGCACCACCGCCAGCACGGTTACTACGTTTTGCAGAATCGTTGGACGTATCTGAAGCATCTGCAATCACCACTTTGTCACCTTGTTTCAAGCCTTTAATCACTTGAGCAGTGACACGGTTATTTAAACCCACCAATACCGGTTGCGGTTTGGCTGTACCATCTGCCTGAACCACGCGCACCATCGACATAGAGGCTTTACCTTGTTCAATCAGTGACTTTTCTTCAGCAGAAAGTCCCAGGCGTTTTGGACGTTCAGTTTTGGCTTGGTCTGTATCGGCTGGCTTTTGTTCTTTGGCTTTATCTGCATTACGGTCAGCACGTTTGCCTTGAGGGCGGTTTGATGCTTGTAATGCAGCTGCAGGGACGCTTAAAACATTTTTTGCTTCATTCAGCACGATATAAACTTGAGCAGTCATATCAATACGCAGTTTGCCATCTTCATTGGGCACGTCAAACAATGCATTGTAATACACTGCAGTACTTGAAGATGAAGTGGATGAATTATTGCTTTCTGTATTGATAGAATTGGGAGCCGGTTCCACCTGACGTAGTTTGGCATAATGTTTTTTGTCGCTATTGCCCAAAGTGGTGAAATACACGGTTTGGCCTTCTTCAACTTTCATCACGTCAGCTTCTGAAATTTCAGCCTTAATGGTCATGGTGTCGAGTTTGGCCAGTTTGACGATGGTCGGTGCGCTTTGGTTGGCATTTACGGTTTGGCCTTCCTCGGTCACAATCGCCACAATGGTACCATCCATAGGCGCAACAATCTGGGTATAGCCTAAATCTTCTTTCGCTGTAGCCAAGGTTAAACGCGATTGTTCAATCTGGGCATTAATCGCCAAAATGTCGGCCTGTGCCGTTTTATAACTGGCCAATGCTGCTTCTAATTCGGCACGTGATGTTGCATCTTGGGCATACATGGCTTGCTGACGTTGATACTCAGCTTGAACTTTGGCTAAGTTGGCCTGTTTGACTGCCAGTTGAGCCTGCTGGTTTTTAATGCTCGCTTCAGCCGTTTTCAGGTCATTTTCCTGACGAATTGAATCAATTCGGGCAATCAGTTGACCCTGTTTAACTTGGTCCCCTAATTTCACATACATCTTTTTGACCTGTCCAGATACCTGTGCACCGACGCTGACCATTTTGGTCGCTTCAAGTACACCAGTTGCAAGCACCGAATCTTCAATGTCACCGCGGCTGACTTCGCTGGTAATGTATTGAGGAAGCTGCTCTTTCGGTTTCAAAAAGAACCAGGCTGTGACTGCAATAGCAAGAATACAGACCACCGCAACAACTATTTTGGACGGTTTTATTTTTGGCATAGTGAGTTGATAAATGAGGAAAATTAGATCAATTATAAAAGCTAAATAAGGATAAAACGTGAACTTTTTTAAAACAAATGAGAATTATTTTCTTTTTGGAGATCTTTTGAAAAAGTGACTAAAGCGATTGAGGACCGATTTTGAACCAGCATTTTATAGAGTGATTTGTAGATAAGGGGGCACTTTAGGGAATTTGGATTCAATCAAATTTCTGAAATATTATTTTCTGTCTGAGGGTTGAGTTTCGTATACATACCGCTGTAAGAAAGCATGCTTTCCAACTGCTCTCAGGCATCTGTATAGATTAGATTTTAGTCGAATGATACTAGATTTATTTAATGATTTTTATTTGAATAATTTTTTTATTTAATGTTTTTAGCTCTCTTCTATTTTGGCATTCATAGCTTAAGGCTCTTAGTAATAATTTAAAAAAATCTTTGTTTTATCTATAGATTTAAATAAAAAAAGTTTGTAACATCAAATCCCATAATTTTTTTATGGGATTAATAATAATAGTGCCCTGCACAATGATTGTGCGCAATAAATAACGACTTGAATATGAAAATTTGTGAGGTAACGGATGGAATGGAATGAAACCTATAATATTGGAATTGATGTGATTGATAATCAACATCGTCAGATATTGGATTACATTAATGCTCTAGAAAAGATTAGAGGAAGTGGGGATCGCAACCAGATCAGAGAAGTCTTGGATGATTTGATTGATTACACCCAATCCCATTTTAGCTTCGAAGAAAACTTGCTTGAGCAAGTACATTATCAGTATTTGCCTTCTCATAGAGGCATACACGAGTTATTTGTGAAACGGTTGAATGAGTATCGTCATAAATTTGATCGGGGAGAATCGGTCGAAAATGATTTATATCGATTACTGTCAAAGTGGTTGATTAATCATATTCAACATGATGATCAAGATTATGTGGATGCTGTGCGGGATAATATGCTGCACTATTTGCGTTCACAAGAACAGAAGAAAGGTAAAAGCTGGTTTTCGCGTTTTTTCAGCTAAGCAGGTGATCCAAATAAGCTTCGACCACACATGCTGCTAATGGCTTGTAATACGAGATGCTCTGGATTCTCTTCCCCCAGACCTTTAATGGATGCATCAATGCGCAACAACAGGGACGGCCAAGTCAGGAAACAGTTCGGATTGAGCCGTCTTAAGGCCTGCTGATATTGACTGACTTTATTTTTCCAGATTCCAAGTTGTAAGGCATTTTGAGGTTGTTCAAACAGTTGCATCAGTAAACGCATTTCTTTACTGATGCTCCATAAGATCAGGCTCATCGGTTCACCCGAAGCAATCAGATACTGGAAAATTTTAATTGCCTGAGCCAGGTTGCCGGCAAGCAGGGCATCATTTAAGTCATATGTAGTATAGCGAGATTGGTCTTGTAAGCATGAATACAAATGATCAATCTGAATCACGTCTACGTCAGCAAAAGTATCGCTGACACGCATTAAACTGTTTTTGGCGGCCAGCAGGTTGTGCTCATGGTGCTGTTCCAGCCAGGCCCAGGCATCATTGGCCAGTTTAATCCCAAGTTTTTCTGCTTCTATGCTTAAAATCCGTTGCCGGTCTTGCGGATAATTGGCCGTAAGCGGCACAGTGACCCCATTGGCATCGACCACCTGAAAGAAACTTGATTTTAAGCTGCTGCTGTCCTGTTTCGGCATCACCACCAATAGCAGGTTTTGCTCATTGTGCTGGATATAGCTTTTCAGTTGCTTGATGCCGTTGGCATCAGGCTTGATATTGCCATGCACTTCAACTGCAAGTTGCGTGGAAAATAATGACAGGCTATTTAAAGCATTAAAGACATTTTTCCAGTCACTGACATTATTAATGTCATAACGCTGACGTTCAATTTCCTGTTTGTGCCAGCTTTGACGAAAAGCATCCAGTAAATTCTGTTCAAGCAAAGGTTCTTGACCATACATAATCCAGGCACCACGAGCTTCATCAACACGTTTTAGGGCTTGGGGATAGTCAAGTTTCATAGCGCTGTTATCTATATTTAAGGTTGTGTGGTTGAGTTGGTAGGTTTGGTCACCACTTTCGGTAGGCGGTTGGATGAAATCTGACGCACAATTTGCTGTGCCACATCATCAACAATCACCTGATTAAGATATTTTTGTTCCTGGTCATCCGTATTTACAGTGGCCACATCATATTGATAGCTGCGTGAAGCGGTAATGGTGCGCGGTTCAGTCACCGGATTACCTTGTGCATCTTCAATACGGAAAGTCACGGTTAAGCGAAGTAATGTTTCGACCAGTTTACCGTTTAACTCATGACGCTGTGGGGTGTAATCCAGTACCCGCAACACGTAGGCATCAGAACTGTCGCTGAGCTGAATGCCTGTGGCACCTAAATAAATTGCAAGTTTTTCATGTAATTGCTCTGCATTATTCGGCAAGGCTAATTTCATTTTTGAATAAGCCACCGGAGCAGTGGCCGGATTGGTACCTTTTAGATGGAAGCCACAACCCACTAAGCCTGCACTTAGACCACAAGTTAAAACAATTGCTGCTAAACGTTTGCCCAAATGCATGCGTTATCCTCTGTATTGTTCTTCAAAGAAAAAGGAAGATTGAAATATTTAGTGATTGTATGTGCAAAGCCCGTTGGCTGGCAACGGGCTTTGTTTGGGAATTGTTTTTTAATCCCTCCCGACCTCCCTTTAAAAAGGGAGGAGAATCTCACTTTTTATTTTTAGGAAGAAGTCCCCCTTTGGAAAAGGGGGATTTAGGGGGATTCAAATTTCCAAGTACCTTCTCTTCGCCATATATGACTCAGGGATGAGGAATATATTCCGCAAGAGGATGAGGCTGCTTTTGCATTTTACCTCTCCCTAACCCTCACTTGCAGAATTGTTTAAAGCAGTGCTTAAACAATTCTTCAGGAGAGGGAACTAAAGGATTTAAACCACCAAATTCACTAATTTATTCGGTACCACAATTTCTTTCTTGGTTGGACCAGTCAGGAATTGTTGAACCTCAGGTAATGCTTTGGCTTGCGCCAAGATCTCATCTTTAGAGGCATCTACAGAGACTTCTAATTTGCCACGAAGTTTACCGTTGACTTGTACCACAATCGTTTGCGTATTACGCGTTAACGCAGATTCATCCACAGCAGGGAATAAAGCATTTGTTAATTCGATACCAAACTCAGCCAATAGGGTTTGGCTCAAGTGCGGTGCAAACGGAGCAAGCAAAGTAAGCAGGGTAGTGATGGATTCACGTGCGACAGCAACATCGTTGTCATCTTTCGCTTCAAACTTGTTGTTCGCATTCAGCAGTTCCATCAACGCAGCAATAGCTGTGTTAAATGCATGACGACGTTCGATGTCATCACCCACTTTCTGGATGGTTTCATGCGTTTTACGACGTAAGTCTTGCGCAGCTGTAGAAAGTGCAGCTTTGTCGATGTTTGAAGCATTGTTGCCTTTTTCAAGGAAGCTTGTAGTTAAACGCCATACACGTTTCAAGAAGCGGTTTGCACCTTCAACGCCTGCATCAGACCATTCAAGCGATTGATCTGGTGGTGCTGCGAACATCATGAATACACGTGCAGTATCTGCGCCATATTGGTCAATAATCGCTTGCGGGTCGATACCGTTGTTCTTCGATTTCGACATTTTTTCCTGACCGCCCACCACAACTTCTTGACCGTCACCGGTGTATTTCGCAGAAAGTACGCGGCCTTTTTCGTCTTTTTCAAGTTCGATGTCGGCAGGGTTAAACCAGGTCTTCTTGCCTGAATCCGCTTCACGGTAGAAGGTATCTGCCAGCACCATACCTTGTGTTAAAAGGTTAGTGAATGGTTCATTACCTTGTACCACACCTTCATCACGCATTAATTTGTGGAAGAAACGCGCGTATAACAAGTGCAGAATCGCGTGTTCTACACCACCGATGTATTGATTCACTGGAAGCCAGGTTTGAGCAGCTTCAGGTTTCACCATACCGCCAGTGAAATCTGGAGATGCATAACGTGCATAGTACCAAGAAGATTCTACAAAGGTGTCCAAGGTATCTGTTTCACGACGTGCATCGCCACCACAGCATGGGCAAGTGGTTTCGTAGAATTCAGGCATTTTGTTCAGCGGGTTACCGGAACCATCTGGCACTACGTCAGTAGGTAAAATCACTGGAAGCTGTTCTTCAGGTACAGTAACCTGACCACATTTTTCACAGTTGATCATTGGGATTGGACAACCCCAGTAACGCTGACGAGAAACACCCCAGTCACGTAAACGGAACTGAACTTTGGTATTGGCAAGTTTTTGAGGTTCTAATTTCGCGATAAATGCATCGAAAGCACCCTGGAAGTCTAAACCATCAAATTCACCTGAATTTACCAGTTTACCTTCTTTAGAACCGTACCATTCCTGCCATTGGGTTGAATCAAAGTCTGAATCGTCTGCGCCTTTTGCATCAATTACTTGCTTGATGGTCAAACCGTATTTATTGGCAAATTCGAAATCACGTTCATCGTGTGAAGGCACTGCCATCACCGCACCTGAACCGTAAGACATCAATACATAGTTGGCAATCCAGACCGGAACAGCTTCACCTGTTACAGGGTGTTTGACTGAAAGACCAGTGGCCATACCTTTTTTCTCGGCAGTGGCAAGGTCAGCTTCAGCAACTGAACCCATACGGCATTCTTCAATGAATGCTTTTAATTCAGGATTTGTTTCAGCAGCTTTAAGCGCCATAGGATGTTCTGCTGCAACAGCAACATAAGTCACACCCATCAAGGTATCACCACGAGTGGTATATACAGTTAAATCATCGGCATAGATTTCTGGATGGGCTGAAGGGAAGGTGATTTCCATCCCTTGCGAGCGACCAATCCAGTTGCGTTGCATGGTCAAGACTTGTTGTGGCCAGCCGTCTTTTAAGGTATCTAAATCGTCTAATAATTCTTGCGCATAGTCGGTAATGCGGAAGTAGTACATTGGAATATCACGTTTTTCAACCAATGCACCTGAACGCCAGCCGCGACCATTTTCAACCTGTTCATTTGCTAAAACGGTTTGATCCACTGGATCCCAGTTTACGGTTGAAAGTTTACGGTAGATCAGGCCTTTTTTATAAAGCTGAACAAATAACCATTGTTCCCAGTGATAATACTCAGGGGTACAGGTCGCAAATTCACGATCCCAGTCAACTGAAAGACCTAATTTTTTGAGCTGATTACGCATGTAATCGATATTTTCAAAGGTCCATTTTGCCGGTGCCACTTTATGTGCAATTGCAGCATTTTCAGCAGGAAGACCGAACGCATCCCAACCCATAGGTTGCAGCACAGTTTCACCTTTTAAACGGTGGAAACGGCTGATCACGTCACCAATAGTATAGTTACGCACATGACCCATATGCAGTTTGCCACTTGGGTAAGGGAACATCGATAGGATATAACGACGTGGACCTTCTACAGTGTCGGCAACTTTAAAGGCTTTGCGAGTTTCCCAGTCTTGTTGGACCGTTGGTTCAATCGCACTGGCTTGATATTCAGGGTCAATGTGAGTAGTCATAAACGTATATAAGAACAATGGTTAAAAAGTTTGTTGCACAGCATAGCGCAAATTGCGATGCAATGTCAGTTTCCAGATCAGGATTTTATCTTCCTGCTCATTAGAAATGAAACTTTGGAGAATCTCATTTAATGAGGTGATGCTTTTGAATTCGCGCGTTTCTTCTTCTTTTGTAAATAAGCTGATTCTATCGATGAGCGGATGTCTTGTTCTGTTGAGCTGCCAAACATATTGGCATACGGATCTTGTTTTAAGGTTTGTTGGTTTTTTTGGAGCTGCTGTTTCACTTGAATTTCAATTGCAGCTCGTTCTGCTGTTGTTAATTCAATCTTAGCTGTTGTGGGAAATGAATAATGATTTTGTATTTGTTCTTTGGACTCTGGTACTTTTTTAGATTGTTCAGTTTTATTTTGATAGGTTGATATTGAGCCAAGCCACTTGGCATTTTTCGGCGGAGGTGTGGTAGTATAGTGCGTTGAACCCTTTGCATCTACCCATTTATAAAAATCTTGAGCATGAATATATGCTGAGGCTAATAATATTAGACTCAATACTAGATAATTGAATAAAAAAGAAAAAATATTCATTTATTGAGCATGGCGAGTGATGGCAAGCAGCTGCCACCACTTCTTTCTTATTTTATTCGGCGCGCTGAGCAGCTGAAACGGATGCCGATTTTTTCATAGGGGTGCTCGGGGCTTCAGCCGCATTTGCCGCCGCTAGTCCTGCATTTGCATGATTTTGCGCCTCTTTTTCCGCTACTGCATTCTGCGCTTCTTTATCAGCATTTGCATGCGCCGCGTGGCTAGCAGAACCTGCCGCGCCATAAGTATCCACTTTACCTTTCTTCTTTGCAGATTTTGGTGGTGGTGTGGTGGTGTAATGGGTAGACCCTTTGGCATCCACCCATTTGTAATATTCTTTAGCAAAACTTGTGGTTGAACTGAAACTTAAGATTAAGCCAGTCGCTATAAATCCAATTTTAATGCAAGATGATGCCATAATAATCAAGTCCTTATTGTCATAATCAGTTGGATAGAGTGTGAGAGAAATAGAACTCCTGAGTGCCTGAGTATTTTATATGATCTTGATGGTTTTGCAGAAAAAAAAGATAAACTGTCCCAAAATGCAGACAAGTGAATGGTATTTATTGACGGCTGCCATTAAAGGAAGTGATTTAATCAGCAAAAGTTTCTCTTTTATCGATTGTTGTCACGTTCGTTTAAGTACAAAAATGTATCAAAAAATATAATTAGAACTTAGAAAATAGATTTTTATTAATAAAAACATGTTTCAATAAAATAAATATTCATTCCATTTTATTATAGTTTTTATACTTATTTTTCATGAAATTTTTTATTATTTGTTTGAAATATATAAATATTTTAAATTTTATTGATTATTCTGCGAACAGTTTTAAACAAAACAAACCAATAAAAAGTGAATTATTCGAAAATAATGCATAAAAAGCTAATTTTTAAACTTGACTTTAATACTCGAAACCACAAAAATGCTGCTTTAGTTTTATATGCCTTAGATCGATCACCCTTCGAATAAGTGCCTTTTAGCAATGGACTTCTTCTCTAGCCGAGAAGCTGAACAAAGCCAACAAAATATGTTTATCCCAACATGTTTTAGACCTCATATTGCTCAAACAGCAACCAGGTCAGATTTTTTTCTTATTGCTATGAAAACTATGAAATTTGTGTGCTATAACAGAGCAGACAGTTAATGAATTAATCACCACAAATGCCCTCCATTTGTGCGTGAAAAAAGATTAGGGTGAATCACGTTGGAACTTTTATCTGGTGGTGAAATGCTCGTTCGCGCATTGGCGGACGAAGGCGTTGAGCATTTATTTGGATACCCAGGCGGCGCAGTACTACATATTTACGATGCGCTCTTTCAACAAGACAAAATCAATCATTACCTCGTACGTCATGAACAAGCTGCCGGTCATATGGCAGATGCTTATTCGCGTGTAACAGGTAAAACTGGTGTGGTACTCGTCACATCAGGTCCCGGTGCGACAAATACCGTAACTCCAATTGCAACGGCTTATATGGACTCAATCCCAATGGTGATTTTGTCTGGTCAGGTTGCAAGCCATCTTATCGGTGAGGATGCGTTCCAAGAAACCGATATGGTCGGTATTTCTCGTCCAATCGTAAAACACAGTTTCCAAGTGCGTCATGCCAGCGAAATTCCTGCGATTATTAAAAAAGCATTTTATATTGCAGCTTCAGGCCGTCCAGGTCCTGTGGTGATCGATATTCCTAAAGATGCGACTAATCCTGCAGAAAAATTTGCCTACGAATACCCTGAAAAAGTGAAGATGCGTTCGTATCAGCCGCCACACCGTGGTCACTCAGGTCAGATTCGTAAAGCGATTGATGAATTGATCAGTGCAAAACGTCCAGTGATTTATTCTGGCGGTGGTGTAGTACAGGGTAATGCTTCAGCATTATTGACTGAACTGGCTCATTTATTGGGCTATCCAGTAACCAATACTTTGATGGGCTTGGGTGCATTCCCGGGTAATGACCCGCAATTTGTTGGTATGTTGGGTATGCATGGTACTTATGAAGCCAACATGACCATGCATAATGCAGACTTGATTCTTTGTGTAGGTGCGCGTTTTGATGACCGCGTAACCAATAATCCGGCAAAATTCTGTCCAAATGCCAAAGTCATTCATATTGATATTGACCCGGCAACCATTTCTAAAACCATCATGGCACACATTCCAATTGTGGGTGCGGTAGAGCCGGTACTTCAAGAGATGCTGGTTCAGTTGAAACAAATGAATGTTTCTAAACCAAATCCTGAAGATATTGCAGCATGGTGGAAGCAAATTGATGAGTGGCGTGCAGCACACGGCTTAAAAGTTGTGGCACCGACTGATGGCACAATGAAGCCACAGCAAGTAGTAGCAGCTTTGGATAAAGTGACCAATAGCCAAGCAATTATTACTTCGGACGTAGGTCAACACCAGATGTTTGGTGCGTTGTATTACAAATACACACGTCCACGTCAATGGATCAACTCAGGTGGCTTGGGAACCATGGGTGTAGGCTTGCCATATGCAATGGCAGCGAAACTCGCATTCCCGGACCAGCAAGTAGTGTGTATTACTGGTGAAGCGTCAATTCAGATGTGTATCCAGGAATTATCAACATGTAAGCAATATGGCTTAAATGTGAAAATTCTCTGCCTCAATAACCGTGCCTTAGGTATGGTGAAACAATGGCAGGATATGAACTACGAAGGTCGTCATTCAAGCTCTTATGTAGATTCATTGCCAGATTTTCCAAAATTAATGGAAGCATATGGTCACGTGGGCATTCAAATTGACCATGCTGATGAGCTTGAATCGAAGCTTGAAGAAGCCATGGCAATCAATGATAAATGCGTATTTATTAACGTAATGGTTGACCGTAGCGAGCATGTGTATCCAATGCTGGTTGCAGGTCAGTCTATGCAAGATATGTGGTTAGGAAAAGGGGAGCGCACTCAATGAGACATATCATCTCTGTTCTCGTAGAAAACGAAGCGGGCGCGCTTTCTCGTTTGGTGGGTTTATTTTCTCAACGTAATTACAATATTGAAACTTTGAACGTTGCGCCAACCGAAGATCCAACCATGTCGCGTTTGACCCTGACCACTTATGGTGATGATCATAAAATTGAACAAATCACCAAACAGCTCAACAAACTGGTTGAAGTGGTTAAAGTGGTTGATTTGTCTGAAGGTGCGCATATTGAGCGAGAATTGATGCTGATTAAAGTGAAATCACTTGGATCGGCACGTGCTGAAATTAAACGCACTGCAGACATTTTCCGCGCGCAAATTGTGGATGTCACACCAACCACATACACGATTCAGATTGCTGGAACCACTGAAAAACTGGATGGTTTCATCGATGCGCTTGCAGAAAATACCATTCTTGAAGTGGTACGTTCTGGTGTATCAGGTATCGCACGTGGCGAAAAAGTTTTAACAATCTAATTTTTTAACACATTCTACTCATCGTACAGATGGGTATCTAGGTCAGTGAATACCAATAACATCATTGACTTGGATAAAAGGAAACATAAGCATTTAAGCGGAGACAGCAATGCAAATTTTTTATGATAAAGACTGTGACTTATCTATCATCCAAGGCAAAAAAGTAGCGATCATCGGTTACGGTTCACAAGGTCACGCACATGCGCTTAACCTTAAAGACTCTGGCGTTGACGTAACTGTAGGCTTACGTGCTAACTCTACTTCTTGGAAAAAAGCTGAGAATTCAGGTCTTAAAGTTGCTGAAGTTCCTGCTGCTGTAGCGCAAGCTGACGTAGTAATGATCTTGACTCCAGACGAATTCCAGTCACAGCTTTACCGTGACGTAATTGAGCCGAACATCAAGCAAGGTGCGACTTTAGCATTTGCTCACGGTTTCTCAATTCTTTACAACCAAGTTGTGCCACGTGCGGACTTAGACGTAATCATGGTTGCTCCTAAAGCACCAGGTCATACAGTACGTTCTGAATACCAACGCGGTTCAGGTGTTCCTGATCTAATCGCAATTCACCAAGATGCTTCTGGCAATGCCCGCAACGTTGCGCTTTCTTATGCTTCAGGCGTAGGCGGCGGCCGTACAGGTATTATCGAAACTTCATTCCGTGAAGAAACTGAAACTGACCTTTTTGGTGAGCAAGCAGTTCTTTGTGGTGGTGCAGTTGAATTGGTTAAAATGGGCTTCGAGACTTTGGTTGAAGCGGGTTATGCTCCAGAAATGGCGTATTTCGAATGTCTACACGAACTTAAATTGATCGTTGACTTGATGTTTGAAGGCGGTATCGCAGACATGAACTATTCAGTATCTAACAATGCTGAATATGGCGAATACGTAACGGGTACTGAAGTAATCAATGAACAGTCTCGTGAAGCGATGCGTAATGCGCTTAAACGTATCCAGTCTGGTGAATACGCGAAGATGTTCATCCAAGAAGGTGCGTTGAACTACCCATCTATGACTGCACGTCGTCGTCAAAATGCGGCTCACGGTATCGAAGTAACAGGTAACAAGTTACGTGCAATGATGCCTTGGATTCAAGCGAACAAAATCGTAGATAAAGAAAAGAACTAAGTTCTAATTTCTAAGTCAAAAAGCCCTTGTTTTATAACAGGGGCTTTTTTTATATAAAGTTGTGCTTTGAACTCGTGCATACCTTGGATCCAAGCAAACAAAATCGTAGATAAAGAAAAGAACTAATTTCTCGAATCAATTGATTTGATTTGAAAAACCCACTCTTTTGAGTGGGTTTTTTTATTTATTAAGATATTTTTAGTTTTTAAAGAGGATTGGTCTCTTACCAATTCGCAACAAAACATCAGGTATAGAGATAGATTAGAGGTGATTTTAAGTGTGATAGAGTAGACATAATTTTTCTATTGTTGAATGTGGCTGAGCAATGAAAACTCAAATCCTGCTATGTTTTACAGCTTTTTCTCTTTCCTGCTTGAGTTTTGCAGAAACAGTTCCTGCATCAGCTACTGAGCATCTGAAACCTTTCACAAATGTTCGTGTTTCTATGCAACGAATGCTACGTTCAGATGATGGACGCTATTTTCTTGATTTATATGCAGGGATCTGGAATCCACACGGCACACTTCATGATTTGACTGATCAAAAAACGATTGCCTTTAAGGGTTTGCAAAAAGGTGATCAGCTTAATCTTAAGTCGGTAAGTGTAAATGGTGACGTAGCAACATCTGAACAGTATCAGTTAAATGGAAACTTAAATGCAAATACTGGAGATATGCCAGCAGTTTTCAGTGCAGCAAATAATAATGAAAATATTCCAATTCAATTTGGACCTGCATTTACAACAGTAGTAGAAATAGAAAGGCCGCTGTTTATATTTAAATTTTATGGTGTGGAAAATGCCCAACAACCTTATGGAAAGGCTTTAAAACAAGTGCAGGTATTGAATAAAACTACCAATCAAGTGGTGCAGAGCCTGACGGGTTTTACCGCTTATCCTAAGAGTATTGGCTATATGGATATTAATTTTGATGGCTACTACGACATCATTCTGTCAGATACTTCGAATGAGCGCAAAGTTGAAGATAAACGTTTTATTTACTGGATGTATAATCCTAAAACCCATCAATTTCAGCGTTCACCACAATTGGAAAATATTACCGGATTTCCAGCAATTCATGGGGAAAAACAGCAAATTGATTTTGGGAACGGTCAGGTTTATCAGGTAAAAAATGGCTTATTGAATCGAGTTGAAGACAACTGATAGGATACTATAAAAAATAATTTTTTATCATAATGGTAGTGGTTATCTAAAAACCGGATTGTATTATAGCTATTTTATAATCATCTAATTTAAATAGCTAAGCTTAAAAAGCGTATAAATTTATTATGTCTAATATCTCATTGTTAATAGATGGAATTTTAATTTAATTAATTTTTATCTTATATATTATTATAAATATTCACATGAATTATTGTGCCTGAAAAAGTAAAGAATGTATCATGTCATGATCATTAAATATTACATACTGTATTAAAGTAAGTACGATAGATTACGGTTGTGAAAAGCTTGGAATTAAATAAAAACAAAAATAAAAAATTAATCTTTCTTTCCCTTCTTTTATAAAAATTATTTATATAAGCCTGGTTTTCATTTAAACAATTATTTTCTAAATTAATTCATTTGTTGCTACGAGTTTAGAGTAGGTGTTTCTATGCTTAAGGAAAAGTAATAATGGATGAAAAAGAAAGAAAACATGACGATATAATCACAGATTTTCCAGATAATTAGCATTAATTTATAAACTTTTGTAAATTAAGTAACTTTATTTGATTTTTATGTTAAAATATGTTTTTTAAAAAAAATAGTAAAATTAATAACTTAAATATTTGGTGTGTGTATTTGTAATTTTTTCCTACATAATTAGAAATATTTTAAAATTGTATCATTTTATTTTGTGTCGTAAACCTTTCTAAATATAGTGTTAAGCTTAAATAGTAAATAAAAAAACTAACAGAAAAAATATATTGTGAATAATAACACTTTTACATTTATTTGAATTAAAGATAATAAGATAGGTCAACGGTTACGTAATCTTACTCATAATAAAAAGAGTTACAGCGTAATCGTTAAAATAACTACATATACATATTCTTTTATTAAAAAAAGAAATGGAGAAAATCATGAATAAAATGACACAAGCTGCATTAGCGGCATTAGTACTTGGCGTTTGTGCAACAGGCGTTTATGCAGAAGATGATTTGGCACGAGGTATACCAACTCCACCCCCTCCATCAGGTTGTGATACAGATTGTAGTGGAAAAATTGATATTAAACTTAAAGTTGAACCACATTGTGAACTACAAGTACTTACTCCTACCTTAACTTTACAAGATAAAGTGGGGGGCGATACTGCTACAGGTAGTTTCCGTGTGGGGGCAAATGCACTGTTTAAAATTGGTTTAACAACTGCAAATGGTTCTAATCTTAAAATGGGCAGTAATACAATTCCTATTTCAATTACCACTAAACGTAATGGCACAACAACTATTCCTTTGAATGCTACAACAGGATCTCAACCATTTACACCAGGTGGTTGGACTCCATATGATGTTACCGTTGTAAGTCCGCAAGTTGGGGTGTCTAAACCAGTAGGTACTTATACTGAAGAATTACGAATTGCTGTTTCATTCTAATTTTTAATTATAATGAAAGAAGTTAGGGTTACTTTTTAGTGATCCTGACTTCCCTATAAAAATATCAAGATTTCAAAATAAAAAAATTAATTGGTAGGGGAAGAATGAATAAGTTATTTTCGATGTTCGCTATTTCTATAGTATTGGCATGTTCACAGACAATTTATGCAGGACTAAAAATTACGCCTATTCAGCTGTATATTTCGGATATTAAAAAACAGCGTAGTGCTACCGTTACATTGGATTATAAAGAATCTGATCAATCTAAAATATTTGAAGTTTCTGCCGTGAAATGGACGCAAAATGCAGAAGGGGAGGATGTTTTGGAACCTGATACTTCTGTGGTGATCAATCCTAAAAACTTTGTATTACAGCCCAATAGTAAGCAGATTGTTCGGGTGGGTTTTACTCAAATGCAACCCCAAAAAAAAGAAGAAACTTGGCGAATCATTTTTAATGAAATTGCCCCAACTGTAAAAGAATCTAAGGTCAATTTCCTATTTAATATTTCTATGCCCCTCTTCGTTGGGATACAAGAAAAGGTTAAACTAAATTTTAATCCAGTATACAACGGATCACAGCTTTCATTAAATGTGAAAAATGATACCAATACGCATGTCCAAATTAAAAAAATAACCATTCTCGACGACAATAAAAAAGAAATTGCAGTCACGACGGACATGAAATATTTACTTAATAATCAGCAACAAAATTTTAATTTTGGTGAGATTAAATTGGGGGATTTTCATAAATATAAATTAATCATTGAAACAGATAGAAGTGAATTGCCGATGGAATTTAATTTGTCAGGGTGATGGATTATGCAAAAAATTATATTGTTTTTGCCATGCATATTTTTAAATATAGTCCTGCCTGTTCAACAGGTAAATGCGGAGGAGAACAATGTTGTTTTTAGTAGTGTCTGGTTAAATGGTATAGATAAAAATTTAGAAACACTTATATTTGAAGAAGATAAAAAAATATACATAGAGTGCCAAGCTTTAAATACCTTGGAATTGAGGGGTGAGTTTTTTCCTAAACATCCAATCAAACAAGATTTTTGTTTAATTTCAATGAATCCAGTTCTTGCTGAAATAGATCCACATGTACAGTCTGTGAAAATAACGGTACCCGCTGAATACTTTCAGGTCAAAAAAATAGACCAAGAACAATTAATTATGCCTGACAGGGCGGCTTTTGGTGCGTTTCTAAATTATGATCTGTTTTATGGGCAGACTTCACAGGATGAAGATTTTAATTCATTAGCAGAATTAGGGATTTTTAAAGATTATTGGCTGTTTCAAAATTCCATACTTGTGCGAGGTTTAGATGAGAATGAAGAAGAACCAACTCTTGCACTAGAAGAAGTAAAGGAAGAAAACGTAGTTCGTCTAAGATCAGCTTTTGATTTAGATTTTCCCGATAAGTTTTTAAGTTTAACAATTGGTGATACTACCACTATATCCAACCCTTTTGTTAATTCAGTACGTTATGGAGGGGTAAGTTTTGGAACAAATTTTACAGCTCGGCCTGATTATATTTATTGGAATATGCCGACTTTAAAAGGAAGTGCTGTTTTACCCTCAACAGTTGATTTGTATATTAATGGTGTAAGTATTTCTCAACAGAGAATTACTCCCGGGAGTTATACTTTACAACCTGGAGCATTGATTCAACAATCTGGAGATGCTCAGGTCATTGTTGAAGATATTTTGGGAAATAAAACTGTTCAAAGTTTTCCTGTATATATAAATAACAAACTTCTTAAACCCAAGTTAAATGAATATAATATTTCGTTAGGTAAAATTAGATATAATTATGATCTTCAAAATAATGATTATAGGGAGTTTTTTTCTAATGTTTATTTTAGACGAGGTGTAGGTAACTTAACGACATTGGGCTTAAATGCTGCATATAGTGAAGAAGTAAAAAATTTAGGTTTATTATGGACTCAAGCAATTAGTAAATATGCATTATTAGATACATTTATTGCAGGAAGTGATAGTAATAATGGGTCTGGTTATTCAGTTGGTGGTTCAATTAGTAGAAATATAAATAATATTTATTTAGGTTTTAGTGGGCAGTATTCTACTGATAATTATAAAACTTTGGGTTATGATAATGAAGTGCTTATTCCAAAATATGATTATATTTTTTATTTCAGTATGTATGATTTGCCAATAATAAATAATTTTAATTTAAATTATTTGGAGCGAAGTTATTATGAGGGTAATAATTTTAATATTTCAGATAGTCGTATATTAAATATTGGTATTTCTAGAATGCTACACCCAAATCTTTCATTAAGTGTTTCATTTTTTAAAGAATTTGAAGGTGAACAAGATTCTGGTGGATATTTATCTTTAAATTATAGTCTAGGGAATAATAAGAATGCTTATTTTTCACACTCAACTGATAATGAAACAAGGGTGCAATTTGTTAAAGCATCACCAGCGCAAACTGGATTTGATTATGTTTTGGGTGCAAATCAGCGTCGTGGAAATTTAGCTTATCAAGCTTCTGGTTTATTGAAATCAAGTATAGGCGATTTACGTGTTCAATTGGATCAATCTGATGAGTATGAAAACAATCAGGTGATTTATCGTGGGGCGATTGTTTGGCTAGGTGGGAAAGTGGCATTAACAAAATCTGTTGATAATGCATTTGCTTTGGTTAAAGTTGAGGATTCTCCAGAGATTGATGTTACAAGGTCATTGTCGCCTGTAGGCAGCACCAATAAAAATGGTTATTTGTTTGTACATAATATTATTCCTTATATTCCTTACGATATTTCATTCGATCAAAATCAGTTAGCGATTGAAGATGCTTTTGATTATTCGAGTCAAAAAATGATTGGCTTAAATCAACGAGGTTATATTCTAAATTTTCCTGTATATCACACCCAACAAGTAGTTTTGCGTTTATTAGATAAAAGCAATCAACTTATGCCTCGTGCAAGCGAAGTTTATATCAATGAGGAAGACAGTCAGTACTTCCCTGTAGACGCCCAGGGTAGAGTGTATTTATATGGATTAAAACCGAATAAATATAGGTTATTAGCTAAAACCAAGGGCGGTCAGACATGTCAGGGTGCTTTTGAAGTGTCAAATCAAAACCAAAAAGCGGTAGATCAGTCCGTTATGGATGTAATTTGTCGCTAGAGAGGGTATTACAATGAAAAAAATTATAATAGTGACTTTATTGTATGCAAATAGTGCCTTAGTGAATGCGGGACAATGTTATTTAAATGCTATATCTGAACCCGTAATGCATTTGGCAGATTATTATCATAGTTTTGCTGCAACTTCTTTTAGAGTTTTTTGCGACCAATCTTATGCAATCAAATTTAGCAGTCAAAATTTGCGTAGTTCGGATGGTTCAAGTTATATATCCAATGGTGCTTATCGCTTAAAAACTAGAATGAGTATTTCGGGTCCGGTAAGAAATCAATGGAATGTTCCTCTGTCCCAATCTAAAAATTCAAAAGATAGTAAATATGTCATTGCGGTACGATTGGAAGAACAGCCTTCTATACGTACCCCAGTTGGTATATATAGCGATGTAATATACGTAAACCTATTATTTTAATTACTTTGTATGTCAGTGAAAGCTTGTCTGTAATTAAAAATAGAACTAAAAAGAGCTGCTTAAAATAGTTGGGTTTAGCAGGTGATGGTCTGTCTTTATTGATTGTTAGGGCTATACATTGTTTCAATAAACGGTCATCTAAAGATCATCAAACTGAAAGAAATAACATCTAAGCTAAATCTAAAATAACGATATAGGTGTTGTATGGCAACTTTGTATGCGACCAGCCTGCTAAAACAACAAAATTTTCCAGAAAATTTCCAATTTTATTTTAAAAAAAATAAGCAAGACCGCATTTGTAATGATATCGCAATACTCAATGATTTAATTCGCCCGCGGCTGAAAATTGCGATTGTGACAGAAACCTGGCCGCCAGAAATTAATGGGGTAGCACTTTCCTTATTACAGTTGTGTAAGGGGCTACAAAAGCAAGGACATAAAATTTTACTGATTCGACCAGAACAAAAGCTGACTTGTGGTGAATTTTTACCCAACCGGGAGTGTTTAGTCAAAGCCCAAGCTATTCCCCGATATCCAAGTCTGCAATTTGGCTGGCCACAGTTTTTAAAAGTCGCCAATGCATTGGATCAATTTGCACCTAATGTGGTGCATATTGTGACCGAAGGACCATTGGGACTTAGTGTGTTGCAAGCTGCTAAAAGTAAGGGTATTCCTGTTTCGAGCGGTTTCCATTCACCTTTTCAGGAATTTAGTCGCTACTTCGATTTGGCCTTTTTAATTAAGCCGATTCAGCGTTATTTACGTTGGTTTCATAACAATACACAACTGACCTGTATTCCCAGTAAAGATACGGAATATATTTTAAGAGAATTTGGCATTGATTGCCCTTTGGAGGTGGTGGGTCGTGGTGTAGATGTGATGTGTTTTTCTCCACACCATTACTCAGAGATTTTGCGCCAACAATGGCAGGCCACATCTAGCACTCAGGTCATGCTGTATGTAGGACGCTTATCTCCTGAAAAGGAAATTGAGGTTCTGATTCAAGCCTATGTCGCAATGAAGAAAAATACCCAGCAGGATATCAAGCTGGTCATTGTGGGTGAGGGACCAGATCGTGCGCGATTAGAGCTGTTGTGCCAAGGTCATGATGTTATTTTTACCGGAAATCTATCGGGTTTAAAATTGGCTCAAGCCTATGCAAGTGCAAATGTTTTTGTGTTTGCTAGTCAGGTTGAAACCTTTGGCAATGTAGTGCTTGAGGCAATGGCCAGTGGTTTGCCCGTCATTGCCTATAATTATGCCAGTGCACATTTACATGTCAAACATGGCGAGACAGGTTGGTTAAGCTCATTGGGAGATATGACAGGTTTTATGCAGTCAATTTATCAGTTGCCGAGTAACCAACAATTGAAATATATGGGGCTGGAAGCCCGAAAAGCTGTGCAGCACATCGGCTGGCAATACCCGGTACAACAGTTTGAGCAAGCACTGTATCGGGTAGCGATGGAGATGGAAATGACATCCTAAATTTTAAGCAGCAGCTTAAAGGAGCATCATCATGAATTTAAAAAAAGCAAAAATAACGATGTTGGATCTGGATTTAAAAGGTTGTTTGTATCTGAATCATTTTTCACATTCACAAGCTGTTGCCTACTTTTTTAAAATGATCAGCCGTTTTGGCAATGGTTTATTTTGGCTAATTATGTTGGCAAGTTTGTGGGTGCTCGAAGGAGCAGTATATATAGTACAGTTGTTATATTTACTGATTAGTGGGCTTGTAGGTACGGCTATTTATAAAATATTAAAAGATAAAACTGTACGCCCACGCCCGTATCAAGTGCATCAGGTCATTCGATTGCAGGAACCGCCGCTGGATCATTTTAGTTTTCCTTCTGGTCATACTTTACATGCCGTTATGGCAAGTACGGTATTGGGATATATCCAGCCGGTATTACTTGTTCTGATGTTGCCATTTACCATTTTGGTAGCTATATCACGGATGGTATTAGGTCTACATTATCCTAGTGATGTCGTGGTGGGCGCATTGATTGGTGCAGTGGTTGCCAGTGGAATTATTGTGAGTGCGCCTTTTTTTAATATCATGTTATAAAAATGCGTGTCGATAAATCAGGAAATTCACGCGGTTTTTCTAAAATTTGCTAAAGTACCGCAACTGATTTGAATATATTAGGAATAGCTATGGGTTTGCGTTGGACAGATACTATTGATATTGCGATTGAGCTTTCTGAAGCACATCCAGATGTGGATCCACAATGGATTCGTTTTACCGATTTACATGCCTGGGTTTGTGCGTTACCAGACTTTAGTGATGATCCGACTAAATCTACCGAGGGTTTGCTGGAAGGGATTCAAATGGCCTGGATTGACGAAGCACGTTAAGCACTCATCTTAAAAAAGTATTTTTTTACAGATGAAAAGCAGAAAAATACGCATTATCTCGGTATAATGCGCCAAATTTTCATGTCAACAATTGACTTAAGGAGCCTATCATGGCTATCGAACGTACTTTATCTATCGTAAAACCAGACGCAGTTGCTAAAAACCACATCGGCGACATCTTTGCTCGTTTCGAAAAAGCGGGTCTTAAAATCGTTGCAACTAAAATGAAACACTTGACTCAAGCTGAAGCTGAAGGCTTCTACGCTGAGCACAAAGAACGTGGTTTCTTTGCTGACCTCGTTGCGTTCATGACTTCTGGTCCAGTTGTTGTTTCAGTTCTTGAAGGCGAAAACGCAGTTCTTGCTCACCGTGACATCCTTGGCGCGACTAACCCTAAAGAAGCTGCTCCTGGTACTATCCGTGCAGATTTCGCTGTAAGCATCGACGAAAATGCTGCTCACGGTTCTGACTCTGTAGCATCTGCTGATCGTGAAGTTAACTACTTCTTCGCTCAAACTGAGATTGCTCCACGTACTCGTTAATTCGAAGTATTCAAGCCAGATAAGTGTTATTATACTTATCTGGTTTTTTTATTCCCTGAATAATTCTTTGCTCACATATTGAGCTTCTCCTTTCATCTTTAGACATGGTTTAGGTAATACACATGAGTACTGAAGCAGTCGCTGTATCAGCAGTTTCTGAGGCACAGCAACACACTCCATCCGCTCCAGCACAGCAAAAGGCTGTCGAGAAAGTGAACTTACTTGGCATGTCGCGTCCGCAAATGGAAAAATTCTTCGAAGATATGGGTGAGAAGAAGTTCCGTGCAGGGCAGGTGATGAAATGGATTCACCAATTTTTCGTGACTGATTTTGCCGAAATGACCAATATCTCGGGCAAACTGCGTGAAAAACTGGAACGTATTTGTGAAATTAAAGCGCCCGAAGTGGTGCATAAAAATTATTCTAAAGATGGTACCCGTAAATGGGTATTCCGAGTTGGCGATGGTGATGGCTCATTAGTCGAAACCGTATTGATTCCTGCTGAACACCGTAGCGGCTTACGTCGAACCTTGTGTATTTCTTCACAAGTCGGTTGTGCGCTCGATTGTTCATTTTGTTCAACCGGTAAACAGGGTTTCCAACGCGATTTAAGCCAGGCTGAAATTATTGGTCAGTTATGGATGGCAAACTTCTCTTATATGGAAGATGTGCCTGTGGCTGAGCGTGAACGTTCAGTGACCAACGTCGTGATGATGGGCATGGGCGAACCGCTGCTCAACTATGACGCTGTTTTAAATTCAATGCGCATCATGCTGGATGACTTTGCATACGGCATGTCGAAACGCCGTGTAACTTTGTCGACTTCAGGTGTGGTACCGAAAATCGATCAAATGGTGAAAGACATTGATGTGGCTTTGGCGATTTCATTGCATGCGCCAAACGATGAGCTGCGCAACGAACTTGTGCCAATCAATAAAAAATATCCGTTAGAACAATTGATTGCGGCGTGTCAGCGTTATATCGCCAAAGACGGTAACGAAAGTTCGCGTAAGCATGTGACCATTGAATATGTAATGTTAGATGGTGTGAATGATCATCCTGAACATGCACAACAAATGATTAAGCTTCTTAAAAACTTGCCTAGCAAAATCAATTTGATTCCATTTAACCCATTCCCGCATGCGCCATATGGGCGTTCAAGTCGTAACCGGATTATTTCTTTCCAAAAAACTTTGTCTGATGCCGGTTTTGTGTGTACGATTCGTCAGACACGTGGCGATGATATTGATGCTGCGTGCGGACAGTTAGTGGGTCAAGTTGCTGACCGTACCCGTCGTGCGGAACAGTGGAAAAAGAAAGTAGCGCAGCAAAATGAGATTCTGCGCACTCAAGGATAATAAAAGGGGATGCCAATTGAGAAAGCCCGCATATAAATTAGCTTTTATTACAACAATTTGTATGTCTGCTATTTTTGTTACTGCGTGTCAAACACCAGCAACAATAGGAAAAAAAGATCCTGAAAAGGCAGTGAAAGTTCGCACTCAATTGGCGGCAGAATATATTAAATCGGGTGACCTGGATTCAGCAAAACGTGCTTTAGATCAAGCGCTTGAGGTTGATTCACGTGATTCAACGGTAAATATGATGATGGGCGTTTTACTGCAGCAAGAAGGCAGTAAAATCAGCATGGATAAGGCTGAATCATATTTTAAGCGGGCTATTTCTGCCGACCCGAAAAATGCACAAGCGCGTAACAACTACGGTACTTATTTGTATCAAATTGAGCGTTATAATGACGCGCTTGATCAGCTCAATGTGGCAGGCGCTACATTAGGCTATGATCAACGCTACAGAGCATTGGAAAATGCAGGACGAATTTACTTAAAACTCGGTGATGTTTCGAATGCTGAAAAAACATTCAAACAGGCCCTGCAAGTCAATCGTGACTCTTATGTTTCAATGTTAGAGTTGTCAGAAATTTTTTATGCAAAACAGCAGACCGCTCCTGCAACACAATTGTATGAACAGTTTGTGCGTAGTGTCGGTCAAAAGAATCAAGGTGCACGTGCGCTTTGGATTGGTATCCGAATTGCACGGGCAAATAGTGACACAATGGGAACGCAGGTCCTGGTTAACCAATTGCGTGCACTGTTCCCTGAGAGTCCGGAATACCAACGTTATCTGCAATTACAGTACAGTACTGAGGCCGTATGGAAGTAAATCCTAATTCACCGCAATCGAATGGTTCAAGCGTAGTACCCACTGCATTAGGAAATGTTCAGCGTCCAGGCGAGTACTTACGTCAAATTCGAATTGCACAAAAGCGTGAATTAACTGAAGTTGTCAAAGATTTAAACATCCCTGTGAAAACTTTGACGGCATTAGAACAAGATGATTATAAGGCTTTGCCTGAAGCCACCTTTATTAAGGGTTATTATCGTACCTATGCGAAATACCTGAAGGTGGATGCAAGTTCTATTATTCAACGTTTTGATGAGATTTATCAAAATGATACTGGATTATTGCCAAATCATGCCTTAAACAATTCACCCATTAAAATTATGGGTAAGTTGCCGGGTTCCAATAGCGACCGTAATAAGAAATGGTTAAAACGAATTCTTATTGCACTAGCAGTTTTGATCGCATTGGTGGTTGCGGGGATGGCTCTGCAAAACTGGTCATCCAATCAAGATGACAGTCAGGAAGTTGCTCCAGCTGAATCTGATGTTCAGGTATTGAATCTGGATAATTCGGCTGCAGTGTCGGGAGATCAGCTTGAACTTGCATTCAGTCATCCAACTTCTGTGCATATTGTTGATGCAACCGGTAAAGTGCTGGCAACTGGCCGTCAGTCATCTAGCTTGAAGCTGAATGGTGAAACACCGTTCCAAATTCGTCTGGATGATGCATCAGCGGTGACTTTAACCTTGAACAATGAAAATATTGCATTGTCATCTTATACCGTGAACGGAAAAGCAGATTTCCGTTTGTCACGTTAATGGGTCAAGAATAGAGCGATATCCATGATTGAAAATCCGATTAAGCGCCGTCCTACTCGTAAAATTCGTGTTGGTTCTGTGTATGTGGGTGGTGATGCGCCAATCAGCATCCAGAGTATGACCAATACTGAAACCTGTGATGTGGCAGCAACCGTTGCGCAGATTCAGCGTTGTGCAGATGCTGGTGCCGATATCATGCGTGTTTCCGTGCCAAGTATGGAAGCAGCAGCCGCATTTGGTGAAATCCGCAAGCAGGTGAATGTTCCCCTGGTTGCCGATATTCACTTCGACTATAAAATTGCCTTAGCCGTTGCTGACCTCGGTGCAGACTGTTTGCGTATTAACCCGGGCAATATTGGTTCAGAAGCGAAAATTCGTGAAGTGGTGGCAGCAGCAAAACATCATGACATTTCCATGCGTATCGGGGTGAATGCCGGTTCATTGGAAAAAGACATTCAGAAAAAATATGGCGAACCGACTGGTCAGGCCTTGCTTGAATCCGCGATGCGTCACATTGACATTCTAGATCGTTTAAATTTCCAGGAATTTAAAATTTCGGTGAAAGCGTCGAATGTGTTCTTAACCATGGATGCGTATCGTCTGTTGTCGCAGCAGATTGATAATCCATTACATTTAGGTGTGACCGAAGCGGGTATTTACCGTACTGGTTCGGTGAAATCAGCAATTGCGCTCGGTGGTTTGCTGATGGAAGGCATTGGCGATACCATGCGTATTTCCTTGGCTGCTGAACCTGAAGAAGAAGTGAAAATTGGTTTTGATATTTTAAAATCATTAGGACTTCGTTCGAACGGCATTAACTTCATTGCCTGCCCAAGCTGTTCACGCCAGGAATTTAACGTGATTAAAGTGATGCAGGCACTGGAAGAGCGTTTAGAAGATATTCGTACCCCTATGGATGTGTCCGTGATTGGGTGTAAAGTGAATGGCCCGGGCGAAGCCAAAGAAGCCGATATTGGCGTAGTAGGTGCAAGTCCGCGTTCACTGGTGTATCGTAATGGCGAGAAAAGCCATTTAATCGATACCAATCAATTGGTTGATGAAATCGAAACTATGGTTCGTCAACGTGTTTCCGAGCTTGAAGAAGCTAAATCTAAAGAGATCATTCGCACAGGTTTTTCTGAGTAAATCATGAGTTCAATTGTCGCAATCAAAGGTTTTAATGACATTCTTCCAACGCAAACCCCCGCGTGGAGACGTCTTGAGCAACATTTAGCATCACTTATGGATGCTTATGGTTACCAGCAAATCCGTTTGCCGATGGTTGAGCAGACCAATCTGTTCAAGCGTTCAATTGGTGATGCAACCGATATCGTCGAAAAAGAAATGTACACCTTTCTGGATAAAGGTAATCCGCCTGAGTCTTTGACTTTACGTCCTGAAGGGACAGCAGGCTGTGTACGTGCCATGCTGGAGCATAACCTGCTTCGTGGTGCCACTCCGCGCGTGTGGTATATCGGGCCGATGTTCCGTTATGAAAAACCGCAAAAAGGTCGCTACCGCCAATTCCACCAATTTGGTGTAGAAACTTTTGGTGTGGCAACACCAGACCAGGACGCAGAATTGATTCTGATGACGGCACGTTTGTGGAAACGCATGGGTGTGGCCGATAAAGTACAGCTTGAATTGAATACATTGGGTGAGTCTGACGAGCGTGCAGAATACCGTGCTGCATTGGTTGAGTTTTTAGAATCACATAAAGCTGATTTAGATGAAGACTCACAGCGCCGTTTAACCACCAATCCGCTGCGTATTTTAGATTCTAAAGATACAAAAACTCAGTCGATTTTAGAAAATGCACCGAAACTTCATGACTTTATGGGTGAAGAAACCTTGGCGCATTTTGCTCAATTGCAACAATATTTGACTGATGCCGGCATTGAGTTTGTGATTAACCAAAAACTGGTTCGTGGTCTGGACTATTACAACAAAACTGTATTTGAATGGACCACGACACATTTAGGTTCACAAGGTACCGTGTGTGCCGGTGGCCGTTATGATGGTTTGGTGGGTCAGCTTAAAGGCAAAGCAGATCAGTCTGTACCCGCTGTTGGTTTTGCCATGGGTATGGAACGTCTGTTGCTTCTGCTTGAACAAGTGGAAGACAACACACCTGTTCGTGATTGTGAAATGTTCCTGGTTTCAGATCCAGCATCTCAGGCCAAAGCTTTGGTTCTTGCCGAGCAGATTCGTGACCAGCTTGAAGCAGCCAATAGCACAATCCGTTTGAAAACCGGTTCACAAGGTTCAATGAAGAGCCAAATGAAAAAAGCCGATCAGGCCGGTGCCGTTTATGCTTTAATCTTTGGTGATCGTGAGGCCGAAGCTCAGCAAATTCTGGTCAAGGAGCTGGCAACAGCAGAACAGACTGAAATTGCAGTGGCTGATTTTGTGCCATTTATCATCGAAAAATTTTCTTCAAAATAAGCCAAATAACATAAGGAAAAGGTAATCCCATGAACGCATTGAGTGATGAAGAACAACTTGATAACTTAAAATCTTTCACTAAAAAATATGGTTCTGCCATGATTAGTGGAATTTTAATTGCGTTGATTGCCTTTTTTGGCTGGGAATATTGGCAGAAGAAGAACTTGGCTGAGTCTCAAAAGCAAACAGCCAAGGTTCAACAGTTGATGGATGATGCAAAAAGTGCACAAAGCGATAGCAATGCCTTTAATGCCTTATCTGCAACTGCGGACAAAATTGTTAAAGAAGCTCCAGATTCTGTCCAGGCCATTCAAACTCAATTGTTGATGGCTAAGCTGGCTTATGACAAAGCCGATTATGCACATGCAGAACGTGCCTTGAAGAAAGTTGAAAATTCCAAACTGGATGATGCCGGTTTAGTGCAAGTGGTTAAGCTTCGTTTAGCCTATGCTCAGCTGGCACAAAAGAAATATGACGATGCAATTAAAACATTGGCTGCGGTGACCGATCCTGCCTTTAAGGCAACTGCTGATGAAGCACGTGGTGATGTCTATGTGGCTAAAAATGATATCGAAAATGCTAAAAAATCGTATATGAGCGCATGGGATGCGTTGCTTGAACGTAAGCAAGAACGTCAAATTTTACAAATTAAACTCGAAAGTGTTGGCGTTTTAGTTGATGATCCTGATGTGGAACGCCCAATTTTAGAAACACAAGTGGATGAGTCGTGATGGATAGAAAATACAAAATACCGTTTGCACTAACAATTTTAACATTTGCACTTGCCGGTTGTTCTACCAATAAAATCAAGGTGGAAGAGGTTAAGCCGAATCCATTGCCTAAATTGGTGCAAGCAAAAAATCTTGTTCCTGTATTTTCTCAAAGTGTTTCTTCGACCAGTAAAGCAGACCCGTTACGTCTGCGCTTAGATGCCGATAATGGCGTGGTTTTTGCCGTCGATCCAAATGGTGAAGTGGCTGCCTATCAAGGTAAACAACGCGTATGGAAACAAAAAGTTTCCAAGCAGGGTTTAAGTGCGGGTATAGAGGCCGGTGAAGGCATTGTGGTGGTTGGTAATAAAAAAGGTCAATTGTTTGCTCTGGATCAGGCCACAGGTGAGCAAAAATGGACTGCGCAGTTGTCAGGCGCCATTTTATCTGCATCACTCATTCAGTCCGGTCGTGTCATTACCATTAGCAATGATGATACGGTCTATGCGCATGATCTTGCTACAGGTCAGCAAGTCTGGACCTATAACCTGCCGAATGTACAGTTCAGCTTGCGTGGTGTTGCTACACCAGTGGCACTTGACCCACGTACCGTCCTGATTGCTTCATCCAATGCCTATATTTATGCTTTAGATATTATCAGTGGCGTGCCGCGTATTCAGCGTCGTGTTGCTGTCAGCGAGGGGCGTTCGGATATTCAGCGTCTGAATGATCTGGATGGTGACCCTGTTGTTGCTGGGCAATTCCTGGTAACCACCAGTTTCCAGGGACAGGTGACGGTAATGGATCTGGCTGCACAACAAATTGTGTGGAGCGAAGATGCCAGCAGTATCCAGCGTCCTGAAGTCTTTAATAATACCGTCTACGTTGTTCAGGCTGATGGAAAAATCACGGCCTATGCACTGACCACAGGTCAGCAATTATGGCAAAACGACAGCCTGCTGAATCGCCAACTCAGTAATCCGGTGATCTTGGGCCAAGATCTGGTGGTAGGTGATTTGGATGGCGTATTGCATTTAATTGATCCGGCAACAGGCCAGCTGATTGGTCGTTCAAAAACCAGTGGTGAAGTACGTACACTGCGTGTGATTGACAATCAACTTTATGTGGCGACCCGTAAGGGTGCTTTAAGCATCTGGCAGAATCGTTAATTTTTTTCAGCCTTATGTTAAACTAAGCTAACCGTATTTTTTTACACGGGGGATTGAGTATTCAATGCCCCGTGTTTTATTTATTTTTGGCCCATTATTTCTTCCATTGTTTCTGCTTGTTCAGACCAGACCTACTGGCTGATCTTGAATAAAGGTTAATTTATGAAACCCGTAATTGCGCTCATTGGTCGTCCGAACGTCGGAAAATCAACGTTATTTAACCAGATTACCAAGAGCCGTGATGCGCTTGTTGCTGACTTTGCCGGTCTTACCCGTGACCGTAAGTATGGCGACGCGACTTATCAAAATAAATCATTCATCGTTGTCGATACTGGCGGTATTGGCGAAACTGAAGGTGGGATTGACTCCTACATGGCTGAACAATCAAAAACAGCCATTCACGAAGCCGACATGATCATCTTTGTAGTAGATGCACGTGCCGGACTACTTGCATCTGATGAACAGATTGCACGTGACCTGCGTACCCTGGGTAAAAAAGTATTCCTGGTTGCCAACAAGGTGGATGGCGTACATGCTGAAGCTGCACTGGTTGAATTTTACAAACTGGGGATGGGTGAACCGTTACAAGTTGCTGCCAGCCATGGTCGTGGTGTGCAGCAAATGCTTGAAGATGTGCTTGCCGATGTTCCTGAAGATGAAAACCCGGAGCTGCATGATAAAGATACCGGTTTGCGTTTAGCGATTATTGGTCGTCCGAATGTGGGTAAATCGACTTTGGTCAATCGCCTCTTGGGTGAAGACCGTGTCGTAGCATTTGACCAACCGGGTACCACTCGTGATTCGGTTTATATTCCATTTGAACGCGATGGCCGTAAATACACTTTAATTGACACTGCCGGTGTACGCCGTAAAGGTAAAGTCGATGAAATGATCGAGAAATTCTCGATTGTAAAAACCCTGCAAGCGATGAAAGATGCGCATGTGGTGGTCATTGTGGTCGATGCACGCGATGGTATTGTTGAGCAGGACTTGCATTTAATTGGTTACGCGCTGGAAGCAGGTCGTGCCATGGTGATTGCGATCAACAAATGGGACAACATGTCTGAGTATGATCGTAAGCAATGCAAGCTGGATGTCGACCGTCGTTTTGACTTTATTCCTTGGGCAAAAATTCATTTAATCTCTGCACTGCATGGTACAGGGGTAGGTGATTTATATCCTTCAATTCACCGTGCTTATGATTCATCGCATTTAAAAGTTTCACCGGCCAAAATTACCCAAATTTTGAATGATGCCACTGATGCGCATCAGCCGCCGATGGTACAAGGTCGCCGTATTAAAATGCGTTATGCGCACATGGGCGGACAAAATCCACCGACTATCGTGATTCACGGTAACAAGGTGGATAAAACTCCGGCAGATTACCGTCGCTATTTAGAAAACGTATTCCGTAAAGTGTACAAACTTGAAGGTACGCCGGTAAAAATCGAATTTAGAACCTCTGAAAACCCGTTTGAAGGGCGTAAGTCACAAATTGATGAACGCACGGCAGCACGTAAGCGTCGTTATGTACAGAAGTTCAAGAAAGCTGAAAAGAAATTTAAACGTTAATTTTCAAATGTGCTGTTTCTTTAAAAGCCCAAAGTGATCTTTGGGCTTTTTTCTTTTAAGATGTAACTGTGTTTTTGAGAGGACGATCTTAAGTGAGTAGATGGATACGGGTAGATGTGAATGCGCTTGAACGTATAGTGACGCTGTCTCATGAATTAGATCGTAAAGCTAAAATTCAGCTGCAAAAACAGCAAATCTATCATTACCGCAATCAATTACTCTCAGAGCAGTTACAGACCACAATTCAGCAGCAGCAGTTGGCAACCACTGAATATGGCAAACCTTATTTAATTAATTTTCCAAAATTTTATTTTAATCATAGTCATAGCCAAAAAAATTATGCTTTGGCGACCAGTAGCAATATGCCGGATCTCGGGGTGGATATTGAAGACCTGGATCGTAAGGTCAGATTTGAAGCCTTGGCGAATCATGCCTTTCATCCTCATGAATTAAAATACTGGAATGAATTGGAGCAGGATGCAGAGTATTGGTTTAAAGTCTGGACCACCAAGGAAGCAGTATTGAAAGCTGCCGGACTGGGAGTACGGTTAAACTTAAATGAGCTGGATACCCACGTTCATCCGCTGCATGATGGGGGATTGTGCAGTCATCCTTTAATTGGAACATTTGCCTATCAAAACTTTCATTTGGGCAAGGTCATGCTCACGGTTGCCTGGCGATCAGAAACTTCCTGTAAGGGTTTTGCTTTTCCTGAAATAAAAATCTTTTTGTCATCTTAAAATATGCTTTTTTGTATAACGGAATGAAAAATAAGATATAAAGAATAAAAAATTAATCTGAGTAAATGGCAGATCAACAAAGAGAAAATTTAGAACAAAAAAACGAGTTAAGGGTATAACTCGTTTTTAATGGAGAGATATTTAAGATAGGACTAGAGCAGATCGTTGATGAAAGATGCAAGGATTATTGAAGGCCATCTTCGCTACGATCTACTTCAATTCGATATAACTTCGTTCCATTATTTGCATAAAGTAAGCGGCCTGCGCCAGGATAATAGGCTTCGATACGGAATTGATCTTTAGAAAAAGCACCTGCAACAGGTATCCAGGCTTTGGCGGTTTGATAGCTTCTTTGGTCTGTTGAAGCACCCACTAGATCTTCTACCTGACGTTGTGACATCCCAATTTTTAACTGGGAAAATTTAGAATTTTTATAATCACCTACAATTTCACCCGTATAACTGCCATCGACAGAAACCTCTTTGGTGGCATTACCATTCGGTGCCGAATTTATTGAGTTATTCTGAAAAGTATTTTTATCGGATGAATGTGGCATAGTGGTACATGCCATTAAACTTAAGCTGCTGATTAAAATAAGAAGAGAATTTTTCATTATTATCGCCTTATTGAAAAGGGGGTAAAAATAATTTTAGTCAAAATTAGACAATGCCCATAGGTGTTTTTTAAGTAAAGTTTTACCAATTGTTATGGGTAAATGGTACTTCACTATTCTACTCCAATTCTTGCAGCCTGAGGTTGTTTCTAAAGTAGATGAAAGAATAGAGGTTCTATTTTTTTAGAAATTGCTATTTTGCCTTCTTCTTCAAGCCTATTCTCAATGCGGCGAATCAACTATGGCTAGACTTCTTTGATGGATTAAACCAAATTTAGTTTTTTACCGGTCTGCATTTGTAGGTTTGGGGGTAAATACCAGCTCTTTCATCTGAAATTGCATACAATTGTTAGGGGTAATTTAAATAATAATATCCGTAATAATCATTCTTTAATACATTGGTTTCCTTTTCTATTTATGTTTCCTTGAGTGAAATTTGTCGAAGTTTTTAAAATATGTACTCAAAGTTAACTAGAAGAATAAATTGATAAAATTCTATGGGAGTTTAATTTGTTAATAATTTTACAAGGCAAATCAATTTATTAATCAATTGGCATAAGAAATCAATAAAAAATAAAATTATGTGATGGTGTTGATATTTAAATTTGTTATAATTTGTATGTTTTTTGTATTTTATAAAAATCACGTTAAAAGTCTATAAATTTTACTTATTAATAGATAAAAACTTTAGTGAAAAGGGTATGAATGATGAAAAAAACCATATTGGCACTCATGTGTTTGGGTTCGGTTCAAGTCTCCAATGCGGAAATCATTAAAGTGAATGGCGAAGGTAAAGCAGCCATTATAAAAAAAGATCCAAACGCTACGCGTAATCAAGCATTCAACAATGCGAAAACAGATGCTGTCATTGCCATGATCAAAAAAATAAATGGTCCACAAGCAATGGGGGAAGCACAGCAGTATCTAGATGACATAGTGAAGCAAGTTGACTCTACTTACATTATTAACCGTGGCAGCTCAACCCAAGGCAATAATGAATTGGTGACACAAGTCAGCCTAGAAATGGATGATCAAGAGTTTCGTTCGATTTTAAACGATCTTGGACTGGCGAAAAAAAATAGCCGCACCAGCCCGATTATGATCGTGATGGATGAGTATTTTGGCGTTCCTAAAGATAATTCCAAACCGGTCAAAGAATTTACCTCTTATTTTTCAGATCGTAGCTATAGCTATGATGAAGATGCCAGTTATAAAGCCAGTGAAAGTGCCAAAGCCAGTGCCTCCGATTCTTATTCATCAAAAGGACGTTCAGCTGCCGCATCTGGTTATGCCTATGATAATTATTATGGTGCAGGTGTAGGGGTTTCTGCACGCTCAGCAAGTCATAACAACTCGGGTAAGTCGGCTTCTTCAAGTAGCTATAATGCCAGTGAGTCAGCCAAATACAGCCAGTCAGAACGTCAAAATGATATTCAGAGTTTTGTGAAGTATGTGGAATATCAGACCCCAAGCACCAAAGCTGAACGAGATAACCAGACTTTAAATGCAATAGCGGATTCAGCCTCTCGTTATGATTTGCGCTTACTCGATTCCGACCGTTTTAAAAGCCAGTATTTGAATGGTCGTAGTATGACTATTCAGCAATTAACGAGCGATGTAGAGTTGAATAAACTGGTAACAGCCGCACGCAAAGAAAAAGCTGACTGGTTTATGGCGGGAAGTTCATATATTTATGATCGTGGCCGTTCACAGGCTACCGGTCAATTTGTATGTGATGGTGCAGTAAGCTTTAAAATTTATTCAGTCGATGATTCAACCTTAATGGGCGGCGAAACGCGTACTGAATCAGCAACTGGCGCAACGACTGATACATGTCGAACCAATGTAGCGAATAAGCTAGGTGAATTGACAATTGGCCGGATTGGTCCACAGATTTTAGGTTATGCAAAAAATCGTTCGATGTACGGTAAGGAAATTACCATTTTTGTGAAAAGCGTTTCGGGGAATGTTTCTTCGCGTTTAGGCGATGATTTATATATAGCTCTGGATGAGATGGACGGTGCGGAAAATGTGGATATTCGTACTCAAGATGGCAAACTGGTTGAAATGACTATGACCTACAAGAGTGCAAAGCCTATCTCTGCTGAATTGGCCAAAGCATTACGTAAAGTCAATCCAACGCTGTCGAATGCTGAACGCTTGCAAGCCGGTAACACCATTACCCTTTGCATTGGTGGCACGCAATGCAAATAAAACTTAAGGCTCTAAGTTTGGCGCTGCCTATGCTATTCACTGTATGGGCACATGCAGATATTGAAATTTATCCTTCCAAAGGGATTTTTGGCTTAGAACAGGGTTGTCGTGCTGATCCGAATACATATGAAGCCAATGGTTCTTCAATTGTGTGTGATTTCAGTCAAGCAATAGACAATGACTCTACACGTCAGCAGGCTGAGCAAATTTTTCTGCAAAGTTTGAAGCAAAATTTTGGCGATCAGGTGGTTGCCACTATTTCACAAAAGAACAAGCATCGTACTTATGTGGCATCCTTAGAAGTACTCCGTGCAAGTGAATACGTTGTTAAAAAAGATTCAACGGCCGAAATTTTTCTGCCTGTGACCCTGAGTTTGAAACTCACCAATATATTGTCTGGCGAAGTCATTTATAGTGACAGTGCAACTTTGTCTCAACCGATTCAGGTGCTGAGCAGCGAACTTGAATCAGCAGCAACCAAAGCTGCAATTAAGCAGAAATTTCAAAGTACCTTGCTGACCTTGACCCAGCAAGTGGCACAGGGATTAAAATCTAAATTAAATGTTGCGGAAATCGAGACCAAAGTCATTGATCAGTGGAAATCTTATCTGGTCTTAGATAAAGGTTTTAATCAGGGCATTGCAGCACAGGATGAATTGAGTTCGGCAGAAGGTGATTTAATCCGGATTGTGCATGCTGACAGCGACTATGCCGTTGCATTACCGGTATTAATGCAAGGCAATGCCAAACAATTTAGCAAGATATCCACCAATACCCGTCAGGCAATGAACAAGCCCAAGGCTTTAGTGGTTGATGTCTTAACCTATCAAGGTGAATCAAAAGATCTCATTGAACAGATCTTCTCCGATGCCGTAGGTGAGCAGGCTTCCTTTTCACTTACGCCAGTCAACCGACGTTATAGTGCCATGGCACAAAGCATCAGCGAACAGACATCGTTGGCACAAAGTAAAGATATCAATCAGCGTGATCTGCCAGAATTTTTTATTCGTATTAATGTTATTCCTGTGATTGCCTATCAGCAGCAGATTGGCAAGATGACGCAGCAGCAAGTTTTTCATAGCGAAGTGTTTGCAGAAATGATTGATCGTTCCGGTCGGGTCATTTATTCAGCACATGCGACGGATGATATTAAAGATATTGTTTCTGAAGGTATGGGTTTTTCTTTAGAAGCACGTAAAGAAGTTGCGTTAAAAAATGCATTGCTTCAATTGGGGCAAAAGTTCCAGAAAGGTCTTCAGTTTACTCGTGCAGATTTAAAAGTCTCTGGTTCTAGCGGACAAAGTATCACAATTGATGATGCTGGTGAGCGATTAAGTGCAGGCATGAAAGTGCATGTCTATCATCAGGACAAAGCTGCGCAGCGCAATATCCTGATTCCGACGTGGGAAGCAACCATTGTTGAACGCCAAGGTACAAAAGTGAGCGCTCAGTTAGATTTCCCGATAAGCAGCAGTGATCGTTTACCGGTACGTTCGGGTGACCGTATTTTGATTGATAGTTCTGCTCCAGTTGGCGATTCAAAACAGGCACGTGTCTTGTGCCCGGGCTTGCATACCGACCAAGTCGGCGAAATTCCATTTTATGGTTTTGGTCCGCTCATTTATCACGCGTTTAGCAGTCAGTCGAAACGACCATTTTATGCCACTGGTGCTGGCTTTAAAGGGCAAACCTTACTCAAAGATGCGGTCATTCGTATGACCGAGAATTCAGGTTTTAAAAAGAATCTGGATGCAAATTTTTATGTTCCGAAAGATGAATGTTTACAGCCGGTATTTAAGATTGAAGTCAAAGAAAACTCGGTGAAATGTAATGCCGATAAATCTAATTGCGATGCCACATTAATCATGGCAAGTGGTGCTCGCAGATTTAATGCCAAAGCTGAAAAAGTTGGCGCTTATGGTTTGCAGCAAGAAATTGGCTTAAAGGGCATTGCTCACCTGCATCGTCAGGAAATGTACAACATTCAAATGTTTGAAGCTTTACCAAAAATTTTAAATCAAATCGTGCAAAAAGCCGATTCTACACAATAGGGGTAACAAGATATGAAAAAGATTGCAATAGTTTTAGCTGTATCGGCATCTATGGGGGCTTCAAGCGTCTATGCTGGTTTTGGGTCACTCAGTAGTCTGGCTTCGACCTTAACAGAATCTGCGACTGGTGTATCATCTTCAAATATGGATCTGAATGGTTTCTTTACTCAAGCTAAAGCAACCAATGCTATGTTTATTCAGAGCCGTAGTGCTTTAGCTTCATTGCTGGCAAGCAAGAAAGATTCAGATGAATTAAAAGCAAAACAAAAAAGCTTGAAAACGACTTCTGATCTGAAAGAAAAAGAAGCAATTCAAAAAGAAATTATCGCGATGTCAAATGCGGTTCTAGAAGCATCTAAAAAAGATGAAGCAGCGACAGTGGCAATGCTTTCAGCACTAGATACTAAACAAAAGAAATTGCTTTTAGATTCTGCAACAAACTTTGTGATTGCAAGTTTAACCGCACGTGATTTGGCTTTAGGCGCTAAACAAGTCAGTATGAGCATGATGGCAAATCCAGGCAGTTTAACCAATACAGGACTGTCTTTAGTAGATGCCAAAAATGTTATGGGTGACATTTCGGGAATTGCAAAAAACTCAAGTATGGCTTTGGTGGAATATCCTAAACTGTTTAAAAAAGCCGGTATTGAATTTAAAGTACCTGCAAGTTCTGCAGAAAAACCAAAAGTGCTTGATGATATTTAAAAGTTCATTGAAGTCTGAGTTTTAAAATAGATTAAAATTTTTTAGCACTCATTGAATACTTTTCACCGTAAGAAAGAGCCGGATAATCCGGCTCTTTTTCTATTACATGACTTATTTTCTTATTGCCGTTTTACCTTTGCATATCCAAGCCTTAGTTAGGTTTCTGAGTAAAAGTTACTAGCTGAACATGAAGCTCAATCTAGCTGTCCATGAACAACAGATATGGAAGAAAGCGTAATGCCTTGTACAGAACCACTAATCCCTATACTGTGCAACTGATTTTCCTTTCAATTGTGTTTGCTGTGCTGCATTTTTTATGAGTTTAAGTTCAGCATCAGCAGGATGGATAATGAAAATGGTCGTGTGTCTGAAATGATGGGAGTGAGAACAACATGGATCAATTATTGACAGTAATGCGAGAGCTACGTGAAAAATGTCCATGGGATCAGCAGCAAACACCGCAAAGCCTGACCCGATATGCCATAGAGGAAGCCTATGAGGTCGAAGCGGCGGTACGGCAGGGCAAGCCAGAGGAAGTACGCGATGAGCTTGGAGATTTACTTCTGCAAGTGGTGTTTCAGGCACAAATGTACAGCGAACAAGGTGCTTTTGATTTTAATGATGTGGTGAATGCCATTACCGAGAAATTGATTCGCCGTCATCCTCATGTATTTCAGGCACAGCAATATTCACAATTGAGTGCAGAAGATGTATCGATACTTTGGCAGCAAATTAAACAACAGGAAAAACAGGGCAAAGCACAATCACGTTTAGATGAGATAAAGCATGGACCTGCTATCCAGCAAGCTCATGAAATTCAAAAAAATGCTGCGCAAATTGGCTTTGATTTTCCTGATGTGGCAGGTGCTTATGGCAAACTGAATGAAGAATTAGGCGAATTGCAACAAGCCATGCAAAAGCAAAATTCCGACGAAATATTCGACGAATTTGGCGATTGTTTATTTTCACTGATTAATGTTGGACGTAAACTAGGGCTTTCTAGTGAAATGGCACTGTTAAGTACCATTCATAAATTTAGAACACGTTTTGCTTTCATTGAAGATCAGGCTCAACAACAACATAAAAATATTGAAGCCCTATCATTAGAAGAAATGGATCTACTTTGGGAGCAGGCGAAAAAACAATTAAAATAATAGGTTTGCCAATGAAAAAAATAATACCTATCCTGAAGGGGATTTCTTATATTTTTGGTTTGCTGTCTTTGTTGAGTGTATCCAATAGTTATGCTCAACAGTTTGACCAGCAATATTTAAAATGGAAGGCTGAACAGCAGGCCCATGATGCACGCTTGAAAATACCACGGGTCTCAACACGAGAGCACTATCTGGCTAAGCCTGCTTTAAATCCTGCCAGTTCGGCAACTAAAATCAGTTTGAATCAGGCCAATGCTGAACAGCTACAAGAACTGTCCGGGGTAGGTCAAAAGAAAGCTGAAGCGATTATTGCCTATCGGCAAAAAAATGGAAAATTTAAAAATATTGAAGAATTGCAACAGGTCAAGGGCATTGGGCCTGCACTCTTTAGCAAGAATAAAGATCGCTTAGGCCTATAGTGGACGGTGATAGACGCTTAGAATATCGAACAAAGTATTGAGCATTGAGATAATCAAATTGCCCTTTGATTGTGTTAGAGATATGATTAGCGTCATCTTAGATATTTTACGTTCAGACGTAGGAGACAGCGTCTTTTGCAAACTTTGCGCGCGTCAAAATGTGGTTTATCAACCGCTCAATTACCTTCTTCCATATTAGATGTTATCGATGCTTTAACCAAGGCTGGCTATGAAGCTTATATCGTCGGTGGTGGTGTCCGTGACTTGATCTTAGGGCTAAATCCTAAAGATTTTGATGCGGTGACCAATGCAACTCCGGCTCAGGTGAAAGAAGTCTTCGGACGACGTTGCCGGATTATCGGACGACGTTTTGAGCTGGCTCATGTCTATGCCGGTCGCGAGCTGATCGAAGTTGCCACTTTCCGTGCACCGCCTAAAAAGGCAGTCACTTCTGCCTCAGGCATGATTTTACGTGACAATAATTGGGGCACAATTGAACAGGATTTTGCCCGCCGTGATTTTTCCATTAACGCGATGTATTACCAGCCGCGTAAAGGTATTGTGCTCGATTTCTGTCATGCCATTGATGATATAAAAAATAAAACCTTACGTTTATTGGGCGATCCAACCTTACGTTTTGAAGAAGACCCGGTACGGATGCTCCGAACTTTGCGGTTCGCTGCAAAATTAAATTTTAGTATCGCCCCTGAAATTTTAGAGATTTTTACGCCTGAAATGACCCAGTTGCTGCGTGATATCTCTCCGCACCGCTTATATGATGAATCACAGAAGTTGTTCACCATGGGGCATTTGAATCGTGTGCTGCCGATGCTGATTGATTTTGATATTTGGCGTCAGCTGTTTGCAGACATCAGCCCGGATATCTCGACCTTTATTGAACGTGCTGCCATTAATACCGATCAGCGTATTCAAATTGGCAAGACCATCAACCCGGCATTCTTTTATGCGGTATTGTTGTGGAAACCGTTCTTAGAGCGTTGCAACTTTTATTTAAGTAAAGGTGTTGTTCCTGCAGAGGCAAGAGCGCAGGCGGGTTTGGATGTTTTAAAACGTCAGGCCACCCGTACCATTATTCCACGTTTTGCCGAAACCTTTATTCGTGAAGTGTGGGAAATGCAAACCCGTTTGCTCAATCCGAAGCCACAACAAATTCAGGCTTTATCAACCCATGCGCGTTTCCGTGCCGGGTTTGACTTTCTGTTGCTGCGTGAGAAATCGGGCGACGACACTACCCAGGGCATGGGCGTGTGGTGGGATGCGTATCAACAGATGACGACGGACGAAAAAGAACGCGCCATTAGTCAATACAACCGTCAACGTGCAAAAAGCCGTCGTAAAACTGCAACAGAAGATGTGGTAGAAACTAAATTGGTGGCTGCTGAGATTGAGCCTTTGGTGAACGAACCTGAACCTCGTAGCCGCCGTGAACGCAAGAGCCGGACAAAACCTGAAAGACCAGTTCAGTCTGCTTCGTCAAATGGCTCCGAAATTGGCTACGATCATCCAATTTTAAAACGCAAACGGGTAAAGCGTGATTTAAGTCAGGTTGTTTTTGGACCGACACAATGATGACAGTAACCTATATTGGCTTAGGCAGTAACCTGGGTGATTCGCGTCAAATTCTGATCGAAGCAGTGCAGAAGCTGGCGACATTGGGAACAGTGAAAACCTCCAGATTGTATCAAAGTCCTCCTATGGGGCCTCAAGATCAGCCCAATTACTTAAATGCGGCTGTACAGCTGATTACAGACTTGGAACCTATTGCATTGCTGGATGAATTGCAGCGTTTTGAACAAGAATCAGGTCGAGTTCGACTGCGTCATTGGGGCGAAAGGACTTTGGATCTGGATCTGCTCATTTATGGCGAACAACAGATTCATAATGAGCGCTTGACTGTGCCGCATGTAGGTGTCATGGAGCGTGATTTTGTATTGATGCCATTGCTTGATTTGGATGAAAATTTTCAACTCAAAGGCCAATTATTAAAAGATTTACCGCTATTGCAACATCCGTCGCTTACCGTGCTGGATGAAGAAAATTGGGCAAATATTTAATTTTTTGAATGACCGCTTGAGAAAGTCGTCATAAGAGGAATATCTGGATGATTAGTCTAAGTGACTTAAGAAAATTTAAAGCGCAAGGCCGCAAATTCTCCTGCCTGACTTGCTATGATGCGAGTATGGCGAAAGCAATGGAAATTGCTGAAATTGATACAATTTTGGTTGGTGATTCTTTAGGGATGACCATTCAGGGTTGTGATTCTACCTTACCTGTGACTGTCGCAGATATGGCTTATCACACGGCAGCGGTTCGCCGTGGCAACCAGCATGCGTTTATTTTGACTGATTTGCCGTTTATGAGTTATGCCACACTGAATGATGCACTTATCAGTGCCAAACAAGTGATGCAAGCTGGCGCGCACATGGTGAAAATTGAAGGTGGTGCATGGCTGGCCGAAATGGTTCAGGTGTTAACCCGTAATGGTATTCCTGTGTGTGTACACTTGGGTTTAACCCCACAATCTGTGCATGTGTTTGGCGGCTATAAAGTTCAGGCGCGTACCCGTGAAGCTGCCGATCAGCTGATTGCCGACTGTAAGGCTGTGGTGGAAGCTGGGGCTGCAGTCCTGCTACTGGAATGCGTTCCGGCACAGGTGGGTAAGGAAATTAGTGAATTGTTTCCCCATACTCCTGTCATTGGCATTGGCGCGGGCGCAGATACTGACGGTCAGGTGCTTGTCGTGCAAGATATGCTTGGATTGACCGGTGGTCATGTGGCTAAATTTGTCCGTAATTTTATGAAAGAACAAGCAGGGGAAACTGCAATTCTGGATGCCTTTAAGGCGTACCATACGGCAGTCCAAGAGGGTTCATTCCCTGCCAAAGAACAAACTTTTCAAGTTGAGCTGTAAACATGAAAACAGAAACGACCATTCAGGGATTAAGCGCTTCACTGAGTCCAGCTCGATCGGCACGAAAAATTATTGGTTTTGTCCCAACCATGGGCAATTTGCACGAAGGGCATTTAAACCTGGTTCGTGAAGCAAAAAAACTCTGTGATGTTGTGGTAGTCAGCATTTTTGTCAACCCGATTCAATTTGGGCCAAACGAAGACTTTGATAGTTATCCGCGTACTTTGGAGCGGGATAGCCATTTGTTGGCCGATGTCGGCTGTGACATTATTTTTGCGCCTAGCGTTGAGCAAATGTATGGCAATAAGCCACGTTTAACCAATATTAGCGTGTCTGATATTACCAATGACTTATGTGGTTTACAGCGTCCGGGTCATTTTGATGGCGTAGCGGTGGTGGTCACTAAACTGTTTAATATCGTGCAGCCGAATTTTGCCTTCTTTGGACAAAAGGACTATCAGCAACTGGCAGTGATTCGTCAGTTTGTACGTGACCTGAATATTCCGCTGGAAGTGATTGGAGTGCCAATTGCCCGTGCCGAAGATGGTTTGGCCCTCAGTTCACGTAATGGTTATTTGAGTGAAGAAAATCGTGCTATTGCGCCGACCATTTACCAAAGTTTAACTGCTGCCGAACAGCAATTGCACAGTGGTGTCAGCCTTGCGGAAGTGTTAGAAAATATAAAGCAAAAGTTGACACAAGCTGGTTTTATTGTGGATTATGTGGAAGCGCGTACTCCAGAATTACAAAAAATAGAAGCATTTAATCAGGACGTGGTGCTGTTTGTTGCTGCTAAATTAGGTACAACCCGTCTGATTGATAACTTGCAGGTTAAGCATACTGCATAGATTTTTGCTATAAAGGACAGCCTTGCCATGAAGCGTATTTTAATTGTTACGGGACAATCCGGATCAGGAAAATCATCTGCCCTGCAGGTGCTTGAAGATTTGGGCTATTACTGTATTGATAATTTACCGCTGGCATTGCTGCCGGAAATTGTGGAAAAGCTCGATCGTGACAATAATTTAGAACAACTGGCACTAGGCGTGGATGTACGCAGTACCCGCGCAGATTTGCAAGAGTTTGACCATGTTTTTGAACAATTACAGAAATATGGGTCGGTGGATATCATTTATTTGACCACACAAGATCAAGAACTGATTTCTCGTTTCAGTGCATCGCGGCGTCCACATCCTTTAGCCAGTCGTTTTAAAAGTTTGAATGAGTGTATACAGGAAGAAAAAACCTTATTACTTCCCATACAATTGCGTTCCACGGTACATATTGATACCACGGATAAAAGTGTGCATGATTTGAAGCACACCTTATTGTCTAAACTTGGTCAATCAGATAACCTCATTTTAATTTTACAATCATTTGGTTATAAACACGGTATTCCGCTTGATGCCGATTATGTTTTTGACGTGCGTCATTTGCCTAATCCACATTGGGATCTGGAATTGCGAAAATATTCAGGTTTAGATTTGCCTGTGCAACAGTTTTTGCTGCAAAGTGAACAAACCAATGAAATGTTCCAAGACATTTATCACTTTTTAGATAAGTGGTTGCCTGCATTTGCAGAAGGGCACCGTCACTATATGACGGTATCCATTGGCTGTACCGGCGGGCAGCACCGTTCAGTATATATCGTCGATAGACTCAAAAAAGCCCTTGAGGAAAAATGGTCTATCCAAGTCCTACACAGAGAAATGAAGCACTGGTCATGATTGACACAACTGTTGACGTAATTAATAAACTAGGTTTACATGCGCGTGCGTCTGGAAAGCTAATTGAAGTGACCACCAAATTTCGTTCATCGATTCAAATTGGTAAAGGTAGCAAATTAGTAGATGCAAAAAATATTATGTCCTTGCTCATGCTGGGTGCAGGCAAGGGCACAACTTTACGTTTAGTGCTTGAAGGCGCAGATGAAGAACAAGCTTTATCTGAAATTCAGGCACTCTTTGCAGCAAAATTTTACGAGGCAGATTAATCGTGGCACGTCGACCGCAACAGCGTTTTACTGAAGATGACTTTGAGACTTTAGAAGGACGTGCAAGCAAAACCGAACAAAAAAAAGCAGTTCAGCGTATGGCTGCTTTAGGTGAACAACTGGCTGAATTGAGCCTTAAACAGATTCAGAAACTCCCTGTGGAAGAACGTTTAATTGATGCTTTGCTTGATGTGCGTAGTATTACTTCAGGTGAGGCACGTCGTCGCCAGTTTTTACGGATTGGTAAATTGTTGCGTAATGAAGATGAGGCAATGATTTTGTCTTATTTAACACCGCAGCAAGGAGCAAAGAAAACAGCCCAATTACAGCGTTGGGTCGATCGCATGATCGCTCAAGGTGATCCGGTGATTAAAGAATTCATGAAAGCGCATAATGCGGCGGAGCATCATCCTATTCGTCAGCATATTTTGCGTATTCATCGTGATATGGCCAAACAAGTATCTGAAGAAGAGTTGGCCGCGTCGAAGTTAAAATTGTTTAACTATATTCAGCAAGTGGCTTTGATTTCAGACAACTGATTTCTAGGTTATATCCTAAAACTAAAAAAGCGGCTCGATTGAGTCGCTTTTTTTATACCTTAATAATTTTCTCTTTGTAGATTCCAGGTTCTCCTTCCTCCTTGTAGGAGGAAGGTTGGGATGGAGGTTATTGAGATATTATTCAGAAAAAATTAATGAAACTCACCTGTGGCACGTTCTTTGGCCCAGTCACGCAGGATAAATTTTTGCAGTTTTCCGGTAGATGTTTTTGGAATTTCGGTAATCACCAAATCTTTAGGTACTTTAAAGCGTGCTAAGTGTTGTTTGCAGAATTCAATCAGTTCTTCAGCTGTTGCTGTTGACCCTTGTTTCAGTTCCACAAAGGCACATGGCACTTCCTGCCAGCGTGGGTCAGGTTTTGCCACCACGGCTGCAGTAAGCACTGCAGGGTGCTGATACAGCACTTCTTCTACTTCTAGCGAGGAAATATTTTCACCGCCTGAAATAATCACATCTTTGGAACGATCAGTAATTTTTGCATAGCCATCTGGTTGGCAAACCGCCAAATCGCCAGTATGGAACCAGCCGCCGGCAAAGGCTTCTGCGGTCGCTTCGGGATTTTTTAAATAACCCTTCATCACAATGTTACCGCGGAACATAATCTCACCCATGGTCTTGCCATCATGCGGAACCTCTTGCATGGTGTCTGGATCAAGTACTTTCATGCCATCTTGTAGTGGATACGGAACCCCTTGACGAGAGTGCAATTGGGCTTGTTCCTGAATTGACAGGTCACTCCAGCCAGCCTGTGATGCACAGAGTGCCGAAGGACCATAGGTTTCCGTCAAGCCATAAACATGAGTCACGTTAATGCCGATATTACGCATGCCTTCAATAATTGCAGCTGGAGGTGCTGCACCCGCAACCATCACTTCGACACGATGATCAATCTTGGCCTTTTTCTCTTCAGGTGTGTTGATCAGCATCGACAGTACAATAGGCGCACCACAGAAATAATCCACTTTATGTTCAGCAATTAATTTGAAGATCAGTTCAGCATCAACTTTACGCAAGCAGACGTTGGTGCCGCCATTTGCTGCCATGGTCCAGGCAAAACACCAGCCATTACAGTGGAATAATGGCAGGGTCCATAAATAGGTGGCACGAGGCATCATGCCGCAGGCAATGATGTTACTGGCTGCATTAATGTAGGCACCACGGTGATGATAGACCACACCTTTAGGATTACCTGTGGTTCCAGAAGTGTAACTTAAGCTGATTGCATCCCATTCATCTTGGGGTAAATGCCATTCAAAGTTTGCATCACCTTGAGCAATCCAGTCTTCATATTCAATTTTCCCAATACGGGTGTCTTCACCTTCAAACTCTTCGTCGGCCACATCAATGATGTAAATTTCTTGAGGAACCAGTGCCAGTGCCTCTTTGGCTACTGCGGTAAATTCAGGATCAATCAGTAACACTTTGGTTTCAGCATGTTCCAGCATGAAAGCCAGTGTTTTGGCATCTAGACGGGTATTTAAGGTATTCAGTACGGCACCTGCCATAGGTACGGCAAAATGCGCTTCAATCATGGCAGGAACGTTAGGCAGCAGTACAGAAACGGTGTCATTTTTACCGATGCCTAATTTTTGAAGTTGGTTCGCAAACTGACGGCAGCGATTATATTTTTCACGCCAGGTAATACGGCGCTTACCGTGAATAATCGCATTTTGATTTGGATAGATATAAGCCGCACGATCCAGATAGCGCAAAGGTGACAACGCTACAAAATTTGCGGGGGTACGCGGTAATTCATCGTATGCGCTAACCATTTTAAAACTCCGTTATATATTTGTTTTCATATCCTGTTGAAAAAGATATGCACTTCTTGAGAATCTTGCATTTATGCTTTAGTCGAGTACTATTTAAAGATTTTTAACATATTGAAAAATAAATAAAATATTTTGTAGCACTGATTTTTTTTGAACGCATGGGTTCCCATATTTGCTTTTTTAGGTATTTTACTCTAACTGGGCAATTAAAATAGTATCAGCCAAGGAATAATAATGAAAATACAACAGGCGGATAAAGGATGGCACAACTGGTCTGGAAGCCAGCAAGCTGATCCTGAAATTATTCAACCTCGACAGCTGAATGAACTCCAGCAACTGGTGAAATCGCATGCAAGGATTCGTGCAGTAGGCGCCGGGCATTCGTTTAGTGCTTTGGCTAAGACCGATGAGGTGCTGCTTAATCTTGATCATTTAAAGGGCGTAGTTGCCTTTGATGAAGTGAAAATGCAATGCACAGTGCAAGCGGGCATACGCCTGGAAGATTTAGGCGAATATCTTGCTCCAATCAATCAGGCACTGCTGAATCAGGGTGATATTGATCAGCAAAGTCTGGCGGGCGCGATCTCTACCGGTACGCATGGCACGGGCATAGGTTTACCCTGTTTATCTGCCTTCGTTAAAGGTTTTGAATTGCTAACTACAGAGGGTGAGCTGTTGCAATGTGATGATTGGCAAAATACCGATATCTTTCAGGCCGGACGTGTTGCTCTGGGCAGTCTGGGGATATTAACCAAAATTACCCTGCAAAATCGGCCCCGCTATAAATTAAAAGAGCAGATTCGCTTATGTCCAATTCAGGACGTATTTACACATATCGATCAATGGAAAAACCAGCACCGGCATATTGAATTTTGGGCTTTCATCCATTCGGATCAGGTGATGTTAAAAACTCTGGATGAAACGGATGAAACCATTCAGCCGCGACAAGATTCATGGCCTTCGGAAGATGCCTTATTAACGATGTGTTCTGAATTGACCCGGGTTCTTCCTGCATCTAATCCTTATCTGCAAAAACTGCTCAGTGTCTTTGTCAAACCGAGTTGTTATGTGGATTGGTCAAACCGTATTTTTCCCACACCCCGCAATACCAGGTTCAATGAAATGGAATATCAGCTTCCGGTGTCACTCGGTCTGCAATGTCTGGAGGAGGTTTTAGCCACCTTAAGGAAGCAGAATGTGCCGATGTTTTTCCCGATCGAATTCCGTTATGTCAAAGGTGATGATATCTGGTTAAGTCCTTTTTATCAGCGTGATTCAGTGTCCATTTCCATACATCAGTTTTATAAACAGGATTATCACGCGATATTTGATTTGGTCGAACCCATATTGCAGAAATATCAGGGCAGACCACATTGGGGGAAATTGCATTCCATGACCGCAGCCTCGCTGCGCGATCTCTACCCGAAATGGGACGATTTTATGGCCCTGCGTCAGCAATTGGACCCTCAGCAAAAATGGCTGAATCCCTATCTAAAGCAATTATTTCTGCTCTGACATGAGGAGAGGGTGATGCAATCAAACTACTTTCAGCAACTGACGCAGGATTTAAACCAGCACGGTACCGGAACACCACAGCTGATTCTGGATTTTGCGCAATATCAACATAATCTGGGCTATGTCCAGTCACAGCTGCCTGCGCAATTAAACCCGCGCCTGGTGGTGAAATCCCTCGCCAGTCTGCCGCTGCTGAAACTGGCCAGTGAAAAACTGCATACCCAGCGTTTTATGCTGTTCCATCTTCCACATATTTCTACCATTAGCGCAGCATTTCCACAGGCCGATATCTTGCTGGGTAAACCCATGCCCATACACGCAGTGGAACGGTTTTATCAGGCTATACCTGATCAGCAACTTAATATTCAATGGCTGATTGATGATCTGGGGCGCTTGCAACAATATTTGCAGCTGGCGCAATGGTTTAACATCCGCTTGAATGTGAATATTGAAATTGATGTGGGACTGCATCGGGGTGGAGTACAAAATCCACAGCAATTTCGGGCTTTACTCAAGCTGATCCAGCAACATTCGGCTCATCTTAAATTCACCGGTTTAATGGGCTATGACGCTCATGTCGCCAAATTGCCGAAAGTTTTAAAGTCTGCCGAAAAGAGTTATCAACAATCGCAGCAAAGTTATCAACAGTACCAAGACATCATTCGGCAGCAATTTCCCAATTTATGGCATGAAAACTTATGTTTTAACGGTGGCGGCAGTCCGACCTTTATGCAGCATTGCCAGCAAAGTGTCTGTAATGATCTGGCTTTTGGTTCCATGCTGCTCAAGCCGAGTGATTTTGATCTGGACACTTTATCTGCTTTAAAATGTGCCTTATGGATTGCCACGCCAGTCTTAAAAGTTTTGCGCCATAGCCAATTGCCGGGTCTGGAACTGCTGAATCATTTTCCACATCAATATAAAGCCCTGTTTGTGTACGGTGGCTATTGGCAGGCCGCTTATATTTATCCTGAAAAAAGCAAGCTGCATCGCTTGTATGGGCGCAGTAGCAATCAGGAAATGCTGCTGGTGCCAAAATCCTGTGAGATTGAGCGGGATGATTATGTGTTTTTAAGGCCAACCCAGAGTGAAGCGATTATCCCGCAATTTGCTCAGCTCTATGCCTATGCACAGGGTAAATTCGAAGCATGGGATAGCTTTAGAGAATAAAAATGACAGCCGCAATGCCTAATTAGGAGGATAGCAGCACATTGGCAAATAAATTCAAAATCAGCCAAATCGCGAATTTTCTAGGTGAAAAGGTTTAATCCTGTGGATAAGACGTGTAAAATTCTAGGCGATTTTTATTTATCCACCGTTTTTATCTTTTGAGGTTCTGCCTCGATCATAATCTCGCGGTGACATGCCCTATGGTACGGGGCATCACTCCTTAAGGATTTTTTATGCCAATTATCACTTTGCCAAATGGCGATCAAAAACAATTTGATCAAGCCGTATCTGTGATGGACGTTGCACTTAGCATTGGTCCCGGTCTTGCAAAAAATACAGTTGCTGGTCGTGTAAACGATCGTTTGGTTGATGCGTCTGATCTCATCACCGAAGATGCAACCCTACAAATTATCACGCCTAAAGATGAAGATGGTATTCATATCATTCGTCACTCTTGTGCACACTTGGTCGGCCATGCGGTTAAGCAATTGTTCCCAGAAGCAAAAATGGTTATTGGCCCAGTCATTGAAGAAGGTTTCTACTATGACATCTGGATGCCGCGTCCATTTACTTTAGACGACATGGCAGCCATCGAAGAGCGTATGAAAAAGCTCATCGACCAAGACTATGATGTCATCAAAAAAATGACACCGCGTGATGAAGTGATTAAAGAATTCACAGCACGTGGCGAAGAATACAAACTCCGCTTGATTGAAGACATGCCTGAAGAAACACAAATGGGCTTGTACTACCATCAAGATTATTTGGATATGTGCCGTGGTCCGCACGTACCGAATACCAAATTCTTAAAATCGTTCAAGCTGACTAAAATCTCTGGCGCTTACTGGCGCGGTGATGCGAAAAATGAACAGCTGCAACGTATCTACGGTACAGCTTGGGCAGACAAAAAACAGTTAGCAGCTTATATCAAACGTATTGAAGAAGCTGAAAAACGCGATCACCGTAAAATCGGTAAAGCGCTTGACTTGTTCCATATGCAGGAAGAAGCACCGGGTATGGTGTTCTGGCATCCAAATGGCTGGACTATTTATCAGGTACTTGAACAGTACATGCGTAAAGTTCAGCAAGCCAACGGTTACCTTGAAATCCGTACTCCGCAAGTGGTTGATTTCACCCTTTGGGAAAAATCAGGACATGCTGCAAACTATGCAGACAACATGTTTACCACGCATTCTGAAAACCGCAACTATGCGGTAAAACCGATGAACTGTCCTTGTCACGTACAAGTGTTCAACCAAGGTTTAAAATCGTACCGTGACTTACCTGTACGTCTTGCAGAATTTGGTTCATGTCACCGTAACGAGCCATCAGGTTCATTGCACGGTATTATGCGTGTACGTGGCTTTACTCAAGATGATGCACACATTTTCTGTACTAAAGAACAAATTGGTCAAGAAGTTGCGGACTTCATCAAGTTAACCCTTGATGTCTACAAAGACTTTGGCTTTGAAGAAGTGCAAATGAAATTGTCGACACGTCCAGAAAAACGTGTAGGTGATGACAAACTTTGGGATATGGCAGAAAAATCTTTGGCAGATGCTTTAGATGCTGCAGGTCTTGCGTGGGATCTTCAACCGGGTGAAGGTGCATTCTACGGTCCGAAAATTGAATTCTCATTGAAAGACTGCTTAGGCCGTATCTGGCAATGTGGTACTATTCAGTGCGACTTTAACTTGCCTGAGCGTTTAGATGCCTCTTATGTAACAGAAGATAACGACCGTGATCAGCCGGTTATGTTACATCGTGCAATTCTTGGCAGTTTTGAGCGTTTTATTGGTATACTGATTGAACACTACGCAGGCTTTATGCCACCTTGGTTGTCGCCAGTTCAAGCGTGTGTGATGAACATTACCGATTCGCAAGCTGAAGCATGTGAGTCAGTCGTCGCTAAACTTAAAGAAAGCGGTATTCGAGCAATTTCTGACTTGAGAAATGAGAAAATCGGCTTTAAGATTCGTGAACGTACTTTAGAGCGTATTCCTTACTTACTGGTTCTAGGGGACCGTGAAGTTGAGGAAGGTACAGTGAACGTGCGTACCCGCTCAGGAAAAAATTTAGGTACTATGTCAATCGATGCCTTCGTTGACCTAGTGAAAGCAGCCGTTGCCGAACGCGGCCGGTACATTGTGGAGTAACAGCGATTAAACAGCCTGACCGTAATCAACAGGGCGGTAACAAATCAAACCGTCCTGCCTTGAATGATGAAATTCGTGCAAAAGAAGTCCGTCTTGTAGACGAAAATGGCGAGCAAAAAGGTATTGTAAGCTTGGCTGATGCCTTGCGTGCTGCAGAAAGCGTTGAGCTTGATCTTGTAGAGATCGTAGCAAATGCTGAGCCACCTGTTTGTAAAATCATGGACTTCAACAAGCATTTGTTTGATCTTAAGCAAAAGCAGAAAGAAGCGAAGAAAAAACAGCATCAAGTACAGGTGAAAGAAATCAAGCTACGCCCTGCGACTGATGTTGGTGATTACAACGTAAAATTACGTGCCATTATCAAGTTCCTTGAAGAAGGCAACAAGGTAAAAATCACTCTACGCTTCCGTGGTCGTGAAATGGCTCACCAACAACTCGGTCTTGCTCAATTGCAAAAAGTTGAAGCAGATGTAGCTGAATTCGGTGTAGTTGAACAAACACCAAAAATGGAAGGCCGTCAAATGGGTATGCTACTTGGACCAAAACGTAAAAAGTAAGCACTCATTGATTAGAAAAGCACTGCAATGGCAGTGCTTTTTTATGGCTGATTTTTGTGAGAAATACTAAAATTCTTATTACCTAGATATGTGCCTTATTGCGCAGCACTCTGCTTGCCTGCTTCAACAATGGGAATGTTGGCTTCAGTCGGGACGTAGATGATTTGTTGAATCCGCCCATCGCGTAATGCTTCACCAAAGGCACCAATGAATTCCTGTTTACGGTATTCAGGATAATCTTTAGCCGCTTGTCCGACCAATTTAATCGCTTCAGCACGAAGCTTGGCGCTTTCCAGTTCTGCTTTAGCGACTTGCACTTGAATCATTTTGGATTGTTCCGCTTCTGCTAGCGCAGCTTGGCCGTCCATGCCTTGTTTCCACACTTTATAATGTGGCCAGCCGAACAGCAAAAGAAGCACCAATAGCAGGGAAAAGAATAAGATAATAAATAAGCTGATGGGGTTAAGCTGAGGCTGTCTTGTATAGTTCATGATAGACCTGTTTTATTTAAACTATTGTTTTGAGTTTTTAAGCGCTTTTTAGTCAGTATATGGCAAAGACAATCCAGTGTGTTTGATGATCTTAGGATGGTTATAAAAAAGACCCGTTATTGGCGGGTCTTTTTATCTTTCATTTGTCCTTTTCGGGTGAAGCGAGCTGTTCAGTGGCTTTGCCTCCAATTGGAATTTGGCGTGGCAGGGCCTCTTCAGGCACAGAACGTTGTAAGTCTATTTTCAATAAACCATTTTCATAATCGGCTTGTTGTACCTCTATATGTTCATCCAGGCGTAGCGACAGTTTAAAGGAACGGCTGGCAATACCTTTATGCAGAAACTCAACCGTTGTGTCTGAAGACTCATCAACTGCTTTACCTGTGATGGTGAGTACTTGATTTTCGATATTAATCTCTAGTTGATCCTGATTAAATCCGGCAGTGGCAACAACAATGCGGTAATTATTGTCGCCTGTTTTTTCAATGTTATAGTGGGGGTAATTGGGCGTATCACTTTGCATGGCATAATCGAATAGATCATTTAAACGGTCAAAGCCAATGCTTCGGCGAAATAGGGGACTAAGACTGAAACTGCTCATTGATAGAACCTCCTGAGGATCACGAAGTTTTATAAACAAGATAAAAGGCTGTTTGTTATTGCAGCCATAGTATTTGAAGCAATCTTGGAAAAGATCATTGCTCTATTTTTTATATAAGACTGTTTTGGGTATTTTCAATCATTGCAATAAAATGTTTTTAAAGCATGAAAAAATGAATAATGCCGAATTAAAATCATTATTTAGATAGGTATTTGGGCTTTTAAGCTTAAGCTAAGATTAAGATTTATTCATAAAAAACATGCTATAACTAAGCATATCGTTCAATAATGTGATGTAAAACGAAAAAGGCAAAAGGTAAGAAACATGATTGATCTCTATTATTGGGGAACGCCCAATGGTCATAAAATTACAATAGCATTAGAAGAAATGGGTTTGGATTATCAAATTTTTCCCATCAATATTTTAGAAAATGATCAGTTTCAACCTGACTTTTTACGTATTTCTCCTAACAATAAAATTCCAGCCATTGTGGATCAGGATGGTCCAAATGGCGATGCGATTTCCGTGTTTGAGTCTGGTGCCATTTTGCAGTATTTGGGCCGTAAAACCGGGCTGTATTATCCTACCGATGAACAGCAGCGCGTTGAAGTCGAGCAATGGCTGATGTGGCAAATGGGGGGTTTGGGGCCGATGCTGGGGCAGAACCATCATTTTGGTCGTTTTGCAGCTGAAAAAATTCCCTATGCAATTGAGCGTTATGTAGCCGAGACTAAACGTTTATATGGCGTGCTGAATAAGCAGCTGATTGGTCAGAAGTATGTGGCCGGGGAATATTCGATTGCTGATATGGCCATTTTACCGTGGATTTTACGCCATGAATGGCAGCAAATTCAGCTCGAAGACTATCCTCTGGTCAAAGAGTATGTTGAGCGTTTAACTGCACGTCCAGCTGTGCAGAAAGCATTGTCGATTCGGGTAGACAGCTTAGTATGAATCGCAATTGTGTTAAGATGGCGGTATAGAAAAATAAACCACCCCAGCGGTGGTTTTTTATTGGATCAGCACCTTATGAAAGCATTCTTTTTAAATTCAACCCGTATTCTTGAACGAAATGCCAGAATCTACTGGAGCATCATTTTTGGCATAGCGGCTTGTCTAATCCTTTATATTGCAGAAGCCGTGCACATCCAGAATTTTATGGCAACTTTAAATACGCAGGATCAAAATGCATTATACGCAGCCATCCAGCCTTTGACGCAACGCTATAGCTATAGCCGTTATCTGGTTCTGATTTTAGCGGTGCTTTGGTCTGTTTATGAATATATCTCGACCAAGAAAAAACTCGGGCTTTAAACAGGTATTGGCCTAATGCCGGCCTACCTGTTACTGTTTATTTCTGCTTTTGGTGCGGCCACCTTATTACCGTTACAGTCTGAAGCGGTGCTGCTCACTTTTCTGGTCGAGGGTCAGCATGAGGCATGGCTGTTAATTGCTGTTGCCAGTCTGGGAAATATTCTGGGATCCTGTGTGAACTGGTGGCTGGGTTTTAAGATTGAACACTATAAAGACAAAAAATGGTTTCCGGTGTCGCAGCAGCAAATGTTCAAAGCACAGGCGAAATATCACAAATATGGCTACTGGTCATTATTGTTGAGTTGGGTGCCAATAATTGGTGATCCGATTACCCTGATTGCCGGTCTGCTGAAAGAAAATTTTGTCCGATTTTTAATGATGGTTTCGATTGCTAAAATAGGGCGCTATTTATTTATCTATTTGGCTTTTAGTTTATTTTAAAAGAGAGATACCTGAGTATCTCTCTTTTTATTTTGCTTATTCACAGTGATTTAAGTCGAACGTAATCTCATCTTTAAAGCTGGATTTCTTATACATCCATAAGGTTTTGGCAGTACGTTTTACCGTAACTTGACTATTTGATACAGCTTGAACAACTTTTTGGTCTAAAGCATAAATACCCGAACCCTGTTTCACTTTAACTTTTTTCACATCGCCGTGTTTATTGACCTTAAAGGTGAATTTAACGCTACGATTGTGCCCGTTGAGCAATTCAGAATCGATGTCTAGCTGAGGCTGGGTTTGGTATGAAAAAGGTGTTTTTCTGTTCTGCTGTTGAGCCTGCCAATTTTTCGATTCAAACTGATAGGGACAAGCTTCAGCATCCTCATCTTCCTGGCCTAATTTTAAACTAAAGGTTTGATAGCCAATGAGAGGTGTTGCCGTATCATTTTCCATATGCGGTTTGACATGCGCTTCACGCACGGCATTCATTAACAGGTTATCCAGATGTGCCAATCCGGTACTTTCTTGTACGCTGGCTTTGGTAATACTGCCAGTTTCATCGGCATAAATACGAATAATGGCACTGCGGTTCTGGTCTTTTAAATCTTCATTTTTGTAGTTGGGGCGCGGAAATTTGGTCCACTGAACGCGGGTAGTCAAATGCGCGGGAAGGGCTGCACTTTTCTGAACGGCGAGTTGTTTTGCTGCTTTGGGTGCAGCGCTATAGACAGTACTGAACGGGAGGCTCAAGAGTAGAGAAAAACACAGTATTTGTTTCATAAATATTTATTTCTTAATCAAACCAGATCGTGCGGCAGGAGTGGAGTATTGTTAGTGCGAAGTATTTCCTGAATTGGAAATACTCGCAAGTCTAAAAATTCAATTAATGTTCATGATCATGCACTTTAGTAATATCGACACCAAATAAATCATGCGTTTTTGCCCAGCTCATGGCCACCACCACCATGGTCATGCAGCCGCCAAATACAGTTGCCATAATGGTGCCCATATATTTTGCCGCCAAACCGGATTCAAAAGCGCCCAGCTCATTGCTGGATGATACAAACATGCCATTTACTGCTGCGACACGACCACGCATGTTTTCTGGCGGGTAAATTTGTAGAATGGTTTGTCGGATGACCACGGAAATACTGTCACAGGCACCAGTCATGGCCAAGGCAAACAGCGATAGCCACATATTGTTCGAGAAGGCAAATAGCAGGGTAAACACGCCAAACCCGGCCACGGCAAGCAGCATATTGCGCCAGGCATTCTGGGTCGGTGGAAATCTGGTTAAGGCGATCATGGTGATGAGTGCACCAATGGAAGGAGCAGCACGCAAATAACCCAAACCTTCAGGCCCGACTTTTAAAATGTCTTCAGCAAAAATTGGCAATAAGGCAATCACGCCGCCGAACAATACTGAAACCAGATCCAGTGAAATGGCCCAGAGCACAATTTTGGTTTTCCAGATAAAGCGGAAACCATCACCCAAACTTTCCAGTAAATTGTCTGTTTCAATCTTGGGAAAACTGCGTTTTTGCAGCAGGTTAATCAGGATAAAACAGATGGCCAAGAGTACCGCTACCGAAAGTAAACTGGTTTCACGACCTAAAAATGCCAGCATAAAACCGCCGAGCATCGGCCCAATAATCACGCCACTTTGCCAGCCAATCGTGGTCCAGGTTGCACCATTGGCATAGAGCTCACGTGGAATCAGAAAAGGCTTGAGCGATGTTGCAGATGGATTGTAAAAACCACGAATGGTGCCCAAGCCAAAAATAACTGCATAAATTCCCCAAGACAGGATATTTACGCTAATTTGAGCCAAGCCGTAAGCATGAAAAAGCCACCATAAAATCAGAGGTAGAGGTAAGGCGAAAAACAAACAGATTTTCATGATGGTCTGTTTATTAAAGCGGTCGGCAAAATAGCCGCCCCATAATGACAAGGCAATAAACGGAATCGCTTCGGCAAGTCCAATTAAACCGAGGGTTAAAGGGTCTTTGGTAATCTGATACAGCGAATAGGCGACAATAATTTCTTGAATTAAAATAGCGAGGGTGAGACAGAACTGGTTAATCGTCACAATGGAAAAGTCACGATAACGCAGGGCTGCAAAAGCATCCTGTGCAGGGTTCATAGGAGTCCAGTATTCTTATGTTGTGATAATTATAATGCCGAATAGTTGATTTATTAATAAAAACATCCCGCTTTGGATAGTGAAAATAAGTCTAAGTGAAGTCGATGATCGGTGCGCTATTTTCAGCATATGTGCTTTTGTTTTAAGCAAAGATGCTTTAGAATACTGGCTCCCTTACCTGCAGGTCGTTTTGTAATGGTGCAAACGAGCCGAACAGGTGTTCAAAAGAGGTTGTTATGCCTAAGATGAAAACTCGCCGTGGTGCAGCTAAACGCTTTAAAGCGACTGCTAACGGTTTTAAGCGTAAACAAGCGTTCAAACGCCACATTTTGACCAAAAAATCTGCTAAGCGTATTCGTCAATTACGCGGCTGTGTAATGGTTCACGTAAGTGACGTTGCTTCAGTTCGCCGTATGTGCCCATACATCTAAGGAGATTTATAAATGGCTCGTGTAAAACGTGGTGTACAGGCTCATCGCCGTCATAAAAAAATTCTTGCTCGTGCTAAAGGTTACTATGGCGCTCGTTCACGCGTATATCGCGTAGCGTTCCAAGCAGTAATCAAAGCAGGTCAATACGCTTACCGTGACCGTCGTCAAAAGAAACGTCAATTCCGCGCTTTGTGGATTGCACGTATCAATGCCGGTGCTCGTCAAAATGGTTTGTCGTACAGCCGTATGATTGCTGGCTTGAAAAAAGCTCAAGTAATCATCGACCGTCGCGTACTTGCTGACATCGCTATGCATGACGCAGTTGCATTTGCTGCTTTAGCTTCTAAAGCTAAAGATGCATTAGCTGCATAAGTCTTTTAAGACTTAAAAAAGACCGCTTTTAGCGGTCTTTTTTATTTTCGGCTTTAAAAATATCTTTCATTAATTCAGGGATATTTTGAGAGGAAAATATAGGATAGTGCAGTACACTCAATTTATTTTAATCAAATCTGCGTTTGGGAAAGCCCGATAATAAAAATAAACCAATCGCAGCAAAGCCAATCGCCTGAATGGCAAGCATCAGTTTATGTTGTGCTGGCAGTACTGAAATCAAGGTGATTAAGGCCATCAGTGGCATGATCAAAATAAGAATTGCAAAACCTTTTTTATAGGGATTATCTTCTGCTATTTTTAAGCCTAATACTCTTAAGCCATGAATACCCATACCAATCACCACACTGATCCCGGTAAATACAGCTGAAAGTGGCTGTACCGTAGAGCAGAGATAAATGATCACGCAAGTTGCAATGCAAACCATCAGTTTAAGTTGACGGCTACATTTGTCTGAATACCAAAATTCCAGCATTATTTTTGCTCATCTAAAGGATCGTTTTTATTCAGTAAAGATAAAGGCGAAAACAGACAAATGCCCAATGCCATAAAACCAATGCCTTGAGCACCCGGAATGAGAATTTCCCCATTCTGCATATGCATGAAAATCAGGGCCAGTAACAGGGCAATCGGAATCCAGATCAATAGCCGGTAGAACAGGCCGGTCGGATTTTTTGCAGCAAAATGAATTTTGCAGTAACGGCAAATCAGGAAAATAATACCTGTACCCATGAACATCAGGATGGCATCCGGTTTTAATGGTTCCATCCAGTACAGCACACCTGTTGCAATCGCGATGATCACAAAGATCAGCAGTTTACGGAGGATGGAAACTTTAGGATTAAACCAAAATTCAAGCATATTGTTCTGATAGATAAATGAGAGCTAATGGCACTTTAGCATATGAGGTAGAGGGAAGCACAGATTCAGCCTGCCAGTATGTGGTCTTAAATTTCTTTCTTAAGCGCTCAGAGCTAGGGAGAGAAATGAAAAAAAAGAGGCATTTTTCTCTCCCCTCATCCTAACCTTCTCCCAAAGGGAGAAGGAATTTTATTTAGCTATTTTTATTTGGGCCCCAATCATAGATTTTCTTCTGATAGGCATACCACATCATCCACAGGCCAATCAAAATCATTGGTACAGTCAGGAATTGACCTTTACTCATCCAGCCAATGAACAGCTGGCCATTGTCCGGTTCGCGGAAAAATTCCACCACAAATCGCGCAATCCCGTAACCAATCAGGAATAAGGCAGAAACGGCCATACGTGGACGCGGTTTGGAGCTGAACCACCACAACACAATAAACAGGATTAACCCTTCAGCCACGGCCTGATAAAGCTGTGATGGGTGACGCACCAGTTGCAGCGGGTCGTTGGGAAAAATCATCCCAAGTGCAAAGTTAGGATCAGTGACCGGACGGCCATACAGTTCACCGCCAATGAAGTTGCCAATACGACCGAACATCAGGCCAGTCGGAACGCAGGGTGCAATGAAGTCCAAAGTCTGGAACCAGGTTTTCTGATATTTTTTGCACCAGAACAGCATGGCAAGCATCACACCCAGAAAGCCGCCATGGAAGCTCATGCCACCGGTCCAGACCTGAAATAGCCAGAGCGGATTGGCCAGAAACTGTTCAAAGCCATAAAAGAATACGTAGCCTACGCGACCACCCACCACGACCCCTAAAGCGCCATAGAAGATCAGGTCTGACACTATCTCGGGTGTCCAGCCATCACGCTGTTTGGTTCTATAAGTTGCCAGTCCCCAGGCAAATAAAAATGCCAGTAAATACATCAGTCCATACCAGTGGACTTGTAATGGTCCCAGCGATACAGCAACCGGGTCTATATTTGGATAGGTCAGCATTCCTGTTCCTTGTCATTATGTTTTGCACAGATTTTAGCTGAAACCAAGGAAAAATGTTGTACATTCAATGTGTAAAGATAAAGAGCATGAATTATGTGTATTGTAGCTTTAGCTTGGCAGGTTCTGGATGATACGCCGCTGTGCCTTATTTCCAATCGGGATGAGTTTTATCAGCGTCCGAGTTTGGCATTACAACACTGGGAAAACAGCCCGATTATTGCCGGAAAAGACTTGCAGTCGGGTGGCACATGGATGGGGATTACCGCCTCCGGTCGCTGGGCTGTACTGACCAATTTCCGGGATGCTAGCGATAAGACACAATATCCAACTTCACGTGGTCATCTGATACAGACCTTTCTGGAATCCGATCTGGCTCCCATCCGCTTTGCCCAGGCATTGGAAAAACAGCAGTGTGATTATGCCGGTTTTAACTTGTTTTTAGGTGATTCAAATCAGGCGGTTTATATGAGTAACCGCGGCGAAGCACCGCAGGTGTTGGCCAAAGGCGTGTATGTGGTATCCAATGGTTTAATGACCGAGCATTGGGAAAAGACCAAACACCTGCGTAAGCGTTTTACTCAGGAATTTTTACCCATGCTCCAACAGGTAGATATACCCCAAGTCGATCTTGATTTTACGGTGTGGGACATTCTGGAAGATGAACGGAAAATTATTCCCGAACTTTTGCCACAAACCGGCATTAGTTTAGAGATGGAAGAGTTGCTCTCTTCAACCTTTATTCAAAGCCCCGTTTATGGCACGCGTTGTTCCAATTTTTTAAGGCTGAAAAATGATGCATGGCTATGGCAGGAAAAATCCCAGCAAGGGCAGACCCAAGGCAATATTATCCAGATCGATTTGCCTTTAAATGAATAAAAAAAATGCCGACATAAAGTCGGCATTTTCTTTATTGTTATGCTTAAGCTTTGGTCTTTTCCAATGCCTCACCAGCAATTGTACCGCCATCTACACGGGTAATCACTAATGTTGCAGAGCGTGGGCGAGAGCCTAATACTGCTTTGCTTAGATTCAATGTAGATGGATGGTTCGCAGGCCAACTATTACCCGGGTGCTGAATATTAACAAAGATAGCTTTGTAGTCAGGTGTCATGGTAACACCGGTAATTTCACAACCTGCAGGGCCTGTAAGGAAGCGACGGAGTTTGGTGTTGTCTAGCTCCGCACCTGTAGGCGTTGGTAAACCCGCTGTGGTTTTAACCTGACCATCGCCGACTTGACCTGGAAGTGCTGCGAGCATCATACAGTTGGTTTCATCTGTATATGAACTATCATCTGTTTGAATCCAAAGCATACCGCGTGGGTCAAACCACATGCCATCTGGGCTTGAAAAGTCATTGTCTGCACCAAGTTTTGACAGGTTAACATCTTGAACAGAGTCTTGTTCAGCACCAAACAGGAAAATGTCCCAACTAAAGGTCGATGCAGTAACCACATCTCCAGCTTCTTTGAAGCGGATGATGTGACCGTTAATATTACCTTTAGAGCTGCCGCCTTTGTCGGCATCCGCATAGTTACGCGGGTTTGCAGAGTCAAGTGGATGAGTGCTACCACGAAGGCTATTATTAGTTAAGGTCACATAAACTTCACCATTTTTTGGATTGACTGCAACCCACTCTGGACGGTCCATTTTGGTTGCACCCACTGCATCTGCTGCAAGGCGCGTATTCACCAAGACGTCAGCTTGATCGGCAAACTTGTATTTTGCATAAGCTGAAATAAGGGGGTTACTGATATTGAGTTCAACCCATTCGCCTGTTGATTTTTGTGTCGCTGTGTCAAAGTTAAACTTAGCAACATACAGTTTGCCGCTGTTCATGTATTTGTCACCAGCGCTGTAACCGCCATTCACATCTTTAGCATCCCAAAGCGCATCAGAAACAAATTTATAGATGTATTCGCCTTGAGAGTCATCACCCATATAGAATGCGAGTGGTTGGCCTGCAATAGCACGGCTTGCGCGACAGTCTTCGTGTGCAAAACGACCGAGTGCAGTACGTTTAACAGGAGCGTGACTGCCATTAAAAGGATCAATCTCAACAATCCAGCCAAAGGTATTCGTCGTATTACGGAAGTCATCTTTTGCTTCAGCACCCGATACTTTGGTTAGCCAACGGTCATAGATATCCTGGATATTCAGGTCTTTAATGTCATCTGTACGTGAGTCTTCCGTGGCTTTTACCGTATGCCATTTGTATGAGCTTGCCGCAGGAATTTTGTAGCGATCCAACGCTACAATGCTATTTGCATCACGACCAATGTCATCACGAGAGAAATACTGGTTAAAGTTTTCTTCTGTCGTTAAGTAAGTGCCCCAAGGGGTATAGCCATTACCACAGTTATTGATGGTACCTAAGCCGAAGTCGCCATTTGGGCTGAACTTGGTTTTAACTAGGTTGCTACCTTTCACTGGGCCAGTAAATTCAATACGTGAAGCAGCGGTGATACGGCGGTTAAACACTGAAGCTTTATTGATGCCTACCAGTTGCGTTTTGCTGTCTTTTTTCAGTTCAATCACTGAAACGCCGTGGCAGTTAATTTCACGTAGTGCTTCATCTTCTGAGCGAACAGCTGCGCTAATTGTATTGATGGTAGGGTGTAGAATTTTTTTGTCATCGACATATTCGTGATTCATGACCAACAAACCTGAACCTGACTGGTTTGCATCAAAGCGGCTATTGGTCATGCCAAAGAAAGTCATACCATCGTGACATTCACCAGAACGGCGAACAAATGAAGCACCTGTTGGAATGTTATTTTCGTCCCATTCTGCGAGTCCATCAGAGATTGGGTCACCCAGGGCATAGAGAACACGTGCTTCATAGCCTTCAGGAACCGTGACTTGATCCAACACGTTTTTGTTTACAGCCTTGAATTGCAGCGAGGTAGGGGTTTGATTCTTATCGGGTGTGACGGGTGTCGTTGGGGGTGTTAATGTTGGGTCATCGTTATTGTTATCCCCACAGCCAGTCAAAGATGCTGCTAATGTAAGCGCAGCAGCACCTCCGGCAGTTTTGGTAATCAAATCACGACGTGTAATTTTTTTATTAAACAGTTCTGAAAATTCAGCATTCCCCGAATTGTTACTATCATAATCATCGTTAAAAGGCATTTGCTCAGTCATAAGTTTTCCTAGCGTATTTGCTTGGTCGTTTTTATAAAGTTACTCACAAGGTAAAGAGTCAATATGACAGGGCAGTGAAGTTTATATGTCAAAAATATGAAATGATGAGTGGCGCATTTAGCCATAAAAAAAGCAGGCAAATTTCCTGCTCATTTCTTTTAAATACAGTAGCTTAGATTTCAGCAGCTCGTTTTTGTTCAATCAGTTTTCCAAAAAATAGACCAATCTCAAATAAAAGCCACATCGGTATCGCCAGCATAATCATGGAAAGGGCGTCAGGTGGAGTGACAAACATCGCCACAAAGAAACAGCCCACCACAATAAAACGCCGTTTTTCGACCAATTGCTGGGTAGAAACCAGCCCGATTAAAATCAGGATTAAGGTAATAATCGGAATTTCAAAGGTAAAACCAAACACCAGGAATAGTTTTAAGCAGAAAGCTAAGTAACTGTTAATGTCGGTCATTGGTGCGACCGTTTCCGGTGAAACACTAATGAAAAAATGCAAAATGGAAGGCAAGGCAACAAAATAGGCAAAACTAATGCCGATATAAAATAGACAGATGCTGCCAATCAGTAAGGGTAAAGCCAGACTTTTTTCTTTTTCATAGAGTGCAGGTTTTACAAAAGCCCACAGCTGATACAGGATATAGGGCATCGCTAACATCAAGGCAACAAAGAAATTCAGCTTAAATGGTGCCATGAATGTAGCAGTAACATCGGTGGCAATCATGGATGAACTAACCGGCAGCTGCGCACGTAAAGGTTCAGACAGAAGTTGATAAGTTTGATTGGCAAAAGGCAATAAGCAAAAAAACAGTATCAGCAGCAATCCTACAATTTTAAACAGATGCCGACGCAAAACCATCAGGTGGCGGGTAATCGGCATTTCTTCAAGATTAGGGGAGTATTGATCTGCACCGGTATTAGGTAACTTGCTTTCTATAGGTGTACTCATACAGCCACCTTGAATTCATTTAATAGTGAAATTGCAGGCATTATGTTTATTGAAGATTCTTTGAATATTTCTTTGTCGCAAATACTCGGTGCTGTTAAATAAATAGTTAAAAACACAGGTTTTTCTAAAAAAACATAAAGTAAGGGAGCATTTTTATTATCGGGCACTGCATTTTGTAATTGTCCTTCTGCTGCTGCAGGTTGTGATTGTTGTTGTAGTTCATGCATCTGAGCTTGCATCTTTTGTTCTAGCGCCTGAATCCTTTGCATTTCATTTTGCATCTGTTCACGTAATTCAGACAAACGCAGTTCACGGTCAATATCATTCTGTACATTGCTGATCATGCGTTTGAGTTTGCCGTACCATTTCCCGGCAAAACGTGCAGCTTCCGGAAGCTTGTCAGGCCCAAGCACCAATAAGCTAATGATGCCGAAAGCCAGCAGTTCAGTCATACCAATATTGAGCATAAAGTTTTAGCCTGAATGGGTTTTTACCGTGGAATTAACATCCGAATGAGAAGCTTGATGTTCAATGGTTTTAGGTTCATTTAATGACGAAGTGGCTGCTTCATCTTCCTTGATCGACTTTTTAAAATCTTTGACTGCGCCACCGACATCTTTACCCAGGTTTTTAAGTTTGGATGTGCCAAACAATAAAATCACCACAATTGCAAAAATCACAACGTGCCAAATCGATAATCCTGCCATGTTCTTTACTCATTTTTTATTTAAGATCATCTGAACATGTTGCCATGACAGCAATGTGACTGAAAAATTTCAGTTTAAAGACAATCATCAATGGAGATGGAATCAGAAAAATAAGCAGACCCGGTCATGCTATTTATAGGATTGTGCTAGGATTTAAACTTCTGCTTCAATTCAATTTGCAATCCATGGCACTTATCCTTCCACTCATCTCGTTTCTTATTGGATATTTGGGTGTCAATGTATTAAAGCCGATTCGCCCGATGATGGCCGCTATGCTGGCTCGTCTACTGATCCCATTGATCGTGATTTACAACATGGTGTTTTATAAGCAGGGGAGTTTGTGGCTGATCGGTTTTAGTATTTTTAGTTCGCTAATCCTGTTTGGCCTGTTCTATGTTTTTTCCCGAGATAAATTACGTGCACTGTGTTTTAGTTATTTAAACGGTGTCTGGCTCGGTTTCCCATTTGCTTTGGCATTGTTTGGTCCTGAAGCTTTAAATACCATTATTGCCTTATATATTGGTGGTTCTCTATTTGGAAATGTCAGTGCGGTCGTGGCAGTCAGTCCTGATAAACAGGATCCAAAATTTATTATTAAAAATATGCTGAAATCACCGCCGGTGATGGCACTGACGATTGCCGGGATTCTATCCTTCTGGGATTTTAGTGCTTATGAATCTCACCCAGTCATTCAGTGGGGCTATCAGGTCAATAAGGTTCTGGTGACTTTTGCCGGGATGTGTATTTTGGGCATGTGGCTGAGTAAAGTCAGGATTCAACTAAGCGATTTAAAGCGAAGCCTGCTGCTGATTAGCGGTCGTTTTATTCTCGCTTTAGGTTTGGTAACAGGAGCTTATTTGTTTTTACCCATTCCGCATCAAGTACTGACTTACGCTGTTATGATGATGTATTTCCTGCTTCCACCCGCAGCTAATATTGTGGCGCTTGAAACGCATTATCAGGGCACAGGACATTCAGCAAAATATATTGCGTCGGGAACTGTGGCCAGTGCGATATTGATCGGGATTTATGGGGTAGTGTTGCATGCGTTGGTGCCGGGTCTTTAAAAATATAAAAAAGTCCTCTCTCCCTGTGGGAGAGAGTTAGAGAGAGGGTCTAAAAGCTTTAGAGAAAGATAATTTTTTTCTTTCCTAATAAGGAGAGGTGTATTTTAAAAATCCCTCACCCCAGCCCTCTCCCAAAGGGAGAGGGGGTAATGAGAGGCGGAAATTACTTCTCTAAACTCGCCTTAAACAATTTCATCGCCTGACCACGGTGACTAATTTTATTTTTATCTTCTTTCGATAATTCTGCACTGGATACATTCAGTTCAGGCAACCAGAACAATGGGTCATAGCCGAAACCATTTTCACCGCGAGCTGCTTCTAGTATTTCACCCGTCCAGATACCCTGGAAAATATGTGGCAGTGGGTCTTCTGCATGTTGAACCAGTGCAAGAACACAGACAAACATGCCTTCAATCACTTCGCCTTCTTTACGAAGCGGTTTAAGTCGGGCTAACAGCTTTTCATTATTGGCTGCATCATTGCCATGCTCACCGGCAAATCTTGCAGAATAAATCCCCGGCGCACCACCCAGTACAGGAACGCAAATACCCGAATCATCGGCTATAGCGGGTTTTCCTGAAATCTTGGAGGCATGACGTGCTTTAATAATGGCATTTTCAACAAAGCTCAAACCATCTTCAATGGCATCTTCAATATTCAGTTTGCCTTGGGGAATCACTTCAACAGGAAGCTTGAGTTCGGCAAACATTTTTTCAAATTCGGCAATTTTACCTTTGTTGTTGCTTGCAAGAACGAGGGTTCCTTGAGATAACCAGTCTTGAGACGCCATTGTTGTGCTCTTTGTATCAATAAATATAGTGTTATTTTAACGGATTTTTAGTTCCTAATTTGCTTCAGCGCTGCTGATTGTAGATTTGAATTAAATAATAAGAAAATTAAGGAAATAAATTGTGATTAGAATTGCCGAGTTGTCAGATAGTGTAGACATACAGCAGCTGATTCAGCCCTATATTTCTGACTTTGCTATTCATGCAGAAGGCGAGCAGAAATTTAGCCAGTTTGCTTTAGAACAGTTATTGCAACAAACCGAAGTCCATTATTTTGTTTATGAAAGAGCAAGCAAAATAATGGGTGTAATCGCTTATAGAGAACCAGCGTATCTGGTTCATTTTTTTGTAGATCAGGCTGATCAGGGGCAGGGGATTGGTCGATTATTATGGAATTATCTGCTGCAAAGTCTGGAAGATGGCAACCCTCAGCAAGTGAGTGTAAATTCGAGTTGTAATGCTGTTGCCGTGTATGAAAAATTTGGTTTTCAATGTATTTCAGATGTCTGTGAGTTTGGCGGTTTGCGCTTTATTAAAATGCTTCGGCTCAAATCATCCTGCGCATAAAAAAGCACCCATAGGTGCTTTTTATTCGAGATTGTAGCTTATTGTGCCTGAATCCACTTGTCTGCACGGTCACGTGCTTGACGAATTTGTTCTTGGCTTAAGTTCGCAGCCAAAGCAGTTTTTTTGCCTTCAGAGAGGGAAATGACTTTATTGTCGAGCATGCCGTCGCGGGTAGACAGTTCATACCACTGGTATGCACCGATGTAATTTTTCTTTTGCTCTTCCATCATGGCAAGATTAAAGCTGGCGCGGTTATCACCACGGCTTGCTGCTTTTTCAAAATATTTACGTGCTAAAGCTTCATCTTTTTTGGTGCCAATCCCATCAGCCAGCATACGCCCCACATTCAGCTGGGCAGCAGTCAAGCCGTTGTCAGCAGCGGCTTTGTACCAGGTAAAGGCTTGCTGTTCATCTTTCTGAACGTCTTTACCCTGTTGATATTTGGTGGCAAGATAAAATTGTGCAGCGGGTTGACCGGCTTTAGCGGCTTTAGTCAAGCTATTGATATCCATAACCGAATATTGCGCAGCCTGGCTTGAAACCGAAGCCGTAGGGGCAACATATTCTGCATGGGCTTGAATGCTAAACAGTCCAACCAATAGTGTGCTTAATAATATTTTTTTCATAATGCGCTCACTCGATAAATAGCGACCTCACCAAACAGATTCGGGACATGTTTACTCAGTAAACTACCTTGTTGATCCCCATTCACGGCGAGTCGATTAATAATCCGGATATCATTTTCAGCGCAAAGCGCTTCAAAATCACGGAAAGTACATAAATGAATATTTGGCGTGTTATACCACATATACGGTAATGCTTCTGAAACAGGCATCATTCCTTTTAAGGCCAAGAAAGAACGGGTCTTCCAATGGGCAAAGTTAGGAAAGGTAATAATGGCCTGTTTCCCCACACGCACCATGTCACGTAATAATAGGTCTGGTGCATCTACAGCTTGCAAAGCCTGTGCCATGACAACATAGTCAAATGACTGGTCTGCAAAGCGGCTTAAACCGAGGTTCAAGTCTTGTTGGATAATATTTAACCCTCGACTGACCGCAATTGCAATCTTTTCCTGATCAATTTCTAAGCCATATGCACGAATATTGTGCTTTTTGCTCATGTGAGCCAGCAATTCACCATCGCCACAACCTAAATCCAATACGCTGGAATCGGGTTTAATCCATGTTTCTGCCAGTTGATGATCGATACGCATTACACAGTCTCCTTAGGTGTGGCTTCGAGGTGTTCTGCACCACCTAAAAATGCACGTAATGATTTAACGTAAAGCGGGATCGGGAACAAGAATGAGTCGTGACCCTGTTCTGCATCAATATCGACATAGCTTACCGGTTTATGGTTGCTGATTAATGCATCAACTATTTCTTGTGAACGTTGCGGAGTGAAACGCCAATCCGTGGTAAATGAAACCACCAGGAATTTACATTGGGTATTCGACATGGCCTTGACCAGTGATTGTTCATACTCACGTGCAGGATCAAAGTAGTCCAGCGCCTTGGTCATAATCAGGTAGGTATTGGCATCAAAGTTACGGCTGAACTGTTCACCTTGATAGCGCAAATAGCTTTCCACCTGGAATTCAACGTCAAAACCATACATAAATTTGCCAGACTTCAAGTCGCGTCCAAATTTCTGTTTCATGGCTTCTTCAGACAGATAGGTAATGTGACCCACCATACGTGCCAAAATCAGGCCACGTTTCGGATAGCTGTCATTTTCCAGATAACGGCCATTATGGAAGTCTGGATCAGACAAAATCGACTGACGCGCCACTTCGTTAAAGGCAATATTCTGTGCCGATAGTTTCGGTGCGCTGGCAATAATCACGCATTTTTTTAAACGGTCAGGATAATCGACTGACCATTGCAAAGCCTGCATGCCGCCCAGAGAACCGCCAATCACGGCATACCAGACATCAATGCCCATACGGTCAGAGAGCAGGGTCTGGGTTTTGACCCAGTCACGTACTGTCACCAGTGGAAAATCCGGTCCATAAGGACGGTTGTCATTTTCAGGGTTCGGTGAAATTGGTCCGGTTGAACCGCTACAACCGCCAATATTATTTAGTGCAACCACAAAGAATTTAGAGGTATCAATGGCTTTGCCTGGTCCAATGCATGCATCCCACCAACCGGGTTTGCGGTCATCTTCATGATGATAACCGGCTGCATGGTGATGGCCTGAAAGCGCATGACAAATCAGGATCGCATTGGATTTGTCGGCATTGAGTTCGCCATAAGTTTCGACCATGAGCTCAAAACGTGGAAGAATTCGATCACATTCGAGCTCTAACGGCTCTTCAAAAATAAACTTTTGCGGGGTAACTAAGCCCACTGAATCAGCTGGAAAAGACACAGGAAATTTTCGCCTTAAATCTTTAGGATCAATAAATAAAAGGATACCACTAGCGGGTATCCTTCTAAAGTCATTTTAGTGCTAAATATTATTGCTAATACTTATACCGCAGCAGCAATCACCTGATCGGTACTTAATACACCTTGTTCAATCAAGCGATTGGTACATGCAATGATCGCTTCGATTGAAGCAGTCACGATGTTGTCGTGAACGCCGGCACCGAATGCAGATTTACCGGTACCTTTCACTTGAAGCTCAATCAAAGCCAAGGCTTTGGCATGCGCACCCGAGCTGATACTACGTTCTTCATAGTTCAACACATCAATTGGCAACTGTAATGCATTCAAGATCGCCGAGATCGGACCGTTTCCTTCACCACGCAAGTGTTGGGTTTCACCATCCACTTCAATATCAAGCTCAATCACCTGGTTGCCATTTTCATCAGACAATTTGTAGTTTTTGGTAGAATAATGCGCATCTTTCACTGCAACATACGTGTCTTTAAATAATGCCCAGATGTCTTGAGCGGAAATTTCTTTCGCCTGTTCATCCGTGACTTGTTGAACCACTTGCGAGAATTCAATCTGTAAACGACGTGGCAATACCACGTTGTAGTTCGATTCCAACAAGTAAGAAATACCGCCTTTACCTGACTGCGAGTTAACGCGAATCACCGCGTCATAGTCACGGCCCAAGTCTTTAGGGTCGATTGGCAAGTAAGGCATATCCCAGATTTCTTCGTTTTTCTGGAATTCAAAACCTTTCTTGATCGCATCCTGATGCGAACCGGAGAATGCAGTGAACACTAAGTCACCTGCATATGGATGGCGAGGGTGCACTGGCAAGCCTGTACATTCTTCAACAGTGGCAATAATTTCGTTGATGTTGGAGAAATCCAAGTTAGGCGCAACACCTTGGGTATACATGTTCAAGGCAATTGCTGCAACATCGACGTTACCGGTACGTTCACCATTACCAAACACACAGCCTTCGACACGGTCAGCACCGGCCATAATTGCCAATTCTGATGCTGCAATACCGCAGCCACGGTCATTATGGCAGTGCACAGAAATAATCACGCCATCACGACGGGCAATGTTGCGGTGCATCCATTCCACCTGGTCCGCATAAACGTTTGGACCTGAAACTTCAACAGTGGCTGGCAAGTTCAAAATCACTTTATTCTCAGGAGATGCTTCCCAGATTTCAGTCACGGCATCACAGGCCGCTTTTGCCACTTCTAATTCAGTTGCGGAGAAACATTCTGGGCTGTACTGAAAAATAAATTCAGTTTCAGGATATTGTGCTGCATATTCTTTCACTTTTTGTGCAGCATTAATCGCTAACTGACGTGCACCTTCCACATCCACGTTCAAGACTTTTTGACGGAAAGTTGGAGAGTTTGAGTTGTAAATATGCACGATGGCACGTTTTGCACCGACCAAGGATTCGAAAGTACGCTGAATCAAGTGATCACGCGCCTGCACCAACACTTCAATATATACGTCATCCGGAATATGGTTTTCTTCAATCAATTTACGGGTGAAGTCAAAGTCAATTTGCGACGCAGACGGGAAACCGATTTCAATGTGCTTGAAACCGATTTTCACCAACATCTGGAACATCTTGAATTTTTGATCCATATCCATCGGTTCAAAAATGGCTTGGTTACCGTCACGAAGGTCGGTGCTCATCCACATTGGCGCTTTGGTAATTTCATTATTCGGCCATTGACGGTCTGGCAAGTCTACACGTTGGTACATGCGACGATATTTTTTACTTGGATCAGCCAACATCATGAGGTAACTCCTTGTGTAACATCGGTTGCTTAAAGTCGTGGATAACGGCAACCTGTTACTTATATAGATTGTGTCTATTCTAGCAATTTACAAGCCTGACACTGGCAGACATTAGTCGAAAGTTGTAATAAAACCAATGCATTATTATGATTTAGTTTTACCGCAGACCTTGTAAATCTATAACTTAATATTAATCCATTTATTCCGAAAATATTTTTCTATTTTTGCATCCTAATGATGACTTAAGAAAATATTTTTCATGAATTTTATTTTTTGTGGAAAATATAATCACTGTTAATGTCTTTTAGCGTGGCTGTTCCCATTAATGCCATGGTAATCTCAAACTCTTCCTTCAGTATTTTAATCACATGCGCTACACCCAGTGCCCCGGCAGTTGCCAGTCCATAAATATAAGGACGACCGATGAAAACCGCCGAAGCCCCCAGTGCAATGGCTTTAAACACATCTGAGCCACGACGAATCCCGCCATCGTATAGCAGTGGAAAATCAGCCGGTACCACTTTTTTAATCAGCTGTAATGCGGTGAGTGGTGGAATGCAGGTGTCTAACACACGACCGCCATGATTCGACACAATCAAGCCTTGTACGCCATGCTGAATCGCAAGCAGGGCATCCTGCGGATTGACGATCCCTTTTAAAATGACCGGTAATGAGGTGTGCTGAACCACCCAGGCAATATCCTCCCAGGTAGGCGCAATTTTCATCAAGCCATTAAATACGGGATGGTCTCCTTCCTGCAATTCAGGCAAGGGAATATGTGCCGGTGTATGGGGATGCTGCATACCTTCAGGCAAATGGAAAAATACCCGACGTTCACGGTCACGGATGCCAGTATGTGGTGAATCCACGGTAATCACCAAGGCTTTAAAATTTTGTTGTTCGGCCAGTTTTACCAAGGCCAGCGATTTTTCCCGGTTGCCTTGCCAGTACAGTTGAAACCATTTATATGGGTTTTCCTGTTTCAGCTGACGCATGTCGGTATTGCTGAAGGTACTGAGTACCATATTGCTGCCAAGCACTTCGGCTGCCAGTGCCGTTGCTGCTTCAGCTTCAGGATGAAACTGCTGCTGGTGTCCAATCGGTGCCAGAAAAATCGGGTGCGGATAGTGCTGTCCTAAAATAGTACAGCGGGTATGGCCTTGAGTCAGGTCTTGCAACATGCGGGGCAATAAATGAATCTGCTGAAACTGATCTAGATTGTCGCGAACGCTGACTTCGTCCATGGAACCGCCTTGCAGATATTGCCACACCATATCAGACAGATGCTTTTGTGCTTCAATTTCATAATCGGCAACAGTCTGTAAATAGGCGGGAATCTGGGAGAGGGGGGCAACTGGTGCAACGGCTTTCATAGATCTCCCCATTGGCGCAGTAAATTATGGTAGTGACTGGTCAAGCCCAGAATTTCTTCGCTGTCACCAATCTGCTGGCGTAATTTAATAATGTTCATATCCAGATTAAACAGCATACTACGCTGCCAGTCATCTTTGACCATGCTTTGGATCCAAGTGCATGCAGCAATCCGCTTGCCTTGGGTCACCGCTTCAACCCGATGTAAACTGGTCGCAGGGTAGAGTATGGCATCTCCGGCATCCAGCTTCACTTCATGGCTGCCATAATTGTCTTCCACAATCAGTTCACCACCTACATATTCATCCGGTTCAGATAAAAACACGGTAATGGAAACGTCAGTACGAATAGCTTGTCCGATGCTGCTGGAATATTGCACGGCATTGTCGACATGATTGCCATAATGCCCCTGATCCTGATAGCAGTTAAATAACGGTGGAAGAATATGTTTGGGCAATGCTGCCGATTTGAGCAGGATGTTGTTTTGCAAGGCGTGGAGAATTTTGGCCGCAAAGGATTGATAAGCAATACTGTTTGGATCTATTTGCAGATTATTTTTAATTTTCTGTGCCTGAAAGCCGGCGCTTTGCTGACCCTGAATCCAGGCCTGACTGCTATCTAATTGTTGGCGTAGCTCAGCAACCTGCTGTTTGCTTAGAATTTCAGGAATATGTAACATCATCAGCTTGATCTGCATCCCTAGAGTGGGTGGAACCCAAAAATAAATAATGTAGTGTATTAAACCTAATACACTACATTTATACTCAATTTGCTAAGACTTAGCGAATTACTTAAAACTTATAATTAAAGGTCAGTGCTGCTGAACGCGGTTGTCCTAACACCACACGACCGCCACCATTGTTTAAAGTGCTGATGTATTCCTTATCTGCCAGGTTATAGACATTTAAGTTGACCGAGGCATTTTTATTGAAGCTGTAACCTGCCATGGCATCAAACACCACATAACTTGGAATGCTTGGCATTGGTGTAGCCGCAGTGCTATCAGTGATGACACGTTTTTGATCATCGACATAACGTGCGCCCAAACCAAGTTTGAATCCGGCAATGTCATAGGTCGACCATAAACTCGCTGTCCATTCCGGTGACCAGCGTACATTGTTGGTATTGGTAATTGCTCCAGTGGTTGCATTAACGCTGAGCTGATCTTTTTGTTCAGTTTTCATATGTGCAACACCGGCAGACACATTCCATGCATCGGTAATCTGTCCTACTGCGCTGAGTTCAACCCCTTTAACGGTTGTTTTACCCTCTTGGATGGATTCACGTGTAATTGCATCCTGAGTAAACTGATTTTCATTTTCGGTGCGGTAAGCAGCTGCATTCAGTGCCAATTTACCTTCCAGCAAGTCCCATTTTGTGCCAATTTCATAATGATGGGTTTCTTGCGGTTTTGCTGCAGCACTATTAATACCGTCTGCAGACAAACTAAAGTTGGCACTTCCCGGAGGTGTTAACGATTTGGCATAAGACGCATACACACTGCTAAAAGTAGTTGGCTTAAACAAACCACCCAGTTTCCAGCTGAACAAGGTATCGTGTGCACCCAAATTCGATGGCGTCAAAACGCTACTTCCTGTTGGTACACTCAGGGCATCATATTCAGTGTCGTAATAATCGACCCGCACTCCGCCATTCAGCTGGAAGCGTTCGCCAAACTTAAGTGTGTCAAATAAATAGGCTGCAGCTGTATCTGTTTCGCCATGGGTGTACCCCCCAGTATAAATCAAGCCAGGTAGTGCCTGATTACGATCTGGATTGTATAAATTCGCCGGTGTAGCAGTAATGGTGGTTTGCCCCGGCATTTGCGTCGCCATGGTTTTGTTGTGTTGCTGTTCTTTCAGGAATTCCAGACCTGCAACCACATCATGTTCAATGGCACCGGTTTTTAAATTCAGGTTCAGGGTAGTTTGGTTGGCAAGAATCTTATTTTCCTGATCTACCCCTTGGCGAGAGCGACTTACGGTCCAGTTATTTGGATTGGTCGAACCGTTGGTAAGGCTATTTATCCCGGTTAATACCCGCTGCATCTGGGTTTTGCCCAAACGGGTGATATTGGTTAGTTTGACGTTTTCAGCCAAATCACTTTCAATTTTTGCCGTGTACATGTCTGCATCGACATCTTCATGGTCATTGGCCTGGCCATAATAATTTTCACGGTTGACTTTAGGCGCTGAAGCTAAAGCAGAATCGGCATTGTAGAAACCCTTCATGCCAACGGTCGGGATACCGCCATCCGGAATGTTACGTTGACGGATATGCTGTGAATACAGATACAGGCGGGTATCGCTATCCAGGCCAAAGGCAATCGAGGGTGCAATGGCCCAGCCGTTATTTTCAATAAAATCGCGACCTTCAACGCCGCCGTCTTGGCCCATGGCATTTAAGCGAACCGCCACGCTATCGTTAATCACCTGATTAATGTCGGCAGTCAGGCGAGCATGTTCTGCAGTATTGTAAGTGGCAGAAACTTCACGGCTATTTTCAGTCTGAGGCAGTTTGCTGGCCAGGTTGATATACCCTGATGCCGCGCCACGGCCTGCTTCCGCACCAGACGGGCCTTTGACCACTTCAATCTGTTCCAGGTTAAAAACATCGCGGGTGACCGCACCCAAATCGCGGATACCATCGACATAGGTAGAGGTTTGAGTCGAAAAGCCGCGCATTTGAAAGGCATCACCGGCACTGGTATTGCCATTTTCACCCAGTTGCAGAGTAATTCCCGGGGTGTTTCTTAAGGCTTCAACCAAAGACGTTGCACCTTGTTCTTTTAATAGTTCTTTTTTAATCACTGAAATGGTTTGGGGGGTATCGACCAGTGGCTGAGTATACTTTGGGGAACTGACGCTATCGGCTTTATATTTATTTTCCGCTTTAGATTCCACGGTAATGGTTGGCAGCTGGGTTACACTATTGCTGGTTGCTGCATGAGTCATGAGCGGGAACGAAGCCGCTAAGGCAACCAGTTGAGCATTTCTGTGGTGTTTACGGCTTTTGATTTGTGCCATGGTCGGTAATCCCTAATATCGTATGTGACAGAATTCCATTACTGCCTGCGACTTTTAAAATCGGCAAAATAGCAGCAAAAGTGGAGATATTGTTATGGCCTGTAACAATTGATGCGAATTCTAATGATAATTATTATCATTAGCAATAGTGATTGATATCGAATTGTCATTTAAACGGATGGAAATATGACTTAATTCAAACTTGTTAATTAGATAAAGCAATCATGCTTAAAGGGAAAAACGATACTATTGAAGTTGAGTTTGACTAAAAGTTAAAATAATAAAAGATTCAAATGTTTGTATGTAATAAATTAGGCTGACTTATATAAGATTTCATCAGCCTATTATTATTTTTGCACTATAAAAATTAAAGTTCAGCCCATTTGCGAATTAAATTATGATAAAGATTGGTTAATTTAATCACTTCTTGGTGTTGATCACCCAACTGCATACGTAAATTTTGAGTAGTTTGATCCAGATTAAATAACATGTGGCGTTCTGCATCATCACGGATCATGCTTTGTACCCAAAAGAATGAAGCGAGACGGCAACCGGAGGTCACCGGCGTGACTTCATGTACACTGGTGGAAGGGTAGAGAATCATATCGCCTGCGGGAAGTTTAATTTCATGATAGCCATAGGTATCTTCTACCACCAGGTCACCGCCTTCGTATTCCTCCGGCTCGCTTAAAAAAACCGTGCAGGACAAGTCTGTACGTAGGCGCTCATTGCTGCCGCGTATCCGACGGATGGAATTGTCCACATGAAAGCCAAAAGCTTCATTGTTTTCATAACGGTTAAAGATTGGGGGAATAATATCGAGCGGAATGGCAGCAGATAAAAATAAGGGATGTTGTCCCAATGATTCTAAAATGATGGTACTTAAGTGGTGAGTGAGCGGGTGATCTTCAGGCAGTTGCTGATTTTGTTTAACCGTGGCCGAAAGTGTACCCGCGGTCACTTTGCCATTGACCCATTCAATTTTATTCATTTCTTCACGGAAATATTGAACTTGTTCTTTAGTGAGGACGTTAGGAATATGATGGATCACGGCAATATACCTTTGGAAGAATGAATTCTTTTAGCTATAAAAATAGCCTCATTATGAGGCTATTTTTAATTAAATCCCATAATAAATTTATGGGATTTTTTAAGTCGATTTTAGTATTTAAAGTTCAGAGACAATACTGCGCTACGACCTTCAGCTTCAGTTGCATAATGAGATGAATATGCTTTAGTGAAATAGCGTTCATCAGACAAGTTGTTTAGGTTAAGTTGTAAATCAACGTTTTTGTTGACGTTGTAACGTGCCATGGCATCGTAACGTACATAACCTGGAACAAACTTGGTATTGGTAGCATTACCATAGACTTTATCCATTGCAGTTGCACCAGCACCCAATGTTAACTGTGGTAATACTTGATAAGTAGTCCAAAGGGTTGCGCTGTTTTTCGCAACGTTTTGAACTTGATTGCCATTACTTCTGTTTGCAATATAAATAGGTGCAGCTGTAGTACCGATGTTTTCAAAACCCCCATCGATCAACTCGCTGTCTAGGTAGGTATAACCAGCAGATACAGCCCATTTATCTGTAATGTTACCGCTTGCACCAAGCTCAATACCATCAACACGAGTTTCGCCAATATTACGTGTAGTACCGTCATCTCCGGTCGCACGAGTATTGGTTTTTTCTGTACGGAAAATAGCTGCAGTCAGGTTAAGTTTGTCATTCAAGACATCCCATTTAGTCCCTAACTCCATGGTACGAACTTCTTCAGGTTTTAAATTCTGAATTGCAGCTGTAATACCTTCAGAACCATCACCACCATCTACACCGACTGGGTTTGCAGATGTTGCATAGCTCGCATAGATACTGCCGTTTTCAACCGGTTTAAATGTAATGCCAGCTTGATAGTTGATAAAGTCTTTATCATTTTCAAGTTTGACAATAGTTCCTGCTGGAGTCGTAGTATTAAAACGACCTGCAACCATTGTTTGCTCAGTTGAGTAATCATCCCAACGCACGCCCAAATCTAAAATCCATTGTGGATTAAATTCAATACTATCCAAGAAATAAACAGATTTTGATTTGCTTTGAATATTGTATTGGTCGGCACCATCTGTGCTAATAGAACCGTTCCATGGTCCTCGGTTTGGACTTTGTACCGAAGTACACCAACCCGAAGCAATATCGGCAGCATTACAGGCATTATGTGCATTACCTGTCGCGTTCAGACCATCGATAATATATTGGGTACGGTCAGTTTCTTGATCTGAGTATTCTGCACCGAGGTTAAAGCTATGCTTAAGGAAACCCGTATTAAACTTACCGGTTAAAGCCAACTGGTCAGTAAAGGTATCGGTATCGCCCACACGAGAGTTGGTACGTGCCCAAACGTTACCGGTTAAAGCACCGCCAGGTTGATAGAAATTACCGCGAGAATCGTCTGGATTGGTCCATAGATAATCATTTTTAGACTTGCTATAAACGGCTGTATTGCTCAGGGTTAGATTTTCAGTCAGGTCATGTTCAAGTTTAATGGCACCAGACTGGTTTTCCTGCTTTTGGAAATCACGGTCTTTCCAGCCGTAGTACATGCCTTGCTTAACATCAATCGGCTTGCCGTTACCATTTTCTGTAGCAATTCGCCCTGGTTGATTGGTTGCTGTGAAAGGATTGTTATACGGAATACCAGAATCTGGAATATCATCTGTCTTTAAGTAGTAATAGCTTAAAGTTGCACGGGTAGGGGTGTCTAGGCCAAACGTAATGCTTGGTGCAATACCGGCACGTTTGTATTCAGTGCCATCCGCCTGACCGGCTTTTTCATTATGATGACCCATCACTGCAACACGAGCAGCAATACCGTTACCAAAATCTTTGTTGCCATCTAAAGTAATACGTTGGTAATTGTCTGTACCTGCGCCAATAGAACCTTCTAATGAGTCGCCTTTTTTAGCAACTTTAGAAATCATGTTGATGCTACCGCCAGTAGTACCTGCACCACCCATTGCAGATGCAGAACCTTTAGTCACTTCAACCTGTTCTACTGCAAACATTTCACGGTTTTGCGATGTCGCATTGCGTACACCGTCTATATACATCGAACTTTCTGAGTTATAACCACGAATAAATGGACGGTCGCCATTCGGGTTACCACCTTCACCAGCACCTAGAGTAATCCCCGGTACTGTACGCAAAGCATCGCTTAAAGTTGTTACTTGAGTATCTGCAATCAGCTGTTTAGAAATAACAGAAACTGATTTAGGCGTATCAAGCAAAGGAGCAACGAACTTGGAGTTTGCAGATTTATCTACTTTTAAACCTTGAGTTGTTTCTGCTTCTGCTTGAGCATGAATCGTGTCAAGCTGAGCAACCTGATCTTGTGCAATTGCATTAGCTGCCATCATTGAAAGTGATGACACAATCGCAGAAGATACGATTTTTTTGCGTGTTTTAATGAAGGCCATTTTTAACTCAATATGGTATTGTGAAAATGTATGAGAATAATAATGATTCTTATTTTATATCACTATTAAGTTGAATTGGAATTGGCAATTAAAAATAATTAATTAAGTGTTTTAATAAATGATACAATGTATTAATATTCAATTAAGTTATTGATAATTATTGTTAATAAATAAAACGATTAAGAATTTGTTATTAATTGTGAATATTGATATCAATTTTTAACATTTTTAGCGCCGAGATAGAACAAATTCTTGCATTTTAGCCACGCATATTTCATCTCGTGAAAAGGGTATTTTTTAAAACATGAGTTAAGTCATTTAAGCTGATGCCGTATTTATACAGAGATGTTGTAGAAATGGGGAGGCAAAACCCTGTTTATGAATAAGCCTTCAAAAGGAAGCGAGTAAAATAATGAGAAGAATAGACCACACAAATGCAATACGAACAAATTCGGCAAGGTGTTATCTTTAAAAAAGATGGGATGAAAGAACAATAAAGCCAGAATTTTATCTAAAAAGGGTAAAATTACATGGTTAAGCCATCCTGTTTTGTATATCTTTCAATGTTGTCATATAATGTGGCACTTTCAAAATTGCAATTACTATTTCTATATCGAGGAAGCCATGCAAGTAACTTCTGAAGCGGTTTCGGGCGTTGCCCGTCGTTTAAATGTATCTGTACCGACGAGCCGTGTGAACGAGCAATTTGAAGCTCGTTTAAAACGCACTGCCAAAACTGTGAAGATCAACGGCTTCCGTCCAGGTAAGGTGCCTTTAAATGTAGTACGTCGTGAATATGGCGCAAGCATTTATCAAGAAGTTGTGAACGATGTAATTCGTGACACAGTATTTGAAGCAATTCAACAAGAGAAAATCAATGCTGTTGGCATGCCAAACATTGAAAAAGTTGAAAACAAAGAAGACGCTCTTGTTTATGAAGCAACTGTAGAAGTTTATCCAGAAGTTGAAGTTAAATTTGACGGTCTGGCAGTTGAGCGTAAAGCAACTGAAGTGAACGACAAAGACGTAGATCAAATGATCGAAAACCTTCAAAAGCAACGTGCTTCTTGGACTGAAACTAAAGGCATGGCTAAAAAAGACATGCAAGTAACTTTCGATTTCGAAGGTACTGTGGACGGCGAGAAATTTGAAGGCGGCGCTGCTGAAGACTTCAAACTTGTTTTAGGTTCAGGTCGTATGATCCCTGGCTTCGAAGACGGCATCGTTGGTATGAAGAAAGGCGAAGAGAAAGTAATTGATGTTACTTTCCCTGCTGACTACCAAGCTGAAAACTTAGCGGGTAAAGCTGCTCAATTCAAAATCACTGTGAAATTAGTTGAAAAACAAAAGCTTCCAGAAATTGATGCTGAATTCCTTAAAATCTTCGGTCTAACTGAAGAAGAAGGCGTTGAAAAATTAAAAGCTGACGTTCGTAAAAACATGGAACGTGAAGTGAAAAATGGTCTTCGTAACCAGGTAAAAGGTGCAACTTTTGATGCGCTTGTAGCTGCAAACGAAGTTCAAATTCCTGAAGCTATGTTGGCTCAAGAAATTGACCGTCAACGTCAACAAATGATCCAACAGTTCACTCAACAGTTTGGTGCTCAAGGCGCTAAAGCATTTGATTCAAGCATGCTTCCAGATGACTTGTTTAAAGAACAAGCTGAAAAATCTGTAAAACTTGGCGTATTGGTTAGCAAAGTTTTAGCTGATGCTAAAATTGAAGTAGATGCTGCTCGCGTAGAAGCTTACATCGAAGACATGGCTTCTTCTTATGAAGATCCAACTGAAGTGATTGAATACTTCAAAAATGACAAACAGCAACGTGCTCAAATCGAAGCTGTTGTTCTAGAAGATCAAGTTGTTGATCACATCTTGGCATCTGCTAAAGTGACTGACACTAAAGTAAGCTACGAAGACTTATTGAAAGAGCAACAAGCTCGTCAACAAGGCTAAGTTTAGCTGACTGAAAAAAGGCGCATCATGCGCCTTTTTTTATGTACAGGCTTATCTTGAACATGTCCTGAATTCACAATGTTTATATAAAAAATATCTGTTATTTAATTGGGAATCTTTTGCATTTTCGGCAATTATCCCTCATATTGTGACTATGAGTTGAGTAACAAGAATTTAGGAATAAATAACGTATGTATGTTCCAACAATTGATAACGCTTTAGTGCCAGTAGTGGTAGAACAGTCTTCTCGTGGTGAGCGTTCTTTCGATATTTTCTCACGTCTTTTGCGTGAACGCGTCATCTTTTTAACCGGTGAAGTTGAAGACAACATGGCAAATTTAATTGTTGCGCAAATGTTGTTTTTAGAAGCAGAGAACCCAGATAAAGATATACACCTCTATATTAATTCACCAGGTGGTTCAGTGACTGCAGGTATGGCGATTTATGACACCATGCAGTTTATTAAACCAGATGTAGTGACTTATTGTATGGGACAGGCAGCATCAATGGGTGCATTCCTGCTCAATGCAGGTGCTAAGGGTAAACGTTATTGTTTGGAAAATGCCCGTGTGATGATTCACCAACCGCTTGGTGGCTTCCGTGGTCAAGCATCAGATATTGAAATTCACGCGCGTGAAATTCTATTTATCAAAGAACGTTTAAACCGTTTAATGGCAGAGCATAGTGGTCAAGACTATGAAACTGTTGCCAGAGATACTGACCGTGACAACTTTATGACAGCACAGGCTGCTAAAGAATACGGTCTCGTGGATGAAGTGTTAAGTAAACGTCCATAATTTTCAGATTTTTATATTGGAGTGAATATGTCCGACCATCCTCAAGGACAAAAGCATTGTTCATTTTGCGGTAAAACGCAGTCTGAAGTCGGGAAACTGATTGCAGGTGAGGACGCTTACATCTGTAATGAGTGTGTGGACGTATGCTTAGATTTAGTCCAAACCAGTCAGCAAGTTGAATCTGGTGATTGGGCAAGTAAGCCTTTGCCAAAGCCACACGAAATTCGTGCTGCACTTGATCAATATGTCATTGGTCAGGATGTGGCTAAGAAAACGCTTTCAGTTGCGGTATATAACCATTACAAACGCCTAAAAGTCACTCATTCAGGCCATAAACCTGATGATGCTGTTGAACTCGCAAAAAGTAATATTCTTTTGGTAGGGCCAACAGGTTCAGGTAAAACTTTACTGGCACAAACTTTAGCGCGTTTGTTAGATGTTCCATTTGCTATGGCAGACGCCACTACACTGACCGAAGCCGGTTATGTAGGGGAAGATGTTGAAAACATCGTACAGAAGCTTTTGCAAAAAGCCGACTACGATGTAGAGAAAGCGCAAAAGGGTATTATCTATATCGACGAGATCGACAAGATTACCCGCAAGTCTGAAAACCCGTCGATTACCCGTGATGTATCCGGTGAAGGTGTTCAGCAAGCTTTACTGAAAATGATTGAAGGTACGGTTGCTTCAATTCCACCTCAAGGTGGCCGTAAGCATCCGCAGCAAGAGTTCATTCAAATTGATACCTCAAATATCCTGTTTATCTGTGGCGGTGCTTTCTCGGGTCTAGAGAAAATCGTGCAACAGCGTCAGGAAAAAGGCGGTATCGGTTTCACGGCAGAAGTGAAGAACAAAGACGATACTCAAAAACTGTCTGATTTGTTCCGTCAAGTTGAGGCGACCGACCTGGTGAAATTTGGTTTGATTCCAGAATTTATTGGTCGTTTACCGGTCATTGCAACTTTGGATGAGCTGGATGAAGAAGCCTTGATGCAGATTCTGACTGAACCTAAAAATGCCTTAACCCGTCAATATCAATATTTATTTGATATGGAAAACGTGGATCTGGTATTTGAAGATTCAGCATTACGTGCCGTTGCCAAAAAAGCATTGGAGCGTAATACGGGTGCGCGTGGCCTGCGTTCAATTCTGGAAAACACGTTACTTGAAACCATGTATGATTTACCAAGCCGTACAGATATCGGGACGGTAATTGTGAATGATGCAGTGATTTCTGGTGAAGCCAAACCGGTATTAAAAGCAGAGCGTCAGCCCAAATCAGAGACTGAAAATGCCTCTAAAGTAGATTTAAAAGTTGTAAATTCTAAATCTGCTTAACTCGCTATTCGTCAGAAACGTGCGGAAAACTGGTGTTTTCGCACGTTTTTTATTTCCAAAAATAAAACGCAATGTTAATCTCAATGATTAGGCGTGGACGCCTAAATAAGATCAACTAACTCAGATCAATGTCGCGATCAATAAGCGAAGAATGAATTTTCAATTGAGTACAAAAATAAAAAATACGCGGTGAGGGAAAATCATGCGTGGAGTCTGTATTGCAGTCTGTGCAAGCTTTATTTTATTGGGATGTCATGGCAAATCTGCTATGGAGCATACTCAAGCTACATCAACCTTAAAACCTGTAGATACCGAACATGAACCGGGTATGCTGGAACAATATCGTTTTGGCATGTTTACCATTGGTGCTTGGGTCAATCAAAAATTAGGGCAACGCTTTCAGCCGGTACAGGCGCAAAATGATCAGGCAGCCATAGTGTATCTATACCGTCCTGACAGCAAATGGAACCGTCAGGAAATTGTGGCATCCAGTTTATTTATTAATAGTGAACGTATCCCAAGCTTATTAAATAATCACTATTATTGGGTTGAACTACCGGTCGGAACCTATCGCATATCTACCAGCCGTCCTTTGGGTGTGCAGCATTTTCAAAAGCCGAAATATCTGGATTTTACTGTGCAAGCAGGACAGTCTTATTTCATTAAGTATGATGAAGAAAACTTAAGTACCCGTCGTGAAGTTTCCGGGCCTTTAATCTTGGTACCAGAAAAAACCGGCTTAAATGAAATTGCCTATACTCAATTGAAGTCCGAAAGTTATAACTTTGTTGCTCTAGATCAGAATACCGGGAAGCAGCGCAAGAAAGCACAAAAACTGAAACCTGCAAAATATGATCCAGCGGAAGATGTGCAACTGACCCAGCCGTTTAAGATTTGGAATCCACTGACGTGGTAATCGTCTAAATATAAAAAAAGCACCCATATGGGTGCTTTTTTTAGCTTGGAATCTTAGTTCGCAGCAGCATCTACTACTGGAATTTTACCAATTTTCGCTTGCCAGATTTTTGGTGCTGTTGCGTGAATAGACGTACCATTGACATCAACCGCTACAGATACAGGCATATCTTCAACTTTGAATTTGTAGATTGCTTCCATACCCAAGTCAGCAAAAGCCACAACTTCAGCTTCACGAACAGCTTTAGATACAAGGTAAGCAGCACCACCCACAGCCATCAGATAAGTTGCTTTATTGTCTTTGATTGCTTCAACCGCAGCAGGACCACGATCAGCTTTACCAATCATGCCATACAGGCCAGTTGCCTCTAAAACTTGACGAGTAAATTTGTCCATACGCGTCGCAGTAGTAGGACCAGCAGGGCCAACCACTTCGTCGCCCACTGGATCTACAGGGCCAACGTAGTAAATGAACTTACCTTTAAGGTCTACAGGAAGTTCTTCACCTTTGTTTAGCATATCAACCATACGTTTGTGCGCAGCGTCACGACCGGTATAGATGGTACCGTTAAGAAGAAGGGTATCACCTGGTTTCCAAGAGTTCATTTCTTCTTGAGTAATGTTGTCTAGGTCAACACGTTTAGAAGATGAAGAATCCCAAGTTACAGCAGGGTAGTCATCAAGTTTAGGAGCTTGAATGTGAGCAACGCCCGTACCGTCTAACTGGAAGTGTGCATGACGGGTTGCAGCACAGTTCGGAATCATACCGACTGGTTTACCCGCAGCGTGGCATGGGTAATCTTTGATTTTGATATCAAGAACAGTGGTTAAGCCGCCAAGACCTTGCGCACCAATACCCAAAGCATTTACTTTTTCGAAGATTTCGATACGGAGTTCTTCCATCTGGCTTTGTGGGCCACGACGAAGTAATTCGTCCATGTTGATTTCTTCCATCAATGCTTCTTTCGCAAGCATCATGGCTTTTTCAGCAGTACCGCCAATACCGATACCCAACATACCAGGAGGACACCAGCCTGCACCCATGGTTGGAACAGTTTTCAATACCCAGTCCACGATCGAGTCAGAAGGGTTCAACATCGCCAGTTTAGATTTGTTTTCTGAACCGCCACCCTTAGCAGCAACAGTAATGTCTACTTTATTACCCGGTACGAGTTTGTAGTGGATTACCGCAGGGGTGTTGTCTTTGGTATTTTTACGGCCAAAAGCAGGATCTGCTAAAACAGATGCACGAAGAATGTTGGAATTTTCAAGATAACCTTGACGAACACCTTCATTGATTGCGTCGTCTAGACTCATGGTTAAATCAAATTTAACGTCTAAGCCCACTTCAAGAAATACGTTCACAATACCCGTATCTTGACAGATAGGACGGTGGCCTTCTGCACACATACGAGAGTTAATTAAAATTTGTGCGATGGCGTCTTTAGCTGCTTTGTTTTCTTCACGATCATAAGCACGGCTCATCGCCTGGATGAAGTCTTGTGGATGATAGTAAGAAATGAACTGAAGCGCATCTTTTACCGATGTGATCAAGTCATCTTGCTTGATAATAGTTGTCATATCAAATATCTCTTGAGCGGGCTGTTAGCTAGCGGGCCAAATTATAAGATAAAAAGCAAGTTTTGTGGGAGTTTTGCTCAATCTTTGGCCGAAAGTTTAATGCGCTGTCATAAATGGCTATTTGGTTGTCACAATTGCTCGAAATATGACAATTTTACTGTCATATTTTATGAAATATTTGTCATCTAATAAGATGGATAAGGCTATTTTTTATTTTAAGTTATTGAAAATAATATTTATATTAAATTTTTATTCTCTTTTATATTTGTCATATAACTGTCATAAAACTTTCACATAATGAGCGCATCAAATCTAAAGTGTATTAAGTATATGATTACTTCAATCGTTTCAGTTGTTGGTTTCTCTCTATATATCGCAGCAACATGGATTTACGGTCAGCAAGAAGATCAGGCATAAGGCTTTATCTTCTTTTTTTTGCTTTAAATTTTATATCAATAAAAACATTCTAAATCTTCAAATCTTCAAATCTTCAAATCTTCAAATTTTCAAATCTTCAAATCCATATCTAAATCTGCCTATACTATTGTGATTAGTATTTAGAAAAAACCGCTCATGAAAGATCAATCTGAGTTTGCGAAAAATATTATTAAAATTTATAAAAAACATGCACGTGCATGGACGGAATTGCGCGGTCAATTCCTTTATGAAAAAGCATGGCTTAATCATTTTCTTTCGCTGATTCCTGAACATGCTCAAATACTGGATTTGGGCTGTGGCTCGGGAAAACCGGTTGCGGCGTATTTGATTGAACAGGGGCATACCGTAGTAGGGGTGGACAGTTCCGATGTGATGATTGAAATGGCAAAACACAACTTCCCTGAACAGCACTGGATTCAGGCAGACATGCGTCAGATAGAGGTAGAACAAAAGTTTCAGGGTATTTTAGCGTGGGATAGCTTTTTTCATTTGACTCCAGATGATCAGCGCAAGATGTTGGCTCAGTTTTCTAAGTTAGCTGAAACAGGTACAGCTTTGATGTTCACCAGTGGACCAAGTCATGGCGAAGTGATCGGAGATATGTTTGGCGATGCCTTATATCACGCCAGTTTGTCGCCAGATGAATATCAGCAATTATTAAAAAATCATGGTTTTAAAGTCGTGAAAATGATTGCAGAAGATCCCGACTGTGCTGGGCATACGGTGTGGTTGGCGCAAAAAAAATAATGAAATGTGCTGTGATGAATTAGAGTGTTCAGAGTGGAAATGATAGGTAAATGAGTATGTTTTTTGGATAAGCTTGAACGTTTATTGTGTTATAGGCAGCTTAAAACTGGTTTAGATCATTGCAGTAATCCTGAAGAATTTAAGCTCATCTTTTACTGATGAACAGAATTAAAAGCCTGCGATTGCAGGCTTTTTTCAAAGTGAGTGTTTTATTGCAGAGTAGTAAATTAAAGCAACAGCCTAAAAACTTAATTCTTAAGTCCAAGTTGTTTCATATATTCAGCATTATCCCAAAAAAGATGCTCTTCGGTAATGCAGCCGTTATGCCACTTCGCAAGGGTGACCATAGACATCTTCACTTTTTTTCCTGTAGGCGGAATGGTTTTGCCATCTGCCAGCTTCATGGGTTTAGAGAAAGTCGCCTCTAGCACGCCAGTAGCTGCCGTCCAGTCGCCCGAACCAAAGGCGATAGGGTGCGAAGTGATTCGAGAATCGGGAGTGCCATTAAAAAGAATATTGTCCATGTCTGACATGTGATCCTTGATACCATGGGTGACTCTTCCATCCGGAAAAACCACTTTGACATTCTCGCAATGTAGGTCTTTGAACAGTTTCATGTTTTTTCGTTGACTATAGGCATCAAAATCAAGTCGGTCAAAGCGCTTCAGATTGGCTTGAACTTGTGATGTCTCTGCTTTTTTAGGCTCTGCCGCCTGTGATGCCACTGACGCCGTGATCAGGCACATGGCCAGTACTGCAAAAGAAATAGATTTCATGGTGACTCCTTTAGAGATGGAGCAAATATTTCTTTACAACGGATACGCTCCAGTTGAATGATGATCGCAACCGTGTTACCCAACCCGTTTAAGGGGGTATGTATGACATGCTGCGCAGGGGGAGATCAATCGGTATTAAGAGGTTTACTTCTGATGGCTTTACTATAATGAACCTTAACAACCCGTGATCAATGAGTAGTTTGTTAGCATGTGTTTTATTGTCTATCGTTACATCTAAAGTTATAAATATTTATGTCTTTCATAAATAATGGCGACTATCGAGGTGTTTGATGGATCAGAAAAGTGACGTTCAGGGCATGCTTGGCAGGTACTAGAAAACAGTAGTCCGGGAAAGAAATCTGAATCTTGTGCTTTGATCTGGAAATATTCCTATGGGATATTTTTATGAGAGGCTGACAAAAAAACATATAAGCTTTTTTATATCAACTTTAGAAAATCTTTAAAAAAATATTATTTACTGTGGGGCTTAAATCTTATGCATTTAGATGACGAATCTTCTTATTACGCTGTCATATTCACTTCTGTCCGTACTGATGGCGATCATGGTTACAGTCTAATGGCCAGTAAAATGCTGGAATTAGCAAAAATACAGCAAGGTTTTTTAGGGGTGGAATCTGCCAGAGAAGAGATAGGCATTACGGTATCCTATTGGAAATCGTTAGAAGCCATTAAAAAATGGAAGGAACATATCGATCATACATTGGCTAGAAATCTCGGTAGGGAAGAATGGTATTCATCTTATACGGTACGTATATCTAAAGTAATTCGTGAATATTCATTTCATACGCAAGCTGAAGATAATCCTGATAAGTCATAATTGGCTTTCATTTAACATAATAGCCGTATAGAAATTGGCATAAAAAAACCATCCAATTTTTCAATCAGATGGTTTGGAAATCTTTATTTTAAGGATTATTGAGCAGCTTGTTGCTCTGCCTGAATCGCAGTCAAGGCAATGGTAAATACGATGTCATCGACCAATGCACCACGTGACAAGTCATTCACCGGTTTATTCAAACCTTGCAACATTGGTCCCACGCTCACCACATTTGCTGCACGTTGTACGGCTTTATAAGTGGTATTACCGGTATTCAAGTCAGGGAAAATAAATACATTGGCACGACCGGCAACAGGAGAGCCTGGAGCTTTGGATTGACCTACACTTTCAACCGATGCCGCATCGTATTGCAGTGGTCCGTCGATGAGTAAGTCTGGACGACGCTGTTTTGCAATTTCAGTGGCTTTCGCTACTTTTTCAACATCTGCCCCTGCACCCGAAGTCCCGGTTGAATAAGAAATCATCGCAATACGTGGGTCGATACCAAAAGCTTTGGCTGAATCGGCAGACTGAATGGCAATTTCAGCCAGTTGTTCTGCATCCGGATCCGGATTGATGGCACAGTCGCCATACACATAGACTTCATCTGGCAGCAGCATAAAGAACACAGAAGATACCAGTGAGTAATCTGGTGCGGTCTTAATCAGCTGGAAAGCAGGGCGGACTGTGTTTGCTGTGGTATGTACTGCACCAGACACCAAGCCATCGACCTGATCAAGTGCCAGCATCATGGTGCCGAGTACAACTGTGTCTTGCAGCTGTTCGCGTGCCTGTAATTCGTTAATTTTACCTTTGCGCAGCTCGACCATTTTTTCGACATAATTGATGCTGATAAGATCAGGGTCAATAATTTCCAGATCATGCGGCAATTCAATATTACGAGCTTTGGCAACTTCAATCACAATTTCAGGTTTTGCCAATAAAATACATTGTGCAATTCCACGTGATTGACAAATGGCTGCAGCCTGAATGGTACGCGGTTCATCCCCTTCAGGCAGAACTATACGTTTTTTTGCTGCAATGGATTTTTGCACCAGTTCATGACGGAACGCAGAAGGGGATAAGCGTGGCTTATGTGAACCATTGATCTGCTGAGTAATCCAGTCTGCATTAATATGGCTGGAAACGAAGCGCGTAACCTGTTCGGCACGTTCGGTATCATCTACTGGAATTTCATTGGTTAAATTTGAAAGATGCTCTGCCGTTTCAAAGATGCTCAATGGTGTATGTAGAATCGGTAAACCATTTTTAATGGCAGACTGACAGAATTCTAAAACTGCAGGATTCGGTTGATGATGCTCGGTTAAGATCAATCCCGCCAATGGAATACCATTGCTGCTTGCCAGACTACTTGCCAATAAAACATCAATGCGGTCAGATGCACTAATAATCAGTTCACCGGCAGTAAATTTATCTAGTTCATGTTCAATATTGGACGCAATTAAACTGCTATGTAATACGCGGCGCTGCGTTGCTTCACCCCGGTTAATCCATTCTGCTGAAATATATGCTGCCAAATCTGACATGCGTGGCACACTGAGCGTATTGCTAAATGGTACCAGACCAATGACCGGAAGTTTTTCAGAGCCAATATGTGCATGAATTTTTTGAATTTGAGCGGTAAATTTGTTGGTGTCGCTAATCAGGCGCAAGCTTGGATCAATGGTGACCGGAATCTGTTGAGCATCTGCAGGTAAGCCTTTGGTGCGCATGAACAATACGCCAGCCATGCGGCTAGAAGCTAAGCCACCCAAATAACGTAACTGTTGTTCAACTTTTTCTGCAGCAATTTCAGGTTTGTTGATGTCGGCATTGCTGACAATGACCACTTTGGCATCCAGTGCCTGAGCCAATGCAGCATTGAGTGTGGACGCAAACGAGTCACGATTATTCGGCACCAAGCCTTCAACAATAATCAGATCATGATTTTTGGCGATTTGACGATGCAGATGAACAGCATCTTCAAGCAGTTCATCACTTTCACCTAAATTAAGTTGCTGAACCAGCTTTTCATAAGTAATCGGCTCTACAGTTTCACTATTGGATAAATGACGGTACAGCGCCGTTGAACGGTCAGCTTCCTGCTGGCTTTCTTGTGAAAAAGGTTTTACAAAACCGGCTTTTACACCTTGACATTCTAAAGCATAAATTAGACCTAAACAGGCTGAAGTAAGACCTACGCCTTCCCCGGTTGGCACGAGTAAAATTGTTTTCATAGCTTGATTCTAAATAAAAGGATTGAATGATGAACAACATAAAGGGGTAATGGCTTAAGCCATTACCGCATCAGTTTCAAACTTTTTTACCGCTGCCTGATTCACCTCGCCCTCTACAACGTGCGCAGTTTCTTTGGCAATACGGCCTTCTTCATCGGTTGGAATGACCCAGATTTGGGGGCCTGTGCCGGCATCAATACGGCCTTCTGTACCACGTTTCAAATTATTATTTTGTTCTTTGCTTAAGTTGAAACCGAAATGAGGTAGGTAAGTCATGGTTTTTTCACGGATATAAGCCGAGTTTTCGCCAATGCCACCAGTAAAGAACAGACCATCAAGACGTGGCAAGCCACAGCTTAAAGCAGCCAGAGATTTGGCTAAACGGTAGCAGAATACTTCAATTGCCAGTGTTGCATCTTCATTGCCTTGTTCTGAGGCTTCAATCAGGGTACGCATGTCATTTGAAAGATTGTCTGATAAACCGAGCAAGCCGCTTTCTTTGTTGAGCATCTTGTCAATTTTATAGACATCCCAGCCCAGGTTAGCAGCCAAGAAGCTATGTAAACTTGGATCGACATCACCACTACGGGTACCCATAACAATGCCTTCAAGCGGGGTTAAGCCCATTGAAGTATCTACACTTTGACCATTCCAGATCGCACAGGTCGAGCTACCATTTCCTAAATGCGCAGTTAACCAGCCACCTTGTTTGAAACTGCCTGCCAGTTCTGAACCACGTTCAGATACATAGGCATGGCTGGTACCATGGAAGCCGTAACGACGAACATTGTGCTCGGTGTATAAGAATTTTGGCACTGCGTAGCGATAAGCATGTTCCGGCATGGTTTGGTGGAAGGCTGTATCAAATACTGCAACTTGTGGCAGGTCTGGAAAAAGACGTTTAGTGGCTTCAATACCGACTAGATGGGCAGGGTTGTGTAGCGGTGCCAGTGGGGTTGCTTGGCGAATGCGTTCAATAATATCGTCAGTCAGTAATTCAGCTTTAGTGAGCGTACCACCATGCACAATACGGTGACCGATGGCATCAGGCTTATAGCTAGCCAGACGTTCCAGGCCTACTTCTAAAGCTTGTTTATGATCAGCATTGGGAATACGAATATCGACAGGTTCATTGCCTACAGTCACACCTTTAATACGTGCTTCAGGTGTGCCTAAATTTTCAGCCAAACCATGGATGCGGAATTCTTGATCTTTAAGCAATAATGCAAACTTGATTGAAGATGATCCGCAATTGATTACTAGTACTGATTTAGGCATGACGTATTCCTTAACTAAAAATGATCGTACTTGAATTGTTGTATTACCATTGATCGTTGATATTCATAGTGATAGGCATCATCCGATCTGTTTAATAGTTGTACCATGCGGCTTTTTGTAGCGACAAGCTAGACTTTAGGAGATTAGACTTAAGCACTATCGACCAGTGAAATAATAATAATTAAAATTTATCAGTTGATAGTTTTCATTTATTAATGAAATAGTACTAAATCTTAAACTATCCATCTTGCATGAATTTCACCCTAGCATGAGAAATCAATTTTGGGCAGGGCATAAGTGTTGTTTTAATACTTACTTTTGATACTTTATTTCTGACCAGCGTACAATCACATAAGCCAGCAATGCCACCATAAAAAAAACCAGCATCATCCAGGCAAGCCCTTGTAAGGTTTCAATAATCGTCCGGTAAATTTCCAGTACCCAGCGTTCCTGAGTCAGTTCGATCACAATTTTTTTTTCATTATCGCTATAAGTCAGGGGGGTAATGTATTTTTCCATATCGTAAATACGGATACCGGAAGATGTTCCGACCACCATGCCGGCAAACTTGGTGTATTTGGCCCAGGCACTATGAATGGGATCGTTAATAATTCGGGCAAGAATTTGGTTAATGGAATTGGAAAAAATTTTCATTACGGCAAAAGAAACCACTAATGCCAATATAAATGTACAAATGATTAAATAATAAAACATACGATTTCCCCTTCATCTTTCTCATTATTTTTATCATGTTACGAAATTTAAGACTGGGATAGTGTAGTGACTGTGTTCAGCCTCAGTTTTGAAGCTGAACAACACATGCTTTTTAATGACCAAGCGGCACTGATTTATTGGCGAATTTGACCATCACCAAACACGACCCATTTTTGTGAGGTCAAACCTTCCAGTCCAACCGGACCACGGGCATGAATTTTATCGGTAGAAATCCCGATTTCTGCACCCAGACCATATTCAAAACCGTCAGCAAAACGGGTAGAGGCATTGATCATCACTGAGCTTGAATCTACACGTGCCAGAAACTGACGGGCTAGACTATAGTTTTCGGTAATGATGGCATCGGTATGGTGTGAGCCATATTTGTTAATATGATCAATGGCTTCATCAATCCCGCTGACCACTTTAACCGCCAAAATTGGACCTAGATATTCGGTGTACCAGTCTTCTTCACTGGCAGGTTTAACGTTTGAACCGAGAATGCGCTGGGTTTCGCGGCAGCCGCGCAGTTCAACCTGTTTTTCTGCATACAGTTCAGCAATGCTTGGCAAGAATTCTTCAGCGACTTTCTCATCCACCAACAGGGTTTCCATGGCATTACATACGCCATAACGATGGGTCTTGGCATTCAGCGCAATCGGTAAAGCCTTTTGCAAATCTGCCTGTGCTTCAACAAAAACATGACAATTGCCATCTAAATGCTTAATCACTGGAATACGTGCTTCATTGCTCACACGTTCAATTAGCCCTTTGCCTCCACGTGGAACAATCACATCCACATATTCAGACATGGTAATCAGGTGTCCGACTGCGGCACGATCAGCAGTATTAATCACCTGTACCGAAGTTTCAGGCAAACCTGAGGCCTTTAAACCATGCTGAATCGCTTCGGCAATGGCTTTGTTGGACTCCAGCGCTTCAGAACCGCCACGCAAAATAATGGCATTGCCTGATTTCAAGGCAAGTGAGGCCGCCTCCAGAGTAACATTGGGGCGTGATTCGTAAATCATGCCGACTACACCTAAAGGCACTCGCATTTTTCCAAGCTGAATGCCTGAAGGGCGGTAAGCAAGATCGGTAATTTCTCCAATCGGGTCGACCAGATTCATCACATCTTTTAAACCATGTAGCATGCCTTTAAAGCGGCTGGGGGTAAGTTCTAAACGATCAAGCAATGCACTGTCCAAATTGTTGTTACGACCTTTGGTCATATCAATTTGGTTGGCAGCCAGAATTGCGGCTTCACTGTCTTGTAATGCAGTGTAAATTGCAGATAAGGCATTGTTTTTTGTTTGGGTAGAAGCGCTTGCTAACACGCGAGAAGCCTGGCGTGCCTGTTGTCCTACCGTTTGCATATATTGTTCAATCGAATCTTGCATAGCGGTTTGATCACTTAGAAATTACATCTTCGATAGTAACAGTCTGGAACCCGACAATGAAGCATCTGACCCGAAAAAAGTCCCTGAAACTTTCGGGCTGTTAATATTTTGAAATCCTTTTGTAGGTAAATTTAGATAAGTGGTCATAGAATCAGTTGCTTGAGTAAGCCTCCTCTGTATATTATGAAATGATAAGGACAGTGACGTCTGATAATTACAGCGAAGAATGGAAGCAGCATGGCGCAGAAATTCTAAATTTATTTTCTTGCAAAATAACAATAAGGCAAGAATGGAGGAAGGGATATGAATTCCATGATCCAAATGGACTCGGAAGTAGAAGAATCAAACGCAGATTTTGGTTTTTTTGATCTTTACCATAGGAACAGTTTTAAAGAACCGGCACGAACGACATGGATCAACGGCTGGAAAATTGAGTATATGGCCATTGCTCAACCTGAAACTATCCACAACACGCCAGTTGTCATTGTGGGTGGGGCATTTCAAAATTTTAATTCTTATAAATATTGCGTTGAACAGCTGCTGAGTGCAGGGCCGATTATTTTAATTGATTTGCCTTCCATGGGTGCCAATCAACAAATTACCAATCGTGATACCGGTGTTTCTGCGGGAACTTTAGAATTGCCGGACTTGGCATGTATGCTCGGTGAATGGCTGGATGTAGAAAATCTTTCCAAAGTTTCGGTCATGGGGATGTCTTTAGGCTCAGTGGTAGCTTCAAGTTTGGCACATCAACGTCCTGAACTGATTGACCGGATGATCTTAATGGGCGTGATGCAAAAAACCCGTAAAAGCTGGCGCATGCTGCTGGAAGAATCTTTGCATTTAATGAATGAACAGCGCATGGATGAGTTTGGTCAGGCGGTGATTCTGTATCTGGTCAATCATGCCAAAATTGATCAAACCCGTATGTCACCGACTGCAAAGCGTTTGTTCTTCAGGCAGATGGCTGAATTTACAGCAACTGAGCAAGATCGTTATGAAATCAACTGTAGCCGATTATTGCGTTTAACTGATGTACCTATTCCGCAATGTAAAGTACTGGTTGCTTGTGGGCAATACGACAGTTTTACCTTGCCACATGAAAATGCCAATTTTGCCTTGCAATGCCCCAATATGGAATTTGCAATGATTGCCAATGCCGATCATGTACCGCAATTACAGCGCCGTAAAGAAACCATGAGTCTGTTTGCCACCTTCTTGCAGGGTCAGCCTATTCAAAATGTAGAAGGGATTATCCCGATGACACGTGCTCAGTTACTGACTTTGGAGCGTCGTGGCGAAGAACGCATTGCTGTACAAAAACCGATGACTGTATTAACGCATCGTCATTCAGATTTGCAGTTACCAACCCATATTGTTGATTTAAATTTCTTTGGCGTTTTACTTGAATTTACTTCTGGATTGGCAGAAAAAGCTGCACAATATCCACGTGACTTGGCCCTGCATCTGGAAGATGAAGAAGGTCAATTTAAAATTGAATGCTTAATTTTTGAAGTCAATTCAACACAAGTTCGTGCCTTATTCAAGCATGGCAGCTTTGATGTGGCAGAGCGTTTATTGCGTTATGTACAACGACAAAAAGAAGTGATGACTGTATTGGAATCGGTCAGTTAAAGTATAGAAAGATCTAAAAGAAACAGCGTTATATAACGCTGTTTTTTTTGCTTGCATGAATCATCCAGACGAGATCACCCAAGTGTTCTTCATTAGCGGGGAGAGGCACGGCTGGATGTTGAAAATACTGTTGCGGTTGAACGACAGTAATATTTTCAAAGCCTGCGCGCTGGAAAAATTCCTGTACTTGCTGCGGATCAATAAAATGGAAACTAAATGCGCTCTTAGACATCCATTTCAATAATTTACTGCATGCCCAAATAAAATTGGCCAGTTTATTTTTCACTGGTTCTGGATAGATATCGGTCAGGTAATGCAGTTCTTTAAAACTCTGTCCATAATGATGAATTGCCTTGAGTAATTGCAATAACATGTCTTTGTTAAAGTAGTTAATCAGGCCTTCACTAATCACGACTAAGGGGCGATTCGGGTCAAAGACCTGAAAAGCCTGTGCAAAATCAGCAGTGAATAAATCGACTGATAAAACTTCCGGGCTATTGACATCAATCTGTTTCAGGGCTTTGGTTTTTACTTTCGCCATATCGGGTAAATCAAGTTCACGATAATCAATATGGGGAAATTTCTGCCGGAAATTCCAGCCACGGGGAGAAAGCCCGCTGGCAATTTCAAGTACCTGTAAATCTGGGTGCTGTTCAATCAGTTGGGTCAGATGCTGATCAATCATGCGGTGGCGTTGTTTTAAGGTCGTACGCATACTGCCGCCGACAAATTTTTCCGCCCAGCTTTCTAAGGGATGTACCAGTTTGGCTAACATTTTCCCTTTAGAGGTCGCAAAAACCGGATGAGAAATTCCCATGGAGTACCAGATGTATCCAGTGTAATGGGCAGTAAATGAAATATGTCGATGTTCTGAAAGTTGTTGTGTCATGTCATCCTGACCTTATCTGTTTTTTTAGTTTTTTAACGTTGGCTGTTTATGGGTTGAGTTTTCTTACATTGCCAGCTCAGCTTATTTTTAGTTTTGACGCAAAGCACAATAAGCTGAATGACGTAAGCGTAATTTATTTTTATTTATCATAAAGAAAAAGGAACACCTTGTCGTGTTCCTTTTGTCGCATTAATTCAATGATTTTTTAAAGTTTTCGATGCTATCGCGAACTTTTTGCCATTCTGCCCCCAAGTCCAGCGTTTGCCCAACCGTGATTTCTGGAATTTTACCGCGCATACGCTCCAAACGTTCTTGATTCGGTAAAGGCAAGTCACGAATACCTTCTAATGCCGTACATGCTGCTGAGCGGTCATTACAGACCAGGCCCATATCACAGCCGGCTTTAACTGCAGCCTGAATGCGTGCGTCTGCACCACCGGCAACACATGCTGCCTGCATGGTTAAGTCATCGGAGAACAGCACGCCATCAAAGTTGAGTTGTTGACGCAAAATGTCCTGAATCCAATAAGTTGAGAAGCCGGCAGGGTTCGGATCGACCTGATCATAAATCACATGCGCAGGCATCAATGCATCCAGCTGTGGCATCAGTTGGATAAAGGTTTGCATATCCTTGTGATAGATTTGATCATAAGAACGTGAATCTACCGGTGCTGCCACATGTGAATCGGCCTTGACCGAACCGTGCCCCGGGAAATGTTTGCCGGTATTGGCCATGCCTGCACGTTTCATGCCTTTGATGAAAGCACTGGCAAGAGGGACAATATCTTCAATGTTTTTGGCAAAACCACGATCGCCAATCACATCACTGACATCATTCAAGTCCAGTACCGGAGCAAAACTGAAATCAATACCTACGGCAAGCACTTCAGTCGCCATCAGCCAGCCGCATTGCTCGGCCAAATCAATGGCTGTAGCGGGCTCATTCAGATAAAGCTCACCTAAACGGCCCATGGCTGGAAGCAGGGTAAAGCCCTGTTTCAAGCGCTGAACCCGGCCGCCTTCCTGATCCACAGCAATTAAAATGTCAGGTCTGATGCGACGCATATGATCGGTTAAAGCGCGAACCTGCTCAGGTGATTCTATATTTCGTGAAAATAAAATCATGCCGCCTACTTGCGGTGCCCGTAATAGTTCAATATCTTCTTGAGTAAGTTCTGTGCCAGCGATGTCTAGCATCAATGCGCCAATCATATCGGTGTCCGTGTTGGAATTTTATAAAGAAAAACAATACCCGAATTCTGCAATGATTTGCTACATTTTGACAGTACAGAATATGATAAAACTACACGACATACATATTAAGTTGTTTAAGATTTTGAATATACTCGATTCATGTTAAAAAACGACGATGCAATATTGGTCCAAGACCAAGGAAGTACGAATTATTTATGAAACTTCAGACATTAGCTTGTGCAGTTGCAATCGCGACTGGAGGATTTTTCTTTTCTCATGTAATGAACGAGGCAATTGCAGCTAATAATACAGAGGCAGTTTCTCAAACCATTCAACCCACGCAGGAACAGGCGTTGGTTTCGCGCCAATTGGCGACTCTGGTTGACCGTCAACATTATTTAAATCAGCGTTTAGATGCGGCAACTTCGAATCGTATTCTTGATTTTTATCTAGATAGCCTGGATGCAGACCATTCATTATTTTTAGCCCCTGAAGTTGAACAATATAAGAAAAAGTATGGCGCAAATTTCGGTGCTGCATTAAAAGCAGGGGATTTATCCGGTCCATATTTAATTCATGCCCAATACCGTGAACGCTTAAAACAGTTTTATGAGTTCATGCTAGCTGAGTTGAAAAAACCGCAAAACTTGAAACAAACCAATGTTTATATTGATACTGATCGCGAAAAAGCACCTTATTTCAAGTCTGAGGCAGAACAACGTGCCCATTGGCAAAAAATGTTGGTATCGCAGCTGATTAACTTGAATATTAGTAAAGAAGAAGAGTCTGCGAAGCAAAAAGCCTTAAAAGATGATCCGACGCTGGCCAATGGTCAGGATCTGGCCAGTCCGGAAGATCTAACTCCGGTTCAAACCCTGACCAAGCGTTATACCCGTCAGCTTGAACGTGTCAGCCGTGTAAAAAGTGATGATGTTCTCGACAAGACCTTAAATGCGATGATGTTGACCTATGACCCGCATAGCAACTATTTCCCGCCAGTCGATGCCATGGAATTGAACCGCCAAACCACTTTGCAATTAGAGGGAATCGGGGTTTCGATTCGTCCTGAACGCGGCAATGAAGATTACACCAAGATTGAAACCATTGTGGAAGGTGGCCCAGCTAGTAAATCAGGTCAGATCAAACCTGGAGACCGCATTATTGGTGTAGCCCAAGACGGCGATAAAATGGTGGATGTGATCGGTTGGGCCAGCAATGAAGTGGTGGGTCTGATACGTGGCAAGCGCGGAACCAAGGTCAGCCTGCGTTTATTGGGTGCCGGTGCATCCATGGGGCAGGCACGTACGGTTAGCCTGGTACGTGATGTGATTCAAGAAGAAGATGCCGGTGTTCGTTCACGTACCGTAGAGATCAAGCGCGATGGTAAAAATCATACTTTTGGTGTGATTGAAATTCCGTCATTTTATTTGAATTATCGTGCGCGTCGTGCAGGTACGGATTATCGTTCTGTTTCTGAAGATACCAACAATGCTTTAAAGAGTCTGGCAGCCAAGAATGTAGAAGGGATTATTATCGATTTGCGTAATAACCCGGGTGGCTCGCTTGAAGAAGTTGCGCGTATGCTGGGGCAAGTGATCAAGTCAGGTCCAGTGGTGCAAATTCGCGATGGTAACGGCAATGTCAGTGTGTTTGAAGATGATGACGGTGGTGCACAAACCTATGCGGGTCCATTGGCCGTCATGATTAATCTGGCTTCAGCATCGGCCAGTGAGATTTATTCTGCCGCTATTCAGGATTATGAGCGCGGGATTGTGATTGGCAGTACCACCACCGGTAAAGGAACCGCTCAGGTTCAGCTTGATACCTTGGCCTATGGTCAGGCAACCTTGACCCAGCGTAAGTTCTACCGCGTGACTGGGGGAAGTACCCAAAATAAAGGGGTTGTACCGGATATCAAACTGGTCGATATCTACAACGAAGAGTTTGGCGAGCGTAAAGCCAAGAATGCCTTGAAATGGGATACCATTCCAACAGCACCGTTTAAACGCGAAGGCTCGGTACAACCTTATGTGCAAAATCTGGCGCAAATGTCGCAGCAACGCGTCGTTGCTGATCCGCAATTTAAATATCTGGAGCAGCGTAAAGCCATTGCGAAAAAAACCGATGAGCAAAAGCGTGTGGTACTGGATATTGATCAGCGTAAAGTCGAGTTGAATGCACTTGAGCAGAAAACTTTAGAGGCGGAAAATCAACGCCGTAGCATGACGGGTCAAAAGCCTTATGCCAATTGGGAAAGTTATCAGGCTTCTGTAGATGCCCTGATTGAATCTCGTGCAAAAATGAAGGCAACTCAACGACCTGCATTAGCTGAAGAAGAAACATTTGTGACAGAGTCTGCCAATATTTTATTGGATTATGCGAAATTACAGTCAGCTAAGGCTTCTGCCAAATAGAATGATTATTTAGCTTTTATCTATTAAAAAAAACCAGTCAGTTGATCTGACTGGTTTTTTTATTTATGCATGAGCGAATGGGGGAATTCATTTTAGAGCTACTTTTAAAAATATGAACGGTGTAGGAATAATGATAAAAATGTTGAACTATGTTTATTTTGCAAAATGAATAAATTAGAAATAAAAATGAATAGAGCAATTAACACTTGACCAAAATAGAATAGTATTAGATTCTTGTTTTAATTGATTGTTTTTATAACCACTCTTTTGAAGATGAAAATTTTTAGACAGTATAAAGAGTATGAATCACGTGGATTAAAACAAGAAAGATAACCTATACGGAACTTAATATGGTTCATATACATTATGATTTTAGCCTGGTAATTGCTTCGATCGTTGTTGCGGTTTTGGCCTGTTATTTTACAGTCTCACTCGAACAATTATTATTCCGTGGCTGGGGTCAAAAATATGAAAAAATTCTGCTGACCATTAGCGGTCTGATGCTTGGGGCTGCCATTTGGTCTATGCACTTTGCCGGAATGCTCGCATGTGATTTACCGGCGGATTATTCTTTTGACTACGGATTTAATTTTGTTTCGTACCTTATTGCGTTTATTGCATCTACATTTGCCATTTGGTTGACCACGAGAGAAACTTTGCCCTATGGCCGGCTGGTTTTAGGTGCGGTACTGATGGGGATGGGAATTGCCGGCATGCACTATACCGGCATGATGGGGCTGGTCGTGGATCAGCACCAGATTTATTATGATCCTCTACTGACTATTCTTTCCGTATTAATTGCCATAGGTGGTTCCGGTTTAACGTTTTGGCTTACCTTTAAATATAAAAATGCAGCACAGCAAAAGCTGCTGATCAAAATTTCCCTAGTATTGATGATGGCTTTGACCATTGTCGCCATGCACTATATCGGTATGGGGGCAAGCATTTTTTATGCCATTGCTACCGATCAGCTGGTTGGGCATTACCAAAGTGGACAAGGATTAATTTTATTAAGTGTTATTTTAGTTACCAGTTTAATTTTGCTCGCAGCATTTTGTGTTGCCATACTGGAACAACGATTAGAAGCCCGCAATAAACAGCTTTCTAAAGCCAATCGTGAATTGGCCAATCAGGCCGTGCAGGACAATTTAACCAAGTTGCCCAATCGTTTATTCCTAGCTGAATATTCACATTTTTTATTTACTGATCATCGTTATAGTAATGATAAAATTGCTTTTATCTATATAGATTTAGACCGATTTAAAGCGGTGAATGATGTATTTGGGCATCATGTGGGTGATCAATTGCTGGTGCAACTGGCCAGCCGTATTCAACAGAAGTTGAAACAAAATGAAAAATTGCTCCGTATAGGCGGAGATGAGTTTTTGATGGTGCTGGAACAGGTCACTATCGAAAATGCGGTTGAAAAGGCTGAACAGTTATTGGGGCAAATACAGAACAGCTTTTTGATTGCCGGTAAAGAGATCAATATTTCTAGCAGTATTGGTATCGCCCTGTACCCAGATCATGGCAATAATTTGCAAGATCTGCTGATTAATGCCGATGCCGCCATGTTGATGTCGAAATATCAAGGCAGAAACACCTATTCCTTATTTAGTTATAGTGTGGATCAACAGGAAACCAAAAGTCAGACCAAACTGATTAATGATCTATATAAAGCTGTTGAAGAAAAACAATTTGTTCTATTTTACCAGCCTAAATTTACCACCCAAGATCATAGCATTTGCGGGGTGGAAGCCCTGATCCGCTGGAATCATCCAAGCTTGGGAATGTTAACGCCGAACATGTTTATAGGTGGCGCGGAAAAAACCGGACTGATTATTCAAATGGGTTATTGGGCACTTGAACAGGCCTGTAAACAAATTCAAATCTGGGAGCAAAATGGTTCCAACTATTTTCCTCTCGCAGTAAATTTATCTGCTGTACAATTTGAACATAAGCACCTGTTTTCAACACTAGAAAATTTATTTAATCAATATCGGATTAATCCCAATCATTTAGCCATTGAAATTACCGAATCGACTGCCATGCATCATGTGGATTCTACTATTCGGTGTTTTGAGCAGCTGCGTCAGATGGGCATTAAACTGGCGATTGATGACTTTGGAACCGGTCATTCCAGCTTTTTATATTTGAAGAACTTGCCTGTAGATGAATTAAAAATAGATCGGGAGTTTATCCGTGATCTGGCGGTCGGTTCAAAAGATGAAATGATTTTAGAAAGTATTATCCAGCTGGCTATAAAACTGGGTTTGGTGGTTACTGCAGAAGGGGTTGAAACACCTTTACAGGCAGACATATTGACCCGTTTGGGTTGCCAGCAATTGCAGGGCTTTCTGTTGGGAATGCCGATGGATGTGAACCGTCTGGAAAAGATGGACAAGGCATTATTTACTTAAGATTGATGCGGACCGAACAAGTTTAGTTCATTTCAAAAGTTTTATGATCTGCTACAATATGGCCAATTTTTTATATTGATCAGTTCTGATCTTTTTCACTGCCATTCTGCAGTAGGTATCTTTCATGAGTTTTAAAGACGAATTAGCGGCGCAGGTCGCACAGCGACGGACGTTCGCGATTATTTCCCACCCCGATGCTGGTAAAACCACCATGACAGAAAAACTGCTGTTATGGGGTAAGGCAATTCAGGTTGCAGGGATGGTCAAAAGCCGCAAGTCAGATCGTGCTGCAACGTCTGACTGGATGGAAATGGAAAAAGAACGTGGTATTTCCATTACCACTTCGGTGATGCAGTTCCCTTATAAAAATCATGTCATCAACTTGCTTGACACCCCGGGGCATGAAGATTTCTCGGAAGATACCTACCGTACTTTAACTGCGGTTGACTCTGCATTGATGGTCATTGACGGTGCAAAAGGGGTCGAAGAACGAACCATTAAATTAATGGAAGTGTGTCGTATGCGCGACACCCCGATTATCTCTTTCGTTAACAAAATGGACCGCGAAATTCGTGAACCATTAGAATTGCTTGATGAAATTGAAAATGTCCTGAAAATTCGCTGTGTACCCATTACCTGGCCACTGGGGACAGGTCGTGATTTTGCTGGCGTATATAACATCCTCGAAGAAAAATTCTACGTTTACAAAGCCGGTTTTGGTTCAACCATTACCGATATTGAAATCCGTGATGGCTATGACTATCCAGACTTGCGTGAAAAAGTGGGTGAGCTGGCTTTTGCTGCCTTTGAAGAATCTTTGGAATTGGTGCAGATGGCCAATGATCCATTAGACCCTGAAGAATTCCTGGCAGGCCGTCAAACACCGGTACTATTCGGTACGGCATTGGGTAACTTTGCAGTCGATCATGTGTTAAATGCCTTTATTCAATGGGCACCAAAACCGAAAGCGCATCCTACGCATGAACGTGCTGTAGAGGCGACTGAAGAAGGCTTTACCGGTTTTGTTTTCAAAATTCAGGCCAATATGGATCCAAAACACCGTGACCGTATTGCATTCATGCGTATCTGTTCGGGTAAGTATGAAAAAGGCTTAAAAATGAATCATGTCCGTCTGGGTAAAGATGTACGGATTAGTGATGCCTTGACTTTCTTGGCGGGTGAGCGTGAACAGCTTGAAGAAGCTTGGCCGGGGGATATCATTGGTTTGCATAACCATGGCACCATCCAGATTGGCGATACCTTTACTTCAGGTGAAAATCTGCACTTCACCGGTATTCCACACTTCGCGCCGGAAATGTTCCGTCGTGTGCGTTTGAAAGATCCTTTGAAATCTAAACAGCTGCAAAAGGGTTTAAAAGAACTTTCAGAAGAAGGTGCAACTCAGGTGTTCATGCCGCAAATCAACAATGATCTGATTGTAGGGGCAGTCGGTGTGCTACAGTTTGATGTGGTGGCGTATCGTTTGAAAGAAGAATACAAGGTCGATTGTGTATACGAGCCTGTGAACATTAATACCGTGCGTTGGGTTTCATGTGATGATGAAAAGAAATTCAATGAATTTAAGAAAAAGGCCCATGATCAGTTATCGCTAGATGGCGGTGGTCATTTGACTTATCTGGCACCAAGCCGTGTGAATTTGCAATTGATGCAAGAGCGTTATCCGGATATCCAGTTCCGTGCCACACGCGAACACTAAAATAAGCAAAAATAAAACAGCTTCTTTATGAAGCTGTTTTATTAGAATCATTAAGATAAATGAATGACTTGAGAAAAAGAGTGGTCAGCATGAACGGTAAAATAAGGGCTGCATCCATAATCGCCATTGCTCTGATGCTCAGTGCCTGTGATGCTTCAAAACAAGAATCGAAACAACAAGAGCAGGAACAGTCGTCTGCATCGGTCGTTAAAACAGAGCAGGCCGAGGTGTTGCCATATTTAAATATTCAGGAGCAAGAGGCAAAAGTTGCCTTGCCTTTTTGTGAAACCAAGAATTGTATTGACCTGAGTATTCAAACGGTTCATACCGAAGATGCCTGGTTAAATGACTGGATTGCCAAGAGTCAGGCCAAAGTCATTCAGGATCAAATTGGTCTAAAGCAGGATATGAGCTTGCAACAGGCCATTAATGCCTATGTGAAAAAGTCTGATGTCTGGCAAGCCGAATTTTCCAAAAATAAGCCCTATGAATTGGCCATGTATACCCGTATTGCCTATCAGCGTAATCAGTACGTATTGATGCAGCTAGGGGTCGATACAAAACAAGAAGAAGTAAAAGTGAAAGAACGATATTATTTCTTTGTGGCTGATCGTAAAAAACAGAAAGCAGTGACTTTACTGGATATTCTGGAGCCCAAGCAGCAAACGGTCATGAATGACATTGTGCAACAGGCTTATCAAAAATGGTTAAAACAGCAAAAGGCGGAAGTAAAACAGAAAGCCCCGAAAAAGCTGTATTGGGGACAGGCAGACTGGTTCTTTGATCAGGAAGGTATCGGTTTACATTATCGCACCCATGAAATTGTGAAAGATGGCGCTCAGCTGGATATTTATTTGACCAAAGCGCAAACGCAACAGATATTGAAAGCTGATGCTTATCAGCATATGTTTTAGTAAGCCGTAATCCATACAGACATCGAGTGAACATCCATTTACCAGATTCAAGTTATAGGTCAGATGATGCTAAAAAATAAAACAATATTTACCCTAAGCCTTGTTGCTACAGCAATAGCATTGAGTGCATGCCAACCTAAACAAGCTGAGCCTAAAGAGGACAAGCCGGTTCAATCGCAAGCCGCTCAAGCTGAAGTTTTAAAATTGGCAGGTGACACGGAAAAACTAAGTTTAAATTTACCTGAATGTGATGGGAATAGCTGCCCTGAAATCAGCATCGAACGTCTATCCAGTAACCAGGCGTTTATTGATGAATTTGTCGATCAGCAAATTTTAAAGCAGCTGGAGCAGACTGTAGATATTTCGCCGAAATCGTTGAATGCAGGCCAGCAGGCTACTACTGCTACTGAAAAATCTAAAGATTCAAAGCAAGCTCAGGCAGATCAACCTGCGGCATCGGCAAGCATGGAAACGCCGAAACAAAAACTGGAAAAACAGCTAGCCCCTTATCGGGATACATTTTTATCACTCGATAAAGAGCTGAAAGCTTTAAGTGCCAATCATCAGATCAGCCTGATGATTAAACCGAAGATTCTCAATGCCGGTCAGCCTTTGGCAACCGTGGTGCTCAATTCCAGCAGCTATCTGGGTGGGGCACATGGTTCATCATCACAGTCTTATTATAATTTTGATTTGAAAAAGAAAAAACTTGTCCAGTTGGATGATATTTTGGCGCCAAACCAGAAAGCCGCACTGGAACAGAAAGCCCATGAAGTGTTTAAAAGCTGGGTGATGGATGCCAAATTGGCAAACAGTGTCGATGAATACGAACAGGCATGGAAATTTACTTTATCGGATAATTTCTATTTATCGACTCAAGGCTTGATTTTACAATATGGCGAATATGAAATCGGGCCTTATGTGGTGGGATTGCCACGTTTGACCATTCCTTATGAGCAGTTACAAACCGTGTTGAAAAAAGCCTATTTGCCTCAGCCTGAAGTCAAAAATGAAGCAGCTGCCAGCGCAGCCAGTGACAGCAAAGCCCAATCTTAATGTCTTATTCACTGTTTGATACCCATACCCATTTTGATGTTCCCGATTTCGATGCAGATCGGGAACAACTGGCACATGCGGCCAAAGCGGTTGGGGTGGAACGCCTGGTTTTGATTGGTTTTGTCCAGTCGCGGTTTCAGGATTTACTGCAAAGTCACCAGTTCTTAAATCAATTGGTCGATGCTCCGCAAAGTTACTTGGCGCCGGGATTGCATCCTTTTTATATTGAACAGCATCAAACCTCACATCTTGCAGATTTAGAATTATTATTAAAAACTGAAGATTGTGTCGCGATTGGAGAAATTGGTTTAGATACTTTTTTAAAACAGCACAAACAACCGGAAATTTTTCAGAAACAAAAAGATTTTTTTGCAGCACAACTGGAATTGGCGCAGCAGTTTGATAAACCGGTGTTATTGCATATCCGAAAATCGCATGCGGAAACACTGGCCATATTAAAACAGCAGCAATTTAAATTAGGTGGGATTGCGCATGCGTTTAGCGGCGGGATAGAGGAAGCCAAGGCCTTTATTAAACTGGGTTTTAAAATTGGGGTGACCGGACAAATTACCAATCCCAATGCCAAAAAATTACATGCCGTGGTTCAGGCCATTGGCGCTGAACATTTGGTTTTGGAAACCGATTGTCCGGATATGACACCCTTATGCTGTCAAAGTTCCACCGAGCATCGCACCCGCAATACGCCAGTCAATTTACCTTATGTGCTGGATGGATTGGCACAATCACTCAATCTGGATCAGGCCATGCTTGCCGCACAACTATGGCAGAATTCCTTGGATGCATTAAGACTAGGGTCATAAAAGCTATTATAAAATCACCTTTTATCGATAAATATTCGTATTTAGGCATATGCTTTGCTATGAATAGATCTTGATGGATGAACGTTCTTTTTTTGTAAGGCTAAAAATCCATTTTCTATACTTAAAAGCTGTCTATACTATTTTTAAAATCTAAATGACAAGAATGAGCGAATTATGCAAAGTAATAACCCCATTTTAACCCGGGTCGAAACTCAGAGTGATTTTAACCAGACCATGACGGTGCAAGGCGCCATTCAAAAGTCAGTGTTATTGACCGTGATTGCTGCTGTAGTCGGTTTATCACTCTTTTTATATAGTTTTATGACCCTGAATATCTCGATTGCTTATTCCGCTGCCATAGTGGGTGCGATCGGTGGATTTATTCTGGCGCTGATTACAACCTTCAAGCCAAATACTGCACCAACATTGGCCATTCCTTATGCGCTGTTTGAAGGGGCATTTTTAGGTGGAGTTTCAGTATTATTTCAGCTGAAATTTCCTGGCGTGCCACTACAAGCCTTGCTTGCGACTTTTATCACCACCTTGGTGATGTTTGGGCTATACCGTTTTCAAATTATTCGTGCCACAGAAAAATTTAAAGCGGTGGTGATGTCAGCTTCTATTGCTATTGCCATGGTATTTGTGGTGCAAATGGTGATGAGTTTGGCTTTTGGTTCTAGCATTCCTTATCTTTTTGAAAGCAACTGGCTCGGAATTGGCTTTGCTGCCTTTGTTGCGATAATTGCTTCTTTAAATCTGATTCTGGATTTTGACCTGATTGAATCTGCCGCTGCACAGTATGCACCGAAAGCGATGGAATGGTTGTGTGGTATTGCTTTATTGGCAACTCTGGTGTGGATGTATTATTCATTCCTGCGTTTGCTCAGTCTATTACAAGGTGATGATTAAGCATCGTAAAAGTGAAATGAGTCTAAATAAAAATGCTCCCAGATAGAGGGAGCATTTTTTTATGATTTTTACACAACATGTTAAAAAAGGCGCATTATGCAATTTCGCAAATGCTTCAGACTTGGCATTATGCTTGTAAATTATTTTGAGTGAGATTCACATGGCACAAGGACTATTGGCGGGTAAGCGTTTTCTCATCGCGGGTATTGCAAGTAAATTATCCATTGCATTTGGTATTGCTCAAGCCCTACACCGTGAAGGTGCTGAACTGGCATTTACCTATCCGAATGAAAAATTAAAAAAACGTGTTGATGACTTTGCTGAACAATTCGGTTCAACTCTGGTTTTCCCTTGTGACGTGGCTGTAGATGCTGAAATTGACCAGGCTTTTGCAGAATTGGCAAAACATTGGGATGGACTGGATGGTGTTGTGCACTCGATCGGTTTTGCACCAGCGCATACTTTAGATGGTGACTTTACCGATATTACTGACCGTGAAGGCTTTAATATTGCGCATGACATCAGTGCTTACAGCTTTGTTGCGATGGCACGTGCTGCAAAACCTTTGTTAAAAGTTCGCCAAGGTTGCTTGCTGACTTTGACTTATCAAGGTTCTGAACGTGTAATGCCAAATTACAATGTCATGGGTATGGCGAAGGCATCGTTGGAAGCGGGCGTACGTTATTTGGCATCTAGCTTGGGTAGCGAAGGCATTCGTGTCAATGCGATTTCAGCAGGTCCAATCCGTACTCTTGCAGCTTCAGGCATCAAGTCTTTCCGTAAGATGTTAGACCTGAATGAAAAAGTTGCGCCACTGAAACGTAATGTCACCATTGAAGATGTCGGTAATGCTGCATTATTCCTATGCTCGCCTTGGGCAAATGGTATTACCGGTGAAATCATGTATGTCGATGCCGGTTTCAATACTGTAGGTATGAGTGCAGATTTGATGGCAGATGCTGAATAAGTGTTTTGAGTCCTCTCTCCCTCAGGGAGAGAGTTAGAGAGCGGATTATTAGACCTCTCCCTAACCCTCTCCTAAAAGGAGAGGGAATTTAGGCAATAAAAAGACCGCATTTGCGGTCTTTTTTATATTAGAAAGTAAGCGATTAAGCTTGACCTTCAGCAGCGGCTGCTTGAGCACGTTGCATATTCGCTTCGAATTCAGCATCGAAGTTAATTGGAGTAAGAAGCAATTGCGGGAAGCTTCCTTTAGTCACCATATCATTTACCGCTTCGCGCAAGAATGGGAACAGGATATTTGGGCAATATGCACCAAGAATATATGGAAGGCGTTCTTCTTCAACGCTATCAACCAAGAAAATTCCTGATTGGGTTACATCAACGATGAATGCTGTTTCGCCCGCGTTGTTCGCTTGAACAACCACTTGTAATGCAACTTCATAATGGGTTGCATCAATTTTTTCTGCAGAAGAAGACAGATTGATGTTTAATTCAGGCTGCCATTCTTTGGTAAATACTTGAGCCCCAGGTACTTCAAAAGAAATGTCTTTAGTATAAATACGTTCTAGTGCTAATTGCGGTTGAGCTTGTTGTTCACTCATTCTTTAATCCTTAATATGAAGAGGTGACTTAAAAAGTTAAGCCAATAATTCGTTGAGTTTTCCTTCACGCTCTAAAGCATAAAGTTGATCAAAACCACCGATGAATTGGTCGTTAATAAAAATTTGTGGAACAGTACGGTGATTGGTGCGTTGCATCAGTTCAACACGTACTTCAGGCGCTTCGTTAGATAAATTAATTTCTTTATATGCAACGCCTTTACGCTCAAGAAGTTGTTTCGCGCGAACGCAGTATGGGCATACAGTAGTTGAGTAAATTGTTACTTCAGCCATTCAAAATCTCCAAGCGTATTATTTGCTTTTAATCAACGGTAAGCCTTGTACTTTCCAGTTATTAATCCCACCTTCCAGACGGTAGCTGTCGGCATGACCCACTTGCTGTAAAGCGGTACCTGCAATTTGACCCAGGTTACAAATGAACACCAGTGGTCGATCCGCAGATTTTAACTCTTCAACATGACTTGTAATCTGGCTATATGGAATATTACGGCTGCCGCTGATATGACCTTCACGGAAATCTTTTGCATCACGTAAATCAATCAGCATGGCATTTTTAGCTTTCACTAAAATACCTAAAGATTGTGGTGAAATTTTACGACCATTGCGTTGTCCTTCTAAAATAAAGAACAAAACAACCAACACCCCAAGTGTTCCAAACAAGAAGGGGTGATTCCCCATAAATTCGAACCAACGTTCCACAAGTCACCTAATTACAATTTGAAAATTGCGTAGAGTATAGCCTATAAATATGGCGATCAAAATCACCGCTTCAAGGGCTAAGGGTTAAGAAAAATTAATTTTTTTGCTGTGCTTCTGTAATTTCATCAATTAAACGCAAATAACTGTCCAAACGGCGTTGCAAAATTTCACCGCTTGCGGCGGCTTGACGTAAAGCACACTGTTTTTCATGCTTATGGGTACAGTTACGGAACTGGCAATGTCCCAGCAGATTTTCAATTTCCGGAAAACCGTGCTGAACCTTGTCTAGGTCTAGATGCCACAAGCCAAATTCACGAATCCCCGGGGAGTCAATCAGTGCGGCTCCTTCACCAAAAGCAATCAAGCGTGTAGAGGTGGTGGTGTGCTGACCCAGTGCCGAGTTTTCCGAAATCACATTGGTTTTTTGTGCTGCATCAGGAACCATGGCATTAATCAGCGAGCTTTTACCTACACCGGACTGACCGACAAAGGCAACAGTTTCACCAGCTAAACGTTTCGCCAGTTCAGTTAAATCACCATCGGATTGCGTTTGAATCACTTCATAGCCTAAAGCTTGATATTCTTGCATCAGGGTCAAAATCGGATCATTTTCCTGAATTAAATCGGATTTATTCAGGACCAGTAGAGCCGGAATGTCGGCATCGGCACAGGCCACAAGGTAACGGTCGATTAAGCTGGGAGCGACTTCCGGAAAGGAAGCAAACACAATCACGATCAGGCTGACATTGGCAGCCACCGGTTTAACCTTGTGATAACGGTCAGGGCGGGTCAGCAACGACTGGCGAGGGTGAATAGCGGTAATAATGCCGAGTCCGGTATTTGGATCGGCCTGCCATTTGACCCGGTCACCTGTGACCAGTGCTTCCAGATTGGTTCGGGTATGACATCGCCATACACTGCCGATTTCAATCGGTTTCCAGAATGGTTCGGGTTCACCTGCTGCAACGATAGGTTTGGTGGGGTGGATTTCGGGCGCTGAGAGGGCTTGCACTTCAAGTTGACGACCATAATGTTGAACCACTAAGCCTTCCAGATCATTTGAAGTGTCGAGTTCTTCTTGACGTGTTTGATGTTGTTTCTGAATGCGGCGTTGCTGCTGTTCAGTTAAACGACGTTTACGAATTAAAGCCATTCATATCCTAAAAAAACCATGAATTAAGTAAGGCAAAAATAGCATGAAGCAGGGTAGGAGTTACAGCCAAGTTGCAATAAATTTGCTACTATAGCTGTTTTTAAGCCTAATAAGATTGCACATTTATGAGCAGCACCCCTGATACCCGCCTGATTTGGATTGACCTTGAAATGACAGGTCTGGATACAGATAACGATCAAATTATTGAAGTTGCAACTATTGTGACGGACGATAACCTGAATATTCTGGCGGAAGGGCCGGTGCTGGCTGTTCATCAATCAGATCGCGTGCTCAATGCGATGGATGAGTGGAATACCCGTCAGCATGGTCAATCGGGGCTGATTGAACGGGTACGCCGCAGTAAATTGACCGCTCAGGATGCAGAACAGCAGACACTGGAATTTTTGAAAAAATGGGTCAATCCAAAATCATCACCGATGTGCGGTAACTCGATTTGCCAAGACCGCCGTTTCTTGCACCGTTTAATGCCGGAAATGGAACAATACTTCCACTACCGTAATCTTGACGTATCTTCAGTCAAAGAGTTGGCGAAACGCTGGCGTCCAGAAATTATGAGCGGCCTGAAAAAGAATGCCTCACATTTGGCCATGGATGATATTCGTGATTCGATTGTGGAACTCAAATATTATCGTGATTATTTCTTTATTATGAATAAAGACTAATTTTAAGTAGATAGAAAGAGGTGAAAGCCTCTTTTTTTATGTTTAGCACCGCAGCTGAAGGATGCGAAAGATATAGATTATCGGATTGAGCCGGAATTTGATAAAATGCCTCGGTGTTTTTTAGATGCCAGATGACGAATGACTGATCTCCTTGAAGATGATGAATATGACCGCCGCTTTGCGGGTGTAGAAAAAATTTATGGAGATGAAGCCTTTCGCCAGTATGAACACAGTCATGTGATGGTGATCGGGATTGGTGGCGTCGGTTCCTGGGCGGTTGAAGCTTTGGCACGTACCGGTATTGCTGAACTGACCCTGATTGATATGGATGTGGTTGCCGCTTCTAATATTAACCGTCAATTACCTGCCATGACTTCGACCTTGGGACGTGAAAAAATTGAGGTAATGGCCGAGCGCTGTTATTCGATTAATCCACGGATCAAAATTAATCTGGTGGATGACTATTTAACGCCAAACAATGTCAAAGAACTGTTAGAAAATAAACCTGATGTCGTTCTCGATTGCATTGATGATGTCAAAGCCAAACTGGTGTTAATGCTGCATTGCCGATTTAATAAAATTCCTTTGATTGTATCGGGCGGAGCAGGTGGCAAGCTTGATCCCTTAAAAATTCGTGTCGCAGACTTGTCTAAAACTGAACAAGACCCGATGCTGGCCAAATTGCGTAGTCAGTTACGTGCCAAAGGCATTTGCAAAAAGCCGAAAGAAAAATTTGGCATCACCTGTGTTTATTCTATCGATAATCCATTCTCAGGTGCGGAGGTATGTGCAAGTGCTGGCCTGCGCTGTGGTGGTTATGGTTCAGCAGTAGTCGTGACTTCAAGTTTTGCCATGGTGGCGGTGTCAGAAGTGTTAAAAAAACTGGCACTGAAAAAAACTAAAATTGAATCTGCTCAAGCACTATAAAAATAAAAAGCTCATACAAAGGATGAACTCGATGCTGCGTTGTCGAGTTCATTTTGCATCTCAATCATGCTGGAAAATTCGCAATATCCACATTTACGGTGGATTCATTTGAAATCTTCCAGATAGATACAGTAGTTTTTAGCATCCTTATAAGAATTAAAGTCCAAAATAATAAGCCAAAAGACAAATCACAATGGTTAGTAGAATCAGTTTAATCACGCCCGATGTACCGACCTTGTGCGAAGCATGTGCAGGGTGGCTTTTTACATGTGAGGTATTATGCGGAGTGCTTGCTGTTGCACCATCCAACGGATTGGCAACTTCAACTTTTTTGAGTTTTGCGGATTGATAATGATTGGCTACCTTGACGATAAATTTTGCTGTTAAATCATCCAGTTTTTGCGAGAAATGACGTAAATTCAGGCGTTCATCAGTACTGAGCTCACTGCCATCCGCATGATAGGGATGTTGCAGCTTATGCTCAATATAACTGGATAATGCTTCCAAGCGATGTAGCGTGGTATGCGCATAATCCGCCTGATATTCGCTCGGCAGTAAAGGCAGATATTTACTTTCCGGCAAAGGGGAGCCATCTGCATTTTCTGTCGCAGCTTGAGTCATCCCATAATAAGGAAAATCCCGATGGGCCGGTTCAACAAATCCATCGGCAAACTTACTTTCAAATAATTCATTATTGGTATAAAGCTGAATGTCATCCCAATTCGGCTGCTGTAAATCGGCATCGATACGTTTGGCCAGTTTTGAATTCAGCTCAAAACGCCAGAAGGTTTCCTGACGGCACTGTTCCTGTTGTGGCTGGGGCACTTCATAGTCATTATCAGCGTTATACCATTCCGCCAATTCCTTGCCGAAAATCCAGGCAGTCTTTTTATTGTGTTCGTGACTGACAATAAAATGCGGAATCGCCAGCAGTTCAACATTGGCGTTTGGATTCTGTTCATCACTTAACAGACTGGAACTATGCAGGCTAATACGCAGTGTTCCTTGTTTTTTTAGACCTTCAAGCCAAACCTGAAAATGTTGTGCGAGTAAATGTTGTGACAGCAGATCGCGGAAACGTAAATTATGCTGGTTAAAAATGGCATGTTGTACCCAATGATTAAAGCTCAAATTCTGGCTGAGATATTCATTGCCATAGGTCACCAAAGTAAGCTGCTGTTTCCAAATTTGATCAAGTGCCATTGTTATTTATCTCATAAATATTGGCTTTATCTTATACTTTTTCTAAATCTGGATGCCAATCTAATTTTTCCTCTACAGGGAACTTCATCAACACGTTCAAAAACTGTTAGAATATGGGGTTTTATTATATTTTTAAATTGTTGCTTTGAGAGTTACTATGTCACTGGAAGCCCTGACCACTGAAGCGCTCGCTGCGATTGCAGCAGCAGAGGACCTTGCTACACTCGATCAAGTACGAGTGCAATTTACAGGGAAAAAAAGCCAGCTCGCGGAACAATCGAAGGCGCTCGGTAAAATGGATCCTGAAGAACGTAAAGTTTTCGGGGCAAAAATTCATGCGGTTCGTGAAGCGATCACTGGTGCATTAACCACACGCCAGGCAGAATTACAAAAAGCTGCACTAGAACAAAAACTTGCTAGCGAAATGATCGATATTACCTTGCCAGGTCGTGGTCAAAGTGTGGGCAGCATCCACCCTGTGACTCAGGTGCAAGAACGCATTTGCCAATTCTTTACCAAAGCCGGTTTTATTGTGGCAACAGGCCCTGAAGTTGAAGATGACTATCACAACTTTGAAGCCTTGAATATTCCGGGTCATCATCCTGCGCGCGCCATGCATGACACCTTCTATTTTGATGTGAATCATTTATTGCGCACCCATACTTCGGGCGTGCAGATTCGTACCATGGAAACACAACAACCGCCGATTCGCATTGTCTGCCCGGGCCGTGTCTATCGCTGTGATTCGGATCAAACCCATTCGCCAATGTTCCACCAAATTGAAGGTCTGTATGTAGCTGAGAACACCAGCTTCGCTGAACTGAAAGGCTTATTGGTGAACTTGCTGAACGAATTCTTTGAAAAGGATTTAACAGTACGTTTCCGTCCATCATATTTCCCATTCACTGAACCCAGTGCAGAAGTGGATATCATGGATGAACGCGGTCGCTGGTTAGAAGTTCTAGGCTGCGGTATGGTGCATCCGAACGTGCTTCAAGCTGCGGGTATTGATCCTGAAAAATATAAAGGCTTTGCGTTTGGTTTAGGTGTAGAACGTTTTGCGATGCTGCGTTATGGCATTAATGACCTGCGTATGTTCTACCAGAATGACGTGCGTTTCTTACGCCAATTTGCTTAAAGAATTTATTCACCTCTCCCTGACCTCTCCTAAAAGGAGAGGGGTTTTCAATATGAAACAGGGATCTCTCTTTAAAAGATAGAGAGTTAGAGGGGATTCAAGAAATTAGATTTATAGGTTTTTATAGAAATGAAAATTAGCGAAAATTGGTTACGCACTTGGGTCAACCCAGCTATTGATAGTGAAAAACTATCAGATCAATTAACTATGCTTGGTCTGGAAGTTGATGAGCTGGCGCCAGCGGCAAAACCATTTACAGGTGTGGTTGTCGGTGAAGTTCTGACTGTAGAACAACATCCAGACGCAGACCGTTTACGTGTGACTACAGTAAATATTGGTTCAGGTGAGCCTTTACAAATTGTCTGTGGAGCACCGAACGTGCGTGCAGGCATGAAAGCGCCTGTAGCAACCATTGGTGCTGTACTTCCAGGTGATTTCAAAATCAAGAAAGGCAAGCTTCGTGGTATCGAATCACAAGGCATGCTGTGCGGTGCTTCTGAAATTGACCTTGAAGATAAAATTGATGGTCTGTTAGAGCTTCCTGCAGATGCACCTGTAGGCGTGAATATCCGTGAATATCTAGATCTTGATGACCATGTGATTGACATCAGCATCACGCCAAACCGTGGTGACTGTTTCAGTATTCGCGGTATCGCACGTGAAATTGGTGTGATTAACCAATTGCCAGTGACTGCCCCTGAAATCAAAGAAGTGGCTGCAAGCATTGCTGATGAGAAAAAAGTAGTAGTGGATACTGAGGGTTGCCCACGTTATTTAGGTCGTGTGATCAAGAACGTCAATACCAAAGCAGCAACTCCGGAATGGATGGAGCGTGCACTTGCTCGTTCTGGTATCCGTCAGCACAGCATTTTGGTGGATATTACCAACTATGTGCTCATTGAACTTGGTCAGCCGCTACATGCTTTTGATGGTGCTAAAGTTCAGGGTTCAGTGCATGTACGTCAGGCGACGGCAGCTGAAAAACTGGTGCTGCTGAATGAACAAGAAGTTGAATTGACTGAAGATGTGATGATCATTGCAGATGATGAAAAAGCATTAGCGATTGCCGGCATCATGGGTGGTTTATCTTCGGCTGTAAGCGATGAAACCACGGAAATCTTCCTGGAATCTGCTTTCTTCGCGCCATTACATATTGCTGGTCGTGCACGTCGTTATGGTTTGCATACTGATGCCTCACAACGTTATGAACGTGGCGTAGATTTCGAATTGCCAATCATTGCCATGAACCGTGCATCACAGCTGATTTCTGAATTGGCTGGCGGTGAATTTGGTCCAATCATCGCTGCGGAAAAAGCGGAATTATTACCAACACGTGAAGCGATTGAACTGAACCAGGCCCAAGTCGATCAATTGCTCGGTTACAAAGTTGAAAGTGACTTTATCAGCGATGCACTACAACGCCTAGGTTGTGTGGTGACTGTAAAAGCACAAGGTGAGTGGACTGTCATTCCTCCATCACATCGCTATGACATGGCCATTTATCAGGACTTGATTGAAGAAGTTGCCCGTATTCACGGTTATGACAACATCCAGATCAGTTTGCCTGTAATTGATGTGAAACTTGCCAAATATCAAGATCAGTTTGAATTGCCGCAACTTCGTCAAACCTTGGTGACTTTAGGTTATCAGGAAGCGATCAGCTTTAGCTTTGCCGATGCCAAACTTGAAAAGCAATTGAATCCTGCGGTAAATCCATTGATGTTGGCTAATCCAATCTCAAGCGAATTGGCTGCAATGCGTTCAACTTTATTATCAAGCTTGATTCCATGTGTGCAATACAATATCAACCGTCAGCAAAACCGTGTGCGTTTCTTTGAACTCGGTTTACGTTTTGATTATCAAGATGCACAAAGCATTCATGATCTTAAACAGATTCCGACTTTGGCTTTAATTGCAGTCGGTGCTAAAACCGCTGAATCTTGGCATGGTAAAGCACAGCCAATGGATTTCTTTGACCTGAAAGGTGAGGTTGAGGAAATTTTAGCAGCAGGACGTGTCAAAGTTGAATATGTACGTTCAGAGCGTAGCTGGTTACATCCTGGACAATCTGCTGAAATTTTAGTTGATGGCAAGTCTGTCGGTTATCTCGGTCGCTTACATCCATCTTTGGAAGATGAGCTTGATTTGGGCATCACTTGGGTGGCAGAACTCGATCAACAGGCTGTTTTGCAAACTTATGTATCTAATTTTACAGAATTATCACGTTTTCCATCGGTTAGACGTGATATTGCGCTTTTAATTAGTGATAAGATTAATGTTAGTGAAATTCAGCAACTTATCGGACAAACGGGTGGAGAGTTGTTAGACTCGGCTTGGTTATTCGATGTGTACACTGGTCAAGGTGTTGAAACAGGTAAACGCTCACTGGCATTTGCTCTGTTATGGCAACATCCATCACGTACACTTGAAGATGCAGAAATTAAATCGGGTATGGATCAAATAATTGAAGTGTTGCAAAACACTTATCATGCGACATTGAGGGCTTCATGACAGCATTAACAAAAGCAGAAATGGCTGATCATTTAAGTGAGCTCACGAGTTTAAACCGTCGTGAAGCTAAACAAATGGTCGAGTTGTTCTTTGATGAGATTAGCCAAGCGCTAATCTCTGGTGAACAAGTTAAACTTTCGGGTTTCGGTAACTTTGAGTTGCGTGATAAACGTCAGCGTCCAGGTCGAAATCCGAAAACTGGCGAGGAAATTCCAATTTCAGCACGCCGTGTAGTCACATTCCGCGCAGGACAGAAATTCCGTCAGCGCGTAGGAAATGAGCAGATCGATTGATCTGCTTTTTTTTGTTTTAAGTTTTTAAGAGGTTTCTTTATTTTGAACAGATAAGGAAGAGGGTTGTTTGAAGATTAGATATTTTCATTCAGTATTATTTTATTCAGTATTGTTTGATTGACCTTTATTTGAAGCATAAAAAAGAGAGCCAAATGGCTCTCTTTTTTTACTGAATAATCGTAAAGATTATTTAGCAGCAGAAGCAGCAGCTTCAGAAGCAGCTGGAGCAGCGTCAACAGCAGAAGCAGCAGCTTGAGTAGCAGAAGCAGCTTCAACAGTAGCAGCAGAAGCAGCAGCAGTAGCTTCAGAAGCAGCTACAGTAGCTTCAGATGCAGCAGCATCAGCAGCAGGAGCTTCTTCAGTTTTTTTAGCACAACCAACGAAAGCTAAAGTAGTAGCAACTGCAGCAGCAATAGCGATTTTTTTGAATAACATGGCATCACTCTCTAAAATATGAGATTAAAAAAAACCTATGTTAGCCTGTTGAGTGCTTTTATTCTTCCTAATATTTGTTAGGCAGTAACAATGCAGAGGCAGTCTAACTGGTCTGCGAATATGCTATCACTGCGCATTTTGAATTACTACTAGGGCACCGTTAAAAAATGCAAAAAAAGATAAAAAATGAGCATTTTTTTAACAGAAAATAACAATCAATAGGGAGGTTTATATTGGATAAATACTAAATAACTCGCTAAAAATTATGGTTTTTTAAAGTTGATATTTTTAAGAGTTTTTAACTTGCATATAAAGTTTACAAAGAAAATGGTTGATTGTAGCTTTATGTAAATAAAGTCAACCAAATAAAAAGGCTATCGTTAAAGATAGCCTTATTATAGAAAAAAGAATAACAACCAGTTTAGTTGGTTGCTTTACGCTTCATTTGATCAAAGAAATCATCATTGGTTTTGGTTTCTTTCATACGGTCTAGCAAGAATTCCATTGCTGCCAATTCATCTTGGGTATGCAGCAGCTTACGTAGAATCCAAACTTTACGTAAGTTATCTTCACTCATGAGACGTTCTTCACGACGTGTACCCGATTTCTTGATGTTCATTGCAGGGAACACACGTTTTTCAGCAATACGACGATCAAGCGTGATTTCCTGGTTACCGGTACCCTTGAATTCTTCATAGATCACTTCATCCATCTTACTGCCTGTCTCAATCAATGCAGTAGAGATAATGGTGAGTGAACCACCTTCTTCAATATTACGGGCAGCACCAAAGAAACGTTTTGGACGCTCTAATGCATGTGCATCCACACCACCGGTTAACACCTTACCTGAAGAAGGAATCACCGTGTTGTAAGCACGTGCCAGACGGGTAATCGAGTCAAGCAGAATGACCACGTCTTTTTTGTGTTCAACCAGACGTTTGGCTTTTTCAATTACCATTTCAGCTACTTGTACGTGACGGGCAGGAGATTCATCGAAGGTTGAGGCAATCACTTCACCACGAACGGTACGTTCCATTTCAGTGACTTCTTCTGGACGTTCATCAATCAGAAGCACAATGAGGAAACATTCAGGATTGTTACGTACAATCGATTGCGCGATGTTTTGTAACAACATGGTTTTACCGGCTTTAGGTGGTGCAACAATAATTGAACGTTGACCTTTACCAATCGGAGCCACCAAGTCCACAACACGTGCAGTTAAATCTTCAGTGGTACCGTTACCAAGTTCCATCACTAATTGTTCAGTCGGGAACAATGGGGTCAAGTTTTCAAACAAGATTTTGTTGCGTGAGTTTTCAGGCGTGTCGTAGTTAATTTGATTAACTTTTAAAAGTGCAAAATAGCGTTCGCCTTCTTTAGGTGGGCGAATTGTGCCGGTAATGGTATCACCAGTGCGTAAGTTGAAACGACGAATTTGTGATGGGCTGACATAAATGTCATCCGGGCCTGCAAGATAAGAACCTGCTGCAGAGCGGAGGAAACCAAAACCATCAGACAGAATTTCCAGAACACCATCACCAAAAATCTCTTCGCCATTCATTGCATGGCGTTTTAAGATGGCAAAAATGATGTCTTGCTTGCGGTTACGAGCCATTCCTTCTAGGCCCATAAACTCGGCAATCTTGATGAGTTCGCCAATCGGTTTTTTCTTGAGTTCAGTTAAATTCATAGGGGGTCAGATAGAATCAAAATTCTGGGATATAGATGAGAAAAGGGAGCAACATTGAGCCGCTTACACGCAATAAAAGTAACGCAATTGTATTTGCACAATAACAATTCAGAGGTCTGATACATTGTTTCGAAGAGAAAAGTGTAAAAACAATTTCTGTTGCCGAGCGGCGATCTTATGTGTTGTGTCTTGTAAGAAAATGGCGGATTAAAAATCCTTTATTCCTTGAACATGCAATATAAGAGCTAATCAAGCTTTTGTCAATTTATAGACGAAAAAAATACGCTATCTGGAGATAGCGTATTAGATTCAATCATTCTGCTTTAAATTAGATGTTTTCTTCAATAAAAGCAGTCAATTTAGATTTTGGTGCAGCACCGACTTGTTGTGCTACAACTTCACCATTTTTAAACATCAATAGTGCAGGAATGTTACGAATATTGTAGTTTACTGCAGTCGCTTCACAAGCAGTTACGTCAACTTTAACAACTTTTACTTTGCCTTCAAATTCTGTAGACAATACTTCTAATACAGGTGCAATCGCTTTACATGGCGCACACCAGCCTGCCCAGAAATCGACAAGTACAGGTACGTCAGATTGTAATACGTCAGCTTCGAAGTTCGCATCAGTTGTGTTTACGATATTGCCAGACATGGATATGCTCCAGATAAAATTTTAAGATAGTTTTATATCTATAAGTATTACATAGCCTGGTTTAACTATGTAGGGGGATATGTAAATTTTCCGTGATTATCTTAAGTTTGTCTAATTGATGCTCACGATATTGAGCATCGTATCCAGCAATTATTGCATCGGTAAAAAATTAAAAACTGATTCATTTGAACTGATAAATGGCTTTTAAATTGCATGTATGTGAATTACTCTAAGCATAATTCTTATAGGTCCGTTTGCATAATGTCTGATTTTTTGATTGATGAAGAGTTGCTTGCTGCCATCGATATGGGGTCGAACAGTTTCCATCTTGCTATAGCACGTGTAGATCACGGCGAAGTAAAAAAAGTGGCTTCAATGTCAGAAAAAGTACAATTGGCAGCAGGCTTGGACGAAAATAAAAACCTGACTGAAGCAGCACAGCAACGCGGATTGGCATGCTTGGCACGTTTTGTTGGGCGTTTAAGTTCAGTTCAGCCCAACCGTTTGCGTATTGTGGCAACCAATGCTTTACGTCAGGCAAAAAATGGCCATGAATTCATTCAAAAAGCGGCAGAGATTTTACCCAAACCGATAGAAATTATTGCAGGTCGTGAAGAAGCCCGTCTGATTTATTTGGGCGTATCACATACTATGGCCAATAGCGGCCGTCGTCTGGTGATTGATATTGGTGGGGGATCAACTGAACTGATTATCGGTGAAGCCTTCGAGCCGATTCACACTGAATCTGTACAAATGGGCTGCGTGGCATTTACCAAAGCCTATTTTATGGATGGTGAGATTAACCAGAAAAGTTTCGATAAAGCCGTGACCGCTGCGCGTAAGGAAATTTCAGGTATTGCCAATACTTATAAAGCAGCAGGCTGGGACACCGTGGTCGGTTCAAGCGGAACCATTAAGGCTTGTCGTCAAATTACGGTCAATATGGGCTGGAGCAATGAAAAAGAAGAGCTCACCCGTGAGGGCCTGGAAAAACTCAAAGACAAGCTGCTTAAATATAAGCATGTCACTGAAATGGAATTTGATGGTTTAAAAGAAGACCGTCGAGCAGTTTTGCCAGCAGGCGTTGCCATTTTATATGCAGTGTTTGAAGTGCTGGGTTTGAATAAACTGGTGTATTCAGATGGCGCACTACGTGAAGGGGTCATGTATGACTTGCTGGGGCGTTTCCAGCATGAAGATATTCGCGACCGCTCTGTACATGCCTTAATGGGACGCTATAACGCCGATGCCAAACAGGCCGAACGTGTAGTCAATACGGCGCAGCAATTGTTTAATGGTGTCGCGAAATCTCTAAATTTAACCAATGATGACAGTGACTTACTGCGTCGCGCCGCCTGTCTGCATGAAATTGGTCTGGCCATTAGCCATAGTGGTTATCATCGACATGGTGCCTATTTATTGCAGCATTCCGATATTCCGGGTTTCTCGCAAATTGACCAAAATCATTTGTCACATTTGGTCGCTCATCATCGTCGTAAACTTCGTGGCGATGCGCGTGTGGATGTCTCAAAAGTCGGTGGTAGCAAACTTGTTCACTTATGTCTATTGCTACGATTAGCCGTTTTGCTGAATCATAGTCGTAGCGATGAGATGCTTCCTGCCATTGAATTAAGTGTCATCAATGAGCAACAATGGCAACTCAGCGTTTCTGGCGATGCCAAACAATGGCCTTTGCTTGTAGCAGACTTGCATGATGAACAGGTGCAGTTTAAGCATTGGGATATTGAATTGAATATTCAGTCGGAACAATTTATCTATTAACAAGTGATTGGTTAACAAGTTATTGTTAATTTAGGGATAATGGTCGACCTATGAAAAATAAAGCTGCTCAATCTAAAGCATGGACAACGGTTCAAATTGCACGTCACCCAGAACGTCCGCAATTCCTGGATTATGTTGGTGAAATCTTCACTGAATTCGATGCTTTACATGGAGATCGGGTATTTGGTGACGATGGTGCAATGATCGGTGGCTTGGCACGTTTTAATGGTCAGCCGGTGATGATTGTTGGGCAACATCGTGGTCGCAGCACTCGTGAAAAATTGCAACACAACTTCGGCATGAGTAATCCTGAAGGCTACCGTAAATCGCAGCGTTTACTGGACATGGCTGAACGTTTCAACCTGCCGGTATTTACCTTTATCGATACTATGGGTGCATATCCAGGTGTAGGTGCGGAAGAACGTGGTCAGGCGGAAGCGATTGCCACCAGCCTTGCACAGCTTTCCAGCCTGAAAGTTCCGGTGGTTGCTACCGTTTTAGGTGAAGGCGGTTCAGGCGGTGCACTCGGTATTGGTGTGGCGGATCGTGTGGTGATGCTTTCACACAGTATTTATTCCGTGATTTCTCCTGAAGGTTGTGCATCCATTTTATGGAAGACAGCAGAGAAAGCGGAACAGGCCAGCGAAGCCCTGGCATTAACTGCAGAGAAATTAAAACAACTCGGTATTGTTGAATACGTGGTTGATGAAGGCGAAGGTGCACATTTACAGCCTGAACAAGTGATGCAAGACCTTAAAGATGTGTTACAACAAGCTTTAGAAGAATTGCAATCGATGGATGCGAATGAAAGATGCGAAGCACGTTACCAGCGTTTAATGAAGTTTGGCAGCGACAATTCCGGTCTGGCGTCTTAAAGCAAATCCAGTGCTTTCCTCCTGAAAGCACTTTCTTGATTGGATGCAGTGGCGGCATGGATTCCATGTTGCTGCTGCATTTAATGTCTGATTTATTTCCCAAAAAAATCCGTGCTATTTATATTGACCACCAATTGCAAAGCGTAAGTGCCGATTGGGGCCAGTTTGTGTCCGATCAATGTGCAGCGCTGAATGTACCCTGTATTGTTGAAGCAGTTGAAGTACAAGAGGGAAACCTGGAACATCAGGCGCGTAACGCACGTTATCAAGCTTATTCAAAATATTTAAAAGCCAATGAAATTTTAGTACTGGCACATCATCAGCAAGATCAGGCAGAAACCTTAATCTTGCGCTTGCTCTCAGGTGCAGGGGTGCATGGCTTGGCTGCCATGAAACAGCTTGATGTCCGTGAGCAACTCACCATTTGGCGACCGCTACTGGATATTTCGCGTGAGCAGATTTGCCAATGGTCAGCACAGCTCAATGTGCAAAATATTGAAGATCCCACCAATTTAGATACCTATTATGATCGGGCCTGGTGTCGTCATGAACTGTGGCCCATGTTGCAAAAACGTTATCCGAAGATGCAGCAGGCACTCAGCCGAACTAGCTATTTAATGCAGGATGCGGAAGATATTTTGCTGGATGTTTTACAGCAAGATCTAAACGATTGTGGTTCGGCCACTGAACTGGATTTAACAGAATTATCTCTACTATCCACAGCACGGCAAAGACAGCTTTTATCGGCATGGATGAAAGGGCAGGATACCTATCGCCCCAGTTTCGAGATGGTGCAGCGCTTGTTACATGAAGTGATTGAATCCAAATCTGATGCACAGGCTGCATTGCACTGGAACCAGTTTTATTATCTGCGTTATCAGCAAAAACTTTTCCGCTTAAGTGCCGCAGAATATTTAGCTGAAAAAAATGAAAGTAATATTGCTGAACAAACCCTTTGTTTGCAGTTAAATCAAAGGATTGAAATTCTTTCAGGAAACTATGTCGCTGAAACTGCAACAATAGGTCTGTCAGCATCATTGCTCGGTAAAAAACTGAATCTGGTGATGCGTCAAGGTGGAGAAAAAATCCATTTATATGGGCGGGTGGGAGCTTGGCCGTTAAAAAAAGCTATTCAGGAAGCACAAATTTTTCCTTGGCAGCGTCATAGAATTCAAATATTAAGCATAGATAATGTTATGCTTGGTGTTTTTACACCAAAAGGGTTTTGGTTAGCTCAATCTGAATATTGTGAAGTCGGTGGTTGGCAACCAAATTTGATCTCTTAGTTAAAAAATTCTAAGTCGAGTATAAATCCATGAGTGCAGCTTTAAATTGTAATATTAGTTTTATTGGTGGCGGCAATATGGCCCAGGCCTTGATTGGCGGACTTATTTCGCGCGGTTTGCCTCCAACTCGTATTACAGTTTCGGATCCGGTAGAAAAAGTACGTGCTTTATTAGCAGAAAAAGATCTACACGTAACCGATGACAATGCTGCCGCCATTCGTGATGCCGATATCGTACTTTTCGCAGTGAAGCCGCAAGTATTGGCGAGTGTATTAAAACCTCTTAAAGGTTTGTTTGAAGGCAAACTTGTGATGTCGATTGTGGCGGGGGCTGAAATTACCACGATTGCCCAGTTATTAGAAACCAATCGAATTGTCCGGGTGATGCCGAATACACCGGCTTTGGTTCAAACCGGAGCGCATGGTTTATATGCAACTGATGCTGTGGATGCCCAAGACCGTGAACTTGCCAGCCAGGTTTTAGCGGCAACAGGTTTAACCCTTTGGGTCAATTCTGAAGAACAGATTGATGCAGTCACTGCAGTGTCTGGTTCGGGTCCGGCATATTTCTTCTATATGATGGAAAGCATGATTCGTGCAGGTAAAAACCTGGGATTGGATGAAAAAGTGGCAACTGCTTTGACGCTTCAAACAGCTTTGGGTGCTGCACAAATGGCGATTACCAGTGCAAATTCACCGGCTGAACTGCGTAAAAATGTGACTTCTCCAAACGGCACAACTCAAGCTGCACTCGAAGTATTCGATCGCGCGCAAATCTCTCAAAATATTCAGGCCGCTTTGGCTGCAGCCCAAAAGCGCAGTCAAGAACTTGCTCAAGAGCTAAGTGAAAGTAGCAAATAACTCGTTTTTATTTAGGAAAGTTCCAGTATGGGTGCAAACTCTGCGCTGATTTTTGGCATTATCATTAACGTAGCGATTTTGCTCGTATTCTTCCGTTTTCTTATGCAACTTGCAGCAGTGAACGCTTATAATCCGGTAGTGATGTCTACGGTGAAGGCAACAAAAATTGTCGATGTTTTTGGGCGTATTTTCCCCACGGTGGCGAAAGGTCGTGTCAATTTGGCAGCCTTGGCCTTGGTGGTGATTTTATATTTACTCAAAATTTTTGGGGTGATGTACCTTTCAGGTGCCATGCCGAACAGTCCGGTACATCTGGTGATTTTAACTTTTGTCACCATGATTCAGGACCTGATCCGTTTCTGTCGTTACTTAATTTTTGCAACGATCATTTTAAGCTGGGTAGTGATGTTTACTCAATCTCGCTCGCCTTATATTGAAGTGATTCAGGAACTGGCAGAACCTTTACTGGCGCCATTCCGCCGTATTTTACCGAATATGGGCATGATTGACCTGTCGCCAATCATTGCGTTCCTGGCATTGTATATTGCTGAAATTATTATGAATGAAGTCGCGATTGTGCTTTTGACTGGTTTATAAAATTGGCTGAATAAAAAAGGACTCGATGGAGTTAATGCCAGTCAGTTAAGAAATTGACTGGCATTTTCTTTTTAAATTCATGATTGTATTTGATATGTAGAAAAGTCATCCGCAACTGTTTGAGGCAGGACTACATTTAAAAATGATTGTTTCTGCGACAAATTTGCTAGTTGATAGTGGCTGACGAGTTTTGCGGATGACAAATGCCTTTGGTTACTTTGGGCGAAACCAAAGTAACAAATGAGCTGCAAGGGTCTGATTTAAAACGGTAAGACTCCGCCATGACTTACTAAAAAATTAAAGATTTTATTTCTAAACTCCTTAACTGATCAGCATTCACTCGATGGAGTCCTTTTTTATTACCTTATTTTTCCTCTCCCTGTGGGTGAGGTGAGGAGAAGGATATTATAAAATTTAACCTCTCCCTTGCGAAGCATTGCTTCTCATCTCCTAAAAGGAGAGGGAAATAAATCTCCCCTAATCCCTCTTTATAAAAGAGGGGGAATTTATGGATTAATGTGCCTCATCCCAGTTATTGCCTTTACCGACTTCGACAATTAAAGGTACGGAAAGTTCCACCACCGATTGCATCACTTCAGCCAGTTTGGGTGCCAGTTCATCGGCAATATCGGCATCTACCTCAAACACCAATTCATCGTGTACTTGCAGTAACATTTTGGCTTGGTCTTTAGGCAGCATTTTATCCACTTCAACCATGGCCAGTTTAATGATGTCGGCTGCACTTCCTTGCAATGGCGCATTGATGGCAGCACGTTCGGCGCCTTTACGCACCATCATGTTACGCGCGTCAATATCAGGCGTATACAGACGACGGCCTAAAATGGTTTCCACAAAACCTTGTTCCAGCGCCACCTGACGAGTACGTTGCATATACTCATAAATACCCGGATAACGATGGAAATATTGCTTGATATAGTTTTGTGATTCTTCCCGGGTAAAGCCCAATTGACGAATCAGACCAAATTCAGACATGCCATAGAGTAAACCGAAATTAACGGCTTTGGCTTGACGACGCTGGTCATGGGTTACATCTTCCAGTGCAATACCCAGAACTTCAGCAGCAGTACGGCGGTGTACATCCTGACCATGCTTAAAGGCATCAACCAAGGCTTCATCCTGGGAAAGATGCGCCATTAAACGCAATTCAATTTGTGAATAATCGGCAGCCAGCAAAACCCGACCTTCAGGTGCTATAAAGGCTTTACGAATCTGACGGCCAATTTCTTCACGCACAGGAATGTTTTGCAGGTTGGGATCGGTTGATGACAAACGTCCGGTTGCAGTCAGGGCCTGATGGTAGCTGGTATGTACACGACCACTGTCATTATTGGCCTGTTTTTGCAGACCATCGGTATAGGTGCTTTTCAGTTTGGACAGACCACGGTATTGCAGAATTAAATCGGTAATCGGGTGGTCGATTTTTTCCAGAATGCTTTCGCTGGTGCTGTATTGGCCGGTCGAAGTTTTCTTGCCGCCTTTGAGCCCCAGTTTATCAAACAGGATTTCACCGACCTGTTTCGGTGAACTGACATTAAAAGACTGTCCGGCCAAGTCAGTAATCTGGCTTTCCAGATTCTGAATGGTATTGGAAAAATCCACGCTCAATTGATCCAGGAATTTCAGATCCAGCTCAATGCCATTTTCTTCCATGATGGTTAGCACGCGGGCTACCGGCATTTCAATATTGTGCAAAATATTGTTCAGCTCAGGGATGGCCTGTAACTTTTTCGACAGTACTTCATACAGACGATAAGTAACATGCGCATCTTCAGCCGCATAATGTGCCGCGGTTTCAATCTCGATCTGGTTAAAGTTTTTCTGTTTGGCACCTTTACCGGCAACCTGTTCAAAAGTGGTGGTCAAATGACTCAAATACACACGAGCAACATCATCCATCCCGTGACGTGTAGCCACAGAATTTAAAACGTAAGAGGCCAGCATGGTATCGAAATACCAGCCTTGCAGTTCAATACCATGATTTTGCAGGATATGGGCATCATATTTTAAATGATGGCCAATTTTTTCAACCGCAGGATTTTCTAAAATCGGTTTGATTTGCGCCAGGATTGTTTCACGATTCAGCTGTTCAGGTGCACCTTCATAATCGTGTGTCAGCGGAATGTAATAGGCATCCTGGGCATCAAAAGCCAGTGAAAAGCCGACCATCTCGGCAATTCGGTAATCCAGGCTGGTGGTTTCGGTATCAAAGGCAAATCGTTTTTCAGTACTTAAACGTGTGAAGACTTTGTTCCAGTCAGCCTGAGTTAAAACGGTATGATAATTGGCTTTTCCGAGTTGATCATCGATGCTGGTTAGTTCTGCTTCATCTTCGGTATTAATCACGACTGCAGTATCTACGGCGCTTTCAATTTCTTTGGAAGTCTGTTTATAAACTGAATTATTCGGATTGTTGGGATGATCTAAAGACTGTAACTGGTTACGGAATTCAAGTTCGGTATATAGACGACGTAGTTCTTCTACGTTGGGATCACGCAATTTAAGATCTTCATAGGTCAGTCCCATATCCAGATCACAGACGATACTGGCCAATTGATGATCTAAAGTAATGCCTTCTACATTGTCTTTAATGCTTTGACCGACTTTGCCTTTAATTTTATCGACATTTTCCAAAATGCCACCAATGGAACCGTATTCGGTCAAAAGTTTGGCCGCAGTTTTCGCTCCGACACCCGGTACGCCACGAATACCGTCAGACGCATCGCCCATCAAGGTCAGATAGTCGATAATCTGATTCGGCCACACCCCGAATTTCTCAAATACGCCATCGACATCCATCGGCTTATCTTTAAAGCTGTCTTCCAAAGTCACTTTGTCAGTGACCAACTGCGCCATGTCTTTGTCGCCGGTTGAAATCAGCACTTGATAACCTTTGGCTTCAGCACGTTTAGCCAAGGTGCCAATCACGTCATCCGCTTCAGCACCAGGAAGGGTGTGCAAAGGAATACCTAAAGCTCGAATCAGGTTATGTAAATAAGGAATCTGCTGCGACAGTTCATCCGGCATGCTCGGACGGTCACCTTTATAAATCGGCGAAAGCGCATGACGGAACGTCGGTTCAGGCGTATCGAAAATCACCGCCATATGTGTAGGCTGGATACGGCGCATCAATTTTTGAATAGCGGAAATGGCACCACGAATTGCGTTGGTCTGTAAACCCGTAGAAGTGGTTAGTGGTGGCAGTGCATGGTATGCACGAAATAAAAAATATGAGCCATCGACCAAAACAAATGGTGGCATTGAAAGATTCCTAATTCAAATATCGGCCTTATTGTACGTGATTTTTCATCTGAACATAGACACCTGATCAAAGATGCATGTTACCGAATATCTGATGAATGCTTAAAAATCAAGGTCACAGCTGTTGTATCATCGAATCAACAGGGACTGAGATCGAGATAAGATGCGGAAAGAGCAGAGCGAAATCCGGATGATTTGGCTGATGGTATTAATTATTGTGGGTGTCGGAGCCTGGTTTCTGGAAGCACAGCTATTGACCTATCTCTGTGGCTTGGCCTTTGCCATGAGCCTGATGCAATATGTCGATGCCATCCAGACACCGGCAATGCAACTTGCAGAAAATGCTCATCTTGATTTTCAGGAAACTTCTAAAGTTCCGCTCTATCTCGCTTCTATTACCGCTATTGTGGGCGGTGTCATGGATTGGGGTTTTGTGATCGGTCTGGGCATTACCGTCTGGATTTTTTTCTTTCTCAGATGGCTGCGTCATTTGGAACGTTTATTAAATCAGGTACAGGCACGTTTTCATTCAATACAAACCGAGCCTACCGAAACCATTGTTTCTCAGCCTGTTCAAAATCCGGTCGCACAACGTTCTGCAACGCAAGTGCCATCTCCAGCATCTGGGCTGATGGATCAACTACAGCAATGGATTTTTCAAGGCAATCCGGTGTTAAAAGTCGCAATATTGGTGCTGGTGATTGGGGTAGTGTTATTACTACGCTTTGCTACTGAACATTGGCAACTCAGCCTTGCTGCGAAACTGGCCATTGTGGCTGGTGTCAGTGGCTTGGTGACGGCATTGGGTTATAGGCTACAGACGAAAAACCGCAGTTTTGCACTGGCCTTGGAAGGTTTAGGTTTGGCAGCATTATTCCTGACGCTATTTTTTGCCTATTACAATGCCGTGATTCCAACGCTAGCCATCGCTGGATTATGTTTTGCCCTCATTATGGGCGTGACCCTGATTCTCAGCCTTAAACAACAATCCATTGAACTGGCACTGATGGCAATGATGATTGCCTATATTGCACCGTTTACCTTGCCGGTCCGCAATGCGACTGCGATTGAACTGATCACTTATTATGTGGTGATCAATCTCGCCGTTGCGATCTTAAGTACCTTGCGTCCATGGAAAATCCTGAATCAAATCGCCTTTTTAATGACGGTCATTGTCGGAGGGGGATATGCATTTTATCAGGCTGAAGAACAGGAAAAGAATGCTTTAACGGTGTTGGTCTGGGTGCATACCGCTATCTTTATCTGGCTCAGTTTTCGTTTTAGCCAGCTCATGGCCAAAGAAGATCTGGCTCAATTCAAACTCAAACCGGTATTGGATATTGCCCTGATTTTTGCTGCACCCATCGTCGGTTATATTTTTATTTACTTAATCCATTTTGAAGAGACGGGGTGGCAAGCAGGTAGCAGTCTGGCCTTTGCCGCAGTTTATGCAGTCTTGTATCAACTTTCAAAACGCCATCAGGCAGTGCAACTGATTTCACAAAGTTATTTTAGTTTAATGCTGATTTTTCTGGCCCTGATTCCACCGATTCTGTTGCATAAACAATGGAGCGTAATTGGCTGGGCAGTTGAAGGGCTAATCATTTTTACTTATGCCCTGTATCGCCAATCAGAGATTAGTCGCTATCTGGCCATGGGCTTGTTGATCGTTGCCGGATTATCCAGTTTGTATTATCTGGTGGAGCTAAATGAATTTCCACGTGAAATGTATTGGGGATTATGCCTGAGCTATTTTGCCGTGGTTGTGGTGGCGAATAGCCGGGAATCCTTTAGGCAGCAGCTGAGCAATTTAACCATCGCTTTTCACTGTTTGCAAATGCTGTCGGCCACCACCATGTTGCTGGTTTTATTGCTGGATGCAATAGACAGTGCAGACCAACTGGTGATGACCCTATTGATTGCGAGTAGCGTATATCTGCTGATGAATGAAGTGATGCTGCGTTGCAAAGCCACCTGGACCTGGCTCTTTCCAAAATGGCTAGGCTTAATTCCGGTCTTTGTTTTTGCCCTGATTATTGTGATTGATCAGAGCAAGCACGGCATGATTGTTTGGAATTCGGCTTTTGACCGCTTTGGTTTTGCTATATCAGGTCTGATCTTAACGGTACTGTGGCTCCGTCCGCTGCTAGGCGTGCGAACTGAAAAAGAGTGGGTGAGTTTTGGCACATTGACCAGTCTGGCGATGGCCAGTTTAAGTTTTGTACCTAGCATGCCTTATATCAGTGTGGTGATTTTGCCTTTAGGTTTCTGTGCCTGGTGTTACTGGCAGGTCGATAATCCTGACTGGAAAATGTTCTGGCAAGCACGCAGTAGTTTGCTGCTGATGGCCACCTGGATAATCTGCTCACAATTGTTTACCCAGCAGGCTTTTCAGGGCTATATCTTGCCGATCATCAATCCTTTCGATCTGGTCAGTATAGCCATGCTGGCAGGTTTTATCTGGATGTTGTCCTTACAGGTTAAATCGGGCTTGGATAAAGGCATTGTCGCAGTGTTGATGGTGCTCAGCTTGCTCTGGCTTAGCAGTTATATTGTGCTGCGTGCATTACATGTTTATTTGGGCACGCCGTTTAATGAACTAGCTTTATGGGGCAATGCGACTGTTCAACTGAGTCTGACTTTGTTATGGGTCAGTTTGGCCTTTATGACCATGAGTCTGGCCAGCCGAAAACAGTTGCGTTCAGTCTGGATTTTGGGCGGCAGTATTCTGATGATGGTGACCTTGAAACTGGTGTTGTTCGACCTGTCGCATATCGGTACTTTGACCCGAGTGATCTCATTTTTGGGCGCAGGTTTTGTGATGCTGGTGATTGCCTATATTGCTCCAATTCCTGAAGGTTCTCTGGTTAAAAAATCCCCCTAAATTTCTTTTAGGTAAAGGATCTTTTCTCTAATCAAATAGCAGTTATATCCCGTGATTCTTTGCTTATACGAATGTTTAAAATTATCTTATTTAGGTTATAAGTTTTCACTGCCACAATTTTTCAATAAAGTCGAAATGCATTTGTGTAGGCGAAGTCTTACTTTTGAAAGCCCAAAATGAGAACTCAAAATATATTTTGAGTTCGCAAGAAAAGCCTTTGTTACCCATACACAACGTCCGTGTTGTGATGGGTAACATGTGGCATCCATGCCACACTCATAAATTGAATACCTACGAAAATTTATTTTTTATTTTGGTATGACGAACAACTTGTAGTCATTGAAAAATGATTTATGAATGAAGTCTACAATTTAATTGACTTCTCCCTCCTTTTATAAAGGAGGGTCGGGGAGGATTAAATTATAAAAAGAACTATTTCAACCGCGCCTCACGCTTCACTTCTTTGGCATTGGCATACTGATCAATGTCTTCTTCATTTAAAGGCTGAGCATTCGCAGGGCGATCAACAAAGCCCATTTTCGGAACGGGAATTTCAATTTGATTGGCCACAAAGCCATTACGAATCCGTTCTTGCATCTCATCCCGAACTTTTAAAAAGTTTTCACGATCACACCAGATGGCAAATAACAGTTCAATGGATGATTCGCGGAAGGCGGTCACGGTAACGGCAGGTTTCGGGTCAGCCAAAACCAGCGGATATTTATTGGCAACATCTAATAGCACTTCCCGAACCTTGATGATGTCTTCATGAAAGTTGATGGCCAGGGTAATCGGAATACGCCGAATCGGAAATTTGGACAGGTTGTACACTGGTGCACGAATCAGCTGTTCATTCGGTACGCGCACATAGACATTGTCCTGAGTCAGCAGTTTCACTGAAAGCAGGTCAATAGAAATCACTTCACCTTCAATGGTATGGCCGCGAATCAAGGTCATTTGTACGGTATCACCGACTTCAAAAGAGCCTTCCCCAATCAGGAATAAACCGCTGATCAAGTTGGAGGCAGATGTTTGCGATGCAAAACCCAGCGCCACCGTTAAAATTCCGGCTGCACCCAAAAATACACTCAGTTTAAAGCCAGCTTCCTTTAAGCTGGCCATCACAAAAACCAGGAAGATGAAATAAAAAATCCCGCGTCGCCAAACCAGACTCTGGTGTGCATTAAAACGTGAACCGATGGTGCGGATGAAGGTATTCGAAACAAAACGTGCAATTAAAAAACCGATAAAACACAGCACAATTGCAACGATAATTTCAGTTAGGCGTTCAGTGTTGATATTGGTAAAAATGCCCTTGAAGCTTTGGGTAATTTCTTTTGGAATATTTGAATCGGCCATATTACCCCCTAGAAAAATGAATCAAACATATTAAACAAGGCACTTGCGGCAGAACGGGGTAGATGCACATACATCACTTCCCCGGCATGGGGTGGGGTACGGTTTTCAATACGAATGCGCGGAGGTTTATCCAAACCTTCATGCAGTACCTTGATTTGTGAGGTCCATAAGCGACCGGTACTTTCACTATAAAATAGTGGTAGGGCAGAAACCGGTACATTCATGCGGTCAAAGCGTAATTGCTGATGACTGGTATTATGAAACTCAATGGGGGTAACCGCACGAAAGGCGCGAGGTTTTAACTGATGTAACTCGGTACGGCCATCGACAGCAGTGGCATAGCAAATTTCACCATGCCGGTGATTGGGGCCAAACCAGGTATCTTTAGGCAGAATCACCGGTATATCAAATAGCGGGTCTTTTTGTCCCTCGACAAAACCGGCAATCCATAAAGGCGTACTGATATACAGGGTTCCGCGTTGTCCGGCAGGAATATAAATCGGGTCGACCGGTTTAATCACTACCGAGCGATCAGCCAGACGCGGCATCAGCTGTATTTTATGCTGTGTCGTCTTGAACATGTAACGTTCTATTTTCACTGGTTGCGGAAAGGCAAAATTGGGATCTTCAATTTCATGCCACTTTTGTTCATAGTCATACTGCACCTGTGGACGATGATATTCCAGGCGCCATTCTTGCAGACCACGGGTCAGGCGAAACAGCAATGAACCAAATTGCCAGGCTTTGGGCTGATTTAATTCAAACTGATATTCGCCCCACCATTTTAAATTCGGGTGCTCGGGTTCGATCAATTCATTGTTTTTAGACAACGGCACATTTCCTTTATTGCTTAATCAGTAAAAACAGACTTCACGCTGTCCTATGCTTAGAGTACACTCAAATCAATTTATTCATCATTATAAACTTTGATGCAAGTACTTAAACAATTACAAATACCTTATAGTTTTGCCAAGCGTCATGGCGTGTTGCTTCGATACGAGGGTGATCAGGCATTTATTGTGCGCCGTGAAAATACCCCATTGCTGGCGATACAGGAAGCACGCCGATATTTAGGCCATCCGGCACAGCACCAGTTGTGTAGCGAACAGGAATTTCACCAGTTGCTCAGTTCCAGTTTTGCCGGAGATACCGGTGAGTCGCAACAAGTGGCAGCCGGACTGGAAGATCATCCGGATTTACTCAGTCTGGCAGATTCGGTACCGGAAGCCGAAGACTTGATGGATCAGGAAGATGATGCACCGATTGTACGACTGATCAATGCCTTATTGTCTGAAGCCATCCGTGTCGGGGCATCGGATATTCATATTGAATCCTTTGAGAAAAAATTGTCGGTGCGCCTACGTGTCGATGGTCAACTGCGCGAGATTGTGCAGCCACGCCGTGAGTTGGCACCGCTTTTGGTATCGCGTATTAAGGTCATGGCCAAGCTGGATATTGCCGAAAAGCGCGTTCCGCAAGATGGTCGCATCTCTTTAAGACTGGCAGGACGTGAAGTGGATGTCCGTGTTTCAACCTTGCCATCGTCTCATGGCGAACGTGTGGTGATGCGTTTGTTGGATAAGCAGGCCGGACGCTTGAATATGACTCACCTGGGTTTAATGCAAGCGGATTATGAGCGATTGACTCATCTGGTGCATCGTCCACACGGCATTATTCTGGTGACTGGACCTACCGGTTCGGGTAAAACCACCACATTGTATGCAGCCTTGTCAGATTTAAATGACGGCTCGCAAAATATTTTGACTGCGGAAGATCCGATTGAGTATCAACTGGAAGGCATTGGGCAAACCCAAGTGAATACCAAAGTGGATATGACCTTTGCCCGTGCTTTAAAAGCCATGCTGCGACAAGACCCTGATGTGGTGATGGTAGGTGAGATTCGTGATCTGGAAACGGCTGAGATTGCAGTGCAAGCATCTCTTACAGGTCATTTAGTCCTTTCAACCCTGCATACCAATACTGCAATTGGTGCAGTGACCCGTTTAAAAGATATGGGCATTGAACCGTTTTTGCTGGCCAGTTCTTTAATTGGGGTGATTGCGCAGCGTTTGGTACGTACTTTATGTCCACGTTGTGCAACCTGGCATGAGGCGGATGCCTTTGAAACTGAAATTTTCCGGCATTTAGAAGTTGGTGCAGATTTAAAATTGCCACAACCTAAGGGCTGTGATCATTGTTCGCATACCGGTTTTATCGGACGTACTGCAATTTATGAAATTGTCCCTGTAGATGAACCGATGCGCCGTCTGGTGCATGGCAATGCCGCCGAATATGAACTGGAAACTTATGCACGTAAACAGTCGGGTTCAATCCGCGATGATGGCTTACGCAAAGTGCTGGCAGGCAAAACCACATTGGAAGAAGTGCTACGCGTCACCAATGAAGCGGCGGAGTGATGATTTCTTTCTCGGATGAAAGATGCACATGATGTGCATCTTTCAATTTTTTAGTTGCGTTTTTGATAGGGAGCTAATGCAGTGCCTGCTTCTTTAACTAAATCCATCAAAACCAGATATTCCTGATAACTGTTATTGAGATATTCAAGTTCAGAATCTCGCTTTTCACTCGTTAAAATTTCCTGATGAAACTGATAACGCTCTTCCAGATAGTCTTTATCCAGCCCTAAAGCAATGATCATAAGCTCCTGTGACCAGTGCATTTGCACGAGCACATGATCCAGTGCATCCCCATAAGCCCACGCCTGCAGACTTTGCAAATGACCATTTGAAAAGTGTTTATGTAAAAAGCTTACAAATTTATCAAACTCCTGAAAAAACTTTTTGACACCATAAGCACTTTCCCATTTGCAGAAAAAAATGTCGAAATTTAACTGATAAGATCCAGATGAATTTCTCCTTGCAATATCTCTTATATCGTTTTCATCTATTCTAAATTTGAGTTTCTTTCCAAATTTTTCTTTTAACTCAGGTGTTAAAAAGTGATTAGTCAAATCAAACGAAAAATTTATATTGTGTGAAGTCGTAAAACTACGCAGTTTAAAATATAATTGATAATAACTATTTTTACATTCGTTGAAAAACAAAAAGTAGCGCTGTTGGCTAGCTATCGCTGTTTTAGCATCAGGCTCACACATTCTAGGTTCTATAAAATCATATCTATTATAAAAAGTATTTAATTCATAATTTTTTAGAATAGGATGCTGCGAACACCATAACTGAAATAGTTCCTCTGCTTTTTTTATATTTCGTGGTGCTTCAATATTATCCAAATCAAAACTTTGCTGTTCCGAACTTAAAGGCTTTAAATAAGACTTTAAAACTTGAGCCACTGCATCATCTGGAACTTGTAAAACACTGAATCCCCACACAGCAAAGCGCGGTTCATAAAAACCCACACCCGTTTCCTTAACGGCTTCATAAAATACCCGATATAATGCATCGCCCTGAGCAATATGGTCAAAATTATCCAACTCTAAAACAGCATAATCGTCGGCTAAAAGGGCTTTCTGTAAGTTAACACACCATTGTTTTGTTTCTTCTGTGAAATAATCACTATAGGCATCATCAATTACTTTGCTAAGCATAAATTCAGCCCAGTCTTTTATCTTTCTTCCCTTGGCAGGAGTATTTCGATGCTTTTGGTAAAGTTCATAAGCTGTACGTTCAGATTCATTCAAATTTGGAAATTTACCCGTAACCTCTGGCTCCCATAAATAGATTGCACCTAATGACATGTTTCCCCCCTTAAAAAATGACAATTTTTAGTGTTAAAAATACTTTTTCTATAAAATTCAATGTTGTGTTTTTTGCTTAATATAATAGATATTTTTTATTTTAAGGTTATATTTTTTATAAAATTATTTAAAAAAATCCCAAAGCAATTGCTTTGGGATGTATACAGTCAATCAAACAATCACATTCAAAGTTACATCAATATTGCCGCGTGTCGCATTGGAATAAGGACAAACAATATGCGCGGCATCCACCAGTTTTTGCGCTTCAGCCTGATCCATGCCTTCTAAATGAATATTTAAGGTTACTTCAATGCCGAAACCTGTCGGTATAGGGCCAATTCCCACTTCACCTTCAATATAAGCCTCTTTGCTGATATTCAATTTATCGCGACTAGCAACAAATTTCATTGCACCTAAAAAACACGCTGAATAACCGGCTGCAAAAAGCTGTTCCGGGTTGGTGCCGCCACCCGATCCCCCCATTTCTTTAGGCACGGCTAATTTAACATCTAAAATTCCATCCGATGAAGTGGCACGCCCATCACGCCCACCTGTAGCTTTTGCTTTTGCTGTATAGACTGCTTTTTCTAAAGGCATTTTTATGATCCCTGTGATTCTGATATGAGCTGTTATCGTGTGGGATTTTGATGAAAGAATAAGCAGGGATTTTGTAATTTTTATACAGTAAAAATTTAAAGCTGAATTGAATTAAAAATTAATAATTAATAATTAATAATTTTACGGTGCTGAATTAAAGGCATAGATGCACGAACAGCTTCTTGTTCGGTAAGGTCAAAAGGAACAGTAATTAAACTAGCACCTTCGCTATCAATGATATCTAAAATTTGACCGCGACTATTGCTTGCACCAGCATGTCCCCAAGTTTGACGCTTTTCACCATGCCAGCCTTGTTGAGCTGCGCCTAAAACATGACATTGGCTATCAATCGCACGTGCTTGCAACAGTAACTGCCAATGCATTTGACCTGTAGTGTAGGTAAATGCCGCGGGAGCAGTCAGTATATTTGCACCTTGACTACGTAAAGTGAGTGCCAGTTCTGGAAAACGTAAGTCATAGCACACCATCAAACCAATATTGCCAAACGGTGTTTTTGCGACGACTACATCTGTTCCTGGTTCAAAGAATTGAGATTCTTGATATCCACCGACAGCATCACCCACTTGTACATCAAACAGGTGAATTTTATCATAACGTACTTCGGTGCCTTCAGGGCTAATACATAGACTGACAGTGCGTACACGCCCATCAGTAATGATCGAGCCATCAGGGCGGAATGGGCAGGGCAATGTACCTGCCACAATCCAGATTTGATATTGATGGGCGAGCTGTTCCAGACGCTGCTTAATGCTTTCAAACTGAGCAGCTGTCTCGCGTTGTTTTCCACCTGCAAAACAGACAAAGTTTTCTGGAAAAACAATTAGCTCTGCACCATCTGCTTTACTTTGTTGTATTAACGACTCAATCACGATGAAATTGGCTTCAATATCATCTTGAGAGTTCATTTGTACAACAGAGAGTAAAGTCATGTGGCGCGCTCTAAGCAATATTTTTATACGTTTTGTTGCGACACTTGTTCGAGGGTGTCTTGTTCTTTTTGTAATTGCTTAACCAAAGGCTCAAACATATTTTGGTTACTTTCATTCAGCTTCATCAATGTTTTATGTGCATCTAAAACAGTGGTTAGCATGGCGTTATGGGTAATGTGCTCTTCCATTAATTCGCGGGTACAAACTTTCGGGTCACCGCAGTAATTTAAAATCACAAAAACCTGTCCCAGGCCCATGCTATTGGCCAAGGTACTAATATCGGGATTAGTAGATAACATGACAGCCTGAATTTGATGGGTCTGTTTCAGCTTTAAACCAAGCTTGGCCAGAATGCCCAAAACCGTACTGTCAATGAATGTAGTTTGGGTCAAATCTACAATTGCCCCAACGACATTCGATTGCTGTTCAATTTTACTAAGGAGTTTGTCTAGACTGATACAAGATTGGGCACGCACTTCGCCAATAAGCTTAAAAATATGCGTTCCATTCAAGCTTGCATATTCAACATGACCTGTTGACATATAAATGCCATTTGCAGAGAAGGATTCTAAAATTATCACATAGGGCCACTATAGACTCAAGTAGCCAACAGTCGTAGTTTACTTAATTGAAAGTTAACATATTGATTATGTGATTAATTCATTCGGCGTAAACTTAAGATGGCAATGTCGTCTGCCACATGTTCAGGGGCTTGAAATGATTGATTCTGCAAATGAAAGACCAATTTTTCAAATTGTTCATTCAGTCCACCATCGAAAGGTTCGAGTGCACCATCTGAACAAATAATAAACCGTGCATGCCGATTCAGCACACATTCAAACTCTTCTACTTCGAGGTCTTCAGTCAGTCCTAGAGGGAAACTGCTGGTGTTTAAAATTTTAGGTGGCTGGTTAGGTTCAAAAATAATGGCGGGTGGATAATGTCCGGCACTTGACCAGCGCAATTGATGGGTCTCTAAATTTAAAACACCGGCAATCATGGTGATGTGCTTTTCAATATTTTCTTGCACCAACATACCATTGAGCTTTTTAATCAACTCACGTGGTGTTTTGGATCGACCATGAAAGGCAGCCATCCAGGAAGTCAATAAACTGCTGGTGACACCATGTCCAGAAACATCCGCCAGATAAAACATGATTTCTTTATCGCTGATTTTCCAGTAGTCGTACCAGTCGCCAGAAAGATAAGCAGAAGGTTGAAACAGGGTTTCAACTTTATAATTGATCAGTTCAATTGGATTGGGAAGCAAGCACTGTTGCAAATATGCCGCTGAGGGTAGGTCACGGCTATCCTGATTGCGTTTGTATTGTGCATCAATTTTAAGTAAAGAATCTCGTGGATCACTGGGCAGTTTGTTCCAGATCCAGCCAGCCAGAGCGCCTAATTCCCATGCTTGGGCCAATGCCGTACCTTCATTTTCAAAAGCCAGCACCAGAGTAGGCAGTGACCACTGATGAGTAAGGTAGTCCTGCACATCAGCAATCGCCAAGATAGTTGGGTCATACAAGCCAATATCATCTATGTGAATCATTTGTACACCGGGAAGTGTACTGAGTACCTGATCTAAATAAGGAATATTGCGAGTCGGTTGAATGAAATACATAAAGAAATTGTATGATCCTTAAATGGGTAACATCTAGAGTTGTACTATAACAATCTAATGATCAGCAAAGGAAGATGCTGTGCTGATCATATTTCTATTAAATAGATACGACTTATTTACTTGAGCTGTCTACATCATCTTCAGATGTTTCATCATTAGGTTGATCAGGATTATCTTGATTTTGATCTTCAGAACTGTCTTGATCATCTTCAATAAACATGGTTTCAGGTTCGAGTCCTTTCTTTTCGGCAATAGAGAAATTTTTACGTTGTAAATAAATATCACGTATAGCCGAGTATTTATCACCTTGGAGTACATCTTCAATTTCTAAAAGTAGTGAACGTGCATCAATACCGCGTAATACTTGTTCACTCCAGTACAGCCCGTCATGGTCTTCTAAAATATACTTTTGTGGGCGTGCCTGACCATCTACAACCAGACCCAAAGTGTCACGGAAGGTGCTTGGGCCAAACACGGGCAATACCAGATAAGGACCAGAAGGAATGCCGTAATAACCCAGCGTTGTACCAAAGTTTTCTTCTTCGGCAGATAACCCGATTCTTCGGGCCGGATCGGCAAAGCCCAAGGTGGTAAGTGTATTGATAGTAAAGCGACCCAACGATTCTGCAGCACGTAGCGGACGGCCTTGAATCAACTGGTTTACCACATTCCATGGCTCACCTAGATTTTTGCGAAACTGGCGATAAGAGCCGCGCACCTCAGTAGGAACTTTTTCTTTATATTGAATGGCAAGTGGGCGGGCAACGTTGCGATCCAATGCATCATTAAAAGCAAACACCTGTCTATTTAAGGGTTGTAATGGATCTTTCTGGCTTTCAGGTTGGGTTGCGTTAGCATTCACTTTCAAATCTTTGGCTTTAATGTTTTTTAATTCTTTCAGTGCTTCAAGACGGGGGTGTTGGGTAGACGAGGTTTGCGCTGTAGTAGAATCTAGGTCCGATGTTGCTTGAGGCTCAGCAGAAGGGACTGAATCCTGTGCAAATACAGGAGACATTAATCCTAAAGATAAAAAGCTAGCCCAAATATAATGAAAGTGACGCATAAATAATCCTAGAGCTTTATAAGCTGGTGCTTAAAGCTAAAAATACGTAATAAAATATATTAACAGGTCTTTGAATAGGCGTATTAAAACAAATTTGATCAAAATATGTAGGAAAAAATGATAAAACGACCAAAAAATATCCTGATGATATGAAAAGTTAAAAATAGGGGTTGTGTTGGTTCTGAAATGCTGTAGAATGCACATCCATCGGCGGTGATGAAGATTAAAACTTCTGATAAAACAGCAACTTAGTTAAAATTGATTGGGTTGGGTTTTAGGAAGAAAGTTTAAAAATAATTTGAATTACCGGTTGACTTTTTAGAAATAAAGAGTAATATAGCCGACCTAGCTTGCTGGTGACGAACCAACAAGAAGATCATTAAGAGATTATGAAGAACAACTTGTGTGGATTTTTACTGGTTGATCGATCGAAATTATTTTCATTGATTGATGGTAGAAATGACTCGAAGTTTATTTGAGAAATATTTGTCAGAAAATTGATGAGCCAAGATTGGTGCCCTTTAAAGGTACTACTGATTTTAAACTGAAGAGTTTGATCATGGCTCAGATTGAACGCTGGCGGCAGGCTTAACACATGCAAGTCGAGCGGAGTTGTGGTGCTTGCACCATAACTTAGCGGCGGACGG
>NZ_NEGE01000029.1 GCF_002135355.1 Acinetobacter sp. ANC 4169 | reverse complement strand
CCGAGACTTTATGTCTCCTAAAGAGCCGTTGAAGACTACGACGTTGATAGGTTGGATGTGGAAGTGCGGTGACGCATGAAGCTGACCAATACTAATTGCTCGTGAGGCTTGACTATACAACACCCAAACAGTTGTTGTACGAACTTCGAAAGAAGTGAGGATCAATTGATTCGATATTCATCAAAACAGCTTGATTCATAAGCTCGTTAGTATGACAATATTCAACTCAGATATACCTGTTAATGAACTCATTTGGTAGAAAGCCTTGGCGTCTAAATAAGACCAAAGCAAGTATCCATAAACAGTTGTGCTGGCGACAATAGCAAGAGTGAACCACCTGATCCCTTCCCGAACTCAGAAGTGAAACCTCTTAGCGCTGATGGTAGTGTGGGATTACCCATGTGAGAGTAAGTCATCGCCAGCTCATTATTCCAGACACCCCCAACCCGAATAGCATTGCTAGGAGAGTTGGGGGTGTTTTTTTGTGTGCGGAAAAATTTATAGAGGATATTCCATAAAAAATATAAAAATTCAGAGCATATTTTTTTTGAAATTAGCAAGTTTTATAGTCATTTTTATATTCGATATTGTTTAGATTATTTTAATAAATAGAAAGTGATTGATTGGTTTTTATTCAAAAATGTGACCTGTATCACTGTAATTAATACCAAATTAAAAGTCATTTATTTTATAAATAAATCCTTTTAATACATATAGATATCATTAATATTATAAAGGAATGTTCATAATCTTTAGTCTTATTGTTTATCAAAAATCATATGCGTATATTGGCTGCGATAAATTTTACTTAACAATTGATTGTTAAGTATGTGGACAAGTACTCATGGGAGATGAGAACGATGACAATGGAAACTGTAGATATAAATTCTGTAGTCAACAATGCGAAATTTACGCCTTTTCACTTCAATGTAGTTGCTTGGTGTTTACTGGTAATTTTATTTGATGGTTATGATTTGGCAATTAATGGTGTAACTTTACCACTATTAATGAAGGACTGGGGCTTAAGTGCCGTTCAAGCAGGAATGCTTGCCAGTACAGCTCTTGCAGGCATGATGTTTGGTGCGATGATCTTTGGTTCTTTAGCGGACAAGATTGGTCGTAAGAAAGTGATTATGATCTGTATCGTATTATTTAGCGGTTTAACCTTTGCAGGTGGTTTTGCTTCTAACCCAACTGAATTCGGCATTTTACGCTTCCTTGCCGGTCTTGGTATTGGTGGTGTGATGCCAAACCTGGTGGCACTGACTTCTGAATATGCTCCACAAAAGATGCGTAGTACCTTGGTGACTACCATGTTCAGCGGTTATGCGGTAGGTGGAGTCATGGCAGCTTTGCTTGGTTCATGGTTTACGCCTGATTTTGGTTGGCAAATCATGTTCTTTATCGCCGGTATTCCTTTATTTTTACTGCCTGTAATCTGGAAATTCTTGCCTGAATCTTTGGCGTTTATGGTAAAGCAAAACAAGCAGGCTGAAGCACGTCGTATTGTGCGTCGCCTGTCGCCAAATACCAAGGTTACGGACCAGACCACATTTACTTTACCACAGGAAAGTGTGCCTGAAGCAGCCAACGTGGTGAGCTTGTTCCGTCGTGGTCGTGCGGTCAATACTTTACTATTCTGGGTCGCGTTCTTCACTTGTCTGTTAACCATGTATGCACTGAGCAGCTGGTTACCGAAATTAATGATGGCGGCAGGCTACTCGATGGACAACAGCTTGATGTTCATGATGGTCATGAACGTTGGTGCGGTTGTGGGTATTGTCGGTGGCGGTATTCTTGCGGATCGTTTCCACTTGAAACCGGTGCTAATGTTCCTGGGTATGATGGGTGCGATTGTGATGAGCTCAATGGGCTTTGCATCTAACCAATTCTTACTTTACATCTTGGTGTTCCTGGCTGGTGCAGCATCAATCGGTTCGCAAATGTTGCTATATAGCTATGTTGCGCAGTTCTACCCATTGGCAGTACGTTCGACAGGTATTGGCTGGTCGTCTGCGATTGGTCGTATGGGCGCGATTGTAGGCCCAATCCTGATTGGTGGCTTACTAGGCATGAACCTGCCTGCTCATTTCAACTTTATGGCGGTCGGTTTACCGGTGCTAATTACTGCGATTGCGGTTGCATTGATTATGCATGATGATGAGTCTGAAAAGATTGGGTCAGCTGAACCGGCAGTGTCTAAAGCTTAAACATTAAGTTTAAAAAGAAGCCTCCGAAAGGGGGCTTTTTCATGTTATAAGAAATGAATTTTATAAAAAAATTCATGTTAAAAATATGAGCGAAGAACAACTAATAGCAGAAGCAATTTTACAATTAAAACAAGAACCAGATATTCTTAAAGATTATATTTTTCCAATAACAATAGCTCTGTTTTCTTCTTTTTTTGGCGCATTGCTTGGATATTTTGTTTTTCATAGACAAGAAAAAATAGTGTTAGAAAAAAGAAAGTTGGACACTGTAAATAAATGGCTATTGTTAGCTAATGAAATCCATCAATCATTGATAGCTATCAAATTTAATTACTACAATAACTTGTGTAATGATCCATTAAAAAGATTTTTCGCTATACCATTTATAATTTTGGAGGATAAGAGTTATAGTTTTCCATATCATGAGTTAGCCTTTATATCTAGCAGTTCACCTTCTAAATGGAATAACATCCCCAATTTACTTATTTTGTTTTCCAACTATTCATCCGTAATTAAGATGCTGCAAACTCGCAATGAATCAAGTGAGAAAATTAAGAAGGAAATCTTGAATAAGAGAGAATCAAATAGGGCTAGTATAAACATTAATTGTCAGGAAATTTCACAAATTGCAGACTTAAGCGAGTTAGCTCGGGTTATAGATTTAAGTGAGTGGTTAATAGTCTTAATAGATGATTTAATTATTGGATTTTATGATTTTTTACAAGAGTTTCCAGAAGTTGCAAAGCAGAAAATAAATTTAAAATTGATAAAGGGATATGGATCAATTTTAACGTACAAGCCAAATGATAATGCTGAGTTTCAGTCAATATTAAAGAGATCTCCTTTACCAGATTATAAAAAATTATCATCTATTTTGGAGCTTGACGAAGAGGAACTTATGGCAAGATATAAGCCATTATTTGAAAAATAATCCAAGGTCTGCATTATGAAACTCAACTCATTCTCCTCAATCCCTGAAGATGATGACGAACTACATCTTCCTGAACTGGTGTACTGGGCATCCTTAGGCGACATTGACCAGGTCGAACAGGGCATCAACGATGGTCTGGATGTCAACTCTGCCGATGAAGAAGGTTATAGCGCCTTACATGCAGCTGCTGAAAACGATCATCTAGAGGTTGTTAAGCTATTGATTAGTAAAGGTGCGAATATTAACCATCGCAGTACTTATACAGCTTTAGAACTTGCCGAAATGGCAGGAAATCAAGAAATAGTGAGTTATCTAAAGAGCCTAAAAGGATTGTCTTAAATCAATCACTTAAATAAAAAAGAAGCCCCACAAGTTGGGGTTCCTTTTTGGAAACAGCTTAGAACTACGGGATAATATCCATATCCACTTCCAGTTCTTCAACAATCGCGGTATTAAAAGCGGGTAAATCATCAGGATTACGTGAAGTAATCAGCACCCAACCATTGGTATTGCAGCGGTGCACTTCTTCATCGACCCATTTTGCACCGGCATTTTGCAGATCCAGCTTAATACTTTTATAAGAAGTCAGATGTTTATCTTTGACCCGACCTGCATCAATCAATGCCCATGGCCCATGACAGATCGCTGCAATCGGTTTCTGGTTATCGGCAAAGTACTGAATGATGCGCTGGGCATCTTCATTAATACGTAATTTATCAGCATTCACTGTCCCGCCAGGGATCACTAGCAAATCATAATCTTCTGCACTGACTTCATGCATGGTGGTATCGGGTGTGTATTGTGCACTTGGCTTGCTATCACCTTCCATGGTTTGGACATCTTCATTTTTTTCTGCAGCATGAATCACCACAAAACCATGCGACTGCAAGAAATCCAAAGGCTGGACTAATTCATCGTGTTCAATGCCCACGTTCGAGGTGATAAACAGAACTTTCTTGACCATGATTGTATATCTCAATATCTGCAGGGGTCTTTAGCTTAGCAATAAGGCATTTTTTGAAATGTTGCTTTTTTAGCCTTCGACTGTAAGCATTTATAGAAAAAAGCCTGATAGAACAACAGAGAAAAACAATAGATGAAAAAAAGCCCCGATATCCTATCGGGGCTTTTTTTGTATGCGTTGCTTAGGTATAACGGCTGTTCTACCTCACGTCCTGATGCTCAAACCTTATTATTGTTGTTTTCTGTTTGGGAAACATCCTGTCTCCTGATGAATTTAGAATAAGAAATTTATCTGGAAGGAGATATACGCCAATAGAACCATTTTATGTACGTTATCTCTTACACAACCCCCCACCAGACCAAGCGAAATGAAAGTTTGTTACCAATAAAAAATAGTGATTTTCAATATTGTACTTAGAATAAAAGTGATGAGCTATTTGAATGGCAGAGGATAATAATGATGAAAATATTCCGACAGCATATGCTGACCACAATCATATTCATCAGTACATCGAGTTTAACCGCATGTAATGCACAAACGGACGTTGCAAATTCGGCATCCAAGTCAGCCGCAGAAACCACATCTTCCAAACCTTCTTCAGGTTCAGTTAATCAAGCTTATAAACTGACGGACTTCGCACAGTTTAATGAACCGTGGGCGATTGCATCTTTAAAGGATGGACATTTACTGGTCACGGAAAGAAAGGGAAAGTTACAGCTATTTGATCCTCAAACCAAACACAAGACCGAAGTTAAAGGCATGCCTAAAGTGGCCTATGGTGGACAAGGCGGCTTGGGTGATATCGCCTTGCATCCACAATTTGAACAGAACCACATCATTTACTTAAGCTACGCAGAAGCAGGACAGGGAGGCTACGGGGCGGTGGTGGCTCGTGGTGAATTAGATTTGTCCAATAGCCAAAAACCGCAAGTTAAAAATCTGAAAACTATTTGGCGACAAGTACCTAAGGTACAAGGTCAGGGACATTATGCCCATCGACTCCTGTTTGGTCAGGATGGAAAACTTTGGGTGAGTTCGGGTGAACGTCAGAAATTTGATCCTGCACAGGATATGCAATCCAATTTAGGCAAAATATTACGTTTAAATGATGATGGAACGCCAGCTGCAGCTAATCCATTTACGAATCAAGGAGAGATTGCAAAACAGGTCTGGTCATTGGGTCACAGAAATCCATTAGGTATAGCATTCGATCCTAATGGGAAACTTTGGGTGGTGGAAATGGGGCCTAAAGGTGGAGATGAACTAAACCTGATTCTAAAAGGTGAAAATTACGGTTATCCACTGGTTTCAAATGGCGATCATTATGATGGTCGAGATATTCCTGACCATAATACCCGTCCTGAATTTAAAGCACCTGAAATCAGCTGGACACCCGTAATCTCTCCATCCAGCCTGATTTTTTATAGCGGTTCTCAATTCCCTGTATGGAAAAATAAAGCCCTAATTGGCGGTTTATCTTCCAAGTCTATTGTTGTGGTGGATACAGCCATAAAACCTGTGGCTGAAGTACAGCGCGTGGATATGAAGCAGCGTATCCGTGATTTGCTGCAAGCCCCAGATGGTTCAATCTGGGTGCTGGAAGATGGCAATAATGCCAGACTGCTGAAAATGACTGCGAAATAATGCAGTCCATAATATTCAAAAGCCCTGAGGCGGGCTTTTGAAAAGATCGGCATTCATGATTGGATTGTATTAGGCTGCATAATGCTCATCGGCATTAAACGCATTGGCCTGGATCTGGATCAGTTTACGATTGCCTTGTTCGCCATTCATACGCCAATGGGCGATCTTGATATTATCCACAATGGCTACATCACCTTTTTGCCATTGCAGTAACAGGGCATCACGGTACATGGCATCAAAAAAGGCCTGCTTGTCTTGATCGTTCCATTCCACTTGCTCACCTTGCTGGTTAAAAATTTCCCAGGTCAGTTGCATGCCACCCGCAGTAGAATCCAGTTCAATATCACCACGATTTTCAAAGCAGTTTTGTGCTGCTTGATGTGCAAATGGATTGGTATTATTGGCAAATGCCCAAGGTTGGACTGCCAGTTTTTGCGTAACCGGGTGCTTAATGACCAAAGGTGAACGTTGTAAAGTCAGCTTGGCTTTTTTGTCCGCCCGTATAGAGACGCTAAACGGACTTTTTTTCAGCAAGATCCGGTCGATAAAATTGACCTTGCGTGAAGAAACATAAGAAAAATGGTTCCAGGTGCCTTGGTATTTCTGCTTTACTGTTTCGGGAAAGTTTTCCCAAATCTGTTCCAGATTATTAAAGCCTGTTTCTGCCAGATAAGTTGAGGGTTCCTGACAATATAAAGCAATATAACGTGAGCGTTCAGAACGAACACCACCTTCTACATGCGGACCTTGGATAGAGTTCTCGACCGGGCCTAATTGAACGGTATTGCGGTCAATATAACGCCGATAATCGCCCGCACCTAGAATACTTTCACTGTATTTACGCATCCAGGATGCCACCCAACTTGGCATATTGGGATTAAAAGCATTCCAGGGCTGGAATTTGAATTGCTGTTCAACCAGGTGATGAAATTCATCGGTATGCTGGATGTTAAATCCACGAAAAATCAAAATACCGTACTGATGTAACTGTTGCATCAGCTGTTCAAGGTTCTGTTCAATATATTGTGCCAAGTCCTGTGAGGTATTGCTATTTTCAGGGGCAATAAACAATTTGGCATAATTGTTCAGCAAATGGTGTTCTAATTGCATTTCTTTTCTCTCAAACATTTTTATTGTTTTGTTTAGGATGTCTGGAATAATTCCGAGTTTTATTCCAGTGATTCATCATTTTTAAATGGTTATGATTATAGGGTTTGAAATTTCAGTCGCATGTAAATTTTAGTGGTTTTGCTTCAAGTTTTCGATAAATGGTCAGTCAGATCAACATCCTGGGCAAAAAAAAGCCCCGACATCCTGTCGAGGCTTTTTCATATTCATTTTAAGGTATAACTCCTGTCGTACCTTGCAGCATCCTGCTGTTATATCGCTTATCTTTTTAGTTTTAAGCTTAGAGACTTCCTGTCTCGCTATGAGTTAAATATAGCGTGAAAGGTAATGTGTGAAAAGTGGATATATTCGGCAACTGTTGTAAGCTTAAGCGTACAACAGTTCTACACATCAGGAACTTACGTATTGAATCAGTTTGTCCAGCACACCTTTTAAAGTCTTTTGGTCAAATTCATTGGGTTCAAATTCTTCGGTTTTATTGCGTGAAAAAATATCGCGAATTTCAATAATCGCATTACTGTCGATTAAACCGAGTTGGGTACCGACCTGACGAATCTGGTCTATGGAACGGGAACCATTAGTGGCACCATAGCCAATATACGCAGCCGGTTTACCTTGCCATTCTTTACCGACGTAATCGAGTGCATTTTTAAGCGCCGGACTGTAACCGTGATTATATTCAGGGCTAATAAAGATAAAAGCATCGCCCGAAGCAACTTTGTCGGCCCAGTCTTGCTGTTTGGGTTGATCATAAATGCCTGTTATTGGCGGATGGCTGCCGGCAAAAATCGGCAGGGCCCATTCTTTTAAGTCGACCAGTTCGGCCTGAACGGTACTAAAATTGGCTTGATCGATGCTGCGTTTTACCCAGCGTGCTACTTTAATGGCAGTTCGGCCTTCACGCACGCTACCCACGACAATATATATTTTCATGTATTGAGCCTAAATTTTTAAAGTTTTCATCTCTAACTTATTATGAATGTTATTCATTGAATATTATGGATTTGTATTTTTCAATCTTTGTATAAAAACAGAAAATAAAAAAGCTCCCGAAGGAGCTTTTAAACATATAAGGCTGAACCCTTACATAATTTTAATGCCTTGCTGGCCTGCAGGCGTCACTTTGAAGATTTCCACCTCAAAGGTAATATCTTTGCCGGCAAGCGGGTGATTAAAATCAATTTCAGTAATGTCTTCACCGACCGATTTCACCACGCCAAATAAGCTTTGCTTGGCTTTATCTTCAAATTCAATCATATGGCCTACAACTGGTGGCTGCTCGAATTTAACCGTGTCAAACTTTTGTACGTTTTCAGGATTCCACGGACCAAATGCTTCTTCCGGAGGAAGACTTACGGTACGACGGTCACCGGCACGTAAACCAAACAGGGCCTTTTCAAAACCTGGCAACAAGCTGCCATCACCCATTACCAGGCTGACAGGTTCTTCACGGCTACGGGTATTGTCAATTTCCACACCATTTTCAATGGCAACCGAAAAATGCAGCTCGACTTTAGAGCCATCTTCAATACGAGTTTCTTCGTTTGGATTAATAAAATCAGTCATTGTGTTGCGCTTCCGCACGTTGAATACGTTGTTTCTCTAGGAAAAACGTATCGATCAGTAGCAAGATAGTACCTACGGTAATGGCACTATCTGCAATATTAAAAGCAGGAAAGTGGCTGTTGTTGTAATACACGTGAATAAAATCGACCACATAACCTAAAGATACCCGGTCAATTAAATTACCGATGGCTCCACCCAAAATCAGGGCAATCGCCATAGGTAAAACCACAGTTTTTTTCGGCATACGCATCAGCCAAAACACAAAAATCACAGACACTAACGCTGCCAGCGAAGTAAAGAAATAGCGTTGCCATCCACCGGCATCGGACAAGAAACTAAAGGCTGCGCCATAGTTATGTAGCAATGTCCAGTTTAAAAAGGGCAGTACAGGTACCGGATCTGCATAATTCAGATGGGTTGTTGCAAACCATTTGGTCCATTGATCCAGAATAATTGCCAAAATGGATAATCCGACCCACAGCAAATTGTGTGGATAGAATTGAAATAAGCCCTTTTTATTTTGCGGATTAGGCATACTTTCTCTCTTCGCCTTGACCTGTAGGAAGGTTAATAATACAACGAGAACAAAGACCTGGATGTTCGTGATGTGTATTTACATCAGGAAGCACATGCCAGCAGCGTGCACATTTTTCGCCATCTGCCGCTGAAACTTTAACGCGTAAACCTTCAAGATCGGTCGCTTCACCTTGAGCATCATCCAAGTCATTCACCAGCACTTGTGAAGTAATCAGAACAAAACGAAGTTCATCACTTAACTGATCAAGCACTGTTTTCAATTCCGCATTGGCCCAAAGTTCAACTTTGGCAGACAGGTTAGAACCAATCAGTTTGGCATTACGTGCCGCTTCAATTTGCTTGTTTACCGCAGATTTAACGCTAATTAAAGTCTGCCAGTCGGCTTCTGAAACCAGGTTTGCAGTTGAAGCCACCGGAATGTCATACCACTCAGCTGTGAATACGTACTTCTCGCTTTGTCCTGGAATCAAAGGCCAAGCTTCTTGAGCAGTAAAGGTTAAGATCGGTGCCATCCAGCGGACAAAGGCTTGTACCAGATGATACAGCGCAGTTTGTGCAGAATGACGTGCCTGTGAATCTGCTTTGGTGGTGTATTGACGGTCTTTGATGATGTCGAGATAGAAACCACCCAAGTCATTGATACAGAAGTTGGTCAACGCGTTAGTAACGATATGGAAGTTCATATCTTCATAAGCTTGCTGAATGGTTTTTTGTACGTCAGCTGCGCGTTGCAAGATGTATTGATCCAAGGCAATCAACTGATCCACTGGCAATGCATCAGTTGCTGGCTGGAAACCGTTCAAGTTGGCAAGCAAGAAACGCAATGTGTTACGGATACGGCGGTAACCGTCCGAGGCACGGCCAAAGAATTCTTTTACCCCCCCGCCTTTCATAAAGGGAATCCCCAGAGGCGATCCCAGAAACGGAAAACCTC
>NZ_NEGE01000028.1 GCF_002135355.1 Acinetobacter sp. ANC 4169 | reverse complement strand
GTGTTTACTACCCGAAAAGAAGCCAATGCTGTCTTGTTTGAATATATTGAGATTTACTACAATCGAATTAGACGGCATTCTGCAAATGGCTGGTTAAGTCCAGAAGCTTTTGAACAGAATTATTTTAAGAATTTAGAGGGACCGATTGTCCACGATACTGTCTAGGATCAAGATTATGAAATTCATATCGATATTTTTATTAGCTTCACTTACTATGAACCCAGTTTTTGCTAAAGGAAATAAGCCTTGTTCTGGCAAGAAAGGGGGAGTTAAGCATTGTACTTCTGATAAAAAATTTATGTGTAATGATGGCTCTGTAAGTGCCTCAAAGAAAGTATGTAATAGTTAGGGGTAAGTCATGAGTTTTAGAATAAGAGCAGGTAAATCTCTTGATGGTATTTCTTTTTCTTTTGGTAAATCTATAAATAATAAACCAACAGCAAAAGAAATAAAAAAATAAAGAATTCCAAAATTTTTTAGTTAAATCGGCTTCAGATTTAAATGAAAGCGTCTTCTCTTTCATAAAACTTTATGGCTATGATCCCAAACAAATTCAAAATGATAGTATTGATCTGGATGAACTTCTAATCGGAGATGAAGCTTTTGAAAAATTTAAAGCCCTTTCCCTCCATGCTAAAGAGATTATTGAAAAAGTAATCTATTCAGAAGACACAGGAATTAAGGGAAAACGTGACATCACTGATGCTATATTTGAGCTAAAATCATTTGTTAAAAGCTGTCCTCAAAAATATCACAAGCCACCACAACAATTTTCTTATTTAAAAAATACAAGTTCAACTATACCTGCCATACCACAACAATTTCGTTCACCTGCTGAAGTAAAATTTGAGAAAACCAAGCGGATCCTATTATGGATTGGCATATTCATTATGCCTTATATTTTTGCATGGTTTACTCTTAGTAAAACCTTTACTAAAAACAATAGAATTATAGCGTTTGGATGGATGTTATTCGTAATAATTCTAATGCTTAGCGGAAAAAACTAGGTACTAACAGCTAACAAAAAATGGTTGAATCTGCGGACGCTGTTTTTGTGATTCTATCCAGAGTGAATACTTAGATTGAACACGCATTAACAGGTCTGCACTGATACCTAAAGCATCATGTAAACGTAAAGCCACATCTGCGGTTACAGGTGCTTTGCCATTAATAATTCGAGAAAGTAATGGACGTGTCACTTGGATGCGCTCAGCAAGTTCTGTGATCGTAATCGCTTGTCCTTCTTCTTTTAACCCATCTAACCATTCTGAAACTAACTCACCTGCATGAGCTGGATTATTCATCATCATATTCACCTCAATGGTAGTCCTGATAGTCCACGATATACGCATTACCGTCTTTAAAAATAAAAGTCATTCGCCAATTGGCATTCACTGTAATTGCCCAATGATCTTTTAATTTACCTTTCAAAGGATGAAGCTTCCATCCAGGGAAGTTCATTTCATCAATGCTTTGAGCTTCATTCAAAGCAGTTAATTGTCTTTTTAACTTGGTTGAATGAACAGACTGAATACCTGCTGTAGAACTTGTTTTAAAAAACCTTTCTAACCCTTTATGTTTAAAATCTACAATCACAAGAAACCTTCCTTTGTATAGTTGTAGTATACAAAAAATCGTTCAGTAAAACTATACAAAAATAGAGTCCAAATTTCATTTAACATAAAATCTCTTATACGAAATATAAATACAATAAAAAAGGGATGCCTATGCATCCCTTTTTCTGAGGTCATCCAGAATTAATCAAACAGACCGAAGAACGATTTTTTCTTAGGCGATGATTTATTGTCATCACCATCCATCGTTTCTTGCAACTCTTTTAACAACTCACGTTGACGAGCAGTTAAGTTCACTGGTGTTTCGACCACTACGCGGCAAAGCAAGTCACCCTGCATGCTGGTACGTACCGGTTTAACCCCTTTACCACGCAAGCGGAACATTTTGCCGGTTTGAGTTCCCTCGGGAATTTTCAGGCTGACACGGCCATCCAGAGTTGGAATCTGAATTTCTTTACCCAAGGCAGCATCAGCAATGCTGACTGGTACATCCATATACAGGTCTGCACCGTCACGCTGGAAGATTTCATGCTCACGCACAACCACTTCTACGTATAAGTCACCTGACTGACCATCACGAATCGCTTCACCCTTACCGCTTAAACGTACGCGGTCGCCATTGTCCACCCCTGCAGGAATAGTGACTTCAAGCGTTTGCTGACGATCTTTTACACCTGAACCATGACAAGTGTTACATGGGTTCTTGATGATTTTGCCTTGACCGCGACAGGTGCTACAAGTCTGCTGAACAGAGAAGAAACCTTGCTGCATGCGCACTTGACCTGCACCATGACAGGTTTTACAGGTTTCAACATCGTTCGGATTTTTAGAACCTTTACCTTCACAGGTCTCACACGGTGCCGGTGCAGTAAAGGTAATGGTTTTTTTCACACCCTTAACCGCTTCTTCAAGCGTTAATTCAATAACGTAGCGCAGGTCTGATCCGCGACGTGCACGTTGCTGGCCACGGCCACCACCGCCACCAAACGCACCACCAAAGATGTCGCCAAACTGACTGAAAATATCTTCTGCGCTGAAACCGCCACCGAAGCCACCACCGCCCATGCCGCCTTCAAAGGCGTTATGCCCCATACGGTCATACATGCTGCGTTTTTCGCTGTCGGATAAAATTTCATAAGCTTCAGCAGCTTCTTTAAATTTTTCTTCAGCTTCAGGGTTGTCCGGGTTACGGTCTGGATGATATTTCATCGCCAACTTACGGTAGGCTTTTTTAATTTCATCATCACTAGCGGTTTTAGCGACGCCCAAAACCTCATAATAATCACGTTTAGCCATGTCTGGCGATGCTCCTCACGGAATTTTATTTAATACTTAACTGTGGAGTGAAATTGGGGATGAAAAAAATTTTTACAAGGGGACGATGGGAAAAAAGTTTATCCAGCTTAGAAAACGGCTTTATTTTTGAAAAATCGGGAAATCCCTTTCAGCCAGGCATTCAACAGGAATAAAAAGGCAATCATGGCAAAAACGACGCCTGCAACAGTACAGCCTTTGACCCAAACTTCGCTATCCCAATAAAAGAAAATAAGTGGAATAAACCACAGTGCTGCAAAACACACCAGAATTATATAGATCACAATATTACGCATGATCCAGAGCGCTTGCGCCTCAAGCCAGACTTCCACTTCGTCCACCTGTGTGACTTTGCGCGCAAACCAGTAAGCAAATATGCCACTAATCACAGTAAATAAGGCCAAAAACATCAAGACATAGGAAATCGCAATAGAACGGCGAAGTCGGCTTAAATTGTCTTGCTTCATGTGCGTTTTAACCCCATTTACCACATGTTTGGATTTTTAATATGCAGTAAATTGCTTTATAGAAATGTATACAAATATTAGGTGCTACTATATTGAAGTTTTCAATATTTCGCACCTTATTATTGTCAAAAAATTACTCCGTTTGGCTATTTTTTTGCACTTTAAACCATTGTGCATACAATGCAGGTAAAAAGAACAAGGTGAGCAGGGTCGCCACAATCAAGCCGCCCATAATGGCAACGGCCATTGGACCAAAGAAAATACTGCGTGATAAAGGAATCATCGCCAGTACTGCGGCCAGCGCTGTCAACACAATCGGACGGCAACGACGTACGGTGGCATCAAGAATGGCATTCCAGGGATCATGTCCCGCCTGAATATCCTGTTCAATCTGGTCAATCAAAATTAAAGAATTGCGCATGATCATGCCCGATAGTGCAATGGTTCCCAGCATCGCCACAAAACCAAAGGGTTTATTCAGCAGTAACAGAAACAGGACCACCCCTATCAGTCCTAAAGGTGCAGTCAAAAACACAATAAACGCGCGTGACATACTCTTGAGCTGAATCATCAGCAAGGTCATCACCACCGCCAGGAAAAACGGCATTCCGGCATTGACCGAGTTTTGTCCACGTGCCGACTCTTCAACCGTACCGCCCACCTCAATCAGATAACCGCTTGGCAGTTCGGCACGCAGCTGATCCATTTTATCAGTGAGTTCATTCACTACGGTAGCCGGCTGCAAGTTGGTGCGAATATCGGCACGTACGGTAATGGTCGGCAAACGGTTACGATGCCAAATCAGGCCATCTTCAAATTTATATTCAATTTTGGCAATTTGCGCCAATGGCACCGAGCCGCCATTGGCAGTGGGTACGGCCAGACTAGACAGTGATTCCACACTAATCCGTTCTTGCTGATCACCACGCAAACGAATTTCAATCAGTTCACGTTTTTCACGGTACTGGTTAATCACGGCACCACTGATGGAGCTGTTCAGGAATTGCGATAAATCTAAGCTCGACACCCCCATTTGGCGGGCACGGTCCTGATCAATATTCAGCTGAATAACCTTGCTTGGCTCGCCCCAGTCCAGATGGACATTGGTGGTATTCGGATTATCTGCAATCACCGCCGACACTTTATGCGCCCATTGACGCACCAGATTCAGGTCTTTACCGGAAACGCGGTACTGCAATGGATAACCGACTGGCGGGCCATTTTCCAACAATGATACCCGGGTACGTACATCTGGCAGCAGTTTACGGATTTCCTGATCCAGAGATTTGCGGATTTCATCGCGGTCATCCAGCGATGAAGCCAAGACCACAAACTGGGCAAAACTGGCTTGTGGCAATTGCTGATCCAGCGGCAAATAGAAACGGGTGGAACCTGTACCGACATAAGCCACATAGTTGTCGATGCCCTGTTTGGTCGACAGGAATTTTTCCACTTTCTCGACGGCATTTTCTGTGGCCGTGAGCGATGCGCCTTCTTCCAGTTTTAAATCCACCAGAATTTCGGCCCGGTTGGAGGGCGGGAAGAACTGCTGTGGCACCAGTTTAAACATCAGCACCGACAGCACAAAAATGCCGACCGTGGTGGCAATCACGGTTTTACGATAGGTCAGGCACTTATTTACCCAGGATCTAAACTTTTGATAAAACCGGGTTTGATAAGGATCATGATGTTCACCGGCATGATGCAGCACCGCTGGAGGTTCAGGTTGCTTGCGTAAGCGTGCCCATAAGCGCTGATACCACGGCGCTTTCTGAAGCAGGTCTTGATTAAAATCTGGCAGCAGTTTATCGCCCAAATACGGGACAAAAAGGACTGCTGCAAACCATGACACCACCAAGGCAATGGTCACTACCTGGAAAATGGAACGGGTATATTCACCGGTACTGGAGGCTGCAGTGGCAATCGGCAAAAAGCCGGCTGCGGTAATCAGGGTGCCGGTCAGCATGGGAAAAGCCGTGGTTTTCCAGGCAAAACCGGCAGCTTCCAGCCGGCTATAGCCCTGCTCCATTTTCACCGCCATCATTTCAATCGCGATAATGGCGTCATCTACCAATAAACCCAGCGCGAGAATTAAAGCGCCGAGTGAAATTTTATGCAGTCCGACATCAAATATATTCATGCCAGCAAAGGTCATAGCCAGCACCAGTGGAATGGAAAATGCCACCACCAGACCGGTACGGAAACCCAGTGAAAAGAAACTGACCAGTAAAACGATAATCACCGCTTCCGTCAGCACTTTCATGAATTCATTCACGCTACGCTTCACAGCAACAGGTTGATCAGACACCTTTTTCAGTTCCATACCCAAGGGCAAAGATTGTTGCAAATGGGCAAATTCAGTCTCTAAATTTTTACCTAAAGCCAGAATGTCGCCGCCTTTACGCATGGAAACTGCAATGCCAATCCCGTTTTCTCCCATAAAGCGCATTCGTGGCTGAGCCGGTTCGCTAAAGCCGCGATAGATTTCGGCAACATCGCCCAGCTGAATGGTCTTACCTGCCACCAAAAGCGGCATCTGCTTGAGTTCATCGACATTTTGCAACTGACCACTCACGCGCATTTGAATGCGGTCGGTTCCTGTTTCAAAGAAACCGGCACTGGCCATGGTGTTTTGCTGTTGTAGCGCTTGCTGAATCGCGGTGACCGGGATGCCGAGTTGTGCCGCTTTGGTATTGGACAGTTCAATCCAGATTTTCTGGTCTTGCAGGCCCACCAGATTGACTTTTGCAACATCCTTGACCCGCTGCAACTGCAATTGCAAACGGTCGGCATATTCCTTCAATATGGCGTAGTCATAATCTTTGCCGGTCAAAACATAGATATTCCCGAAGGTATCGCCAAATTCATCATTAAAAAAAGGACCCTGTACGCCACTCGGGAGTTGATGCTGGATGTCACCGATTTTTTTACGTACCTGATACCAGACATCGGGAATCTGATTGGAGCGTAATGAATCTTTGGCGACAAAAGTCACCAGTGATTCACCGGGACGTGAATAGGCCATGATGCGGTCATAATTACCGGTGCTCATCAATTCCTTTTCAATGCGGTCCGTCACCTGCAAGGACACTTCCTGTGCGGTTGCTCCCGGCCAGTAGGTCTGGATCACCATCACCTTAAAGGTAAACGGCGGATCTTCACTTTGCGCCAGTTTGGAATAGGAAACGATCCCGACGATGCCCAGCAGCAGCATAAAATAAAGGATCAAGCCTTTATTTTTCAGTGCCCATTCCGACAGGTTAAAATTCATGATGCAGCTCCTGCCGAAATTTTCACGGCACGATTATCACGGTCAATCGGCTGGATTTTTTGTTTTTCACGCAATAAGTGCACGCCGCCAATCACCACATAATCTTGCGGATTCAGGCCAGACAATACCGGCACGCTGTCACGACCATAAGCCCCCAGTGTTACCGCCACCTTATGAATGGTCTGGTCCGGCTTCACCACCCAGACATAAGCCTGCTGGCCATTGGCCGAAACACTGGACAAAGGCACGCTGAGTACATTGTTTCGGGTCTGATTAAAAAACACCCGTGCACTCTGGCCCAGCTGAATGGCAGAATTGCCTTCCCGTAAAGCCACCTTGACACTAAAGGTCCGGGACTGATCGGCTGCCGGAGAAATTTCACGCACATAGCCGGCAAATTTTTCTTCCGGCTTGGACCATAAGGTTACCCACGCCGTTTGACCGACTTTAATTTCTGAAATGGCCTGTTCCGGCACGCCTATTACTACTTCACGATCACCGGCAATTGCCATCTGATAAGCGGCTTGCCCTGCAGCGACCACCTGCCCCACTTCAATATTACGTGCGGTAATCACCCCGTTTTTATTGGCTATCAGCTGGTTATAACCGGTCTGGTTACTACTGACTTCATAATTGGATTGTGCCTGTTTCAGCGCAGACATCGCCGATTTATACTGGTTATCAATGGCGTCATATTGTGAACGGCTCACGGCATTCATCGGCAACAGCTGTTTAAAGCGTTGCAGTTCATCTGCGGCAATCTTTGCTGCCGACTGGGCACTTTCCAGTTGAGCTTTTGCTGAATTGAGCTGGAGCTGGGCATCTTTCACATCCAGTTTTGCCAGGACCTGCCCCACCTTGACCTGATCGCCAACATCGACATAACGTTCAGTAATTTGTCCCCCCACCCGGAAAGCCAAAGCCGTTTGCTGACGTGCCTGCACATCCCCGGCATAGCTTTTCTGCTCATTATGGCTACTGTTCGGCTGAGTCACCATCACAAACGGGACCTGTTCTGTTTCGGTTGCATCCGTGCTGCACCCCAATAAAGTCACACTGCAAATAATCATCATGCTGGCAAGGGCGGTTTTTACTGCAATCTTTACTGTGCTCATGAAGTTCGCTCTTATCTCAAAATGTTTTTTAGGGCAAAATAAGAATTCTCTTAAATTGATCATTTTTTAATTAATATACTGGCTGGTACAGTAATTATAATAATCCGGTCAATGCAATGACCTTTTTAATTTTTTTTGGAAAAAATTGTGCAAATAAATGTGGGCCGTCCCAAGGACTTAGAAAAACGTCAGCGCATTTTAAATGCGGCAAGAAGCCTGTTTCTGAAACATGGGTATCATGGCTCCAGCATGAACCAGATTGCCCAAGAAGCCGGGGTGACCAAACTGACGGTATACAATCACTTTCAGGATAAAGCCAACCTGTTTGTCTGTGCCATTGCTGCCACCTGTGAGGAACTGATCGACGCTCGGCCTTTCAATCTGCATGCTGACAGTGATTTTCATCAAGAATTTGTGCATGCCTGTGAGCTGGCGCTGAATATCATTAACTTACCTGAAGCCATCAAGCTGGAACTGTTATTGCTGGAGCTTGCGGTTGAACAGAATCAACTGGCACACATGTTTTTTAATGAATCTCATCTGCGTATGAATGCCATGTGGGAAAACTTTTTCCAGCAGGCCATCGAGCTGGGCTTTATTCAGACCGAAGCATTAACCACCTTGAACCAGCTGATTGTTTCTTTACTTTTCGGTATGCGCCATCATGAAGTCTTGCTCGGCATGCGCACAGTCCCAACGCCTGAAGAAAGGCAGCAGATTATTCAGTACAGCATTGACATCTTTATGCTGAAATATCAAAAAAAACCTTAAAAGCTGTTGTTCCATTTTCCTGACCGCGCAAACGGCAGCTCAATTGCGAGTTTTAGCAGCAAAAGATTACCGACTTTTGTCTGCCCCCTACTTGGAATGTCATTGAATCGGGGTATATTCAAAAGAGAAGCCTAGGAGAATGAAAAAAATGATTCAACAAATTGATGCTCCACTGCGTGAGGATGTGCGCTTACTTGGGAACCTGCTGGGAGAAACCCTCAAGGAGCATGCTGGACAAGATTTGTTTAATCAGGTCGAACAAATTCGTGCCCTGTCCAAGGGTGCGCGTGATGGCCAGGTTGAAGCCGAAAAACAGCTGGAACAACTGTTCTTGAGTCTGGAAGATGATGAAATTCTTCCCCTCACCCGTGCATTCACCCACTTTCTGAATTTTGCCAATATTGCCGAACAGTACAATGTGGTTCGAAGTCGCCGTAAGAGTGAATTTGATGAAAATGCACCTTCACCCAATCCGCTCGATCACCTGTTCCAGAAATTCAAAGACCATGAAATTTCCGCAGATACTTTATTCAAGCAAATTTGCGAACTGAACATTGAACTGGTGCTCACGGCGCATCCGACTGAAGTTAGCCGCCGTACCCTGATTCAAAAATATGATGACATTAATGACTGCCTGTTTAAGGCCGATCAACAAAAGCTGACCCCACGTGAACGCAAAGCTGTACTGGAAGAACTCAAACAACTGATTTGTTCTGCCTGGCAGACCGATGAAATCCGTCAGCACCGTCCAACCCCGGTCGATGAAGCCAAATGGGGCTTTACCACTATTGAACAAACCCTGTGGAATGCGGTTCCCAAGTTCATCCGCGAACTGGATGAAATGGTTGAAGACCACTGTGGCCAACGTTTACCCTTAACCGTTGCACCGGTGCGTTTTGCCTCATGGATGGGCGGTGACCGTGATGGTAACCCGAATGTCACGCATAACATTACCCAGGAAGTATTGTGGTTATCGCGCTGGAAAGCTGCCGATTTGTACCTGCGCGATATTGAAGACCTGCGCTGGGAATTGTCGATCCAGAACTGTAGCAATGAACTGATGCAGGCACTGGGTCATGCGCATCCTGAGCCATACCGTGAATATCTGCGTGACACCCGCGAACGCTTAAAAGCCACCCGTCACTGGCTTGCGCAAAAGCTGCAAGGGCAAGATGCCGATGACAGTCTGGTGATTAAAAGCAAAGATGAATTATTACAACCGCTGTTGCTGTGCTACCGTTCACTGATTGCCTGCAACCTGCCGGAAATTGCCAATGGCAAACTGCTCGATTTTATTCATCGGGTCAACTGCTTTGGCATTGAACTGTTAAAACTGGATATCCGTCAGGAATCCGGTCGTCATCGCCAGGCGATTTCTGCCATTACGGAATATCTGGGTCTGGGCAATTTTGAAACCTGGACCGAACAGGCGCGCCAAAACTTCCTGTTGCAAGAATTGCAAAGTAAACGCCCATTACTGCCTAAACATCTGAATGAACCGAAACAAAGCCTGATTGAACATCCGGATGTGCAGGAAGTGTTTGCCACCATGCGCACGCTAGCCGAGCAGCCGGAAGAAAGTCTGGGCGCGTATATTATTTCCATGGCGGAATATCCAAGTGATGTACTGGCGGTGTTACTGCTGCAAAAAGAAGCCGGCATCAAGCATCCGCTGCGCGTCGTGCCGTTATTTGAAACCCTGAAAGATCTCGACGGCGCAGCCCATACCATGAATACCCTGTTCAATATGCATTGGTACAAACAGCATATTCAGGGCAAACATGAAGTGATGATTGGCTATTCCGACTCGGCCAAAGATGCCGGATTCATGTCGGCCAACTGGGCGCAGTATCGTGCACAGGAAGAACTGACTGCGGTTGCACAAAAGCATGCCGTACAACTGACCTTGTTCCATGGTCGCGGCGGTTCAATCAGCCGTGGCGGTGCACCGACCCAGCAAGCGCTATTTTCACAACCGCCTGGCTCGATTTCCGGTGCCATCCGCGTGACCGAACAGGGCGAAATGATTCGCTTCAAATTTGGTCTGGAAGGCATTGCCTTACAAAATCTGGAGATTTATACCGCAGCAACGTTGGAAGCCACTCTACTTCCCCCACCGGTGCCTAAAAATGAATGGCGTCAGTTGATGCACAGCATGACCGACCTGTCGGTACAGGTTTATCGTGAAACGGTGCGTGAAAATCCCCATTTTGTGAAATACCTGCGTACCGTGACTCCGGAACTTGAACTACAAATGTTGCCGCTCGGTTCACGGCCGGCAAAACGTAAAGTCAGTGGCGGTATTGAATCCTTGCGTGCCATTCCCTGGGTCTTTGCCTGGACCCAAATCCGTTTGATGCTGCCGGCCTGGCTCGGCACTGGAGCAGCCATTAACCAGATGATTGATCAGGGGCAAAAACAGCTGCTGGATGAGATGCTGCAACAATGGCCGTATTTCCAGACCCTGATTGATATGCTGGAAATGGTCCTTTCTAAAGCCGATAGTCATGTGGCGCTCTATTACGAATCGCATTTAACTGATGATGAAGATTTAAAAGTTCTCGGCAACGAACTGCGTCAACGTTTAAAAGATGCGGTACAAACCTTGTTGGCACTAAAAGGTGAATCACAACTGCTCAGCAGCAACGAAGTACTGGATCAGTCTATGCAGGTGCGTAAGCCGTATTTATTGCCGCTACATCTATTACAGGCCGAGTTGATGAAACGCCGCCGTCGCTATCTGGCAGAATGTCAGGCCGAACATACCCCGGTCGATCATGCATTAATGGTGAGTATTGCCGGGATTGCGGCCGGACTGCGTAATACCGGTTAAGTCCTGATTTCCCCAGAAAAAGCACATTTTCGTAATGTGCTTTTTTTTTAACCATATGGTCAAAAGTTTCTTGATATTTTTTATAAATAAAATAAGAAATACTTATGAATAAATCGAAACATCTTCATCCATATTAACTATTGATTTAGCATTATTTTTTAAATAGAAAAACTTTTACCATATGGTAAAAACATTTGAAAAGTCATAGCATTAATTTGAACAAAATTTTGTTTCAATGATTAAATCTTCCAAAAAAGAAGCGTATGATGTGCACAATTTATCTTTAGAGTGCTCAAAAAATGCCCAATTGGTTTCCCAAATGGCGCCCGTACGAAGGCAGTATCGATGCACGTCCTGTAGGTACAAACGAATATCTGCCACCTGCACAAAGTGTGGTACTGGGAGTACAGCATGCCTTTGCCATGTTTGGTGCAACGGTGCTTGCACCCTTCCTGATGGGTTTTGATCCTAATCTGGCCATTTTAATGTCAGGGATCTGTACCATTCTGTTTTTCCTGATGACCGGTGGTCGTGTACCAAGCTATTTAGGTTCCAGCTTTGCCTTCATTGGGGTGGTGATTGCAGCAACGGGTTATGCCGCTTCGGGCACAGGTGCACCCAATGCCAATCTGGCCTTGGCTGCTGGCGGCATCATGGCCTGCGGTATTCTGTATGCCATTTTTGGCTTGATTGTCATGGCAACAGGCACCAACTGGATTGAGAAACTCATGCCACCTGTGGTGACCGGTGCCGTCGTGATGATTATCGGTTTAAACCTTGCACCTGTTACGGTAAAAGGTGTCGCTGGCAATAACTTTAACATGTGGATGTCGCTGGTGACCGTGCTGTGTATGGGTTCGATTGCAGTATTTACTCGCGGCCTATTGCAACGTCTGTTGTTATTGATCGGTTTATTACTGGCTTATCTGGTCTATTACATTGTTTCCAATGTACTGGGGCATGGCACGCCCATTAATTTCACTCCGGTTCAACAGGCAGACTGGTTTGGTATTCCGACCTTCCATTCACCGGTATTTGATCTCAATGCCATGCTGATTATTGCGCCGATTGCACTGATTTTAGTGGCTGAAAACCTGGGTCATATCAAAGCAGTGGGTGCCATGACCGGTGAAAACCTTGATCCGCACATTGGTAAGGCCTTTGTTGCCGATGGTCTTGCGACCACTTTATCGGGTGGTGTTGGTGGTCCGGGGATGACCACTTATGGTGAAAATATTGGCGTAATGGCCGTGACCCGTGTCTATTCCACCATCATCTTCGTATTTGCCGGTATCTTCGCGGTTTTCTTAGGCCTATCACCAAAGTTTGGCGCCATTATCCATACCATTCCAACCGCAATTTTAACCGGTGCCTCAATTGTGGTCTTCGGTTTAATTACCATTGCCGGTGCGAAAATCTGGATTGAAAACAAGGTCGATTTCTCTAAAAACAAAAACCTGATGGTGGCTGCGGTAACCATTATTTTAGGGACCGGTGACTTTGCTTTGCAATTTGGTAACTTTAACTTGGGCGGGATTGGTACTGCGACCTTTGCAGCATTAATCCTGAACTGGTTCTTTAGCTTAGGCGATAAATCATAATCGTCATTTAAAATAACTATTTAAAATATTTTAAAAAATTCAGGCAGCCGCAAGGCTGCTTTTTTTATCTCTGATACTGGGCAAATTTTAGTATGATGGGTCAAATTTCACTGAGCAGACTCAGCACATGCGTCTCGACTTTTTTGATTTGCAACTGTTTTTGAATATTGTAGAGACCGGCAGTTTAACCAAAGGTGCTGAACGCTCCGCAATTTCCCTGCAAGCCGCCAGCGAGCGGATTAAAAAAATTGAACAACAGTTTGCGGTGCATTTATTTATCCGCCATGCTTCCGGGGTCAAACTGACTCTCGCTGGGCAGGTTTTTGCCTCGCAGGCGCAGGTGCTGCTGCTGCAGGCTCAACAATTACAACAACAGATGCTGCCCTTCTCTACAGGCTCGCAAAGTGAAATGACGCTGTGGTGTAATTCCTCTGCACAAAGTGAATATCTGCCCTTGCTTTTGCCGCAATATCTGCTAGAAAATCCCAATATCCAGATTGAGTTAAAAGAAGCGGAAAGTAATGACATTATTCAGGCACTGGAAAATGGCAGCGCCCAGCTCGGCTTAATTTCAGGTTTTTTTAATTCAAAAAATTTACAGACCCTGGAATTTTCCGATGATCCTCTGGTGCTGATTTGCCCCATGCATCATGAACTGCAGCATCAATCTGCGCTGCAATTGGCCGATGTGCTGAATTACCCTTTCGTGGGTCTGATGCAATATCATTCCTTACAGCAATCGATTGAAACACAGGCCAAATTGCTCGGCTGCGCGATTCAGTACCGTTTACGTTTACCCAATTTTGCTGCGATTGCTCAGGTCGTTGCCAATGGTGTCGGCATTGCGATTATGCCAAAACGCGCGGCCAATCGTTTAAGTTCGGTTTATTCTTTTCAGCAAATTGAACTGACGGGGGACTGGGCCAATCGCAAGCTGTTATTGGCAGCAAAAAACTTTGATGCCCTGCCGCTGACTTATCAACATTTCAGTCAGTTTTTAGTTTCGCAAAAATCCCGGTTACTGAGTTACTGAGTTACTGAGTTACTGAGTTACTGAGCCGAGTTAAAACTGATAATTAGACTTCTTTCATAAATCATTTTAGAAACTAAAAATTGTTCGTAAAGCCAAAATTGAAAATAGATTTTAGTCGATATTAGATTCATGAGTGTGGCATGGATGCCACACGTTTCCCATCCCTTGCGCTGCATTTTAAAGCAGTGCTTAAAACTGGCTCAGGATGTCGTGTATGGGAAATAAAAGATTTTTCTTGCGGACTCCAAATATATTTTGAGATCCTCATTTTGGCCTTTCAAAAGTAGAGAGATTGCCTACA
>NZ_NEGE01000027.1 GCF_002135355.1 Acinetobacter sp. ANC 4169 | reverse complement strand
ACGAACCTCTGGTGTACCGGTTGTGACGCCAGTCGCATCGCCGGGTAGCTATGTTCGGAAGGGATAACCGCTGAAAGCATCTAAGCGGGAAGCCTACCTCAAGATAAGATTTCCCCGAGACTTTATGTCTCCTAAAGAGCCGTTGAAGACTACGACGTTGATAGGTTGGATGTGGAAGTGCGGTGACGCATGAAGCTGACCAATACTAATTGCTCGTGAGGCTTGACTATACAACACCCAAACAGTTGTATGTAAAGCATCAATTGATTCACATATAATCAATCAAACTTGATTTAGTTGAAAAGCTAGATACAATGAACACCTTAAATTAACTCAAGTACTTCTGTTAATAACTCATTTGGTAGAAAGCCTTGGCGTCTAAATAAGACCAAAGCAAGTATCCATAAACAGTTGTGCTGGCGACAATAGCAAGAGTGAACCACCTGATCCCTTCCCGAACTCAGAAGTGAAACCTCTTAGCGCTGATGGTAGTGTGGGATTACCCATGTGAGAGTAAGTCATCGCCAGCTCATTATTTCAGACACCCCCAACCCGAATAGCATTGCTATGAGAGTTGGGGGTGTTTTTTTGTGTGGGGAAAATGGGAAAATATAGAAACAAGTTGATGAAATCGAGCATATGAGTTTTATTGTCTGCTCAGCGTAAAGAGAGTATAAAAAAAAGAGCGAGCCTATTTTATGAGGCAGTTCTTGACGTTAATAATTTACTCACTGGCAAATAAAAGAAGCTCAGCCAATCGTGATTTATTCATGAATCCATATTAAATCAAGAAGGTAGATATGAGATGAAAAAAATAATCGCTTGTGTCACCATTGGTCTAATGTCTTGGGCTGGAGTTGCCGCAGCCGATCAGACCAATATGCCATCCCATGTTGTGCTAACCACTTCTGCAATGAAGTGGGGTGAGGCACCATCGGTTTTTCCAAAAGGAGCTTCATTTACGGTTCTTTCTGGAGATCCGAGTAAAGCAGGCATTTTTGTTATACGACTTAAAATGCCTGCAGGTTATAAGATCATGCCACACTGGCATCCAACGGATGAGCATGTGACCGTGATCTCAGGCACATTTTCACTGGGCATGGGTGAAAAATTTAATAAGTCGATGATGAAGAAATTGCCAGTAGGCGGGTATGCACACCTTCCAGCAGAAATGCGGCATTATGCTATGGCAGTGACGCCAGTAACGGTTCAAGTTGAAGCAATGGGTCCATTTGCTTTGACTTATGTTAATCCTGCAGACGATCCGAGCAAACATTCTTCAAACAAGTAACCGTTGATCGATTGTTTAATTAGCGTAGTGACAGCTTGAATTTGTCGCTACGCTGTCATTTTTACTGCTTCAGTTGTATAAAAAAACTTTAAATTCTTCCTCATACATCGATGCTGCATAAATAGTGGCATACATTTTGTCAGCATGAAATCGGTCATAGATATGCTTTTTATAGGTGGCATTATGAATGTTGAAAATATGAAGCGGCGATTGATGTGGTACGGCATGATGTTGTTTTTTTTAGGGTTGCTAACGGGTTTTGCCGAAACAAATTTTAGCAACCTAAGAATGGGTTTGGCAGCACATTTAGAAGGTCTGATGAATGGAATATTCCTTCTGGTGCTAGGCGCGATATGGGGGGAGATCCAGCTATCTTCTCAGCTTCGAGCGGCAAGTTTTTGGCTGATGCTGTATGGAACTTATTCGAATTGGCTGTTTACCATGTTGGCGGCTGTGTTTGGCACAGGCGTTCTTTCACCGGTATTGGCTCCAGGTTTCAAGGCTGCTGTATGGCAGGAAGGCTTGGTTCAGATTGGATTTATATCAGTAGGTATTGCCATCACTGCTGGTACGGTCATTGCATTGTGGGGGCTGCGGCGTGATGCTCAGGAAATGAACTAGCATCAGCTCGGTAGCAAAAGGTCGAAAATAAAAAATTTGGCTATAGCGGCTGCTAGTAGTCGCTCAGGCGGCTCATCATATGGCACCTGCGATGTGAAAATCAGTCATCGCCAGCTTATTATATTTAAAGCTTCCTGATTTCATCTTTAATTGATGATAAAAGCTAAAAATACGCTTATTGTGGCGTATTTAAATGTTGCTCTCAAAAATTTTCACTATTTTGATGTTTAGACCAATAATGCTGATCTTTGGAAAGCTTTCTATTTTCCAGTATATCCGTTCTCGATTCTTTTTATTTAAGTAAGACCTCATCCAATGCCGAGGGCAGGTAATTTGTGCCTGTCATTTTGTTTACTGCAGCCTACAAACTCTGACAATCTTTCAATCAAACCTTCTTTAGTCTAATACGGATTTTTAAATTTTTTAATATATTGTTTTAAATGATAAAAATAAGAGTGAACGAAAGTTCACTTCTAAAAATGTAACAAAAACCCTTAATTTTAGTCTATTTGGGTCTGACATTTTCTGCCAAAAAATATTTGTCATACTTTGAAGGTATGGGTTTATGCCTTTCAGGTTTTGGACAAAATTCTGCCTAAAACTCATTGTAAGTTGAAACTTAAGTCTCACAACTGGAGGTGAGTACAAATGACAGCGACAACAATGAATGTAAATGCTGTAGTGGACCAAGCCAAGTTTAAGTCGTTTCATTTGAATCTTGTGCTGTGGTGCCTGTTTATCGTCTTATTTGATGGTTACGATTTAGCAATTAATGGGGTGGTCTTGCCCTTACTGATGAAAGAGTGGGGCATGAGTGCCGTACAGGCCGGTATGCTGGCAAGTACCGCCTTAGCTGGCATGATGTTTGGTGCGATGGGCTTTGGTATGCTGGCGGACAAAATTGGCCGCAAAAAAGTGATCTTAATTTGCGTTTCATTGTTCAGTCTGTTTACTTTTTTAGGCGGGTTTTCCTCTAATCCACTAGAATTTGGAATATTACGTTTTGTTGCAGGTCTGGGCATTGGTGGCGTATTGCCGAATTTAGTGGCTTTAACTTCCGAATATGCACCGCAACGTGTGCGCAGCACTTTAGTGACCACCATGTTTAGCGGCTATGCAGTAGGCGGTATTATGGCAGCGTTGTGTGGATCATGGTTTACCGCAGATTATGGCTGGCAAATCATGTTCTATATTGCAGTTATTCCTTTACTGTTTGTGCCATTATTTTGGAAATTCCTGCCGGAATCTTTAATGTTTTTGGTTAAAGCAAACAAACAAGATCAGGCGCGTTATTTTTTACAAAAAGTAGAGCCGGCAGCACAAGTATCCGCAAATACACAATTGGTTTTAGCTTCGACTGATCAAACGGGAAGTACCTCAGTAAAAGAATTGTTCACTGAAAATCGTGCTGTAGGAACATTCCTGTTTTGGCTTGCGTTTTTCATGTGCTTATTAATGCTTTATGCATTAGGCAGCTGGTTGCCAAAACTGATGATGGCAGCGGGTTATTCTTTAGGCAGCAGCTTAATGTTTTTACTGGCATTAAATATTGGAGCAGTGATTGGAACAATCAGTGGAGGAGTTTTAGCTGACCGCTTTGGCTTTAAACGCGTTCTGATCAGTATGTTAATTGTAGGTGTACTTTCTTTAGTAGGATTAGGCTTCAATTCTCCACAGCCGGTTATTTATTTACTGGTTAGCCTTGCAGGTGCTTCCTCAATTGGCAGCAGTATTTTACTGTATAGTTATGTTGCACAGTATTATCCGGTGGCTGTGCGTTCAACGGGTATAGGCTGGGCATCGGCAGTGGGCCGTACAGGAGCGATTGTCGGTCCAATCGTGATCGGTATGCTGTTGGGTATGGAACTGCCGCATAAATGGAATTTTATCGCTGTAGCTATTCCTGGAATTATTGGAGCAATTGCCGTGTTCTTGATTCGTACACCTAAAAAAGCTCAAGTTGAAGCAAAACCTGCCGTTTTGGCCGCGGCAAAACCGCGTCGTTCTTATAGCAGCTAAGTTATTGCAGTGAACTGATTGAATAGCAAAAGCCTCCTTCGGGAGGCTTTTTTTTATTTTAGACGCTATAAATATGTATAAAGTGCAGACATGAAAAAGCCCCGACATCCTGTCGAGGCTTTTTCGTATTCGTTAAAGGTATCACTCCTGTTCTACCTCAGCATCCAGCTGCTTTATACTTTTATTGTTTTTGTTTTTTAGAAACATCCTGTTTCTGTATGAGTTCAATATAGTCTGAATTCGTTTTCAGGCCTAGCCTTCATTTTCTGCAGTCTGTGTAAGCAAAAGCGTACAATATTGCTTTAAAAATGTGCTTCTACGCCAAGATAGGGGCCTTTAAATTTAAGTTTGGTTTCTGCATTTGAACCTTCTTCCAGCTGAATGTCCAAAATGCGATATCCGACTTTGGCACCCACATCTACTAATACGCTATCGATGAAGTTGTATTTGAGTTCTGCTTGAGCATCGGTAATTTGCTCATCATCCAGTGCAGCAAAACTGGCTTCAGCACCCGCACTTAAACCGGTAAAAGGCAGTTTTACCCCAGCCTGGGCATAAAGCATAGGGATCGTACTACTCACGTCCAAGGTGCTGGTATAGTTCTGAACAATATCTCCACTCAGGCGTTTGGCCCCAAAGCCCACATCAGCAGAGACAATATTGTCCAGCACTTCGTAATAGAGAATGAAATCTGTATAAGTGAGATCAACCTTGTTGCGGTTTACCCCGGAAAAACTTTCCTCACTATCTGCTTGTAAATGGCTATGCTTAAGTTTTGCATTGGGTAAAAATGGCAGCGGATGTTCGAGCGCAACCGAGAAGGAAAGACCGTGATCATCTTCCAGTTGTGCTTGTGGAAGTGGCGATGCCGGCTGGGTTAAATCGGTGCTATAGTTCCAATAATCAATACTGCCTTTCACTGCAATAATGTCGGCTTGGGCAGAACTGAAGGCACCCAGTCCAAGGGCTAGGCAAAGAATTTTGAATGGTTGCATGAGAATCCTGAAGTTGTGTAATCCGTTATTTTTGGAAAATCTTTTTTGTTACTTAAATAGCGTGAGTTGAGACTCAACTCAGCGCATCATATAGTGAATGCTAGAAAATTGCATCGTTGTTATTTCTCAAAATTAAAGCAAATTTAATCCAAAGCAGAGAGCAAAATACTTGAAAGCCATGCTTGCATTTTCGATGATTAAAGTGCGATCAATGAGTAACGAAACGATATATTGAATAACCCAAAGTTTTTATATCCAGCCGATATATTCCAACAAGTTTGTTATTGAATGATCGGAAAGGCGTAAAAATCAGCCGATTAAATGAACATTCGCACTCAATATATTATAAAAAATAGATGCATCGTAGAGAAATTACAGAAATTATTTTTAAAAGTGAGTATTGTTAAATTCATACAAAAGATGAGTTTGGATTTAAATTTTTAACCAAGATTCAATTTCAGGCTGATCTGTTTGCCATTTAGAACACGGCACCCACAAGGTGTGACCTCTAAATCAGACACAAGAATTATTTTTAAAGGTACTTTTTTTGCTCGCGATATAACCCAGATAACAAGCAGCATCTAAAGATACCTAAGGTTTAGGTGTTTTATGACAGATTCTCGTGAAAACTGGTCATCACGATCCGGCTTTATTATTGCCGCGGTCGGATCGGCTGTCGGTTTAGGTAATATTTGGCGCTTCCCCTACGTGGCCTATGAAAATGGCGGTGGCGCGTTTCTTATTCCTTATCTTATTGCTTTAATTACTGCAGGCTTACCGCTGTTATTTCTTGATTATGCAGTAGGGCATAGAAGTAATAGCTCACCGCCAAAAGCCTATCGCAAACTGTTCCGTGGCGGTGAAACATTGGGATGGTGGCAAGTCAGTGTCTGTATCATCATTGGCCTGTACTATGCCAGCGTTTTGACCTGGGCAGGCAGTTATGTGTACTTCTCCATTGGTCAGATGTGGGGCAGTGATCCGGAAGGTTTCTTCTTTAAAACCTATTTACAAACCAGCGAAGCTACAGGTTTTGACCCACGTTTTGTCAGCCATATTTTCTGGCCGTTGGCAGGAATTTGGGCCTTAACTCTGGTGATTTTATACGGTGGGGTGAAAAAGGGTGTGGAACTTTCCAACAAGATTTTCATGCCATTACTGTTTGTTTTATTTACTATTCTGGTGATTCAGGCACTGCGTTTACCGGGTGCGGTCGATGGCTTAAATGCCTTCTTTACCCCGAACTGGGCAGCCATGATGGACTACAAGGTGTGGTTGGCAGCCTATGGTCATACCTTCTTCTCGCTGTCAGTCGGTTTCGGGATCATGGTGACTTATGCCTCTTACTTAAAGCCGAAAACCAATTTAACCGGTTCGGGTTTAATCGTGGGCTTTGCCAATGCTTCTACGGAAATTCTAGCCGGTATCGGAATTTTCTCGGCGCTGGGGTTTATGGCCTATACCGCGAACAGCAATGTTCAGGATGTGGTCAGCGGCGGTATTGGTCTGGCATTTATTGCGTTCCCTAAAATCATTTCCAGCTTGGGTGCGGGTGCAGACCTGTTCGGTATCCTGTTCTTCTCTTCACTGTTTGTGGCAGGGATTTCATCGATGGTGAGCATTTTGGAAGTTCCAATTGCTGCCATGATGGACAAGCTGAAATGGGGCCGCAAGAAAGCGGTTACCATTGTCGGTGGTGGTAGTGCTGCTGTATCGATCGTTTTATTTTCCAGTGTGAACTCGATTAAGCTGGTAGATATTATTGACCATTTCATCAATAACATTGGCATTATTGGTGGCGCATTGCTGTCGATTATCAGTATTGCCTGGTTCAAGCGTTCGGCACTGGCGGAGATCCGGGATCACGTGAATGCTATTTCAACAGTACAATTAGGCAAGGGCTGGGATTTCACTTTAACGGTGATTACCTCTTTGATTTTGTTAGTTACTTTAGTAATGACCATTTATAACTTGTTATTAAAAGGCTATGGTGATTATAGTATAAGTATGCAATGGCTGTTTGGCTGGGGCTGCGTGATTTTCTGTGCTGTAGTGGCGTTTGTTTTAGCCAAAATGAAAGATCGCTAGGAGCGCAAATATGAATACTTCAGCAATTGTCATGATGATTATTTCCATGCTGTTCTTGTGGGGCGGGTTGGTGTTATCCATTCTGCACCTGACCAAACATCCAGAAGAGCTGGATGAGGTGCTGGAAGAAGTCAAGGATCAGCATACGCTTTAAATCAGCAAATTTTAGTTCATACTGATATCATTGTAAATGAAAGTCATTATCATTTAAGATAATGGCTTTCTTGTTTTTAAAATGGAGCATACAGATGCATACCATTTTGCAGCATCAAGTCTGGATCGCATTTGCAGTGACCTTTCTGGCAGGATTGGCCACCGTGATTGGTGGTGCTTTGGTTCTATTTTTTAAACAACCCAGCTATCGCGTGCTCTCTTTTGGCTTGGCTTTTTCTGCCGGTGCCATGGTCTATGTTTCACTGACAGAAATTTTAAATAAATCCATTCAGTCTTTTAGTCAGGCCTTTGATGCGAAATATGGTTTTGCCTTGGGTACTTTTGCCTTCCTGTTCGGAGTCATTCTGGTATTGCTGCTGGATCGTTTTGTGCCAAATCCGCATGAAACCATTGAACAGCAAAGCAGCGAAGATATTGATCAGCGACAATTGATGCGTACTGGTTTACTCACCTTATTTGCCATCACCGCACATAATCTTCCAGAAGGTCTGGCGACCTTTTTTGCCACCTTGGAAAGTCCGACCCTAGGTGCACCCTTAGCGGTTGCCATCGCCATTCACAATATTCCAGAAGGGGTCGCGATTGCACTGCCCGTGTATATGGCAACCGGACGTAAGGATTTGGCACTCGGGGCCAGTTTTGTTTCCGCTTTAGCAGAACCTTTGGGTGCTGCGCTGGGCTATTTTATTTTGGCGCCTTTTATGAGTTTTAGTGTTTATGGCGCGGTATTTGGTGTCATTGGCGGGGTGATGGTATTCCTGGCACTGGATGAACTGCTACCCACGGCCAAACGTTATGCCAAAGGGCATGAAACGGTGTATGGATTGGTTACCGGGATGGCATCGCTGGCGATTAGTTTGGTGATTTTTAAGTTTGTCAGTTAAAAAATATAGACACAAAAAAGGTGGCTCAAAAGCACTGCTGTGCCAAAATTTGAATTTTATTTTAGTACTGAATCAGCATGATGACTTCTTATCTTTAAATATTTGATATTTATATTTTTCACAGCCTTGTCTTTTCTTTAAAAGTTTAAGTGGCTTTGTGTAGGCTAAACCCTACTTTTGACAGACCAAAAGTAGGCAAAAGTCTTTATTCCCCATACACGACATCCTGAGCCAGTTTTAAGCACTGCTTTAAAACGCAGCGCAAGGATGGGGAATGTGTGGCATCCCTGCCACACTCGCGTATCTGACACATGGACTTCAACTATGGGATAGCAGTGGCTCAAAAGCCACCTTTTTTTGCATTTCAGCTTAAGCCGTTTTTTCAATTCGGCAATAGAAGAACCCATCGCCATAACCCACTTTCGGGAATAATTGACGACCGTGAATTTGTTCCATGCCCCAATCGGCTTCAATTTTTACTTCTTGAGCATCTGGGTGATTGGCAAAGAATTCGACCATTTGCTGTTCATTTTCTGCTTTTAAAATGGAGCAGGTGATGTAAAGCAAAGTGCCACCGACTTTCAGTTGCTGCCACATGTTTTCCAAAATTTGCTTTTGTAAAACCACTGTTTTTGCAATATCGCCAGATTGACGCAATAAACGGATATCTGGGTGACGACGCATCACACCAACAGCCGTACATGGTGCATCCAGCACGATGCAATCTGCGAGTTCAGGTGCCGTATAAGTCACAGCATCGGCGGTTTTGATTTCGACATGTTTGCCGTCTAGAACCAAACGATCAAGGTTTTCAACCACGCGTTTCAGGCGTTTTTCGTCTTGGTCTAGCGCGATGAGTTTTTTAGGCTGGAACTTCTCTAAAATGTGCGCCGTTTTGCCGCCTGGTGCTGCACAGGCATCAATCACAAATTTACCATCTAGGTTTGGCAGTAAGGTTGCGCAGAGTTGAGCATGTTCATCCTGTACCGAAAAACCGCCGGCTTCAAATCCCGGAAGGCTAGGAACATGCAAACTTTCATCCATCACAATACCGACTTCTGAAATTTCACAACGATGTGCATCGATGCCTTCATCTTCCAGAATATCGAGGTATTCATCACGGCTGACTTGGCGTGTATTGACACGTAAAGTCAGTGGCGCAATTTGTTTCAGCTCATAGCTGAGTTCATCAAACTGTTCGCCCCAGTCTTTTTTCAGACGTTTCGATAACCAGCTGGGTAAATTCGTCGCTTGTTCAAGTACGTCATAGAACTGTTCTGTTTCACGTGTCGCACGGCGTAAAATCGCATTGATTAAGCCACTTAGACTTCCCATACCGAGTTGTTTTGCAGCTTCTACTGTTTCAGAAATCGCGGCGTGAGCAGCAACACGTGTGCACAACAATTGGTACAAACCAAGGTATAAACAGGTTTCCACCACTTGGTTATCTACTGGTTTAGACAGTAAAGGTAAAGTCAGTTGTTTCAATGCATACCATTGACGTAAACAACCGAGTACCAATTCATGAAACAAAGCACGGTCTTTATCTGACACGATATTCATTTGCTGTGCGAGTACCGATTGCAGCGATTGACCATTTTGGACAGCCAATAACGTCTTCACTACCTGAGCACGTAAATTGAGATCTCGGGTAGAGGCGTTGGGAGATTGCTTCATTATAAAATTTGTCCAATAGTCAATTTTTGGGTTTGTAAAATTTGTACAGGGTTCAGCGGTTTCGCACCCGGCCATTGTAGCGAGCTTAAAATAATAATGCTGCCATTGGCACAGGCAACATGTACGCCTTTTTTATCAATGGCAAGGATTTCACCAGCTTGAGCTTGAGGCACAGCGGCTTCTGAAAGTTCAGAATGCCAAACGCGTAAATTATTTTGTTCATCAAGCTGAATGAATGCCACAGGCCACGGGTTAAACGCGCGAATATTACGGTCAATTTGCACAGCATCCAATGACCAATCAATTTTAGCTTCTGCTTTTGAAAGTTTATGTGCATATACGGTAAGAGCTTCATCTTGCACTTCACGCGTATCTAAATAGTGCTGCAAGCTTTGTTCAGATTCTAAAACAGCAGCGATCGCTGTTGCACCTTGTTCAGCCAGTTTGTCGTGCAAGCTGGCAGAAGTATCTGTTGCTTCAATCGGGCAGAGGGTTTTAAACATCATGTCGCCGGTATCGAGTCCAGCTGCCATTTTCATAATGGTCACACCAGTTTCAGCATCACCTGTTGCAATAGCACGTTGAATCGGTGCCGCACCGCGCCAACGCGGCAATAAAGATCCGTGAATATTCAAGCAACCATATTTAGGTGTGTCTAATACCACTTGCGGCAGAATTAAACCATAGGCTGCGACCACCATCACATCGGCATTTAAAGCAGCCAGTTCAGCTTGCGCAGCCAAGCCTTCTTCAGTTGAAGATTTAAAATGCAGAGGTTGATATACCGTAATATTATGTTCAAGTGCCAGCTGTTTTACAGCAGAAGCAGTGAGTTTTTGTCCTCGTCCAGCTTTGCGGTCCGGTTGAGTATAGACCGCAACAATTTCATGTTCGGTTTTAAGCAGTGCAGCCAATGCAGTGGCAGCAAATTCTGGTGTACCCGCAAAGATGATTTTCACACAAAAGCTTCCAAATAAACGTGATGTCTATTATAAGGCAAAAGCATTTATTCACCTAAATTGAGTCTTAACGCATAGAGAAGACGCTTATTTTTTATAAAAAAAAATTATGCAAAATTTAAAAATTATTCATGAAAGTTTTGTAATGAATTGGCAATGATGGCGTTATAGTAGATTTCATTAAAGATTTTTGTCATCAGATCGTCGAGACACATCCATCGATATATCGAGCATTCTATAGCATGAATTAGTCATCTTTAAAAACAATGACTTGTAGTATGATATGTTTAAAATTCGACTGATTTCATCTCTCGATCGTAAGATTTCGCCAGAGTGAATGAGCTCATTCAACTCAAGCACAACTTTGTTGGAATAACACAATGCCTGACTATCGTTCAAAAACATCGACACACGGAAGAAACATGGCGGGTGCGCGTGGCTTATGGCGCGCAACTGGTATGAAAGATGATGACTTCGGCAAGCCAATTATTGCGGTCGTAAACTCATTCACTCAGTTTGTACCGGGTCACGTTCATCTGAAAGACTTAGGTCAGCTGGTGGCGCGTCAAATTGAACAGGCAGGCGGTGTAGCCAAAGAATTCAACACCATTGCTGTCGACGACGGCATCGCAATGGGCCATGACGGCATGCTGTATTCATTGCCATCACGTGACTTAATTGCTGACTCAGTAGAATACATGGTCAATGCACACTGTGCAGATGCCATGGTGTGTATTTCGAACTGTGACAAAATCACCCCGGGGATGTTGATGGCAGCAATGCGCCTTAACATTCCAGTAGTATTTGTCTCTGGCGGCCCAATGGAAGCGGGTAAAGTGCAAATCCGTGGTGGTGAACAGGCGATTGACCTTGTTGATGCCATGATTGTCGCAGCAGATGACAACTACACAGACGAAGAAGTAAAAGCTTACGAACGTTCTGCATGTCCAACCTGTGGTTCATGTTCAGGCATGTTCACTGCCAACTCAATGAACTGCTTAACTGAAGCGCTTGGTCTATCTTTACCAGGTAATGGTTCGACACTTGCAACTCATGCCAACCGTAAAAAGTTATTCGAAAAAGCTGGTCAATTGATCGTTGAAATCACCAAGCGTCATTATGAGCAAAATGATTACAGCGTATTGCCACGTAATGTTGCAACGAAAGCATCGTATGAAAATGCCATGACTTTGGACATTGCGATGGGTGGTTCAACCAATACAGTTCTACATTTATTGGCTGCTGCACATGAAGCAGAAGTTGACTTTACCATGGACGATATTGATCGTTTATCGCGTAAAGTACCAGTACTGTGTAAAGTTGCACCTGCGGTTAAAAACGTTCATATGGAAGACATTCACCGTGCCGGCGGCATTATGTCGATCTTGGGTGAATTAGACCGTGGTGGTTTACTGGATACCTCTGTACCAACGGTTCATGAAGCAACTTTAAAAGATGCTTTAGACAAGTGGGATATTATCCGTACTGAAGATGAACAGGTTTATCAATTCTTTAAATCAGCACCGGGCGGTGTACCAACACAAACTGCATTCTCACAAGATCGTTACTACACGCGTTTAGATGGCGACCGTGAAAAGGGTGTGATTCGTAATGTTGAACATGCCTTCTCGCAAGACGGTGGTTTAGCAGTTCTTTACGGTAACATCGCACTGGATGGTTGTATCGTAAAAACAGCAGGCGTTGACGAATCAATTTTAAAATTCAACGGCACAGCGCGTGTATTTGAAAGCCAAGATGCTGCTGTAGAAGCGATTTTAGGTGGAAAAATTACCGCAGGTGATGTGGTTGTGATTCGTTACGAAGGTCCACGCGGCGGTCCGGGCATGCAAGAAATGCTTTATCCAACCAGTTACTTAAAATCTAAAGGTTTGGGTAAAGATTGTGCCTTAATCACGGATGGTCGTTTCTCTGGCGGTTCGTCAGGTCTTTCTATTGGTCATATTTCACCAGAAGCAGCAGAAGGCGGTGCGATTGCCTTGGTTGAAGATGGCGATTTAATCGAAATCGACATTCCAAACCGTACCATCAACCTGGCTGTGGACGAAGCAACCATGGCTGCTCGCCGTGCAGCGCAAGAAGCCAAAGGCTGGCATCCAGTGGAAGAGCGTCCACGTAAAATTTCGAAAGCATTAAAAGCCTATGCGATGCATACCACAAGTGCTGCGAAAGGTGCGGTACGTGAAATCTAAGCGGTAATTTTTATAGATAAAAGCACTCCAGATGGGGTGCTTTTTTATTGATTGTTAAAAATAGCACGGTCGCATTTTACTTTGTGATTTTGCAATCATATTGCGTAGATGATGTTTTACTTTTGACAGCGCAAAAGTAACAAAACGCTTTTGTTTCGCTGATGCTACCTCCTTGTAGCACAGCAAAACAGCAACATCCATGTCGCTCAGTCATGTGATTAAAGAGTTTTAAGAGTTCATTAAAAATATTTTTCTGCAGGGTAATTTCTTTTACATATCGTATGCCTTCTATACAATGATCCTAGAATAGATCGCTACAGACTGAAGCTTAAAATCAGCCATCGCCAAGGAACAAAACAATGAGTAAAGAAAATATCCGCGAACATTCAGCACCGGTTTATGAAGGTATTGAAAATGCGCCAGCACGTTCCATGATGCGTGCCACAGGTTTTAAAGATGCAGACTTTACCCGCCCATTTATTGGGATCGCTTCAACTTGGGCCAATGTCACGCCATGTAATATGCACATTGATGGCTTGGCTCGTGAAGTAGAAAAGGGCGTCAATGCTGCTAACGGTAAAGGCATTATTTTCAATACCATTACTATTTCTGACGGTATCTCAAACGGTACCGAAGGCATGAAATACTCTCTGGTTTCACGTGAAATTATTGCCGATTCGATTGAAGCCGTGGTCGGCTGTCAGGCCTATGATGGGGTAATTGCGATTGGCGGCTGTGACAAAAACATGCCCGGTTGCATCATGGGGCTGGCGCGTTTAAACCGTCCAGGCCTGTTCATTTATGGCGGAACCATTAAACCGGGCGCTGGCCATACCGACATGATTTCGGTTTTTGAAGCTGTGGGCCAGCATGCCAAAGGTGAGATCAACGAAATTCAGGTCAAGCAGATTGAAGAAGTTGCACTACCGGGGCCGGGTTCATGTGGCGGCATGTATACCGCCAACTCGATGGCCTCTGCGATTGAAGCCTTAGGCATGAGCTTGCCGGGTTCATCGGCACAGGAAGCGGTGTCTGAAGAGAAAAAAATCGACTGTCTGCGTGCCGGCGAAGCCGTGATGAACCTGCTGCGTTTAGACATTAAACCGCGTGACATCATGACCAAGGCAGCCTTTGAAAATTCCATTAAAGTGCTGATTGCACTGGGTGGCTCGACCAATGGTGTGCTGCATTTATTGGCCATGGCCCATACCGCAGGTGTAGAACTGTCACTGGATGACTTTGTTCGCATAGGTAAAGATATTCCGGTGGTGGCAGATGTACGTCCATCAGGCAAATACCTGATGTCTGAACTGATAGCCATTGGCGGAATCCAACCTTTAATGAAACGCATGCTGAATGCCGGCATGCTGGACGGTTCCTGCTTAACCGTAACCGGTAAAACCTTGGCTGAAAATCTGGCCGATGTCGAAGATTATCCTGAAGGTCAGCAAATTATTTTGCCATTTGATGCACCGATCAAAAAAGACTCTCACCTTGTAGTATTAAAAGGCAATTTATCACCAACAGGTGCGGTGGCGAAAATCACCGGTAAAGAAGGTCTGTATTTTGAAGGGCCGGCACGTGTGTTTGAAGGTGAAATTGGTGCCATGCGCGGGATTTTGGACGGCGAAGTGCAGGAAGGCGAAGTTGTGGTAATTCGTGGTGAAGGGCCGAAAGGCGGGCCGGGTATGCCGGAAATGCTGAAACCAACCTCTGCCATTATTGGTAAAGGTCTCGGTAAATCGGTTGCCTTACTGACAGATGGCCGTTTCTCCGGTGGTAGCCATGGTTTTGTGATTGGCCATGTGACCCCTGAAGCCTATGAAGGCGGGCCAATTGGTCTGGTTAAAAATGGCGATAAAATTTCCATTAATGCCGAAACCCGTGAAATGACACTGCATATTTCCGATGAAGAACTGGCAGCGCGTAAAGCGGCCTGGGTCAAGCCTGAACCGAATTATCGCTATGGTGCTTTAGCGAAGTTTGCCAAATTGACTACAGGGGCTGAAAAAGGGGCAGTTACCGATCTAAATTTAGATGTATAATTGATCATTCCCTAACAAATTGTTATAAACCCTTGTAGCACACAAGGGTTTTTTTTCGAGGCTGATCTCATGTCACTGTTACGCCGTTGGTTTGATCCACTTCGATCGAGTTGGTTTTACCAAAAACCGACTCGTCAGGTGGTGTTATCTACGGAGCAGGGCTTAAGCATCCACTTGCGTCTGGATGATGTCTATAGCTACCTGGCTGTACAGCAGTTACCTGAACTTGAAGAAATTTTAAGTGATGAGATCAAGCCGTTAAAGGTGATTATTTCCAGTCGAACGGCAGAACCTCCCAATCATATGTCCAAGATGGAGTGGCAGAATTACTGCCTCAATGATGCAAAAATTCTATCCAAACAGCATCGCTTCAGTTTTCATGAAACCCCAGAACAACCGCCACTTGAGGCCATAGCTCAAGCAGAAACCATCCTGCGCAACACCCCCTTACGCGGTCAAGATTTCCTGTATTTACTCGAAGACGTGTTCCACATGCTGTGGCAAAAACAGTATGGCAAATTACGTACCTTGCACGCCATGGCGAGCCGCCATCATCAAGCACAAAACTTTCCGGAACGGATTTTTAACGATAGCGAAGTTCTGGTCAGTTATTTTGAATTTGGTGAACGCAAATACCATGCAGTAGATGATCTGCTGCGTTTGACCCGCCGTTTAAAACAACAAAAATTGCTGACCGGCAATCCCATTTTCCTGATTAATCATATCGAGTGGCGTGAACATCTGATTAGCGATGCAGAAGAACTCAATGAAATTCAGGCGCTCGATCCGGAACTGGATTTATATATTGCCCTCGAAGATCCAATTTCCTGGCTATTATTGGCTTATATTAAAGAAGAGCTGGCCAATTTCTATAATATTCAACTGAATGTTTATCCATTGTCTTATCATCGACGCGATTTGTTTGATTGGGGACTGGCGACTCGTCTTTCAAAACGTACCGAAGTGAAATTTACCCCATTTTGCCGTCCGACCCAGCAAGCGACTTATGAGATGGCGAAACTGTTCTATAGCGTGCCTGAAGAGCAGCGCGTGGAAGCCATGTACAGCATTTTGCAGGCAGTCTGGACCAAAGGGAAAGACCTGTCATTTAAGCCACATTTTGACCAAATTCAGCATGATTTGGAAATTAGTGAACTCACCCAGGCAGATATTAGTGCCAAATTAAAAGAAAATGACATACTCTGTGAAATGAAGTCTCAGCCAGATTTTCCGGTTCTGGAGTTGCGCATTGATGGTCAAAGTTATGTGTTTAATAGCTTATATCGGGTCTGGATGATTGAAAGTATTTTTAGTAATGTTTTAGAAGACCAATATAAAAGTGAAAATGATGATAGCAAAGATGAAGAAAGAGAAATGTGAGTCTTTAGAACAAGCCCGTGCAAAGATTGATGCAATTGATACTGCACTCATTGAAATCATTGCCACCCGTCAATTTTATGTCGATCAGGCTGCGCGTTTTAAGCGTAGCGTACAGGACGTGCAATCCCCTGAACGGGTAGAGCAGGTCATTCAGAAAGTACGTGCACAAGCACTAGATTTGGGCACCGATCCTGATCTGGTAGAACATTTATACCGTGAAATGATTCAGCGTTTTATTCAACGTGAATTGAAAGAAATCCGTCCTTAATTTTATCCTGTTAACGCCTATAAAAAATAAGACACCTGAAAAGGTGTCTTATTGGTTAATGCTGATCAGTTAAGGAGTTTCGAAATAGACTCTTTAGCTTTTTAGCAGTTCACGACGGAGTCTTACCGTTTTAAATCAAAGTCTTGCAGCTCATTTGTTACTTTGGTTTCGCCCAAATGAGAAGCGCAGCTTCGCAAGGAAGGCATCTTGCGGAGTAATACTCCTCACCGCAAAACTCGTCAGCCACTATCAACTAGCAAATTTATCGCAGAAACAATCATTTTTTAATCTTGCGGTGCAATGCACCTCATGCCTCAAACAGTTGCGGATGACTTTTCCACATATCAACTACAGTCATGAATTTAAAAAAGAAAATACCTGTCAATTTCTTAACTGACTGGCATTAGTCTTATTGGTGGCTTATACCTATTATGCTAAACGGTAATAGGTATAACGAACCTGATCATTCTTATAAACCGCATGACTTTTTTGGCGGAAATCAGAAACCCATTGATTACCGGTATAGGCAGCAATATGCCCATAGACATGCTTCTGGGTACGGTGAATGATATAAATATCACCTTCTTTCGGATTGTCAAAAGAAGGATTGATTTTTTTATAACCAATCGTCTGCAGGGTGTTGCCCCAATCTGAAGCTGCCACAGGATGGTTTAAAATTCTCGCACCAGCCGACTGTAGTGCAATTCGGATGCTTCGTGCACATTTTTTGGTACTGGTGGCTGATGCCATACTGTGCAACTTTTGCGTGAATTTACGTACATCCAGATAGGGAATACCTTTATTTTTGGAATTTTTGGTGCCTGAACCTGCTTGGTTTTTCTGGAAATTTTGGGAGATTACCGCAGTATTCTGATCTGCAGTGTTAATCATATTGCTATGATGTCCATCATAAATCATTCTTAAATCTCTACCTTATCTTCAATTGCTTTTAGAAAAAATAGACAGCATTTTCAGAACTAAAACCCGAATATTTTTTCCCTAAATGGCACAAATGCTATGTTATTACATAGCCTATTTATGCGAAGCGCGTACTTTAAAGAGCTTTTGTTTAAAAATCCACCCGTTTTAGGCTTGAAAACCAGCGATTTTGGGCGAAAAAAGAGCTAAATTTGCCGAAATTAGGGTAAAAAATGATCACAATATAGCTCACAAATCATACAGTTAAGCTCAGCTTAATAATGTGTTATTAATTGATGGAATCTTTATGTAAACATGCATTCAATTGATTAATTATTAATCTAAAATTAACAATTTGTCATATTTATAGGGCTGGTTTTTAACATTTCACGACCGAAAAGCCTCAATTTTTTATTGAGGCTAAGTCCCAAAAACAATGATTTTTTAATCTGCCTCATTCACCTAGCATAGCTTTTGAATTTTTAAGGATGCTGAAGATGATTGGCTTTGTGATTGGGGTATTTGCCATTGCCGGCATGATTAAAGGTACCCTAGGACTGGGTTTACCGGCAGTTTCCATGGCTTTGCTGACGATTTTTATGAGTCCCTTTCAAGCGGCTACCCTGCTGATCGTACCGTCGATGGTCACCAATTTCTGGCAACTGTTTGCCGAAGGGCAAGTGCTGAGACTGGTGCGCCGTTTTTGGCCTTTATTGCTGGGTATTATTGCCGGTTCCATCTGGAGTATTTTCCCAACACTCGGCCAGGGCGAATTTCAAAGTGAGGCTTTGCTTGGGGGAATGCTGGCCTTGTATGGTGTGTATGGCCTATTTGCGAAGAATATGCCCAATCTGGCCGCGCATGAAAAATGCTTATCTCCCATTATCGGCTATCTCGGGGGAGCCTTAACCGTGGCTACAGGGGTAGTGGTGATTCCTGTGGTGCCTTATTTGCAAGCGCTGCATTTAAAACGCGATGACCTTGTTCAGTCGCTCGGCTTGGCCTTTACCACTTCAACCCTTTGTCTGGCGGTATTTCTGCATCAGAATCCGGCGGAAAATATTCCAATGGACTATAAGATGTCGTTGATCGCCTTATTCCCTGCATTAATGGGAATGTGGCTGGGAACCAAAATCCGCTATCGCATTCCGGAACAAAAGTTTCGTAAAATATTCTTTTGTGGCCTGGTCATTTTTGGCGCGTATATGGTGCTGCATCAGTTCGGCCTGATTTAAGGCATTATTAAAATGGGCTGTGTACAATAGATCTTGTATCTTGGAGCATGTAGTGATTAGCTTCCACTATATGCAAATAGTAGAGTTTGTAATAGACCTAAGACTTCTAGTCTGTGAAAGAGATAAAACCTGCTATTTGCCCTAACCACTTGCACAACTCTGGACGGTAACTAAGCACTTTGATGCTGTATTCACAAGAAAAGACGGTGGTTATGCTGTAAGAATAATTAAATAAATAAAGCAGGTAAAGA
>NZ_NEGE01000026.1 GCF_002135355.1 Acinetobacter sp. ANC 4169 | reverse complement strand
GACCCGCCGTTATAAAAAAGCCATGTTGCCCGATTTACTGCTGATTGATGGCGGTAAAGGTCAGTTGCATATGGCGATGGAAGTGATGCAGGAGCTGGGACTGGATGCTTTTATGGTCGGGGTATCCAAAGGCGAGGGGCGTAAACCCGGACTGGAAACCTTGCATTTTACCGATGGCAGCAAAATCCAGTTGCCTGAAGATCATAAAGCGCTGCATCTGATTCAGCAGGTGCGTGATGAAGCGCATCGTTTTGCCATTACCAAACACCGTGCCAAACGCGACAAGAAACGCGGCTCATCGGTACTGGAAGTGATTCCCGGATTGGGTCCGAAACGCCGTCGTGATCTGCTGACTCATTTTGGCGGCATTCAGGGGGTACTCAAAGCCTCGGAAAATGATTTGAAGCTGGTGCCCGGCCTTGGAGACGTGATGGCCAGAACCATTTATAAGGTGCTGCATGAATAAATGCAGGCAAATTGGCCAAAGTGCTCACTGACGCTTGAGTCATTGATCATTCACAACAGTTAAAAATAAGTGAAAGATAGAGTCAGTCAAAAAATCCAAAGGACGAAGGATGTCACTGCGCCAATTATTTACCGCGATCAAACAGGATGAATGGGTCAATATTCCAGAAGGCTGGTTACAGGGGCGCACCATTTATGGAGGGCTGGTGGCGGGGATGATGATGCAAAAAGCCGTGATCGCTGTTGCAGATGCAGGAAAACAGTTGTTAAGTACCAGTGTGACTTTTGTGGGGCCTGTGCAAATGGCACCGGTTCGATTAAGCGCTGAAGTCTTGCGTCAAGGCAAGTCCGTGACCACGGTCGAAGTGCGACTCTGGCAGGATGATGTGGTACAGAGCATTTTGATAGCCAGTTTTGGTACCCAGCGCCAGTCAGCGATTTCGGTACAACAGGAACGCATTGCACCAGAGTTTCCGGCACCCGAGCAATTAAATATTGCGGTACATCATCCTCTAGCACCGGAATGTTTTGCGCAGATGGACCTGGTCTGGGTGGATGGGCAGTATCCATGCAGTGCAAGTCAGAAACCTGATTTTAGTGGCTGGATGCGGTTTAATCCGGATCTGCATGAGAATCGGGAAATGACGATTGCCGACCTGATGGTGGCCTTTGATATGTGGCCGCCCGGCGTTTTGCCAATGTTTAGCAGCATGGCGCCAGCCAGTTCGCTGACCTGGCATGTGACCTATGTGCATCCTTTAAAAAATCAGTTGCAAGATTGGTTTAAATATAAAGTATTTACCGATTATGCCGCAGATGGTTATTCCACAGAATATGCCCATCTTTGGGATGCAGAAAATAGACTGATTGCGATTTCCAGACAGACAGTTACCGTGTTTGCCTAGTGACACTTTAGGGTAATTCGTATAAAGTGACTCTAATTAACGATGAATCAATCCTCAAAATATGTGTGGTTTTTCATTGTACATACAGGGGAAAAATTGGCGGTGTCTATGACTACAGGTCGCATCCTGAATATTCCGAATATCTTGACTTTGGCGCGTATCGCTTTAATACCCGTTTTCTTGCTGGTGGCATATTGGCCACCTGCAGTTGGTGATCTAGGTCATGATACAAATATGACTCGTCACATTATTTTAACGGCCATTTTTGTGATTGCTGCAGTAACCGACTGGTTCGACGGATATTTGGCGCGCTCACTCAACCAAACATCCGCATTTGGCCGCTTTTTAGATCCTGTAGCCGATAAGCTTATGGTTGCGGCTGCTTTGATTGTTCTGGTGCAATGGCAACCGAGCATATCTATGGCCTTTGCAGCGATTGTGATTATTTCACGTGAAATTACGGTATCTGCCTTACGTGAGTGGATGGCCGAGCTGGGGGCGCGTACCAGTGTTGCTGTATCTACCGTGGGTAAATATAAAACAGCTTTCCAGATGATTGCGATTTCGGTGTTTTTACTCAATTGGCAACCGTTTGAAATGTTGGCTTATGCATTGCTTTACACTGCGGTGATCCTGACCTTATGGTCCATGTTTATCTATTTAAAAGCTGCCTGGCCTTATTTAAAACAGCCTTGAGTTCAGCTTTAAAAAATCCAAAAAACGTCCTTGAAGGGCGTTTTTTTTCGATACTACTTTTTGGGAAGAACAATCAAAAAAGGCAGACAAAAAAAATCCTAGATTTTGGGGGAAACCTAGGATTGAAATCGGGGATATTTATAGTTGTAATAAGATGGAAACCATCTACTTGAGACCAAGTATAGGAGAGGAAAACGGCTAAATCATGTAGGTTATTGTGTTGTAATGTATACATTTATTTAAAAATGTAGTTTTGAATTACAGTTATGTCTAAATGTTAAAAACCAAATCCATTTATAAAAAATAGCAAAACATAGAGCATAGAAAAGCTTGGGCATAGCTTTTGGGCTAAACACAATAAAAAAGAAGTCTTTTAAAGATTCCTTTATGACATGAGACACTACGCGCTGTACTTGTCTTGCGTAAAATTTAAAGCAGCGAAAAAAAATCCCCAATGCTGGAGATTTTTTTGGATTAAAGCCTACGCGGACTCTGTCCTTGTCTTGCAGAAAACTAAAGGAGCCTTTTCAGACTCCTTTATGACAATAAAAACTACGCGCTTCGCTTGTCTTGCTCAGCTAAAACATAGTTTTAGCTCTTGCGGCGTGGCGGAGCAGTGCTCCGCTGAATCACGCCTCAGGCTTTAGACCTTCAGCCTTTTCTAAGGTCTCATCATTGCTGAAGAATTTTTCGCGTTGTTCTTCAAGAAACTTTTTCGCATCAGGTTCGAACACGTTCAAACGTTTTTCATTGATCAAGGTGGTCTGGTGTTTAAGCCATTCCTGCCAGGCCTGTTTAGACACGCTGTCAAACAGTTCTTGACCCTTTGCACCCGGAAAGGGTGCAAAGTCTAAGCCTTCCATTTCTGTTTGATACTTACGGCAAAAAACTTGTCGAGACATATCATCCTTCCTTAAGCGTAAAGTTTTTCTAAGCGTGTATAAGCACGTGCAATTGCGGCTTCTACTTGTGTAGGTGCAGTACCGCCAATGTGGTTACGTGCATTGACCGATGCTTCAAGCGTTAACGCTTTTTCAAATACGTCAGCTTGAATCAAGTCAGAGAACTGTTGCAGTTGTTCAAGTGTCAATTCAGATAAATCTTTAGATTCCTGAACGCCAAGCGCTACCGCTTTACCGACAATTTCATGCGCATCACGGAAAGCAACGCCATTTTTCACCAGATAATCTGCAAGGTCAGTTGCTGTAGAGAAACCACGAAGTGCAGCTTCACGCATAATCTCAATGTTTGGAACCAATGCAGGGATCATGTCAGCAAAGGCCATGACTGAACCACGAACAGTATCAATGGCATCAAACAAAGGCTCTTTGTCTTCCTGGTTGTCTTTGTTATACGCCAATGGTTGACCTTTCATTAAGGTTAATAGGCTCATGAGGTCGCCATAGACACGGCCAGTCTTGCCACGGATCAACTCTGGAACATCCGGGTTTTTCTTTTGCGGCATGATTGAAGAACCGGTACAGAAACGGTCTGGAATGTTCACAAATTTGAACTGCGCCGATGTCCATAGAATCATTTCTTCAGACATACGCGACAAGTGCATCATAATTAAAGATGCAGCAGCATTGAATTCAATACCGAAGTCACGGTCAGATACAGCATCCAACGAGTTTTCACACACTGCTTCAAAACCTAAAAGTTGTGCTGTGTATTCGCGCTCGATTGGGTAAGTTGTACCCGCAAGTGCAGCAGAACCAAGTGGTAAACGGTTTACACGTTTACGGCAGTCAATTAAACGCTCAGAGTCGCGTACCAGCATTTCAAACCAGGCCATTAAATGGTGACCAAAAGTCACAGGCTGAGCCGTTTGAAGATGGGTAAAACCAGGCATAATGGTGTTGGTGTTTTTAGCCGCCAAGCCCAAAATACCTTTTTGCAGTTTTTCTAATAATTGAAGAATGGCATCAATTTCATCACGTACATATAGACGGATATCTGTTGCCACCTGGTCGTTACGGCTACGGCCAGTATGTAATTTTTTACCTGTGATGCCGATACGTTGAGTCAAACGCGACTCAATATTCATATGTACATCTTCAAGGTCAATACGCCATTCGAAATTACCTGCTTCGATTTCAGCTTTAATGGTATTTAAACCGTTAATGATGTCATCACGTTCCTGTTCGGTTAAAACGCCTACTTTGGCAAGCATGGTTGCATGCGCAATAGAACCTGCAATATCTTGTTTATAAAAGCGTTGGTCAAATTGAACAGATGCTGTAAATTCAGCAACAAATGCGTCAGTAGCTTCAGAGAAACGACCGCCCCACATACCCGAAGTTTGGGCTTGTGACGGATTTGAGGAATTAGAAGATGTGGTCATATCGGCTCAATAAAATAAAAAGCAGTAATTTGAACGAGAGTATAGCAAATTCAGAATCACTTGCCGAAAAACAAGTCGATCCAACTTCGACGTATACCAATGATGGGAAAAATAATTCAGTCTATTTTTTTACGAAAATAGGCCATTGGCAACATCTAATTGAATTATTTATTGCCAGTAATATTTTGGCGGTCATCCTGGCTCTGGCAGAAGCACAATCCTGGTCGGCCTTGAATGTCGATCGTCTGCTGCAATATATGTTGTTTATTGATTGGGTTTTACTGGCTTTTGTTGCCTTGTTCGAGCGCTTGCATAAAAAAATTCAGCACTTCAGTTTTGGACAAAGCTTGATTGTGGGTTTCGTATTACTACAGATGATTGTGCTATTGACTACGCTGGTGCTGAACGGTTTTATTTTCTTTGGGCAAAATTTTCAATTTCAGCATCTAACGCTACAGGTTTTATTCGATGGGGTAGGATTACATCTCAGTTATGGCGTACTGATTGGAAGCTTTTGTTTCCGCTATTTGTATATGCGGGAACAATGGGCACGGCAGCAAAACAGTGAATTGAATGCACGGATTCAGGCCATGCAAGCGCGGATTCATCCACATTTTTTATTTAATAGCCTCAATACTGTAATTAGCTTAATTACCATTGATCCAGATAAAGCAGAACAAATGTTACTGAATTTATCACAACTATTTCGTGCGAGTTTTAAAGAACTTAAACTGGTCCGATTAAAAGATGAAATTGAATTGTGCCAGCGTTATCTGGCAATTGAGCAGATTCGTTTAGGTGATCGCTTACACGTAGAATGGAAATATGACGATGAAGTTCTCTTTTCTCAGATACAAATTCCTTTATTAACTTTACAACCTTTAGTGGAAAATAGTATTTTTCATGGAGTTGAAAAATTTCTAACAAAGAGTACGATAAGCATATTGATTGAAATATTGCAAAATCAAGTCAATATAGTCATTACTAACCCTTATACACAGGATAAAATAAATTTAAGACAGGGACATGGTATTGCAGTCGAAAATGTGAAGCAGCGGCTTGAGGCTTATTATGGTCGCTCTGCAACTTTTCAGACATACGCGGGGAAGGGAATATTTACCACAGTTGTGCAATATCGATATAAATAAAAGATCATAGTTAACCTATAAAAAAAATGATGTTGACTGTGAAGGAGGAGAAATGGACATCCTGATTTGCGATGATGAACCTCTCGCTGTAGAGCGCTTGTCACGTTTAGTTACGCAACTGGGACACCAAGTGGTTGCTACTGCAGCATATGCTCAGCAAGCAATTGAAATGACTCAATTCTACGAGCCAGATGTGGTGCTTTTAGATATTCAAATGCCGGAAATGGATGGTTTGAGTTGTGCCGAATATTTGCGCCAGCTTGATCCTATGCCAGCCATTGTTTTTTGTACGGCCTATGATGAACATGCTTTGGAGGCATTTAAGTCACATGCTGAAGGCTATTTACTGAAACCGGTGATGCAACAGGAATTGCAACAGGTATTAGATCATTTAACAAAACTGACTCAAGCACAAATGAGCACTTTAAAACAAAAAGAAGATATGGACGAACTCAATATAAAACGCCACCAAATTGTGGCAAAAACCTACCGTGGGGTAGAACTGGTTCCTGTAGAAAATATTTATTATTTTTTAGCAGATCAAAAATATGTCACGGTACGGCATAAAAATGGCAGTGTACTGATTGATGAAACCTTAAAAGATCTGGAAAATGAATTTGGCGACCAGTTTATTCGAATTCATCGCAATGCCTTGGTTTCAGTGCATTTTCTGGATGGTCTTGAAGTGATTAGCTCGGGGCAGTATCAGGTGCGTTGCCGTGAACTGGAAGAGCGCCTGGCAGTCAGCCGACGTCATCTGCCCAATTTAAGAGAACGCATCCAAAAAATGTAAATCTGGTCGGCATAATTTTAGGTGACAACAACAGTGCAAATTTACTTGCATTTTCTAGTCAGCGCGTTAAGTTTACACTATCGCACTTATTAACTGTTTCTTGAATTTATGAAGATTTTGAAGATTGCAACTCGACAAAGCCCGCTTGCTTTATGGCAGGCGGAACATATTCGTGCCCGTTTAGAGGCATTGCATGCTGATCTTAAAGTTGAGTTAGTGACCTTCGTCACCCAGGGTGACAAAATCTTGGATACGCCTTTGGCCAAAATTGGTGGAAAAGGACTCTTTGTTAAAGAGTTGGAAGCTGCCTTACTGGATGGTCGTGCAGACCTGGCAGTACATTCAATGAAAGATGTGCCAATGGCCTTGCCTGAAGGGCTTGAGCTTGCAGTCATCTGTGAGCGAGAAGATCCGCTAGATGCTTTTGTCTCAAATCACTATGCAAGTTTTGATGCCTTACCCCAAGGTGCCAAAGTGGGTACATCTAGCCTGCGTCGTAAAAGTCAAATTTTAAAAGCCCGTCCTGATTTAGAGATTATTGACTTGCGTGGCAATGTCGGTACGCGTTTATCCAAACTGGATGCAGGCCTCTATGATGCCATTATTCTGGCAAGTGCAGGTTTGAAACGTTTGGGTTTGGCGGAACGTATTCGCCATACCTTGCCAGCTGCAGTAAGTTTGCCAGCAGTAGGACAAGGCGCACTGGGTTTGGAATGCCGTGCGGCAGATCAGGCGGTACTGGATCTTATTTTACCGCTGTTACATCAGGAAACCGATGTCTGTGTACGTGCAGAACGTGCATTCAATGCCTATCTGGAAGGGGGCTGCCAAGTGCCGATTGCAGGGCATGCGACTTTAATGGAAGGTCAATTACACATTGAAGGTCGTGTTGGCAGTGTAGATGGTGCGACTTTATTAAAAGCCGAACTGAGCGGAACACCTGAACAGGCTGTAGAGCTGGGTGAAACCTTAGCGCAGAAATTAGTTGCACAAGGCGCTGGCGATTTATTGAAAGCCCTCTATTAATATGCTGTTTATCAATACACGTCCGCAGGACCGTGCAGAAAATTTGAGTCATGCCTTACGCATGGCTCAAATTGACGTGTTGGATTTACCTTTATTGCAATTGCTGCCTCGACCCTGGTCAGCGGACTTATCTGAACTGTACCGGCAATTGCCTGCTGCTCAGGTGATTGTGGTGGTCAGTCCCACTGCCGTGCAAATCGGCATGGATTATTTAAAGCAATCCTGCATAACGCTGGACCAGCTGCAGCATGTTCAGTGGATTGCGGTCGGAGATCGCACGGCTCAGGCTTTGGCGCAATATGGTATTTCTGCTGCAGTCCCTAAAGTTGAAACATCGGAAGGAATGCTGCAACTTCCTGTTTTACAAACCCTCAATTCAGGCCAATGTCTGGCTTTTTGGCGTGGGGAAGGGGGGCGCCTGTTTATGATGGATCAGTTAAAACAGCAAGGCATGCGAATTCTAAATTTTATTTTATACGAGCGCAGTTGTCCTGTATTCACTCAGTGTAAATTGGCAAACATATTATCTTTATTAGAAAAACAAGCACAGTATGCTATGGTGGTCAGTAGCGAAGCGAGTTGGTTAAACTGGATTCAGCTCATGCAAGATCAAAAACAGCTGATTGCAAAAGGGCATTATCTGGTTTTAGGTGAGCGCTTGTATCAAGTTGTTTCGAATTATAAAAAAAATCAGGCAACATGTTTTAATATCACGCGACTACCTGATTTAAAAACAGATTCAATTTTGCAGAAGCTTGTTGTTGTGCAAGGGAACACATGAAGAAAACACTCATTCTATTATTTACTTTAAGTCTGCTCTGGATTGCCAAATTAAGTTATGACCTATTTCATCTTACTGCACAACAAACGGAATTAAGCGCGAGTCTGCATCGAATTGAACAGAACAATGCAAATTTAAATGACCAATTTGTCGCTTTACAGCGCAAAGTAACGCTGACTGATGGATCTGCGGCGGCAGGCTCACAGGTAGCACAGGATTTAAAAACCATTCAGGCTGCAAGTATTGATCCCATTGTTGCGATTAAACAGCAATTAGAATTAATTGAATTTATGTTGAAACAACAACAGTTTACGGCAGCTTTAGATAAATTAACCGATTTAGATCAAAATATTGAACACTATGCTCTCGCTGTGCCATTGAAGCAAAGTTTGCATCAGGTGATTGCCAAAGATCATCAGGTGATTCAGCAGTTTGTTGGTGAGCGGATGGCCCAGCAAATTAAAGTGGATGAATTAATCCAGCAACTTGATGCTGCTTTGGCTGAGGAATTAAAAGCGCCACAATTAAGTGCGAGCCAGGCATCAGATAAATATTTCTGGCAACGCTGGCTGGTGATTGAACCTGCAAAACAACCTGCTAAAGCATTAATGCAGCGTCCACTCATTTTAAAAGAAGCACAGCTCAGATTGTTAATTGCGCAACAGGCCTTACAGCAGGGTCAATATCTGGAATATCAAAAATCACTGACAGAAATTATTCAATTACTGAACCAGATTCCCGATGAGAAAACGCGACAGCTGATTCAAAATATCCAGAAGATCAAAGGATTTACCATTAAGCCTACGCCTGGTTTAAATACGCGCGCATTATTGGGGTAATGAATTAATGAAGCAGATTTTACTGGCCTATGCTTTTATCAGCTTAATTATTATCGCCGGCTTAAGTGTTTTAAGTTATGGCTATGGTGCGGGTTATGTTTATTTATATTGGCGCGAATGGCAAATTCAGACCAATATCTGGATGATTTTTATTATTCTGGCCAGTTTAAGTCTATTTATTCAGCTATTGTGGTTACTGATTAAACGCTATTTAATCCGGGAACAACGCAAGCTAGAAACAGTATTTAATTTTAAGAACCTGCATCCTTATGAACAGTTGGCAGTCATCTGGTTATTAGAAGCCGCACAAGACCAACACCAGTTTATTCAAAACGTATTTTCTCAATCGGGTTTATTAAAAGGTATTATCGGTTCGCGACTATATTGGATCCAGCAGCAGTATCCACAAGCCTTGGCAATCTTAAATCAAAGCAATGCCATGGCATTTGAATTGGCGGAAATCCAGCGCATAGAAATTTACCTGTCACAAAATGATGCCGAGCAGGCATTAACCCATCTTGAATTCTTAAATCAGCATGAGCTTTCACCCTGGTTAAACGATGTGAAAAGTGCCTATGATTTAAGATTAACCAGTTTGTGGGAAAAGTTTGCCATTCAGTTTCCCTGGATGTATTTGCGCTCGACTAAATATGGACATTTAGGGACAGAAAAAAAACAGGAATGGCTACAGCAGCTATTGCTTCATTTTGATCAGGCCAATGTCGAGAGTTTGCAAAATTTGCAACAGCGTTATTTAGACTTGCAAGACCAAATTTATAGCCGTGATTATGAGACCAAGGTGTTATGGTTAAAGCTGTTATCACGGATGCCGGAAATGAGCCAGCAGCATGAAGCATTGGTGTTGCATTTACTGGATGAGCAATTTAATCAGGACGTTTTTTATTTATGGTTCCAGCAGCAATTATTAAAACAAAATCCTGATTATTTAATGGTTGAGCAGCGGATTGACTATTGGGAAAGTAAATATCCTTCTTTGCCTGTATTTACCTTTGCAAAATGGCATGTATATAGCGCAACTGCAAGAACGGCTGAAGCTGATCAATTACTTGAATTATACCCAGATAACGTAATGATGAATTATTTAAGAATTAAGTCCACTTTAAAAGGTCAGGATGATTTGATTAAGCAGTTAAATTTAATATTTGAAAATAATGCAAATTTTGTTGAAATAAAGATATAAAGGTAAAATATGCTCACTCTGTCCGATTATCCGGTCATTTATGATCAGTCTGTTGCTTGGGGCGATATGGATGCCTTTGGGCATGTGAATAATGTCATGTATTACCGTTATATTGAGAGTGCCCGCATATTTTATATGGATGCCTTGAATATTTTTGAACATGATGTTTATACAGTGGTTGCATCCAACCAATGTAAATATATCAGTCCGTTATTTTATCCAGACCGGCTTAAAATTGGTGTTCGCGTAGAAGAAATTCGTAATAGCGCATTTAGAATGAGTTATCTATTATGGAGCGAGTCACAACAACAAAATATTGCCGTGGCAGAGGCGGTTATTGTCTGTGTAAATAAGCAGAGCATGCTTAAAACGGAAATACCTGAAATTATTCGTCATAAAATGACAGAAACTGAATTAAGTGTGAATCATTTAATTTAAAAAATATTTAAAGTGGATGCTCTATAAATTGAAAGAAATGTGAAATCTGTTTTAAAGATTGTTGTTTATTTAAAAAATTGTATTGAATGTTTTAAATAATAAAAATATTATGAGCGGGTTTTAAATAAAAAAATATAAACTTATTGTGGAGTTAATATGATGCCGGACATTAGTAATTTATCTGTTGAAGAGTTAAAGCGTTTACAAGTTGAAGCGGAAGCATTAATTGCTTCTAAAAAAGATCAAGCGGTTGAAGATGCTTATCAGCAAATTTTAGATATTGCCGATAATGTAGGTTTAACGATTGAACAAATTTTAGAGTTTGGCGCCACTAAACGTAAGAAAAGTACACGCAAATCTGTAGAGCCGCGTTACCGCAGCAAAAAGAATGCAGCTGATACCTGGACAGGCCGTGGCAAACAACCGCGTTGGTTGGTTGCAGAACTTGAAAGTGGTGCAAAATTGGAAGATTTTCTCATCTGATTTAAATATTCATCAGATAGTCATCTAATCGAATTAAATTAAAAAAACCAGGCTTTTAAGCGTGGTTTTTTTATATCTATTTTTTATCACTTGGAATTGGCGTTGAGAAAAAAGTGTGCATAATGGACGTAGAAATATAATATTGGCGTTTAGGGAAGAATAATTGATATGTCGGTCGTGGTGGGATGATAAACAAACCCAAATACATCACGTGGTGGATTTTCTCCATCAGCGTTTTTTTTATTTTCATATTACTCCAAATTCCAGCGGCTTGGCTCATTTCAAAATTTTATAAAAACAACCAGGTTTTACACAATGTCAGCGGTAACATCTGGCAGGGGCAAGCAGATTGGCATAAGGGGAATTTAACCGGGTCGTTAAGTTGGAAAACACGTCCCTTAGATCTTTTTTTGCTGCGTTTAGGGGCAAATATAGAGTTACATAGTGGACATACCCAGCTAGATGGTATTGTCGGTTATGGTTTTGGTAAAAAAATAATTATTCATGATTTAAATGGTCAGGTTGCACCGGAAACCCTGAAACATCTGGTGGAATGGCAGTGGCCAGCCAATGCCATTCAATTGCAGGATATAAATTTCAATTTCAAAAAAGAGCAGGGCTTTGCCCAGGCCGACGGTCAGTTGCAATGGGTTGGTGGCGAGCTGCTTTATACCTATGCCCAGCGCCAGGATCGAATGAATATTCCTTCATTAAAAGGAAGATTGGCGGATGAAAATAATAAGCTGGTCTTTGATATTCGGGATCGGCGTGATCAAAAGCTGATGGCATTGGAGCTGGATCAAAACTTGATGCTGGATGTGCAATTGACTCAGCGTCTGCTGCTGAATGTTGCTTCTTATGATGGTAAAGCCGGTTTGGACACCTATGTGATCAGTTCGCGCCAGCCTTTATTTAAAGGTGGCTTCTAATGAATCAGGGGATGGAAAAAATTCAACAATTAAATTGGAAACAGGCAGACCGGATTGTCCCCTTATTATTGATCCTGCTGATTTTGTATTTATGCTGGAAGTTGGCCAACATTTTCTGGTTGCTGGTAGCGCCGCCTCAGGTGATGCAGCTGGAACGGGTTGAGCTGGGTTCACAGCAACTGCAAGTGCCCAATATTTCTTCATTTGCACTGTTTCAGGAAGCAGGTCGAACGGCGGCTGCAGAAGATAATCTGAATCTGATTTTGCAAGGTGTGGTGGTTGGTTACCCAAATCAATTTTCGTCCGCCGTCATTAAAGTTAATGATCAGTCTGATCGCTATCGGGTCGGTGAGAGTATTGCACCTACCTCTTATCAGTTGGCTGAAGTGTATTGGGATCGGGTGGTGTTGCGTCAAAGCAATGGTACGACGCGAGAACTACAATTTAAAGGCATTGAAAATGGTCTGGATCAAAGCATTGTTCCGCCTGTAGCAACTCACTTGCCTACGACCGGCAATCAGGCTACACCAAGCGTGCCCAGCCAGGAACAAAATGCTTTAGGGCAAGCGGTACAGAAGATGCAGGAAGACCATGACCAGTATTTAAAAGATATGGGGGTCAATGCGGCTGGCGGGGGGTATGAAGTAACTGCAAGAACGCCAGCAGCATTGCGCAGTAAGCTGGGACTACAACCTGGGGACCGGATCATGTCTTTAAATGGACAGGCTGTGGGTCAAGGGCAAAGTGATGCCCAGTTGCTGGAACAGGCTCGACGTGAAGGTCAGGTCAAAATAGAAATAAAGCGTGGTGATCAAGTGATGACCATACAACAAAATTTTTAAGTGATGCATCGTCACCTTACAGGATTAGGAAGCACGGAACTTTATGGCTTTATTTAATCATCATCGTCCAGTTTGGGCTTTATTCGCAGCGGCACCTCTTATTGCTATGGTGAGTACTTCTACTCATGCGCAAACATGGAAAATCAACTTACGTGATGCTGATTTAACTGCATTTATTAATGAAGTGGCCGATATTACAGGGAAAAATTTTGCTGTGGATCCACGGGTACGCGGCAATGTCACGGTCATTTCCAATAAACCTTTAAATAAAGCCGAAGTCTATGATTTATTTCTGGGGGTGCTGAACGTCAATGGTGTGGTCGCCATTCCTTCAGGCAATACCATTAAATTGGTGCCCGACAGTAATGTGAAAAGTTCCGGTGTGCCTTTTGACAGCAAGCACCGTGCGACTGGTGATCAAATTGTCACACGGGTGATCTGGCTGGAAAACACCAACCCGAATGACCTAATTCCTGCAATCCGTCCATTGATGCCGCAGTTTGCACATTTATCGGCTGTGGCTGGAACCAATGCACTGATTGTGTCAGACCGTGCCAGTAATATTGCTCAGCTGGAAACCATTATCCGTAATCTGGATGGTACCGGGCAAAATGATATTGAGGCGGTGACGCTGCAATCCAGTCAGGCTGAAGAAATGATCGGTTTGTTGGAGTCCATGAGTTCTACTGGTGCAGCCAGAGATTTAAAAGGTTCTCGCATCCGTATTATTGCCGATACCCGGACTAACCGGATTGTGCTGAAAGGGGATACTACCACCCGCAAGCGCATCCGTCAGATGATTGAAATGCTGGATGTGCCGGCAGCCGATCGGTTAGGGGGCTTAAAAGTCTTTCGCTTGAAATATGCCAGTGCCAAAAATCTGGCGGAAATTTTACAAGGATTGGTATCTGGTCAATCAGTATCAAGCTCATCAGCTTCATCATCAAACAATAATGTGATGAATAGTTTAAACAATAACAACTCTGGTAGTAGTTCATCCAGCAGCAGTTCTTCCAGTATTTCCACTCCAAGTATTAATTTGGGTGGAAGCTCGAATAATAATACTAAGGGCATTACCAGTTTTAATGGCAATGGTGTCAGTATTATTGCCGATGACAGTCAAAATTCATTGGTGGTTAAAGCCGACCCGCAACTGATGCGTGAAATTGAATCGGCCATTCAGCAGCTGGATATCCGTCGTCAGCAGGTCTTGATTGAGGCTGCCATCATTGAATTGGAAGGCAATGATGCTGATCAGCTGGGTGTGCAATGGGCGTTGGGCGATCTGAACAGCGGCATTGGTTTAATCAACTTTAGCAATGCCGGGGCCAGTATTGCTTCGCTTGCTGCCGGATATGTGGCGGGCGGGGCAGCAGGTGCTGCGGCCAAATTGGGCACAGGCACTTCATTGGTGCTTGGCGATTATAAAGAAGGCGATAACGGTTCACGCAAACTTTATGGAGCATTGATTCAGGCCTTAAAGAGCAAAACCAAGTCCAACTTGCTTTCTACGCCTTCTATTGTGACCATGGATAATGAAGAAGCCTATATTGTGGTAGGGCAGAATGTCCCCTTTGTGACAGGTTCAGTATCCACGGGTGCAGCCGGTGTGGCCAACCCTTATACCACGGTAGAGCGTAAGGATGTCGGCGTCACTTTAAAGGTGGTGCCGCATATTGGCGAGGGCGGTTCGGTTCGTCTTGAAGTTGAGCAGGAAGTTTCTGCGGTGCAACCCAAAGGCGAAGCTCAAGATTTAATTACCAGTAAGCGTGCTATCAAGACTTCGATTCTGGCAGAGCATGGACAAACCATTGTATTGGGTGGCTTGATTTCCGACAACTCGATTCATAGCCGTCAATCGGTACCGGGTTTGGGTGCCATACCAGGTTTGGGGCGTTTATTCCGTGCCGATGCCAAATCCAATGAAAAACGCAATTTGCTGGTGTTTATCCACCCCACTATTGTGGGGGATAGTGCTGATGTACGCCGTTTGTCACAGCAGCGTTATAGCCAGTTATATAGCTTGCAATTAGCCATGGATCAGGATGGTACTTTTGCAAAATTACCTGAAAATGTAGAAGATATTTATCAGCAGCGAATTCCGGTTACACCGTCAGCGCCGAAAGTGCCGAATTATCAAACTGTGCCTTCGGCAACCCAGACTCAACCGAATGCAGCTACGTTTACTACTCCAGTGGCAATTGAGCCAGTTGTGCAAAAACAAAAAGTGGCTGCGCCTGTTACTGAGGTTGAAAAAACCAAAAATACCGTGACTAAGACTACCATTCGTTCCGGTTCTTAACAGAGTGGGTAAAGAATTGAATATTTGCCATGATATGATGATTAAAAATCACAAAGAGAAGTGCATTTCATGACTTGGAAAATACAAGCAATTACCGGTGAATTAACGGGACAGGAAATTAGCATCGACCGTGATATGTTGGTCGGTCGCCATCAGAGCGCAGACATTGTATTGCAAGCTGGGGAAATTTCACGCAAACATGCAGCTTTTTTGCTTAAAGACCAGGCCTTATGGCTGCAAGATTTGAATTCATCGAATGGCACTTTCGTCAATGATGTGCGCATTGAGCATGAAACCTTGTTAAAAGAAGGGGATATCATTCAATTTGCAGGTTTGAAGTTTTCCGTACTTGCACCGGCTAAAGACATTGCGCCAGCGCTAACTGAAACGGAAATTATTCCGACCAGCGAGCAGCCTTCAGAGGCGGTTGCAGCTTCTGAAACTGCGGCAGCAGTTGAACCAGCGCCAAAGACCGTAGCCGAACAGATGAATGATCAGGGTATGCCTGAACTGACTGAACGTGATGCCAATGTTCAGCTGAGCCGTGATGGTATGCCGCAAGGCGTTGCAGTGCCAAAACCAGCGCCAATTCCTGAAGGTGTGGACTTAAGTGCAATTCCCGAGCAGCAAACACCAATCGCGGTTGAAACACCGGTATCACGTGTTGAGCAAGCTAAAGAAGAGCAGAAGAATGCATCAGTGGGTTTAATCTCCATTATTGTACTGATTATTCTTGCAATCATTGCCTGGTTATTCTTTAAATAAGCCTGTGCGCGACATACAATTAAGGCATGCAATCGCATGCCTTAATTATGTGGGTTATTTGAGTTATTTGGGTGTAGGTTAAGGTAAATCGTGAGAGGGAAAAGATGTCGGTAGCAAAACTGGAAAGCCGTGAACTGATTTTATTTGACTTGGATGGCACCTTGGTAGACTCGGCGTCGGATCTGTACCGGGCTATGAACATGAGCCTGAATGCTTTGCAGTTACCTGCAGTGACGGAAGAGCAGGTTCGCACCTGGATTGGCAAGGGAACTTCGGTATTTTGTCAAAGCACCCTGAAATATTTAACCGGACAGGTCGATCCCGCCCAGCATCAACAGTTACTCGATACCTTTCTAAACATTTATAATGCAGATCCTTGTATAGACACCCAGCCTTTTAACGGCATTATCGAGTTTTTGGAGTGGGGGCTGAAACACAATAAAAAAATGATCTGTGTCACCAATAAGCCTGAGCAGCCGGCACGTGCGATTGTCGAAACGCTGGGCTTAAGTCACTATTTTGTCGATGTGATTGGCGGAGACCGTTTTCAAGAGCGTAAGCCGCATCCACGACAGTTGCTGTTTTGTGTGAATGAATATGCTGTCACTACAGCAGAAACGCTCATGATTGGTGATTCCAGTAATGATGTGGAAGCGGCAAGACGTGCAGGAGTTGATTGTATTGTGGTTAGCTATGGCTATAATCATGGTGAAGATATTCATGATTGCCAGCCACAGCAAGTGGTTGATGATTTAACGGAATTACTTGCGCAATAATTGAAAATTAAGGATAGCGGAATGAGAGATTGTATGGTTTTTCGATGGCGAAACTAAGTCAGACTACAGCAAAACAAACCTAAACCAGCCATATCGAAAACATATAGAGCATACTCATGACAACTCAAACTCAATTCGAGCAGTTAAAATCTGACGGTTACAACCTGATTCCAGTTTATCGCCAGCGTTTGGCCGATACCGAAACCCCCCTGTCGGTATTTGCGCGTCTGAAAGACCACAGCCAAGCTTATTTATTTGAATCGGTCGAAGGTGGAGAAAACTGGGCACGTTATTCCATTATCGGTTTGGGTGAGTCCACGGTATTTTCATGCAATCGCGGTGTTTTAACCATTCAGCAGGCGGATGGCTCAATAGAAAGCCAAAGCTGCAGTGACCCTTTTCAATATATTCGTGATTTTCAGGCTCAGTTTCAGGTGCCGACACAAAAAGATTTACCTGATTTACCGAGCTTTACTGGTGGTCTGGTCGGCTACTTTGGTTATGACGCCGTGCGTTATATTGAACCGCGCCTAAAAAATGTGCCTGAGGCCGATCCGGTCGGTTTGCCTGATATCTGGATGATGCTGTCTAAAACCGTGATTGTGTTTGATAACTTAAAAGATACCTTGTTCCTGATTGTACATGCAGATGTTAATGATCCTGAAGCCTATGCTAAGGCTCAAGCACAGTTAGATAAATTGGAGGAAACACTGGCAACTCCAATTAGCCTGCAGGCAAAAAAACATACAGCACCACATTTTGAGTCTTTAACCGGGCACGACAAGTTTATCGAATCCATTGCCAAGGTGAAGGAATACATTAAAGCCGGTGATGTCATGCAGGTTGTTCCGGGACATCGTATGGTATCGGACTTTGATGGTGAGCCTTTACAGGTTTATCGTGCACTGCGTCATCTCAATCCATCGCCTTATTTGTTTCTGGTGCAAGGGCAAACTTTAGATAATCAAAAGCCATTCCATATTGTCGGGTCTTCACCTGAAATTTTATCGCGTCTGGAAAATGGCATTGCGACCGTGCGTCCTTTGGCGGGTACACGTCCGCGCGGTAAAACCAAAGAGGAAGATTTGGCGCTCGAGCAAGATTTACTCTCAGACGAAAAAGAGATTGCCGAACATCTTATGCTGATTGACTTGGGACGTAACGATGTCGGGCGCGTGTCAAAAATCGGGAAAGTGCAGGTCACAGATAAAATGGTGATCGAACGTTATTCCCATGTCATGCACATTGTCTCAAATGTGCAGGGTGAAGTACGTGATGATGTCGATGCGCTGGATGTATTTAAAGCCACTTTCCCGGCAGGTACACTTTCAGGCGCACCTAAAATCCGTGCCATGGAAATTATTGATGAGGTTGAGCCGGTCAAACGCGGAATTTTTGGCGGAGCTGTCGGCTATTTAGGTTGGCATGGTGAAATGGACATGTCTATTGCCATCCGAACCTGTGTGATTCGTGAAAATAAGGTCTATGTTCAGGCTGGAGCAGGTCTGGTTTATGACTCAAATCCTGAATCTGAATGGAATGAAACCCAGATAAAAGCTCGCGCAGTGATCAAAGCGGTTGAATTATCATCAAACGGGTTGATTTTATGAGTTTTTGACGGTTTTTTTGAAAAAAACACTTGCACGGATTCTAAGTTTTGCTAAACTGCACACCGTTCCGATACGAAACGTACGAAACACTAAGAAACGCCGGCATAGCTCAGTTGGTAGAGCAACTGACTTGTAATCAGTAGGTCCACAGTTCGAATCCGTGTGCCGGCACCATCTTAGAAGTTTGAGTAGTGAAGTAAAAGAACGACACTGAAGTAAGTGTAAAAATGGTGAGGTTCCCGAGCGGTCAAAGGGGGCGGACTGTAACTCCGCTACGAAAGTTTCGAAGGTTCGAATCCTTCCCTCACCACCAATTTTAAGACTTCAAATAGTGGATTGTACCAACATCGTGCGGGAGTAGCTCAGTTGGTAGAGCGGTAGCCTTCCAAGCTACATGTCGCGAGTTCGACCCTCGTCTCCCGCTCCATATCTATTGAAGTGCTTATATTTGCTCTTATAGCTCAGTGGTAGAGCACTCCCTTGGTAAGGGAGAGGTCTCGAGTTCAAATCTCGATAAGAGCTCCAAATACAGTTTGGCAACATTGTTGCAAAGATTTTAAAGAAGCAGGCTTATTAGTCTGCTTTTCAAGTATTGGGTGTTTGGTTTTTTAAAGCGATAAGTCGATGCTGAGTTTTGCTCAGAATTGTGTTCGACGTAAACGAGGAATATAAACATGGCTAAGGCTAAGTTCGAACGTAATAAGCCACACGTAAACGTGGGCACAATTGGTCACGTCGACCATGGTAAAACAACTTTAACTGCTGCGATTGCAACTATTTGTGCAAAAACTTACGGCGGTGAAGCGAAAGATTACGCAGCAATTGACTCTGCACCAGAAGAAAAAGCACGTGGTATTACCATTAATACTTCACACGTAGAATACGATTCTCCAACTCGTCACTACGCTCACGTAGACTGCCCGGGTCACGCCGATTATGTTAAAAACATGATCACTGGTGCTGCTCAGATGGACGGCGCGATCCTT
>NZ_NEGE01000025.1 GCF_002135355.1 Acinetobacter sp. ANC 4169 | reverse complement strand
ATGCAGAAGTATACGTACTTTCTAAAGAAGAAGGTGGTCGTCACACTCCATTCCTTAACGGTTACCGTCCACAATTCTATTTCCGTACAACTGACGTAACTGGTGCGATCCAATTACAAGAAGGCGTGGAAATGGTTATGCCTGGTGACAACGTAGAAATGTCAGTAGAATTGATCCACCCAATCGCAATGGACCCAGGTCTACGTTTTGCGATCCGTGAAGGCGGTCGTACAGTTGGTGCTGGTGTAGTTGCTAAAGTAACTGCATAATAGTAAAAGTTGAAATTACAGATCGGGAGCTTGGGTTCCCGATTTGTATTGTAGGTCAGTAGTTCAATTGGTAGAGCGTCGGTCTCCAAAACCGAATGTTGGGGGTTCGAGTCCCTCCTGACCTGCCATTTTTTTAAAAAAAAGCTTGATGCTGGTCAAATTGTCATATAATAAGTCGCGAAGCCTACGACGAGTACAAAAATGTCGAATGATAAATCGCGTGACGCCTTAAGCGAAGCGCCAATTCCACAAAGAAATAATTCTGCTGAAGTTGTTAATTCTGGTTCCCCGTTAGATATTGTTCTATGGGTTATCGCATTGATTTTACTCATTGGTGCGACCATGGTGGGTCAGTATTTACCAGCGTATTGGGCACCTGCCAATAATGTTTGGGTGCGCGTTGGGGTAATTTTGGCTTGTATCGTAGTGGCTTTAGGTTTATTATACGCCACCCATCAAGGCAAAGGCTTTGTTCGATTGTTGAAAGACGCTCGAATTGAGTTACGTCGCGTGACTTGGCCGACTAAGCAGGAAACAGTGTCCACATCTTGGCATGTTCTTGCTGTTGTTGTAATCGCTGCCATTGTTTTATGGTGTTTTGATTACATCTTAGGCTGGTTAATGAAGTTTTTTATCGGGTAAAAGAGCTATGAAACGTTGGTACATTATTCATGCCTATTCAGGTTATGAAAAACAAGTGATGCGTTCACTTAATGATCGAATCCAGCGTAGCGCTGTAGCCGATAGCTTTGGTGAAGTCCTGGTTCCTACCGAAGAAGTGGTAGAAATGAAGGATGGCAAGAAGCGTAAATCAGAGCGTAAATTCTTTCCTGGCTATGTGTTAGTCGAAATGGAAATGAATGATGATACCTGGCACATTGTTAAAGAATGTCCAAAAGTATTAGGCTTTATTGGTGGTACGGCTGAAAAACCGGCTCCAATTACGCAAAAAGAAGCTGATGCGATTCTTGCGCGTGTACGCAATACTGGTGAAGCACCTCGTCCTAAGACAATGTTTGAGCCAGGTGAAGAATTACTCGTTATTGATGGTCCATTCACCGACTTTAAAGGCGTGGTGGAAGAAGTTCTTTACGAGAAGTCACGTTTAACGTTGACAATCAATGTATTCAATCGTCCAACTCAGGTTGAGCTCGAATTTCGCCAAGTCGAAAAAGCGAACTAATTTAAGTTGGATTGAAGACGCCCGATTTGTTATGGATCGGGCATTGTTGTTGTAACGGTCTTGTTACATAAATAATGTTGGGGAGCCTAGCGGCGTTTGTACCCAGAGGTAATTTGAAATGGCTAAGAAGATTGACGGCTATATCAAGCTGCAAGTTCCAGCTGGTAAAGCGAATCCATCTCCACCGATTGGTCCTGCACTAGGTCAACGTGGTGTTAACATCATGGCATTCTGTAAAGAATTCAATGCTGCTACACAAAAAGTTGAAGCTGGTCTTCCAATTCCTGTAGTGATTACTGTGTACAACGACAAGTCGTTCACATTCATCATGAAAACTCCACCTGCTGCGATTCTTCTTAAGAAAGCTGCTGGTATTCAAAAGGGTTCAGCTGTACCTAACAAAACTAAAGTTGGTAAGTTGACTCGCGCTCAATTAGAAGAAATTGCGACTACTAAAGAACCAGATTTAACTGGTGCTGATTTAGACGCACGTGTACGTACCATTGCTGGTTCTGCGCGTTCTATGGGCTTGGAAGTGGAGCTATAAGACATGGCTAAATTAACTAAACGTCAAAAAGCCATTGCTGCTGCTGTTGAAGCAAACAAAGTTTACACTTTGGAAGAAGCAGTACAAGTTTTAACTAGCCTTCCTGCTGTTAAATTCAAAGAATCTTTGGATGTATCAGTAAACCTAGGTGTTGACCCTCGTAAATCTGACCAGGTTGTTCGTGGCGCGACTACACTTCCTGCAGGTACTGGTAAAACTGTACGTGTTGCTGTGTTTGCTCAAGGCGCTGCTGCTGAAGCTGCTAAAGCTGAAGGCGCTGACATCGTTGGTTTCGATGATCTTGCTGAAAGCATTCAAGCAGGTAACCTTGACTTTGACGTAGTAATTGCAGCTCCGGATGCAATGCGCGTTGTAGGTAAACTTGGTACGATTCTTGGTCCACGTGGCTTAATGCCAAACCCTAAAGTGGGTACTGTAACTCCTGACGTAGCTGGCGCTGTTAAAAACGCTAAAGCTGGTCAAGCACGTTACCGTGTAGACAAAGCGGGTATCATCCACGCTGCGATCGGTCAAGTTGGCTTTGAGGCTGCTGCTGTTCGTCAAAACGTTGAAGCTCTTGTAGCTGACCTTAAGAAAGCAAAACCTGCTACTTCTAAAGGTGTTTACATCAAAAAGATCACTTTAAGCTCAACTATGGGTCCTGGTCTTACTATTGATGTAGCAAACGTAACTAACTAAGTTTGACTTAGAAAAGAATTTTAAAGCCCTGAGTAAAAATCAAAGCGCTGCTTTGATTTTTACGCAAGACAGGAAATAAGCTTCACTCGAAGCATAGCTTCTCGTCTTGCGTGTCGGCAAAGCGTTACTTTGCTGATTCGCCACTCAGGCAAACTTTGAATTGATAAATATTTGTTTATCAGCGTCAAAGACCTCGGGCGAGGGGAGTTCTTCGGAGCTCACTTCTTAAAAGTCCAGTCCGAGTAGACGCGGTGGTGTGATTTGTTCATCCTCCGCGTGTAAATTTAGCAATAAATTTACGAATTGGGAGTGTGCTCGTTAGAGTGCATAAATCACCGTTAGGAGGTTTTACAATGGCTCTTCTTATCGAAGGCAAAAAACAGATCGTAGCTGAAGTAACTGAAGTTGCTTCTACTGCATTTGCTGCTGTTGTTGCTGACTACCAAGGTTTAACTGTTGAGCAATTAACTGCTCTTCGTGTTGAAGCTCGTAAGTTAGGTGTTGCTACACGCGTTGTACGTAATACTTTGGCTAAACGCGCTCTTCAAGATACTCAATTCAATATCTTGAACGATAACCTTGTTGGCCCAACAATCTTGGCTTTCTCAACTTCTGAAGACGACATGGGCGCAGCTGCTCGCTTGTTCGAAGAATTTGCTAAAACTAACAAAGCATTTGAACTTAAAGCTGCTGCATTTGACGGCAAACTTTATCAAGGTGCTGAAGTTAGCGTTATCGCGAATCTTCCGAACCAAGAAAAAGCACTTACTATGCTTGCCAATGTTCTTCAAGCTCCTATTTCGAAATTGGGCCGCTTACTTACAGCGCTTCAAGAGAAAAACGAGTCAGAAGCTGCATAAGCTTAAATCTATTTTCACACCATTCAATACCCATTTGGAGTTACTCTCATGGCTTTAACAAACGAAGAAATCCTAAACGCAGTTGCTGAAAAAACTGTTCTTGAACTTGTTGAACTTATTTCTGCTTTCGAAGAAAAATTCAACGTATCTGCTGCTGCTGTAGCTGTAGCTGCAGGTCCTGCTGCTGCTGCTGCTGAAGAACAATCAGAATTCAACGTTGAGTTGACTTCTTTCGGCGCGAACAAAGTTGCTGTAATTAAAGCAGTTCGTGAAATCACTGGTCTTGGCTTGAAAGAAGCTAAAGACATGGTCGAAGGCGCTCCTTCAGTTCTTAAAGAAGGCGTTTCTAAAGAAGAAGCTGAAGAACTTAAGAAAAAACTTGAAGAAACTGGTGCTACAGTTACTGTTAAGTAATTTCGATCGGGGTCTAATTTTAAATTGACCCCAAAAAATGGCTGATGGCTCTTGGGTCATCAGCCTTTTTGCGTTACAATTATCGGCTCGATTTTTGTTTGATTGATGTAAAAAACATCAATTACTATAATAAATCAATAATATCAAATGCTTACCAATATTTTTTATATTTGAAAATATTGCTAAGCGTTTTAATACCACTAAAAATTGCAGCATTTGTAAAAAGTGGTGGCCATATCGGCCTGTGTAATTCCTTCTAGGCTCGTTCTGCAGGCGAGCTTAGTTTACTTTCCGAGGACTCCAGATGGCATACTCATATACCGAAAAGAAACGGATCCGTAAGAATTTTGGTAAATTGCCTAGCGTCATGGATGCTCCGTACTTGCTCGCGATTCAGGTCGACTCGTACCGAACATTCTTACAAGATGGCAAAACACCAAAAAACCGCGAAGATATCGGTCTCCAAGCCGCATTTCGTTCAGTTTTTCCTATTGAAAGTTATTCTGGCAATGCTGCTTTAGAATTTGTTGAGTATAGTCTTGGTAAGCCTGAGTTTGACGTGCGTGAATGTATTTTACGCGGTTCAACTTATGCAGCACCAATGCGTGTGAAAATTCGTCTGATCATTAAAGATCGCGAAACTAAATCAATTAAAGACGTACGTGAACAAGAAGTGTACATGGGTGAAATGCCACTCATGACTGAAAACGGTACTTTTGTAATCAATGGTACTGAGCGTGTAATCGTATCTCAATTACACCGTTCACCAGGTGTGTTCTTTGACCACGATAAAGGCAAAACACATTCTAGCGGTAAAGTTCTTTATTCTGCACGTATCATTCCTTACCGTGGTTCATGGTTGGATTTTGAATTCGATGCCAAAGACCTTGTCTATGTTCGTATTGACCGTCGTCGTAAATTGCTTGCGACTGTGGTGCTTCGTGCGTTGGGTTATAGCAACGAACAAATCCTGGATATGTTCTACGAAAAAGTACCTGTGTATCTTGACATGGGTAGCTATCAAATTGACCTTGTACCAGAACGTCTGCGTGGCGAAATGGCGCAATTCGACATTGCTGACAAAGATGGCAAAGTGATTGTTGAGCAAGGCAAACGTATTAATGCACGTCACGTTCGTCAAATGGAAGCAGCGGGTCTTGAAAAACTTTCTGTTCCTGATGAATACCTGTACGAACGTATTGTCGCTGAAGACGTTGCACTACGTGACGGCGAAGTGATTGCAGCCAATACGGTATTGAGCCATGAAATCATGGTGAAATTGGCTGAAGGCGGCGTAAAACAATTTAACGTATTGTTCACCAATGACATCGACCGCGGTTCATTCATTGCTGACTCTTTACGTGCGGATACTACAACTGGTCGTGAAGAAGCACTTGTAGAAATCTACAAAGTAATGCGTCCAGGTGAGCCACCAACTAAAGAAGCTGCTGAAAACTTATTCAACAACTTGTTCTTCTCTTCTGAACGTTATGACTTGTCTCCAGTAGGTCGTATGAAGTTCAACCGTCGTTTGGGTCGTCCTTACGAAGTGGGTACAGACCAGAAGTCACGTGAAGTTGAAGGTATTCTTTCGAACGAAGATATCACTGATGTATTAAAAACATTGGTTGAAATCCGTAACGGTAAAGGTGAAGTCGACGATATCGATCACTTGGGTAACCGTCGCGTTCGTTCTGTTGGTGAAATGACAGAAAACCAATTCCGTGTGGGTCTGGTTCGTGTTGAACGTGCTGTTAAAGAACGTTTAAGCCAAGCTGAAACTGACAACTTGTCTCCGCAAGATTTAATCAATGCGAAACCAGTTGCTGCTGCAATCAAAGAATTCTTTGGTTCAAGCCAGTTGTCTCAGTTCATGGACCAAAACAACCCGTTGTCTGAAATTACACATAAACGTCGTGTATCAGCGCTTGGGCCTGGTGGTTTGACTCGTGAACGTGCGGGCTTCGAAGTACGTGACGTACATCAAACTCACTACGGCCGTGTTTGTCCAATTGAGACTCCTGAAGGTCCAAACATTGGTTTGATCAACTCACTTTCTGTTTATGCGAAATGTAATAACTTCGGTTTCTTGGAAACTCCATACCGTAAAGTTGTTGATGGTCGTGTAACAGATGACGTTGAATATCTATCTGCGATTGAAGAAGTAGGTACTGTCATTGCACAGGCCGATTCTGCAATTGATAAAGAAGGTAATTTAACAGAAGAATTCGTTTCTGTACGTCACCAAGGTGATTTCGTACGTATGCCTCCTGAAAAAGTGACGCATATGGACGTATCTGCTCAACAGGTTGTATCTGTTGCTGCATCACTTATTCCATTCCTTGAACACGATGATGCCAACCGTGCATTGATGGGTTCAAACATGCAACGTCAGGCAGTACCTACGTTGATCGCCGACAAGCCACTTGTTGGTACAGGTATGGAAGCAAACGTAGCGCATGACTCAGGTGTTTGTGTTCTTGCGAAACGTGGTGGTCGTATTGAATTTGTAGACGCGTCTCGTGTAGTTATTCGTGTCAACGAAGAAGAGATGATCGCGGGTGAAGCAGGTGTAGATATCTACAACCTGATCAAATATACACGTTCTAACCAAAACACTTGTATCAACCAAAAAGTTCTAGTGAAACTTGGTGATAAAGTGGGTCGTGGTGACGTTCTTGCGGATGGTCCATCTACGGATGGCGGTGAATTGGCGCTTGGTCAAAACATGCGCGTAGCGTTCATGACCTGGAACGGTTACAACTACGAAGACTCGATCTTGTTATCTGAGCGCGTTCTTCAAGAAGACCGTTTAACGTCGATTCACATTCAGGAATTGTCATGTGTTGCTCGTGATACCAAGTTAGGTGCAGAAGAAATTACTGCCGATATTCCTAACGTGGGTGAAGCTGCACTTTCTAAACTTGATGAATCAGGTATCGTTTACATTGGTGCTGAAGTCACTGCGGGCGACATCCTGGTAGGTAAAGTAACGCCTAAAGGTGAAACGCAATTAACACCGGAAGAAAAATTGCTTCGTGCAATCTTCGGTGAAAAAGCGGCTGACGTTAAAGACTCATCTTTACGCGTGTCTTCAGGTGTTAAAGGTACTGTTATTGACGTTCAAGTGTTTACACGTGATGGTCTTGAAAAAGATGAACGTGCTCAAGCAATTGAAAAAGCTCAGCTTGATGCTTACCGTAAAGACTTGAAAGAAGAATTCAAAATCTTCGAAGAAGCAGCACGTGAACGTATCGTTCGTTTGTTGAAAGGTCAAGAATCTAACGGTGGTGGCACAACTAAACGTGGCGATAAATTAACTGAAGATTTATTGGCTGGTTTAGAGCTTGTTGACTTGTTGGATATCCAGCCTGTTGATGAAGCAATCGCTGAACGTTTAACTCAAATTCAAGTGTTCTTGAAAGAGAAGAGCTTCGAAATTGACGAGAAATTTGCTGAGAAAAAACGCAAACTTTCTACAGGTGATGAATTAACAACTGGCGTATTGAAAGTTGTTAAGGTTTACCTAGCGGTTAAACGTCGCATCCAACCGGGTGATAAGATGGCGGGTCGTCACGGTAACAAAGGTGTTGTATCAAACATCTTGCCGGTAGAAGACATGCCACACGATGCTAACGGTGTTCCAGTTGACGTGGTACTTAACCCGCTGGGTGTACCGTCACGTATGAACGTGGGTCAGATTCTGGAAACTCACCTGGGTATGGCGGCGAAAGGTCTTGGCGAAAAAATCGACAAGATGATGCAAGAGCAGCGTACTGTACTGGAACTGCGTGAATTCCTGGACAAGATTTACAATAAAGTCGGTGGCGAACAAGAAGATCTTGATAGCTTGACTGACGATGAAATTTTGGCACTTTCAGGCAACTTACGTAAAGGTGTGCCATTGGCGACTCCTGTATTCGACGGTGCTGAAGAATCACAAATCAAGGATTTACTTGAGCTTGCTGAAATTCCACGTACGGGTCAAACGGTATTGTTTGACGGACGTACAGGTGAACGTTTCGACCGTCCAGTAACTGTAGGTTACATGTACATGCTCAAATTGAACCACTTGGTTGATGACAAGATGCATGCGCGTTCTACAGGTTCTTACTCTCTAGTAACGCAACAACCATTGGGTGGTAAAGCTCAATTCGGTGGTCAGCGTTTCGGTGAGATGGAAGTCTGGGCTCTTGAAGCATATGGCGCAGCTTATACGCTCCAAGAAATGCTTACTGTTAAGTCGGATGACGTTGAAGGCCGTACCCGTATCTACAAAAACATTGTAGATGGCAACCATTATATGGATCCGGGCATGCCTGAATCGTTCAACGTATTGACCAAAGAGATCCGTTCTTTAGGTATCAACATTGAACTGAAAAATGGTGACTAAGTAACCATTAATCCCCCCAGCCCCCTTTGAGAAAGGGGGAGTTCCCACTCCAAAAGAGTAGGAGCTTCCCTCCTTAGAAAAAGGAGGGACTGAGGGAGGATTGTTCAGTTAAAAAACAATATTTGTGACCCAGTCGAGAAAGTGAAAATCTTCCCGACACACGGAGAAAAAAATTGAAAGACTTGCTCGATATCATGCGCAAAAAGACGGATTCAGACGGTCATGCTCCTGTAGAGTTTGATCGCATCCGTATTGGTCTTGCGTCACCAGAAATGATTAAGTCATGGTCTCATGGTGAAGTTAAAAAACCTGAGACAATTAACTATCGTACGTTCAAACCTGAACGTGATGGTTTGTTCTGTGCCAAAATCTTTGGTCCAGTAAAAGATTACGAATGCTTGTGTGGTAAATACAAGCGTATGAAATACAAAGGCGTCATTTGTGAAAAATGTGGCGTTGAAGTAACAACTGCGAAAGTTCGTCGTGAACGTATGGGTCACATTGAGCTTGCTTCTCCAGTTGCACACATCTGGTTCTTGAAATCATTACCGTCTCGTATCGGTCTTCTTTTAGACATGACTTTACGTGACATCGAACGCGTATTGTATTTCGAATCTTACGTGGTAACTGACCCAGGTATGACTCCAATGGAGAAATACCAGCTTCTTAATGATGAAGAATACTTCACAGCCTTAGAAGAACATGGCGATGAATTCAGCGCGAAAATGGGTGCAGAAGCCGTTCAGGACTTGTTGAAAGACATCGATCTTGAAGCTGAAATTTCACGCCTGCGTGAAGAAATTCCAAACACAACTTCAGAAACCAAGCTGAAAAAAGCGTCGAAACGTTTGAAGTTGATGGAAGCGTTCAAAGAGTCAAACAACAAACCAGAATGGATGGTATTAACTGTATTGCCAGTTCTTCCACCAGATCTTCGTCCGTTGGTTCCTCTTGAAGGTGGTCGTTTCGCGACTTCTGACTTGAACGATCTTTACCGTCGTGTGATTAACCGTAACAACCGTTTGAAACGTCTTCTTGACCTTGCTGCTCCAGACATCATCGTACGTAACGAAAAACGTATGTTGCAAGAGTCTGTAGATGCATTGCTGGATAACGGTCGTCGTGGTCGCGCAATCACAGGTTCGAACAAACGTCCTCTTAAATCTTTGGCCGATATGATCAAAGGTAAACAAGGTCGTTTCCGTCAAAACTTATTGGGTAAACGTGTCGACTATTCAGGTCGTTCGGTTATTACTGTAGGTCCGACTTTACGTTTGCACCAATGTGGTCTTCCTAAGAAAATGGCACTTGAATTGTTCAAACCATTTATCTTTGCGAAACTACAAGCATCTGGTCAAGCTACAACCATTAAAGCTGCGAAGAAAATGGTTGAGCGCGAAACGCCGGAAGTTTGGGACGTTCTTGCTCACGTGATCCGTCAACATCCAGTGATGTTGAACCGTGCGCCAACACTTCACCGTTTGGGTCTTCAAGCATTTGAACCGACCCTGATTGAAGGTAAAGCGATCCGTCTACACCCACTCGTATGTGCTGCGTTCAACGCCGACTTCGATGGTGACCAAATGGCGGTACACGTACCATTAACACTTGAAGCTCAGTTAGAAGCTCGTGCGTTAATGATGTCGACCAACAACATTTTGTCTCCAGCCAACGGTGAACCAATCATCGTACCGTCTCAGGACGTTGTCTTGGGCTTGTATTACATCACGCGTGATGCAATCAATGCCAAAGGTGAAGGCATGGTGTTTGCGGATACTGATGAAGTAAACCGTGCATTGGCGACTGGTCAAGTGAACTTGCACGCTCGCGTAAAAGCACGTGTACACCAGACTGTAATTGATGAAGATGGTAACCGCGAACAGCAAACCATTATTGTTGATACGACTCCTGGTCGTTGCTTACTTTGGGAAGTTGTTCCTGAAGGTATGGACTTCCAGCAAATTAACGTTGAGATGACCAAAAAGAACATCTCTAAGTTAATCAACTCTTGCTACCGTAAATTGGGTCTGAAAGATACCGTTATCTTTGCTGACCAGTTGATGTACTTGGGCTTCCGTCAAGCGACTCGCTCTGGTGTATCTGTTGGTATGGAAGACATGCTGATTCCACCAACCAAATATACGATTATCGAAAAAGCAGAAACTGAAGTTCGTGAAATTGAACAACAGTTTGAACAAGGCTTCGTAACTGCTGGTGAACGTTATAACAAGGTTGTCGATATCTGGGCACGTACCAACGACCAGGTAGCGAAAGCGATGATGGACAACTTGTCTTTCACCACTGTTAAAAATAAACAGGGCGAAGACGAGAAACAAAAATCATTCAACTCGATCTACATGATGTCTGACTCGGGTGCCCGTGGTTCCGCAGCTCAGATTCGTCAGTTAGCGGGTATGCGTGGTTTGATGGCGAAACCGGATGGTTCGATCATTGAAACCCCGATTAAAGCGAACTTCCGTGAAGGCTTGACGGTACTTCAGTACTTCATTTCAACACACGGTGCGCGTAAAGGTTTGGCCGATACAGCACTTAAAACAGCAAACTCTGGTTACTTGACTCGTCGTCTTGTAGACGTAGCGCAAGACTTGGTTATTACCGAGCCTGATTGCGGTACTTTAGGCGGTCTTGTAATGACTCCGTTCATTCAGGGCGGTGACGTAATCGAGAACTTGGGTACTCGAGTATTGGGTCGTGTTGTTGCAGAAGATGTGAAGAAAGTCGGTTCTGACGAAGTGATTCTTCCACGTAATACTTTAATCGACGAAAAAATTGCTGCCTTCCTTGAAGAAGCAGGTGTCGATGAAGTTAAAGTACGTTCAGTGGTAGCTTGTGAATCTACATTTGGCGTATGTGCGAAATGTTATGGTCGTGACCTTGCTCGCGGTCACTTGGTGAACCCAGGTGAATCTGTGGGTGTAATGGCTGCTCAATCAATTGGTGAGCCAGGTACACAGTTAACCATGCGTACGTTCCACGTGGGTGGTGCTGCGAGCCGAACATCTGCTGCAAACAGCGTACAAGTTCGTAACAAAGGTACAGTACGTTTCCACAACGTGAAAACAGTACAACATGCCAAAGGTCACTTGGTATCGACTTCACGTTCAGGTGAGATCGGTATTGCGGATGATTTAGGTCGTGAACGCGAACGCTATAAACTTCCTTACGGTGCATCTATCTTGTTGAAAGATGGTGAAGCTGTTGAGGCAGGCGGTATCGTAGCGACTTGGGATCCACATACACATCCATTGGTTACCGAAGTTGCCGGTAAAGTACGTTTCAGCCAAATTGCTGATGGCGTAACTGTGACATCGAAAACTGATGATGCAACGGGTATGACTACAATCGAAATCTTGCCAGTGACTTCACGTCCTGCGTCAGGTAAAGATATGCGTCCAGCGGTTGTATTGGATACAACTGATGGCGGCGAACAGTTCTACTTCTTGCCACAAAATACCATTCTTTCTGTCCGTGATGGCGAAACGATTGGTGTCGGTGACGTTATTGGTCGTGTACCACAAGAAACTTCACGTACCCGTGATATTACCGGTGGTCTTCCACGCGTAGCTGACTTGTTCGAAGCACGTAAACCGAAAGAGCATGCAATTCTTGCTGAAATTTCTGGTGTTGTAAGCTTCGGTAAGGAGACTAAAGGTAAGAACCGTCTTGTGATTACTCCGGATGACGGCTCTGAGATCTACGAAGAGCTTATTCCGAAATGGCGTACCATTAACGTGTTCGAAGGCGAGCATGTGAACCGTGGTGAAACCATTTCTGATGGTCCGCAAAATCCACACGACATCTTGCGTTTGAAAGGTGAAGTGGCGTTGACCAACTACATCGTGAACGAAGTTCAGGATGTATACCGTCTGCAAGGTGTAAAAATCAACGATAAACACATCGAAGTGATCGTGCGTCAAATGTTGCGTAAAGTTGACATTACTGACGGTGGCGATACAAGCTTCATCAAAGGCGAACAAGTGGATTACATCCGCGTTATGAGTGAGAACCAAGCCGTTCTTGCACAGAACAAGTTCCCGGCGAAGTTTGAACGTCAATTGATGGGTATTACCAAAGCATCGCTTTCTACTGACTCGTTCATCTCTGCTGCATCGTTCCAGGAAACAACTCGTGTGTTAACTGAAGCGGCTGTAACAGGCAAAGAAGATGATCTACGTGGCTTGAAAGAAAACGTTGTTGTGGGTCGTTTGATTCCAGCGGGTACAGGTTTGGCTTACCACTTGGAACGTCGTCGTCAAGAAGCAGAAGCTGCAGAACATGCACTGGTAAATGACTTCTCTGATGTAGACCAAGCATTAAGCCAGGCATTTAGCGATGAGTTTAACGGTCTGTAATTAGTCCTTTAAACTAGTCAAAAAAAAGCCACCTTCGGGTGGCTTTTTTTATGAGCTTCCATTTATGGACATATTCCGGAATTTGAGAAGAGATCAAATGATTCGAGTAAAAATAGGATTTTAAATATTGCTCACCTAATGCATAGATTTAATGAGATCGTATTCAACTTATCTAAATGCTTGATTAATGGGTTTGTATAAATTGATTTACGGCTTGTGTATATGGATTGTTTTTTCCCAGTGATTTATTGATTTCAGCATGCGAAAGCGGGACAGGTAATAACTGGGCTTTAGTCCCGAATTTCTGTGCCTGTTGAATAAATTGCTGTGCCTGAGTACATGGTTGGTCTGGACGAACCGTTGAACAAACAGCGAGAAATGCAGGTAAAGCTTGGTGGAGTTGTGATGTGGGAGAAAGGGCTTTCCAGTTTAAGGGCTGATTACCAAAGGCTCGATCATAAAAACCTGCATGCCGAGACCGCATAATTTTTTCTACATTATAAGCGGCGCTGTCTAAAGCAATCGTAGCACGCCAAGACTGAGGCTGTGATACCAGCCAAAGGGGACGTGTTGTTAGTAAGCTGACTAGATGTGCACCAGAGGAATGTCCCATGAGGACTAACCGTTTGGAGTCAGCATGCCAATGATGAGCTTGATTTTGAATATAAATGAGTGCTTCAGCGATATCTTGTGTTTGTTGTTGTATTGACACATCAGGAAGTAATCTATAGTTGATGGAAATAAAAATCCAATCTTGTTTGGTCCAATAATCAATTTTATTTTTTACCACTGCAGCATTATTTTTATCACCTATGGTCCAAGCCCCGCCATGAACCATAACGATGAGCGGGGCTGGCTTTTCCTCTGTTAGAGGTTGGGCTGGAAAATATACATCCATCACTTGCTGAGGGTGCTGTCCATAAGGAATATTTTTCAAAGATTTAGCTTTAGTCAGGGAATTTGTATCGAAATCATTGGGATATGTTGATGGATTGAAGCAAAGCAATGTCAATATCGATAAAACAAGGTTTTTCATCCTGACTCTCCTGCAACTTTAAGTACTACAGCATTTTAAAATTTTTGTTATAAGCTAATTGATCGCTTGGAATACTTTTCTTTGAAATTCTTTTAGCTTGAAAATATGTCATTAAACATAGGGTATTTATACAACAGCAGCAATGCCGAATTGTTTATGTTAGGCAAATAAAGCCTGCATTGATTTAATATCTTAACAAGATCAATCGTATCTACATTGATGACGAGCCATCAGTGATGGAGCATTTAGAAAAAAGGATATTTTGACTATGTTCAGGTGGGCAAGAAGGCCGCAATGGTAAAGAACCAGGAACAGTTAAAATTTCACAAGATCCATTTTACTCAGCAATATAGACATCTTCGGGTGTCTTTTTTTATTTTATATAAGTGAAAATTAACGCTTTCCTCAAGTGTTATTATTTTTTATAGTGAAAGTAGAACAATAGATTTTTTTTATTTAATTTAGAAACTTAAAAATTTAATGGGGGTAAAACGTATGAAATTTTTACAACAGGGTTTGGTACTTGCTGTTCTTTCCGCTTCATTTACTGCCATGGCAGCACCAATGCCAAATAGTATTATTGTTGAAGATAAAGCAGTGGTTCCCATATTAAAAACTGAAGTGATTCGTCGAGTGGCAGGACAAGAGCCAAAACGCAGTGTAGATGCCACCATCTTTGAAGTGACCAATCAGGGTAAGGATATTATTGCCCGTGAAATCCATTTGGAAGATAACCAGGCTCAATTTTCTGAAAAGCAGCTGTCTATTCCAGTGATCCAAAAGGGCGGTGTCATTGTGCCCACCTCAAAAATTGAATTGAATACCACTATAAAGCAAGAAGGCAAAGTTCTTTCCCAAACCAAGAAAATTGATGCAGAAGGTGTGGAGTTTAAATCCGGACAAGCCCCAATTCATCGTACCTTAAAGCTGGATCAGAAAAAGAATTTAGGCCAAAACACTCAAACTTCACATGCTGTTTTGACCGAAAATGGAATAACCACCAAAGATATTGTGGTACTACATGAAGACGAATAAGCTGCAATAAAAAAGTCCTGATTTTTTTTGGCTTTTTACATAACGCTGCATTTTCACTGTAATGGGTAACATTTTAAGGTCATTGCGTACACAAAATAAGCATAAGCTGAAAGAATGAAAAAAGGAGAGAAATCCCATGAAAAAGTTAATGAGCGTGATGGCAGTGGCAACCTTGTCAACTTTTATGCTGGTGGGTTGTGATTCGATGTCTCCAAGAGATCAACGTATTGGCGCGGCTGCATTGGGTGGTGCCGTTGGTGGTGGAGTAGGGAATAAAGTGGGTGGTGGCATTGGTGCAGCAGTTGGTGGTGGTGCCGGCGCAGCAGTCGGTAGTAAGACCCAAGGCGGTTCTAACCGTAATGCTACTTATAGCGGTATAGGCGGTGCCATTGGTTCTGCTGTGGGTAAAGGCGTGTTTGGTGGTAATGCCGGAGCTGCCATTGGTGGAGCGATTGGTGGCGGTGCAGGTGCTGCAATCGAACAGAAAAAACGTTAATTGACGTTTAGAACTTAAATAAAAGCGCTTGTTGATCAGGCGCTTTTTTATTATTTGCGGCTGGCCTTTGGTTTTTTGCGGCGGATGTATACCGTTTTTTGTACCTCGGCGATACATACGCCTGCTTCATCAAAAATATTTAAACTATAGTTTCGGTATGCTGGCGCATGATTTTCAGTCAGTTGCTTAATCTGATCAATCTCTGTGGAATCTAGACGAATATCCGCATAGACCGTACTACGGCCTGGTGACAGAAATTGTATAGATGCTGATTTATCCCAAACTATATATTTTGAACCCAGATGATGCATCAAAATCAGCATATAAAAAGGATCGACCATCGAATATAAGCTGCCACCAAAATGTACCCCGACCACATTTTGATTTTTACGCGTTAACGGCATTTTGATGCGAATATGAGAATTCGCCAGATCGACCTTATCAATCTCAATTCCTGCACCGCGGTATGGTGCATAACGATTTAATAAAAATTTAGAAATGGCAGGAATTGTCTGTAGTTTTTTTAAAAGGCTCATTTTGGTCAATTGTTTTTTTATGGCTTCAGAACATACTAAAACAGAATGATCAGGGTGGCATTGATCACATTGCCCAGACTCTGCAATAAATAGTCAATAAAAGAATAGGATAACAATACATGCAAGCTCAAACACAATGGGTTGCTACCTCGGATCAGCAGCGTCTTTATGTCAAAACCTGGGGTAATGAGGCAAAACCGGCTTTAGTGCTGGTTCATGGTTATCCCGATAATCAGGAAGTTTGGGAGCCGGTGATTCAGCAGCTGATAGAAGATTTTTATGTACTGACTTATGATGTACGCGGTGCCGGTAAATCATCCATTCCAAAACGAATTCGTGACTATAGTTTGGCACAGTTGTCGCTCGATTTAGAAAGTGTGGTCAATGTCGTGTTGGGTGATCGGGCATTTCATCTGGCAGCCCATGATTGGGGTTCAATCCAGTCTTGGGAATCGGTGACTGAAGCCAGATTTAGCCACAGGATTCTGTCCTATACCACCATTTCTGGCCCGTGTTTAGATCATGCAGCTTTTTGGATGCATCAGCAATTTAAACAAAATAAGCCCAAATTTTTCAAACAACTGGCTAAATCCTGGTATATCGCTGTTTTTCAGTTGCCATTGCTTGCTCCAACAGTCTGGCATTTTTTTAGCGCTGAAAAATGGGGCAAAGTTTTGCAGCAGTTAGAACATCAAAAAGACTTGCCTAGCAATACTCATATTGCCTCTGATGGAAAGCATGGAGTCGGGCTATATCGTGCCAATTTCCTTCCACGTTTAACCATGCCACGTCGACGTTTTGCCATTTGTCCGGTACAAGCCATCGTGCTGAAACGGGACAATTTTGTCAGTCCTGAACTGATTGATGAAGTGCCAAAATGGGCAGAAAATTTTCAACGCGTTGAGGTGGATGCCAATCACTGGGCGATTTTAAGTCAAGCTGAATTAGTCGCAGAATATATCAAAGCATTTGCCTTAAAAAATAATTGAATAGAGATTCTTTATTTAAATTTTAATTAAAATCAATAATTTGATGATTTATTGCGAAGCCGATTTATTTACAGTTTCAAAAGAGCGAATCTGATAAAATAACGGCTTTTTCATCTTCCTCAAAATTTCCATGAATGCAGTAGTAATTGCGATTGCCGTGATGTTTATACTTTCACTGGCGCGAGTTTCTGTTGTCTTGACTTTGGTCATTTCAGCAATTATTGGGGGCCTGGTTGCAGGTCTAAGTTTGTCAGATACTGTAACCGCATTTAATGCGGGGCTAGGTGATGGGGCAGAGGTTGCCCTGGCTTATGCGGTATTGGGTGCCTTTGCTTTAGCCTTGTCAAAATCAGGCTTGCCTGATCTTTTAGCACATAAGCTGATTGGTTTATTGGGTGCTGAAGCAAGCCATCAATCGACCCGAAAAGTGAAATATTTACTGTTAAGTATTTTACTCGTTGCGGCCATTTTCTCTCAAAACCTTATTCCTGTGCATATTGCCTTTATTCCGGTACTGGTTCCACCTTTACTTAAAGTGATGAATCACATGAATCTGGACCGTCGTGCGGCAGCATGCGTACTGACCATGGGTCTAGTCGGAACGTATATTTTTCTTCCAGTCGGTTTTGGTTCAATTTTCCTTGAACAAATTTTGATGGGCAACATCAATAAAATTGGTACGGCCTATGACTTGCATGTAGAGCGCTGGATGATGCCGATGGGCATGGCCATACCAGTGTTCGGTATGCTGATGGGTACCCTGGTTGCGGTGTTCTTTAGCTATCGTAAACCACGTCATTATATTGACCGTGCAGTGGCTCAGGTCACAATCATTGATTTGGACAAGCCAATTCGCGCAGGTGAGGTGAAGCTGGCAGCTGATTCCCAAGAACTGCAGCAACAAGCCGAACAGGTTCCCGTCATTGCGAAAAAAACCATGCTGATGGCCTTGCTGGCTATTGTACTGACGCTGATCGCGCAACTGTATTCAGGCTCGATGATTTTGGGTGGACTGGTCGGTTTCGCAGTGCTGTCTGCTGCCGGTATTTTTAAATGGCAAGAGGCGGATGATGTCTTTGTTCAAGGCATGCGCATGATGGCACTGGTTGGCTTTATTATGATTTCTGCGGCGGGTTTTGCTTCAGTGATGACCCATACCGGTGACATCAATAGTCTGGTGAATGGCGTGGTTCAGCTGATTGGTGACAATAAAGCCTTGGCTGCTTTCCTGATGCTGTTTATTGGTTTGTTTGTGACCATTGGGATTGGTTCATCATTCTCCAGTGTGCCGGTATTGGCGGTGATTTACGTACCGCTTTGCGTACAATTCGGTTTCTCTCCATTGGCCACTGTGGCACTGATTGGTACCGCTGCAGCGTTGGGTGATGCCGGTTCTCCAGCTTCAGATTCAACTTTAGGGCCAACAGCCGGTCTGGGTGTGGATGGTCAGCATGATCATATTTGGGATACGGTGGTTCCGACTTTTATCCATTTTAATATTCCATTATTGGTGTTTGGCTGGATTGCAGCAATGGTGCTTTAATTGAATTTTTAATTCATTTTATTGCTAATTTTAAAATATGTATTTAAAATAAATGTTATTAAATAATTAATATAATAAAACCAAGCAATATACTTGGAATATAATAATAAACCTGATTAACTTGGTTGGTATTTAAAACCAACCAAGTTGGTCAGTTTAAAATAAATAATCAATAATTTCATATGTTTATAAATAAATAAAATCTTAAATAATTAATGCCTATTGCATATTATTAATATGCATGTTTATTATTAATTAATGTTTGAAAATTATTGTTATTATTCTTCCATAGGGTTTTAAAAATGTTAAAGCAAGTTGCTCTTATTACATTATTGGGGATGTCTGCTTCTGCGATGGCAGGCGATTGGCAAGTAAAATTCGGTGGTTCTGTATTGGCTCCACAAAATGATGACAACGGTACATTGAATGTGCCTGTGGGTGGTGTAGTAACACCATTGAAAGCTGAGGTGAGCAACGAATTCAACTTCACCCCTTCAGTAGAATATTTCTTTGCGAATTCACCTATTTCACTGGAACTATTATTGGCATTACCTTTTGAGCATGATGTAAATATCGGTCCAATTGAAGATGCTGCTTCTTTCAAGCATTTACCGCCAACAATTACCGCAAAATATAATTTCAAAAACTCAACACGCTTTACGCCATATGTAGGCGTGGGTGCGACAGTGGTTGTACCTTGGGATGAAAAATTATCTCAAACAACGAAAGCTGCAACGGGTGCAGAGAGCTTGGATGCCGAAGTAGCCTATGGCGTAGCGGGTCAAATTGGCTTCAATTTCCAACCAGCTGATGCTAAAAATTGGGGTGTTTTTGTAGATGCTCGCTATGCAGATGTGAAAACTGAATTAACTGCAAAAACAGCAGATGGCACTAAAGTAAAATTAGGTGACCTTGAGGTAAATCCTTGGGTTTACACCATTGGTTATAGCTACAAATTCTAAAACCAAGACTAAAACTAAAATAACAAATCAGCGTCAAAATCCCCATCTCTGATGGGGATCTTTTTATTTACTCATTCAGTCACAATAAATCACACAAATTGAGCATTTTAGTTCTGTTTAATCATTAAAAATATGCTTAAGTTAATCGTCTACAATAAGCTAAAAGAGTAAGAAGAATCATGAAATTAGTCACTTTATATGGTGGGGTCTTTTTTAGTTTTTTGATGGGATCTGCATCTGCTGCCAGTTTTAATTGCGACAAGGCACGTACTGCTACAGAACATGCAATTTGTGATCATCGCGCGATTAATGATGCTGATGTGAAAATGGCCACCACCTACCAGATGATTAAACGTTTGGTACCGATGGGAACACGCGGAGTCATTCAGGATGAACAAGTCAAATGGTTACAGTTGCGCGATCAATGTGGCAATTCAAGCCGCTGTTTAACTGAAGTTTATAAAATGCGCCAACAAAAACTGGATTTGTATATGGAACGCGTCTATCAACAGGGTCCTTTTTAAGAAAAATTTATTTAGTCCTATTGAAAATTCGCTAACTCACTCCATTCATTAAGCATCCAATAAAAACTGTGTAATGAATTTAAGGAGTGATTTATGAGTGAACACAGCGCACAAAAACATAGTTTCCAGGCTGAAGTAGCACAGCTATTACACTTAGTGACGCATTCTCTCTATTCAAACCCTGAAATTTTCCTGCGAGAACTGATCTCGAATGCTTCGGATGCCTGCGATAAGCTGCGTTTTGAAGGGATTAATCATCCTGAATATTATGAGAATGACCCCGACTTGCATGTACGTGTCAGTCTGGATAAAGAGAATAAAACCCTCACCATTTCGGATAATGGTATCGGCTTAACCCAACAGGAAGCCATTGATAACTTGGGTACCATTGCCAAATCCGGTACCAAAGACTTTATGTCTAAACTATCTGGTGATCAAAAGTCAGATGCGCAATTGATTGGCCAGTTTGGGGTAGGTTTCTACTCAGGCTTTATTGTGGCCGAAAAAATTACCGTAGAATCACGTCATGCAGCTGCCGATATCACTGACGCAGTACGCTGGATCAGTAGCGGTACAGGTGATTTCGAAGTTGAACAAATCAATAAGGCTTCACGTGGAACAGATATCATTTTGCATTTGCGTGACAATGCCATTGAGTATTTAGAATCTTATAAAGTTAAGCAAATTATCAATAAATACTCTGACCACATCAGCTTGCCGATTGAAATGCAAAAAGAAATCTGGCAGCAAGAAGAAGCGGCTGAGGGTGAAGAAGCTAAGCCGGGTCAGATGGTGAAAACAGATGAATGGGAAGTAATTAACTCTGCCAGTGCGCTCTGGACCCGTAATAAAAATGAGATCACCGAAGATCAATATATCGAGTTCTACAAGAACTTAAGCCATGACTTTGATGCGCCTTTGGCCTGGACGCATAACCGTGTAGAAGGCAGTACCGAATACACCCAGTTGCTATATGTGCCAAGCAAGGCGCCTGGCAACCTCTTTACCCGTGAAGCCAAAGCCGGCATCAAGCTGTATGTAAAACGCGTGTTTATTATGGATGAAGCGGATAACCTGATTCCAAACTATTTGCGTTTTGTGCAAGGGGTAGTGGATAGTGCCGATCTTCCGCTCAATGTTAGCCGTGAATTGCTGCAAGAAAGTCGTGATGTCAAAACCATTCGTGAAGGAAATGCCCGCCGTGTGCTGACCATGCTGGATGGTCTGGCAAAATCTGAAGATGAACAGGATCAGGAGAAATTCAAAACGTTCTATGCTGAATTTGGTTCAGTACTTAAAGAAGGCTTGGGTGAGGACTTGGGTAACCGTGAACGTATTTTAAAATTATTACGTTTCTCGACTTCAAGCAATGATGAAGTTTCAACTTCATTGAGCGATTATAAGGCACGCATGAAAGAAGGTCAGAAGGCCATTTATTATGTAACTGCTGATAGTCTGGCTGCTGCAAAAAATTCGCCGCAACTGGAACTGTTCAAGAAAAAAGACATTGAAGTGCTGTTAATGGCAGACCGTGTAGATGAGTGGGCAATGGAATTTGTACATGAATTCGATGGTACACCTATGCAGAATGTGTCTAAAGGCGCCGTGGACTTGGGTGATCTACAGGATGCTGAAGAGAAGAAAGCCCTGGAAGCAGCAGCTGAACAGTTTAAACCTGTCGTAGATAAGCTTTCAGATGCACTCAAAGCCAAAACCCAACAAGTGCGGGTGACTACGCGTCTAGTCGATTCACCTGCATGTTTGGTGACAGGTGAGGGTGAACTTTCGCCCCAATTGATTCGTATGTTGAAACAGGCGGGTCAGGCTGTGCCTGAGTCGAAACCGATCTTGGAAATTAACCCGGAACATCCTTTGGTCAAAAAGCTTGAAGGCTCAAATCAGTTTGATGATTTGGCTAATGTGATTTTTGATCAGGCCGTGATTGCCGAGGGTGGTCTACCGGAAGATCCTGCTGCCTATGTTAAACGTATCAATAGCTTATTGTTGAAATAAGTACGCTTTGCTGTGCAATAAAAAAACCTCCTTCGGGAGGTTTTTTTATTGCAGTAAAATATATTTTCCAACTTTTGGAATGGGGCATTTAGAACAATGCTTCCATACGCAGCGATGCCCCAAGGAAATGACTGCGATCTTCACGATGGTCATTCAGATAGTTTAAATCGCCCTGTAGAAAAAACCATTCACGCACGAAAGGTTGTCGCCATGAAATATAGGGTCCCCAACTGTTCAGGCGCAGGTCATTATTGTTATAAAAACCGCCGGTATAGAGGCCATAGGCAAAACGGTTATTATGGAAAAACTGATGTTGTCTAAACAGATAATTATCCCAGCTTAAGTCGTCATCTTGCTGATCTGCATAGGTCAGACTGAACTGATTGGACAAAAATGCCTGATTCGGACGTGAATGTGAGAGTTCCAGATTGGTTCTTAAGTAGTTATCACTCTGTATCCCATAGCGGTAAATCTGTTCAGCATGGAATCTGAAATCATTTTCCAGTTGCCAGTCTCTGGAAGCCTTAAGCCGTAAATAAATATCATCTCCTGAACGAACCCCTAAATCCAGATCGGTCTCAAAAGGAAGACGCTTGGAAAAATCAGACCAACGCAGGGCTAAAGAGCTATTACTTTCTCGCGTCCGTTCACGGTCTAAAGTTTTACTACTGCTGCTATCCGGATTTTCATCGGTAATGGCCACATTATTTTTCAGTTCGTTATCCAAAGAGTCATCACCAAATATGAGGCTGACTTTACGTTCTAAGGTCGGAAGTTTAATTTTTCCGCGCAGACGCGGCTTAATTTCATAACCATCATGTTTATTCCAGCTGTTATCGATAATCAGGCGGAGGGTGGCTGAAGCTGGATCATTCGGATCGGTTTCCCCAAACCAGTTATCTATTTTATGTGAGCTACGGTCGGTCCAATTCCGGATTTCATATTGTTTGCGATCTAGCCAGCTTTGCTTTTCAGTGGCTTGCATGGGAGGAACAATCACTTCATCCGACTGTTGCGGTAAAAAAGTCGGTATGGCATCAATCCAGCTTGGAATCTGATAGAGCAAATTAAAATCTGTTTCTGTATGTTTTGCTTGATCTGCCCCGGTTTCAGCCAAGTTTGACCAGCTGACAGTAGACATTAATCCAGACACCAACACACATAAGAGTGGCTTTAATATAGATAATTGTTTTTGCCGCATATCCTTGCTCTTATATTATCTGATACTGTCTAGTCTGGTAAAAATCCGGACTAAAAAGCAAGCTTTGGCTACAAAAAATAAAAACTTAATCTGAAATATGTTTTTGAATCTCTTTATATAATTCCCGACAATCCACTGGGGAATTGAATTGGGCAATAATCATCTGAATCATTTGCCAGCTAATTCCGTGATGGCGTTCTAATAAAAAATAAGGATAAGCCGATTCTGTCTTTGACAGGGCTAAACGTTTTTGCCCGTGAATGATCCGTATTTTTTGCCGTTCTTTGAGTAAAAGTAGCGGAGTTTTAATATCGGCAGCACTTTCTTCAAACTGAATAATTTTTTGGGTCTGAATCAGTTGTGCAGGAATAAACGGAATATAGTTTTCGTCATGCCAAATGCAAATGGCCCTATGTGTATAGATCTCAAACAGCAATTCAATGTCGGTAAAATGATCGGCCAAGTCTAACCAGTAAATCTGCTTAATTGCAGCCATAGCATGCTGGGAAGGAGCATTAAATACTTGCATTAACCTCAGAGCCTGCATCTGGTCTTCTGCACCCAATAAAGCCAGATATTTAATAAAATGACCTTGCTCATTGATCTGTTCTGCCAGATAAATCGGGCGTTGTTGCCAGGTTTCTATATCTGCACCATACAACAGTAAATCTACATGCTGGTAAAGTTCAGGCAGACCAGGAATGTCTAAACTGTATAGCTGTGGTAGGGAAGTATCTTCGCTATGCAGTGAATGCAGATGCGCCACGTATTGATTAAGTTCCAGGGTTTCTGGAATTTCCTTAATTGCAGGGGCTTGATCTGCTGTATTTTTTATATCCGTCTCAGCGAGAGGAGAATCAGCAATGAGCTCTGCTACGAAAGCAGGCTGCTGGCTTTGCTGCATAGAAACATCAGTTACTGTTTGATCTTGCTTTGCATCAATCTCAGCGATGAATTGCTCACTCGAATTTGATTCTTTATTTAGAGCAATGATTTGAAATTCATCAGCAAATACGGTTAGATTTGTCTCGGTCTCGGTCTCGGTCTCGGTCTCGGTCTCGGTCTCGGTCTCGGTCTCGGTCTCGGTCTCGGGCTCGGTTTCGGTCTCGGGTTCGGGCTCGGGTT
>NZ_NEGE01000024.1 GCF_002135355.1 Acinetobacter sp. ANC 4169 | reverse complement strand
CAACTGCTGGGATAATGCGGTGACGGAAAGCTTCTTTCATACATTGAAAGGTCATGTGGTACACGGGAGTGTGTTTACTACCCGAAAAGAAGCCAATGCTGTCTTGTTTGAATATATTGAGATTTACTACAATCGAATTAGACGGCATTCTGCAAATGGCTGGTTAAGTCCAGAAGCTTTTGAACAGAATTATTTTAAGAATTTAGAGGGACCGATTGTCCACGATACTGTCTAGGATCAATATGCTCCTGATGATCCACGTAGTAAACGGCAATAAAATAAAGGTGTGCTCCACAAGTACCAATTTTACAGCTCAAGCTTCCCTACTGTTTTATTGCAGATGAGGTGGTATACATTACGCAGTTAGATGCTTTTGGGCATTATCGTAAATATCCTTTACCTGGGACGATTTTTGGTGGCCGTTTCCCGATTCATATTTGGCCACGTCCTTTGATGTGGGCATTTGAATGGCATGATACAACTAAAGATTTGATTTTAAAGCGTGGAGAGCCTTTGTTTTATTGTCAGTTTGATGGTTTTGATCCAATACGGACAGTGAAATTGATTCAAGCTGAAAAGACACCTGATCTTTTGCAATATATGGAACAGATTTCAGGTGTAGTGAATTATGTAAATCAGACTTTTTTTGTTTAATGAGGTAGATAAAATAAGACTAAAAAACTTACTTGAGAAAGGATAAAATAATTATGAGATGGATATTTATTATTTTTATTAGTTTTTTATTTTTTGGATCTATTTTTATTTATAAAAAAATCAAGAGCATAGATTAAAAGATCGGGAGTTAAGAAAAGAAGCTAATATTATTCAGAAATAAAAGGAAAAACTACTTTTTGATCAGTGTAATGTTTTTCCAAAAGATGGATATTTAAAAACTGAGTCTGGCTACTATTTTGATTTATTTAAGTTTATGGAGTTTATAAAAAATGAACAAGGAAGCTTTGAGAAAGAAGTAAGGATAAATCCATATAAAAATTTGATTAATTATTTTGGATTTAAATTAAATGAGGATGGAGAGTGTGTAATTTATACAGTCGTAAAAATACTTTCATGGGATGGAAATGAAAATTTAATAATAAATGTAAAAGATATTTTTGAGAAAGATGATTTTTATAATAGTGCACCATCAGGTACTCCACATGGTTTATTATCTATAGGGGAGGCTATTTTAAATAATAAAAATATATTGGTTGTTAATATTTTATTTGGTAAGGGAAATGTGGTTCATATAGAAAAATTAACCAGTTACAATGATGGGTGGGTAATATTATTTAGGGGTAAGCGTACAACTGGAAAATACATTATTTTACCATTAAAAAACTATCCAGATATAAAAGTCGCGTTTAAAGATTCAGATGTCAATAATGGTTATATCGATACAGATGTTTTACAGTTAGATATTCCATTTGTTTATGATGGTTATAATAATTTTGGTGTGGATTATAGTTTTCAGTGTGAAAGTCTTATTAGATATAATGTTAAAAGAAACAAAAATACATCTATTCAAGAAATATTAAACATTTCTATACCAAATAAAGAAATGCGTTGTAGTGGGCTTGCAGCACGAAATTATCGATTATATCGAGAATATGGTTCTATTTTTCCGGAATATGGAACATATATTTTTAGAAATACAAATGTAGTTTTAAAAAATACAATTAATTTTTCAGATCAGTTTATAACAAAGGAAAAACAAAGATGAGTTATGTATTCAATGAAGGGCTTTAAATAATTCCCTATCTAAGCTCAACTATATTTTCCACTTTCACCAAAACCAAAGCAATTCTTTCTATATGTTGATAAGCCGGTTGCTCCAACTCTTCGCCAAAAACATCGGGATCGATTTCTTTATAAGACCAATGGATCTTGGGTTGCGACGCTATCAATTTTTCAAGCTGTTCTAAAAATCGATTGCCATCTGCTCTTATGGCAACCCCAGTATATAAAAATAAACAGCCTTGAGGATTAAGCCGCTCAATACCTTCCTTGAGTATTCTAAAAGATAATTCACTACCATCTAGCTCATTACCACCATGCCGATATTGTCGCTGATCTGCATCAATTAAATAAGGGGGATTGGCAAAAATAAGATCGAACTGTCCTTCAATATGGGCAAATAAATTACTGGAAACCGGAGTGATGTTATTTAGTTCTGAAAAGCTGGCATTGATTTGACTATAAAACAGTGCTTTCGGGTTGAGATCGGCCACCATGACTTCATTCAGGTCGAGACAGGATTTTGCTAAGCTGATCGCAGCGGCTGAAGTTCCGCAGCATAATTCCACAGCCCGTTTAAATGAATGCGGTCGTGCTGCTAAATATTGCTTGAGATGATAAACAAAGCGATAGGTATCTGGGCCAAAAAAAACCGAGTCAGCGGCTAGGGTGGGGAAACTGGAATGAATAAACAATTCATCATCTAGCGATGATACACGGACATGACTGCGCCACTGATGCTCATGGAAATGAATGAGCTGATGTTCTTCCAGCACTGCAAAAAGTGCCGGCTCCAGGTCAGCTTCCGCAAATGCCAAATTCCAGCCGAATATATCCCTAAGTGTAATGGCTTTGTTCTGAGTATTGCTGTTTCGGCTTAAAATACGCTGATGGGAGAGTGGCGTGATGGTGGTAAAGCGATAGTTTTGTTGTTTTAAATAACCTAATAAAAAAAGCAAAGCCTGTTGCTGACTTGTTTGAATATCTAAAATCTGATTCATATGGATTTTCTCTTTTAATAATAAATGGATACTTTATTTTTAAGATTTTTTCATTCATGTCTAAATTAAAAAATGAAACAGATTGATATTGTCCTAAAACAGGCTGGCTTTAAGTAAAAGTGTGATGAGGATTGGTTTGATTTATATATTTTTATTAAGGGATATAGCAATTACCCTAACTTTTGAATGACTAAGTTATTAATATTATTTAAATTTAACAATTAACACGATCGAGATGACCATTTTACAATGATCATCTCTGGCTGAGGTTGATAAGCTGACAAATCGCGTTTTAGTGCTTCACTTCAGGTAAATCAAACCAGATTACTTGCGCATCTTGCAAAGCTTCAATCTGACTTACCTCTACAAAGGCAATGGCACCGCCAGCTTCTACAGTATGCTCTGCAATTTTGACTGCACCAGAAATCACATGCACATAATTAATATGTTGGGTCGCTTTAATGTTGAGGCTTTGACCCTGCTGGATCAATGCAGTTTTCACTTCAGCTTGCTGGCGAATATGCATTGGTGCATTTTCGTTGGGGCCAACAATCAAATGCCATTGATTCGGTTGTTCACGTGGATCACATTTGATTTGTTGATAGTTCGGTTCTGCATCACGCTCATTTGGAATAATCCAAATCTGTAATAAATGAACCGGTTCATCCCCTTGGTTGATTTCACTGTGCTGCACACCCGTTCCGGCGCTCATCAGTTGCCATTCACCGGCAGAAATTCCACCTGCATTACCCATGCTGTCTTTATGGGAAATCGTTCCCTCAAGCACACAGGTCAAGATTTCCATATTGTCATGCGGATGGGTGCCAAAACCGTTATGCGCAGCAATCAGGTCGTCATTAATGACACGTAAGGCACTCACACCCATATATTGCGGGTTGTACCAATTGCCGAAAGAAAAACTGTGTTTGGACTCGAGCCATCCCATTTTGACATGACCACGATTTTCACTTGGATGTAGAAAAGCGTTCATAATGCTATTCCTGTCTTTATTCTTGAATATAAGCATTATCTTAATGATTTAAAAATGACTTAGAAATCATAAAAAAACAACAAATCATCCTATATTTGAAACGATATTTTAGGATGATGTCTTGCATTTAAAATGCGCAAGATATCAAAAAGCCTGCAATAGATGCAGGCTTTTTTTGTGCAGTGTACAGAGATTATTCCAGGAATTTAACCGTTACACCGGATTTGACTTTTTTACCCAGGTCATTGGCATCCCAGTTGGTTAAACGGATACAGCCATGCGATGCAGTTTTAGAAATTGCAGATGGGTTTGGTGTACCGTGAATACCAAATGATTTTTTGCTTAAACCGATCCAGATGTTACCTACAGGGCCGTTAGGACCCGGTGGTAAAGAAAGTGGTTTAGTATTTTTACCTTGAACAAAGTTACTTGGCGAGTAGCTATACCATGGATTTTGCGCTACACCGGTAATTTTGTAGGTACCTGTTGGAGATGGCGTGTCCGAGCTACCAATGGTTGCAGGGAATGAGCCAATCATCTGGTTGCGGCTGTTAAATAAGTACAGTTGTTTTGCACCTTTATGCGCAACAATCAGGTGAATATCTTCCGGAACTTCATTGCGGATATTGGCCACAATAATTTTTTCACCCGCTTTTTTGAAGCTTGCTTTCGGATTTAACTTTTTCAAAAAGTCTTCATCCATATGGAACTTTTCACCCAGCATTTCGGTTACGCGTGTGTAGTACAAGCCTTTCATTTTGGCTTGCAAGGCATAATCGTGAGGAATAGTTTCAGCATAAGGACCTTTAAGATCCGCATCTGTCAGGGTGTATTCAATGAATGCAGGTTTAGCACCTTGTTTGGCGACTAAAGCATCCCAGGTTTCTTGAGTTAAAACACCTGTCGGTTGAATGCCATTGATTTGCTGGAAGGATGCAATCGCTTTCAGGGTATTTTTACCACTTGAACCATCAATTGCACCCGGAGAAGCATGGGCATTGTTCAACATGACATGCGCGCGTGCATATACAGGGAACTGACCCTTACCAATATTTTCATACCATGTGGCATTATTCAGGCCATCGAGGGTCCAGGATGCCTTGGCTGCTGCACCAGCATTGCTCGGTAGCGTTGCTGTTTTTGTGGTAGGTGCAGCACCGATTGGAGCCGTCTCATCTTCAGTATTCTGAAGATTTTCCAAGGTTTGCGAAGCCTTATTTAAGTCTTTTTGTTCTTGAGGTGTAATCTGTGTATTTACAGTGCTTTGAGCGCTAGAAGCCGCTTCAGTTGCCAGAGGATCAATCGGATCTTGAACGGCAACATTGGTAATCTTTTTAGGATTTAATGGTTGTTCAGCAGTAGATGCGGCAAATGCTGTACCCGCAAAAATGCAACTTAAACTCATGGCGAGTAATGTGCGAACGAACATGTAATTCAACCTTAAGAATTTTTCATTAACTATGTGATAAAACTAGCCAAGTATTGCAGAAAAAATGAGGAGATGCAGTATTTGTTTTGTGTAAAAATTATTTTACATTTAACGTGATCGATTTTTAGCTGCAAGAGAAGTTACTAAATTTTCGACCTTTTTGTTATGATGGTTCGAAGATTAAAAATGAGATGGGAAAGTAAATGACGACGCTAAAAAACGATCGTTTTCTGCGGGCCTTATTGCGTGAGCCGGTAGATACCACACCAGTTTGGATGATGCGTCAAGCAGGACGTTATTTGCCTGAATATCGTGAAACACGTGCCAAAGCAGGTGATTTTCTTTCCCTGTGCAAAAATAATGATTTTGCCTGCGAAGTAACTTTACAACCTTTGCGCCGTTATGACCTGGACGCCGCCATTCTATTTTCAGATATTTTAACCGTGCCCGATGCTTTGGGACTGGGCCTGTATTTTGAAGCAGGGGAAGGTCCGAAATTCCATAAAACCATCCGTAGCGAAAAAGATGTAGCAAATTTACCCAACTTCAATGCTAAATCTGACCTTGATTATGTGATGAATGCGGTAAGCACCATTCGTTCTGCATTAGGCGGTCAAGTGCCATTGATTGGCTTTTCAGGTAGCCCCTGGACACTGGCCACCTATATGGTAGAAGGCGGTTCCAGCAAGGATTTCCGCTATACTAAACAGATGATGTATGCACAGCCTGAAGTGTTGCACGCTTTGCTGGACCGTTTGGCCATTGCTGTTATTGATTATTTAAATGCACAAATTGATGCCGGTGCGCAAGCTGTACAGATTTTTGACAGCTGGGGCGGTGCGCTGGCACATCGTGAATATATCGAATTTTCATTGAATTACATGCAAAAAATTGTTGCCGGTTTAAAACGTGAAAAAGACGGGCGCAAAGTTCCGGTCATCTTATTCACCAAGGGCGGTGGTCAGTGGCTAGAGCCTATGGTCGCCACCGGTGCCGATGCCTTTGGTCTGGACTGGACTACGCCTTTGAACGTGGCACGTCAAACTGTGAATGGCCGTGCTGCATTACAGGGTAACCTTGATCCGGCCACTTTATATGGCTCGCCAGCATCGATTGAAAAAGCCACCAAAGCCATGCTGGATGATGCTTATGCAGGTGGTGAAAAAACCGGTTATATCGCTAACTTGGGTCATGGCATTACCCAATGGGTAGATCCTGCGAATCCTAAAGTATTTATCGATACCGTGCATGAATATAGCGCCAAATATCTTTAAGTACGTGTGAGTAAACTCATTTTTTAGGATTCAACCTTGATCAGTCTGTTTAAATCATGTTTTGAGTTCTCATTTAAGGCAGCTTCGGCTGCCTTATTTGGGATTTTACTGCTGCTTGCTTTTGTACTTACAGCATCCATGGGAAGCCAGGAGTTTTATGGCTTCTTTCGTTATGACTATTTGCTGTTTTATGCCTTAATCATCCAAGCCTGTTTGCTGTATTTAAAACTGGAATCGTGGGCCGAAGCCAAGGTCATTGCCCTGTTTCATATCATGGCCATGGGCATGGAAATTTTTCTGACTCATCCACAGATTGCATCCTGGCAATATCCACAGCCGGCGGTATTTAAAATACTGACTGTACCCTTATTCGCGGGATTTATGTATTCGGCAGTGGGCAGTTTTTTTGCCCGCTCCTTAAGGCTGTTTCAGGTGTCGTTTGAGAAACTGCCGAGTTTTAGCAATATGCTGGCTTTGGCGGTGCTTTCCTATATTAACTTCATGAGTAAATTTTTTGTTCCAGATATACGCATGGTGCTATTTGCCTGGAGCATGATTATTTTCTGGAAAACCAAAATTTGCTTTCAGTTGCAACAGCATCAGCTGCAACTGCCGATGTTGCCGGTGCTAATTATTTTGGCCTTTATTATCTGGATTGCAGAAAATATTAGTACCTTTAATAAAATCTGGTTATATCCTAGTCAGGTCGATGCCTGGCATATGGTGGGCTGGGGTAAGCTGGGTTCCTGGTATTTATTGCTGCTTTTGAGCCTGGTTTTGGTGTTAAAAATACTTGGAAAGCGTAGTCAAGAGGGTGTTTGGAAGTTAAAAAATAAATAATTTCAAATGTTTATATGGTGATTGGTAACTTTAGTATAAATTGTTTTGCGTTGTGAGAAAGTTGCAGTTATCTTACAAAGGTGTAATAAAAATTGCACAACTGTGAAGAATTAAAACACTTGGATAATAAATTCTGGAGAATAGCCATGATGAAAAAATTAGCTTTAGCTGCAGTTGTAGCACTCGGTTCTACCGCAGCATTTGCAGATAGAGATGCTGGTTGTGGTATCGGTTCACAAGTTTGGGCAGGTAAATCGGGTAAGGCACCTAAAATTCTGGCTGCAACGACTAACGGTCTTTTTGCTAACCAATTATTCGGTATTACTTTTGGTACATTAGGTTGTAGCGGTACAGGTACAGTCACTGCTCAAGCGGTGACTTTTACCAATGAAAATGCTGAATCTTTAGCACGTGATATGGCCGTGGGTGAAGGGGAAAGCCTAAATGTCCTTGCTGAACTTTTAAATATTAAAGCGCAAGACAAAGCCCGTTTCTTTGCAGTTTCTAAACAAAACTTCTCTAAAATTTATTCAGCAGAAAATCATGATTCTTTACAAGTGCTTGCATCTTTACAGGCTGTGATGGCGAAAGATGAAGTGCTGAAAGCCTACGTATAATCGAATATCCCAAAACCCTGTCATCTTGACGGGGTTTTTCTTACTGAATAATTGATAAAAGATAAATACCAGATTTGCATGAAATCACTTGCGTTCGTTTTTGCTTTAATCTCTTCCACGGTTGCCTATTCAGCAACGCCTGTCCAAACCGCTCAAGCTTATACCGCTCAGCCCTATATAGAGCGTGCAATACAACGAAAACTAGACCAAGACATCACTTGGCAAAGGTTGATGTATGCCGATAAAAAAGGACATAGTGAAGTCAGCTATGCAGGTTTTTTCTTATCCAATGACGGGAAGAGCGATTTAAAGCAAGAGTTACAAGCGAATATCCAGGCATTATTCCAATCCGCAGAGCCGAATCAATCGGTGCGGTGCCGTTTTCCTGCACGCAGTCAATGGTTAATGCAGCAACTGAATATTTCAGAACAGCAATTACCAGTGGTAACCTGTCCGGAATTACAGGACTGGATCGGACAGATCAAGCCTTATAAAGCCACACTCATCTATGCAACCGACTTTATGGGCAATCCCAGTTCGATGTTTGGGCATACCTTGTTGCGCCTGGATCCCAAAGATCAAAAGCAGCTGAATCTAGTTTCTTATGCGGTGAATTATGCGGCTACAGTTAGCGAGGGAGAAGGCTGGTCTTTTGCCTGGAATGGTCTAACCGGGCAGTATCAGGGTGAATATTCCCTAATGCCCTATTACCGTAAGGTAAAAGAATATGGTGATCTGGAAAGCCGTGATTTGTGGGAATATGAACTCAGTTTAAGTCCCGATGAAACCCGCTTTTTAGTGCAGCATATTTGGGAAATGAAACATGTAAGTTTCCCTTATTACTTTGTCAGTGATAACTGTGCCTATCGTTTATTGGGACTTATTGATTTGGTTCGCCCACAGCTTGATTTAAAACAGCAATTTAAAGTGGCTGCTATTCCCGTGGAAACCATTAAGGCGATAGAACAGCAAGGCTTGGTCAAAGAAACTGTCTATAGGCCTGCTTTAGAAACCCAATTGCTATCCCAGGTCAGACAGCATGGTAAAAGCCTGGCTACAGTTGCGCATCAAGTTGCCTTTGCAGAAACAATAGAGATGTCTAAGCACATAGAATCTTATCAGGACTTAGATAAAGCCAAGATTTTAGAGATGGCTTATGACGATTTATATCTGCAATTGATTGGAACTCAAGTTGAGCCAGGTTTTGCCCAGCCACGATTACGCCAGTTATTGAGTTTGCGCAGTCAAATTGACCTGGACAAACAACGCCAACAACCGCTACGGCCGAAAATGGATCCGACGCAGGCTCATGATGCACGGCATTTTTCGGTCAATCTAGGGGAAGTGCAGGGTGAAAAGTTTGTCGAACTTGGACATCGTCAGGCCTATCATGACCTGATTGACCCGCAAGGCGGTTTTCGCACCGGTACACAGTTATTGTTCTGGGATGGTTCTGTCCAGTATCGTGATGATGAGTTGAAACTGGAGCATTTTGATGTTCTGAACGTGAATTCTTATAACCCGATAACGCCCTTTAAAACGCCACTCAGCTGGGGTTTTAATTTTGGCTGGAAGCAGGAAGCTTTGGATCAACAGGGTCAGTTCAGTGAACATGAGCAACATGGCATTGCAAATTTACAGGTTCAGATGGGCTATAGCTATGCAAACCCGGAGCGTGAGCATTTGTGTTATATCCAACTGCAAAATCATATACAGGCAGCTAAGGCTCTGGATCAGGGCTGGCGTATTGGTATGGGGCCGACAGTAGGCTGTCAAAATATCTGGTCAGATCACGTAAATAGCTTGGTACAGCTTGAATTACCGTACTGGCAAGATAGCCAGCAATGGCAACTTAAACTGAATACCCAGTGGCAATATGTCATTAATTCACAAAATGCACTTCGACTGAATTGGCAATACCAGCAACAAGACCATAAGGACTGGATGAAAACCAGTCTGGGATATGTGCGGTTTTTTTAAGATGTCATTGAAGTAAAGTGATTTTGCCTATTTTCTTCACTGCTTGGCATAACAATACAATGATGGAAAATGCAGAATAGCTCGAATTTAGAACTTAGACTTCAACAATCACATAATACTTTTTAACAGCCTCAATCACTTCAAAAGTACCTTCAAAGCCCGGTGGAATAATGCCTGCATCGCCGGCGCCTACTTCAATCACGGTATCTGAGTTTTTAGTATGCAGGCGCACGCGACCTTCAATGACATTAAAGAATTCTTGTTTGTTGTCCGCAAATACAATATTCCATGCACCCACTTCACAGTGCCAAATGCCACAGTCCATGTGCGGATGTTCATATAAACTATAGGTATGGCGTTCAGGATTGCCTTTAACCAAACGCTCAGGACGAGGAAAGTCTACTTCGCATTTACTTTGGGTTAAACCGTGACCTGCTAACCAAATAGATGACATGATTTATCCTTAAAGTTAAAAGTTGCATAAAAGAAAGAAGTTAAAGCATATATAAAAAAGCCCCGAGCAAGCGGGGGCTTTTTATTCTATGAACATTCTAGAGACTTTCAGGCAAAGCAGCCAAAAATTCACGACGTTCATCTTTATTGGTTTTAAAATCCCCAACAAAAGAAACCGTACGGGTTGTAGATTCCTGTTTGCCTACACCACGCATCATCATGCACATATGCGCAGAGTCGATCATCACTGCGACACCACGTGCTTTGGTCACTTCAGCCACTGCTTCAGCAATTTGCTGGGTCAGGTTTTCCTGAATTTGCAAACGGCGCGCAAACATTTCGGTAATACGAGCAAATTTGGATAAACCTAAGACATTGCCTTCAGGTAAATAGGCAATATGTACACGACCGTAAAAAGGCAATAAGTGATGTTCACAGAGTGAATAGAATTCGATATTTTTGACCAATACCATTTCACGGTTATCGGAAGGGAAGACCGCACTGTTAGTCACTTCTTCCAAAGTTTTGCTATAACCAGACGTTAAATACGAAAAAGCTTTAGCAGCACGCATTGGCGTATCTTTAAGACCAGGACGATTAAGATCTTCACCAACGGCAGTTAAAATGTTGGCGTAGGATTGCTGCATAGACATAAGACGTGTTCACTTACACTGATATCGAACAAGGACGGCATTGTAGCAGAAAACCGCTACAATGCCCTGTTTTAGGGAAAAATTCCGATTACTGTTTGAATTTTGGGTTCTTTTCGCTTCGTTTCAGCAGAACCAGAACTGCACCTGTGCCACCTTGCTTTTCAGGCGCACTGACAAAGGCCAAAACATCACGGTGCTGACGCAGCCAGCCATTCACATAGGTTTTTAAAATAGCTTCAGGCCCTTTGCCATGTACAATCTTAATGACGTTCTGATTTTCATCTTTGGCCATTTGAATAATCTGTAGTACAGCTACACGGGCTTCTTCTACGGTACAGCCATGTAAATCGACTGCTTCAAACCAGCGCAGGTTGCCTGCTTTTAAATCTTCAAAAACTTTATGCTGTAAAGTCGCAATGCGGTAGCTTAACGCTGCCTGGCTGGCTACCGGATTGAGCATGGCTTGAGTATCCGACAGTTCCGCCTGATCGGTTTGCATAGGGCCGGTTGCAGCGGCACGTTTGGCTAGAGTCTTGGCATCCGGTTTTTTCTGTTTGCTCTTTTCGATTTTTGCAATATTACTGCTGTCTATTTTTTTGACACCTTGCATCGATTTCTGGAACAAATCGAAATCATCTTCCTGCTCTTGCTCAGCCTGAGCTTTAGGCTCAGGCTGCTTGGCAATTGCAGTCGAATGCGGATTGGTAATTTGCTTTTTAAAAGATTTCAGTAAATTGTACTGATCTTTCGAAAGCGAAGAATCATGTTTACTCATAATCTCTAATATTCATTCAATAGTTTCAGGCTGGCCAAACAATGCAGTAAAGGCATGATCTGGACGAGGCTGTTTCATAAAGCTTTCGCCCACAAGGAAGGCATGGATATCATGTTCTTGCATCATGTGGACATCATCTGGTGTGGCAATGCCACTTTCAGTGACCAAAAGACGTGAAGGCTCAAGCAATTTTTTCAAACGCAGGGATGTGTTTAAATCGACATCAAAGGTTTTTAAATTGCGGTTATTTACACCCAGCAAACAACGCTCAGAAAGGCGCAAAGCGCGTTCCAGCTCATCTTCATCATGCACTTCAACCAGTACATCCAGATTATGCTCGAATGCTGTTTTCGACATTTCTTCCAGTTGCTGGTCAGACAGACAGGCCACAATCAGAAGAATACAGTCTGCATGCAGGGCACGGGCTTCAATTACGCCATAAGGGTCGATCAGAAAATCTTTGCGTAGTGCAGGCAGGGCACAATGCGAACGGGCAATCTGGATATTTTCGTCCGCACCTTGGAAAAAGTCCACATCTGTCAGTACCGATAAACACGCTGCACCCGCTTGCTCATACTGCTGGGCAATTTCTGCAGGATTAAAGTTCTCACGAATAATGCCTTTAGATGGCGATGCCTTTTTAATTTCAGCAATCACCCCTGGACGTTTACTTTGCACAGATTGTGCAAAACCACGCACAGGTGTTGCAGCCTGAGCCAGTTCTTCCACATCTTTGTAGCTGTGTTGCTTAAGACGAGCAGCAAATTCTTGCTGTTTACGATCCACAATTTTGCCTAAAATTGTATTTGCGATATCTACCATGATCTTTGTCCTGCCGTCTTAAGCTTCGTATTCTTTTAAAGTTTTTGTGTATTCAGACAAAATGCCCATCTTTTCCAAAGCTTGACCGCCATAGATAATGTCATGTGCCAATGCCACACCTTGTTTATAGCTATTGGTCAAACCTGAAACGTAGATCCCTGCACCTGCATTAAGCGCCACCATATTTGCCGCTTTTTCACCCAGGGCAGATTTTTTCTTGCCTAAAGCATCTTTAATCAAAGTCAGGCTTTCAGCTGCGCTATCTACAGAAAGGCCGGTTAAGGTTTGCGATTCAATATCGACTGCTTCGGGTTGAATTTCCCATTCGGTAATTTCACCGTCTTTCAGTTCAGCCACATAAGTGGAAGAGGCCAGACTGATTTCATCCAGACCATCTTTAGAATGCACCACCATCACATGTTCTGCGCCCAGCTGTTTGAGTACTTCAGCCATAGGGCGGCAAAGTTCAGTGGAGAATACGCCAATCACAAAACGTTTTACCCCAGCCGGATTGGTCAGTGGGCCAAGCAGGTTGAAAATACTACGGAAGCCGAGTTCCTTACGTGGGCCAGCAGCATATTTCATGGCTTTGTGATGATTCGGTGCAAACAGGAAACCAACGCCCATTTCACGGATACAACGTTCAGTTTGCTGCATGTTCAGGTCAAGATTGATTCCGGCTTGTTCAAGTAAGTCAGAAGAACCCGACTTGGATGACACACCGCGACCGCCATGTTTGGCAATGGTTGCCCCAGCGGCAGCAATGACAAAACTGGATGCAGTCGACACGTTAAATAAGTTTTGACCGTCACCACCCGTGCCGACAATATCGACCAAATGAGGAAGATCGCTGACATCAATTTTAATCGCGAACTCACGCATTACACGAGCAGCTGCGGTAATTTCGTCAATGCTTTCGCCTTTTAAGCGTAGGCCCATCATCAACGCACCAATCTGTGCATCAGTGGCTTCACCATTCATAATGGTACGCATCACTTCTTCCATTTGCGGTTGAGTGAGCTCGATATTTTTAGTGATGTTATTTAAAGCTTGTTGAATATTCATAATCTTTGTAGCGCTCGTTATGCGTAAATTTCTAAAAAGTTTTTGAAGATTTGGTGACCGTGCTCACTCAGAATGGATTCAGGATGGAACTGCACGCCTTCGACCGGCAATGTCTTATGTTTCACGCCCATGATTTCTTCCATAGAGCCATCTTCTTCATTGGTCCAGCAAGTTACTTCCAAGCATTCTGGCAAGGTCGCCTGATCAATCACCAGGGAGTGATAGCGCGTTGCAGAAAATGGACAAGGAAGGTTGCTGAAAATCCCTTTATTGCTGTGATACATGTCTGATAAACGTCCATGCATGACTTTTTTGGCGCGAACCACATCTCCACCAAAGGCTTGACCGATACTTTGATGTCCCAGGCACACTCCTAATAGAGGTATTTTGCCGGCAAAGTGCTGGATTGCAGGAATGGAAATGCCTGCTTCGCTTGGTGAACAAGGGCCGGGACCAATAACGAGATACTTTGGTTGCCATCGCTCGATATCTTCCAATGTAACGGCATCATTACGGACTACTTTTACTTCCTGATTTAACTCGCCAAAATACTGGACGATGTTATAGGTAAAAGAGTCATAGTTGTCGATCATTAAAAGCATGAGCTAACCTATTGAAATTTGCGCACTTAACTGTGCTCGAATAGTCCAAGAATACTCGCATGATTCGAGTTTTCACTGCATAGTCTTATTTAAACTAAAAGCAGTCAAAACGGCTAAAAAAATGGAGTGCGAATAATCATAGCAAAAAATAAACATTTTCTGCTGAACTATTTCTATGATAATGATTTTAGAGAAATCACTGTATGAGAATAAGCTGATTTATTTGCATTTTATCTGGAATGAAATTTATGGAAGATTATTTCAATAATTGAATGGAATTTTGAAATAAGATGCAGGGGAGAGGGCGATATAAAATCAATGAATAAAAATTAGTTAATATATTTTTGTAACATACTATCTATAAGTAAGTATTATGCTGTTTAAATTTGCTTCATTGAAGCTTGGCTTCATAAAAGAACATAAATCAGTGAATATCAAATTTGTAAGTTGTCACCAAAATGGCGCAGAGTGTTTCATGTTTTTGAAACTTTGAAATATTTAAAGTTGAGCCGTTAAAAAATAAAAAACATATAAATAATAATAAGATAGTGTTTGTTGGCGATTTAAGGGTTTTTAACTTCCAGATTAAAATGCTAAAAGGATTCAGTAATAAAATCATAAGCATGATCAAGAAAAAATTATTAAGTATTTACTTTAAGCGAAACTGGTTAATATTTAGTCGAAAAGTATGTCGGACAGGGCTTTTACCCGGGGTGGAAAATAAATGTGCACCAATTTAGAACACTTAAAGCGGCTTTTTAAGTAAAAGTGATTAAGAGTGTTTGAATATGGTGCATTTGCATTTGGACACAGTATAATAGCCTCAAAGTAAAGGGCTTAAATATTCTATTCTGATAAAGAATTCAGTATTTTATCTTTGCTTTTAAAAAGTTGGTACGACAATTGCTTAATAGATACCAACTACTAACACGCACTTAGCAGGTGCAACAAAAAATCATCGGAGCAAAATGAGCATGGCGAACAAGGTCCTTCAACTCATCCAAGAAAGTAGCGCAAAATGGGTCGATTTTCGCTTTACTGATACCAAGGGTAAAGAGCAGCACGTAACTTACCCTGCAGATTCAATCGACGAAGATACATTTGAAGACGGTAAAATGTTTGACGGTTCTTCAATCGCTGGTTGGAAAGGCATTGAAGCATCTGACATGATCTTACGTCCAGATGCAGAAACTGGTTTTGTAGACCCGTTCTTTGCTGAGCCTACAGTTGTTGTGACTTGTGACGTAATCGAGCCATCTACTGGTCAAGGTTATGAACGCGATCCGCGCTCAATTGCTCGCCGTGCAGAAGAATACTTAAAATCAACAGGTATCGGTGATACTGCATTCTTTGGTCCAGAACCAGAATTCTTCGTATTTGACGAAGTGAAATGGGACATCGACATGTCTGGCGCGCGCCACACATTGATCGCTGAAGAAGCTGCCTGGTCTACTGGTAAAGATTACGAAGCTGGTAACTCAGGTCACCGTCCACGTGTTAAAGGCGGTTACTTCCCAGTTCCTCCTGTAGATTCTTCACAAGATATGCGTGCTGATATGTGTGCTCGTATTGAAGATATCATGGGCCCAGGTCGTGTAGAAGTACATCACCATGAAGTTGCATCTTGCCAGTTAGAAATTGGTGTAAGCTTCAATACTATGGTTCGTAAAGCGGACGAAGTTCAACAGTTTAAATATGCGGTTTGGAACGTTGCTCACCAATACGCTAAAACTGCGACTTTCATGCCTAAACCAATGGTAGGTGACAACGGTTCTGGTATGCACGTTCACATGTCTATCTCTAAAGATGGCAAGAACCTGTTTGCTGGTGATGAATATGCAGGCCTTTCTGAAATGGCATTGTACTTCATTGGCGGTGTGATCAAACATGCTCGTTCATTGAATGCAATCACTAACCCTTCTACAAACTCGTACAAGCGTTTAGTTCCGCATTTCGAAGCACCAATCATGCTTGCTTACTCAGCACGTAACCGTTCTGCTTCTATCCGTATTCCTTACGTTTCTAGCCCTAAAGGCAAACGTATTGAAGCACGTTTCCCAGATCCAATGATGAACCCGTACTTAGGTTTCGCTGCATTGTTGATGGCTGGTCTTGACGGTATCCAAAACAAGATCCACCCAGGTGAAGCTGCAGACAAGAACTTGTATGATCTTCCTCCTGAAGAAGAAGCTAAAATCCCTACAGTGGCTCATAGCCTAGATATGGCGCTTGAAGCTCTTGAAGCTGATCACGATTACCTTCTTAAAGGCGGCGTGTTCACTAAAGAAATGCTTGATGCGTATATCGAACTTAAAACTGAAGAAGTACGTCGTCTTAACACGACTACTCACCCGGTTGAATTTGATATGTACTACAGCTTGTAATTCATATTCGAATTTAAGTTCAAGAAAAACCCGCGCTTGTCGCGGGTTTTTTGTATGATGGGATGAAGATTTACAAGAGTCATCCCATCATGGCAAAGCCACGTAAAAAACATACAGGTTTCTTCCCTTGGATAGATCCAACAGATCAGTCTAAGGGATTTAAGCTGAACTTTTCAGAAGTCACATATTTGGAAGTGAGTCGCACCGTTGAGGGGTATAAGCAAGCGCAATTTGTAGAATTAAAAAACCCTGAATTGGCTTTAGAATTTGATTATCCGCAAAGCTTTTATATTAGTGCTGAAGGGTTGATCTTAATCAAAACACCTCAGGGAAAATTTGAAGTGATTGCTAAAACGGATAATGCATAATTTTTTGAGAAATAATGCCTTCGCAATTCTGCCAAGGCATGGATGAGTTATTTTAATTAATCGAGTTGATGCTGTTTTAAATTGTCTGTTTCATAAGGTGCATCTTCTGCAGGATAGCGCAGCTCTTGCCCTTGAGTTTTAGCAATTGACCAAATCACACTTTCACCTGCAGGAATATTTTGATTCTGCTGCCTGTAAATGGGATCTTGGAATGCTTGCTCTGCAGAAATAAATGTCCAATCTTGCTGCTGAAAGGCAGTAATTACATCATTTTAAGAATGCCGCATTAATCGCATTTACATGTAACAGTAAAACATGCTGGGGTGAGCCTTGTAATGTTTGTACTGCAAGTTGATCATAATATTCCGCGCGATCTAATAAATGACGTATATAAGCTTGCTTTAAACGCTGTAATTTTTCAGTGTCATCTTGTTTTGCGTAATCTAGATATTTTCGGTTATAAAACCAGTCGCTGGCATCTATACTGACACCACCAATTTTATAGTGGTTTTGATACAGCCATTGATAAACGGTATCGCGTTTTTCAACAGTGTTGCCTTCTTTTAAAAATGGATAACGATAGATCCGCTGATAATTCGGCAGTGTGTTTAACACAGTATCCGCATCGATAATGCTTTGAATATAAGCTTGAGCTGAGATGTTGTCTTTATTTAAGTTCTGATGTAAGGCACTGTGATTCCCAATAATATGCCCCTCATTACCCCAGTTTTCAATGAGCTGCTTGCCTTGATAATCACCAATTTTAATTAAACTTGGAAAGACCATACTTTTAATTTTATGTTCATCGAGTTGTTTTAAGATCTGTTGATTAATAACCGTTGCTCTAGGATTTTGTTGTGGATTTAAACCATCATCAAAACTGAGTGCAATATCTCTGGCTTGTGTAAGCGAGCTTAGTGCAATACAAACTGCCATTGCTACAGATGCTTTAAGAGAGCGAGATGGACGTAAATGGGTATTTATCATTATTTAAATATTCATGCAGCATTTAATGTTCAGGGATACTAGGTATATTAAACCGGAGCTAAGATATTCATACATTAACATAAATGGCTGTAAATCCGCCCATCAACAGTTAAGGCTCTGTGTATAATCATCACGATGCATAAGTGCATTGATAATGTTAGTTTTATAAAGGCGAGGGATATGCGGGCGGCAGCAAAACTTCAATTACAGCAACAAATTCCAGAAGCGTTAAAAATATGGCTCTATGCTTCAGGGTCTTTGACACAACAATTGACAGATTTGGCTGGTGGGGTATTTAAGGTTCAGCCCATTGAAGAGCAGTATCAGCGGCTTCTACATGCAGATGCGCAATGGATGAATATGCCGCATCAGCATACTTCATGGGTGCGTGAAAGCTATCTATATGGCTGTGAAGATGCACCGTGGGTGAAAGCCAAAAGTATCTTTCCAATTTTAAGTTTGCAATCCCGGGCACGCATCTTTCAGCATATTGGTAAAAAACCCATCGGATGGTTTCTGTTCCAACGCACCAATCCGGTTTGTCAGCGGCGGGTAATTCTACTTGAGGATGGCTGGACACGACAAAGTTGCTATACTTGGCATGGCTGTAAATTCATTGTGCAGGAAACTTTTTTGCCTGCATTTGAACGCTTTATTCAACAAAAAATTAAACAGTAACCTGGTTAAGGAATGTCATGGCAACTGCGCATCAAATTACCTGGCGTGAACGTCTGGAAGCTTATTATTATCTCTGCCGTTTTGATAAGCCGATTGGCACGGAACTGGTGTTCTGGCCGACCATGTGGGCACTTTGGGTGGCTAATCAGGGAATCCCGAGCATCGGGATTTTAATTCCCATGATTCTGGGTACCATTTTTATGCGTGCTGCGGGTTGTGCTATTAATGACTTTGCTGACCGTAAAGTGGATGCGCATGTAGAACGAACTAAAAACCGTCCTTTGGCTACTGGTGTGATCAGTGCTCAAGAAGCCATTTATGTGTTTTTGCTACTTGTGGCTGCCAGTGCATGTATGCTGTTTTTCTTGCCAATTGAAACCTTTTACTGGTCATTTGGTGCATTATTCCTAGCGTTTATTTATCCGTTTATGAAGCGCTATACCAACTTGCCACAAGTCTTTCTAGGTGCGGCATTTTCATGGTCCATTCCAATGGCCTATACCGCAGTGGGGCAGACACCGGACTTAAGCTGCTGGCTTTTGTACTTTGGCAATTTGGCATGGACAGTGGCGTATGACACCCAGTATGCGATTACCGACCGTGAATATGATTTAAAGATTGGGGTAAAATCGACGGCCATTTTATTTGGCAAATATGACATCGAAATCATTTCTTTATTACAGGTCATCAGTCTGGTCTTAATTGGAGGTGCCATGTATTTGGAAAATCTGTTGATGCCATTCGGTTTAATCGCGTTGTTATGTGTGGCAGCTGATTTTATCTATCAATGGAGCAAGACCCATGACCGTGATCCGCAGCGCTGTTTCTGGGCATTTCGGCATAACCGCTGGGTGGGCGTCATGATTTTTGCTGGAATTTTTCTCGCTTTGCTTTAAGTCACGATTTGAAGTGAAAATCGTAAAAAAGCATCCATGCGAATTAATGCTAGTTAGTTAAGAAATTGACTGGTATTTTCTTTTTAAATTCATGATTGTAGTTGATATGTGGAAAAGTCATCCGCAATTGTTTGAGGCCGGACTACATTAAAAAATGATTGTTTCTGCGATGAGTTTGCTAGTTGATAGTAGCTGACGAGTTTTGCGGATGACAATGCCTTTGGTTACTTTGGGCGAAACCAAAGTAACAAATTGAGCTGCAAGGGTGTGATTTAACACGGTAAGACTCCGCCATGAGTTACTAAAAAGTTAAAGAGCCTATTTCTAAACTCCTTAACTGATCAGCATTATCCATACGTATACTTTTTTAGTATGGGTAAAGATCAGTTGCAACATCAGCCCACCTGAATTTGCATTTTCAGTTCCTGCGTAATCAACTGCAATGCTGCATTTTTTGAGTTTTTTCTGAAACTGGCATACAGCTGCAAGGTAGGAAGCTTAAATTCAGTCGCCACCACCTGCACATGATCGCCTAGAAATTTCAGCAGATATTCTGGAACAAAACTAAAGCCCATGCCCATATTGATCATGTTGATGTGTTGCAGAACATTGGTGACCCAGAGCATCTGATGATGCGGCAGCTGTTTTAGCTGCAATTGCTGATTGATCTTTTCATAGAACACCGGTGAGGCACTTTGTTCGCACATGATGATGTTCTGTTTGCTCAAGTATTCACGACTGATTTGATGTTTAGAAGGATGTAATTTTTCTGCTGCCACAACATAGATTTTTTCAGTCAGTAAACACAGGTTTTCATAATCATCATGCTGAAGAGCGTAACGGGTAAAGGCCAGGTCGAGCTCAGAATTTTTTAGACGCTGGATCTGTTCAAGACAGGTCAGGCTTTGCACATGGATCTGCAGATCCGGAATTTGCTGTTTGAGTTTATCTAAGATTAAGGGCATGACCTTCAGTTCTGCCACATTTAAAAAGCCAATATAAATCTGGTTGTTTTTGTTATAAGCCGCCTGACGCGCAGCCAACATGGCAAGTTGGGCACTCTCTAACGCATTCATCGCATGGGGTAAAAAGGCTTCGCCTTCATCGGTCAGGCGGATTTTTTTAGAGGACCGATCAAATAGTAATACGCCGACTTCTTCTTCCAGATCTTTAATTTGCTGGCTTAATGAGGGCTGTGCAGTAAACATCTTTTCGGCGGCTTTGGTGAAGCTGCCTTGCTGGGCCACACTGACAAAATATCTTAAATGACGTAATTCCATAACTGACCGCACGTTTAAACCCGATTGCGCAGCTTCATCCTATGCTGATACTGCGAATCCGATTATGAAATGTTACAGACTTAAAAGCTATGCAACCATAGTTTAAGCCTATGGGTGTTCTGCGAAATAAGGATGTTGCATACACTGAGATCAGACAGCTGAAGGGTAGCATGGAAAAGGAGTAGGTGATGTCTGAACAATTTGATGCGGATGTGCTGGTGATTGGAACAGGTCCTGCGGGTTCAACCTTGGGGCTGGCACTGGCCAATTATGGTATTAAAGTCCAGCTTTTTACCCAGTTTAACTGGCTGGCCAACAGTCCACGTGCACATATTACCAATCAGCGTGCTATGGAAGTATTACGTGATCTCGGCATAGAAGAACAGGTCAAGCAGATTGCCACGCCTTGGGAACAAATGGGGGAAAGCCTGATTACCACCAGTCTGGTCGGGGAAGAAATAGCCCGTCTTAGCGCCTGGGGTACTGGGGATGAGCGCCATGGCGATTATGTCAAAGGCAGTCCATGTCCGCTGGTGGATTTGATCCAGCCTAAAATGGAAGCGCTTTTAGTCAAAAATGCGGCTGAACGTGGTGCGATTTATAACTTTAATACCGAATATCTGTCTCATATCCAAGATGAACACGGTGTAACGGCAACTTTTTTAAACCGGATTACCAATACCGAGTTTAGCTTGCAGGCTAAATATCTGGTCGGTATGGATGGTGCTCGTTCAAAAGTTGTCGAGCAGTTAAATCTGCCGCTAGAAGGTATCATGGCGCGTGCCGGTACCGTGTATGTGACCTTCAAGGCAGATTTAAGCCAGTATGTGCAGCATCGCCCGGCTATTCTGCAATGGATTGTCAATCCCGAAGCCAGCTTTGGTGATTTGGGAATGGGGCTGTTGCGCGCCATTACGCCTTGGAATCAATGGATCATGGGCTGGGGCTTTGACATCAGTAAAGGTGAGCCGCAGGTGACTGAAGCACAGGTACGTGAGCGCCTGAACGCTTTTGTCGGGGCTGAGGTTCAGGATGTAGAAATTGAAAAACTGTCTTACTGGTATGTGAATCAGACCTGGGCCACAGAATATTCGGTAGGGCGGGTATTTTGCGGTGGTGATGCCGTACATCGTCATCCGCCTTCTAGCGGTTTAGGCTCGAATACCTGTATGCAGGATGCCTTTAACCTTGGCTGGAAACTGGCCTATGCGGTGAAAGGTTGGAGCAAGGAAAGCTTGCTGGATTCTTATACGTGTGAGCGTGCACCTGTGGGCAAGCAGATAGTCGCCCGTGCCAATCAGTCCCGCTTCGACTATAAGCATCTGAAAGAAGTTTTTGGTTTTGATGAGGGGGTCACGACACAGGCGGCGATGTTGCAGCGAATTTTCGCTGAAGATGATGAGGGTGCCGAGATTCGTCAAAAATTATTCAAAGCTCTGGAAATTAAACATTTCGAATTTAATGCACAAGGGGTAGAGTTGAATCAGCGTTATGATTCAAATGCGATGATTGCCGAGGTGACAGCGGAAACCTTTGCGCAAGATCCACAGCTTTATTTGCAGGCAACCACACGCCCCGGTGCAAAAGTACCGCATATCTGGCTAATTGATGCCAAAGGACAGAAGCAATCAACCTTAGATATCGTGGGACAGGGCCGTTTTAGCTTGCTCACCGGACTGTCCGGTACAGGCTGGAAAAATGCGGTACATGCCCTGAATCTGCCTTATCTGGACGTGATTCAGATTGGTTCCCGGGAATATCGCGATGTTTATGGAACATGGAATCAAAAATCTGAAATCCATGAAGCGGGTGCTGTACTGGTGCGTCCGGATGGTTATGTGGCCTGGCGGATGCAAGACAAGCCTGAAGCTGACTTTGATTATCTAAAAACCTTACGAGAGGTGCTAAGTAAAATTCAGCTGGCTGTCTGACTTTGATGTGTTTTGACTGGGAAAGCCGGTTTCGACCGGCTTTTTGATGCGAGTTTACAAAGTAGGTCAATGATCTGTTGAGACAGCTCAGGGTTTTGTTATATTGGACAGGAAAATTTAGTGTGTATATAGATTGACAGGTATTGATTATGTCGCAGTCAGGCGCGAAGCCAAATCCCAAGAAGATGATTATTCTGATGAGCCTTGGTTTACTTATTCCGATTTTTCTTGTCTCTATGGCCTATCTGGCAGTCAGTAGCGATGAGAAAAATCAGCAGAAATATAAGCAGCAACAGGCTGAAATGCTGGAACGGATCAAAGCCCGTGAGGCGGCAGAAAGATCTGCTTCTGAGGCGACTGTAGAACCTTCTACTTCTACCCAGTAAGGCAATAAATAATTCATTGTTATATTGAGCTTATTGTATTGAATTGGGAGCCACCGCATCATACGGTGGCTTTTTTATGACGAGCACAGATTAATTGAGAATATCTTTTTTTAAGCTATGAATACTGGGGATATCGGTATAGCGATAGACCTGATAGCCGGCTTCATGCAGCATGGCATCGCGTTCGGCATCTTCCTGCTCTTTGCCGATATGGCTTGGATCATCCAGTTCAATAATAGCGATTACCTCAAGTTTTTGATTGAGCAAAACGAAGTCGGTGACTTTGCGATTAAACTGGTTACGGATTTTAAAGTTATTGTTGGTGATCAGGGCGCTAAAAGCCACTTGAGCAAGAATATGATGTTGGGGAAAGGCTTCTTTGAGACGAATAAACATCTTGCTTTCGAAATGCGTGATGACGCGTTTGGGAAAGAATTTTTGCCGTGGCTTGAACAGTTGCTGAAAAACAAGGGTCAGCAAGGCTAGGCTGGCAATACAACCAATAAGGAAAAAAGTGAATTGACTTGAATCGAACACAGCACAATCTTGATATAAGAAAAAACCCACTCAGTTGAGTGGGTTTTTAGAATCTGGCTCTCCAACCTGGGCTCGAACCAGGGACCTGCGGATTAACAGTCCGTCGCTCTACCGACTGAGCTATTGGAGAATCTGATACGCATTCTATGTATCTAAGCTGAAAGGGTCAAGGGCTCAGGGTTAAAAAAAACATGAAAATGAATTGAATGTTTTAAAAATAAACTTATTGCTTATTATTTAAGTGCTTTTATTAAGTTTATATAATTTTCTTTGCTTTGTAAGGGGTGTGCTTTACGGCATTCATTAATTAATTTCATCAGCTCGGCTTGGCTGAGCTCGGGCTTGAGCTGTTGCTGAATATGTTTTAAAACCTCCGGGTTCTTTTGCGGTAAATTACGGGTGCAATGAAATAAGCGTTCATACATGAGCGCGGACGCCTGCTTTTTATTTTCAGAATTTTGACTGCATTGAAAAACGGCGAACATGACAATAATCAAAATAATCCAGAAAATGAGAGATTTTAACCAGGTTGCATTCATATAATTTTATTAAAGTCTTATTATTAGAATGAAGATAACTAAATTTTAATCGGCGAACAATAGATAGGTGAATGGTCTACAATTTGAAGGCTGGTGGTTAAAGCTAAGAGTTTAAAAAGTATGAGTTATATAAGAAGCGAAATTTAACCAATAAAAAAAGCCCACTTCATGATGAGTGGGCTTTTTAGAATCTTGGCTCTTCCACCTGGGCTCGAACCAGGGACCTGCGGATTAACAGTCCGTCGCTCTACCGACTGAGCTATGGAAGAATAGATGGCTCTCCAACCTGGGCTCGAACCAGGGACCTGCGGATTAACAGTCCGTCGCTCTACCGACTGAGCTATTGGAGAATCTGAAGCGCATTTTAGGGATGAAAACTCAAGTCGTCAACCAGATAATGTAAAGAAATGAATCATTTGCTTCATTAATATTCGTTTAGGATGCAAAAGCAAAAAAATCACCCATAAAGGGTGATTTTTTAAACGGAAAAATAATTTTAAATCTTATTTTTCAACGCCAGCAGCTTGACCTGCAAGTTTAGC
>NZ_NEGE01000023.1 GCF_002135355.1 Acinetobacter sp. ANC 4169 | reverse complement strand
TTTTTTTATACCGGGGGGTCAGTGCCTGACGCATGGCCGCATAGTCATCACCGCCAGTAATATCATCAATGGCAAACTGACGATAATCACGTTTCCGTGCACCGCCCGAATCAAACACCACACAGGAAGCGATAGTGGCTTCGCCCATGGTATGCGAGATATCAAAGCATTCAATCCGGTCAACCGGACGTCCCACCACCTGTTCCAGCTGATGAAAGCGTTCATTCAGTTCAAAATGGTTGGCCAGCTGGCCTTTAATGGCATGCTGTACATTCATATTGGCCAGTTCCAGCCATTCGGCCCGGGTTTCCCGAACATTGTGCTTAATCTGTACTTTCTTGCCGAATTCCTGTTGCAGTGCCTGTTCCAGCTCTTTGCGATCCGGAATTTCAACATTCACAATCAGCTCGGCAGGAACTTCATCGGCCACCTGAAAATAAAAGTTCGCCATGAAGTCAGACAGCATCTGTCCCAGATCATCCCCCAGCATATCCGGGAAATAACTTTTACCACCGAGCATTTTGCCATTACGTACATGCATGATCTGCACGCAAGTCACCCCGGCATGATAGGCAATGGCCAGAATATCGGCCTCGCCCTTGAGTTTATAAATCGCCTGTTGCGACTGCACATCGCGCAGCAGCGCCATACGGTCACGGTAAAATACCGCCTTTTCAAATTCCAAAGCTTCCGCCGCAGCTTCCATTTTGGCAATCAGTTCTTGATTCAGTTCCTTGGTATCGCCCTGTAAAAAGCGAATCGAGTTATTGACATCTTCCTGATAATCTTCAGGCGAAATCAAACCGACGCAGGGTGCGGTACAGCGCTTGATCTGATACTGTAAACAGGGACGCTTGCGCTGGGCAAAATAGCTGTTTTCACACTGCCGCACATTAAACAGTTTTTGCAGCACCACCAAGGTATCCCGGGCATTATAGGCACTCGGATAAGGCCCAAAAAACTTGCCCACCTGATGCTTGCCTTTGCCACGACCGGCAGCAATACGCGGATAAGGCTTGTCACTGGAGACAAAAATATAGACATAGGATTTGTCGTCGCGCAGCATAATGTTATACGGCGGACGATGCAGTTTGATCAGGTTCTGTTCCAGCAATAAGGCTTCGGTTTCCGAGCGCACCACCAGCGTTTCAATATCATAAATACGCGCCACCAAAGCCTGAGTTTTAGGATGCTCGATGGTTTTGACAAAATAGCTGGACACACGGTTTTTTAAATTCTTGGCTTTGCCGACATACAGCAATTCGCCGTCTTTCCCCAGCATGCGATACACGCCCGGTAAAGTCGTCATATGGGCTAGAATCTTTTCAATATGTTCTCGTGCGTTTTCGTTCACATTCAGCCTGATTTAAATTGGATAAGCTTTGCTACATGATGTGATGGTTTTAACACCATTTTCAAGCCAATGCCCTGTTTTTCTCACCATCCTGCAAAGTTCCAGCAATCACTTGATTGCTAAAAGCTATAAGTCACGCCAGATTATTTTGCTATGCTCAAGCCACCTGACCAATTGGGATCAAACTGAATGACGACCACCAATCACGCCATGCATATCGTCAAGCCAACTCCTTCAACGCATAGCACATCTGAAAAAGATAAATTGATTGGCAAGCCGCGTTTTCATTTTGAACCGCTTGAAGTCATGCAGCTGTTGAAGCAGCGCATTATTGGACAGGATGCGGCACTGCATGAAATTGAAAAAATGCTACATGTGGTCAAAGCCGATTTTTCCAGTCCTGAACGCCCTTTATCTGTGACTTTAATGCTCGGGCCAACCGGTGTCGGTAAAACTGAAACCGTGCGCTTAATTTCTGAAGCCATTTATGGCCGTAGCGATGCCTTTTGCCGCATTGATATGAACACCTTGGCGCAAGAGCATTATGCCGCAGCCATTACCGGTGCACCTCCCGGCTATGTCGGATCTAAAGAAGGTCATAGCCTATTTGATGAAACCGCTATTGCAGGTTCGCATACCCGTCCGGGCATTGTGCTGTTTGATGAGCTGGAGAAAGCTTCCACAGAAGTGATTCGTGGCCTAATGAATGTGCTGGATACCGGCAAGCTGACCTTGACCTCCGGCACCAAAACCATCGACTTTCGTAACTGCATGATCTTTATGACCAGTAATGTCGGCGCACAAGCCGCACAGCAATACCTGGATAAACTGAATTTCCTCCCAAAAAAAATGCAGGACATTTGCCTTAAAAAAGTGCCGACCAAAAGCATTATTGAAAAAGTCATGTTTAAAAAATTCGATCCTGAATTTTTAAACCGCATTGATCGTACTTTGCATTATCAGGCGGTTCAGGATGATGCCCTGCCAAAACTGGTGGACATTGAATTGCAAAAGCTGAATCAGCGTCTGCAGCATCAAAAGCGTGCTGTGGTTTTGACCGATGCCGCCAAAGCCCACTTTTATAAAGATCATGATATCCGTTTTGGCGCACGCCATCTGGCCCGCAGAATGCGAACTGAACTGGAACCGATCCTGGCTATTTATTTTTTAAATTATCCGGAAAAAGCTCAGCTCACGGTGAGTTTTGCTGATGGACAATTGATGATTCAGGCTGAATAAGCTTCTAAATAGTATTCTAAATAGCTTCTACATCCCCTGCTAAACTCTCTATGCAGTCAAACATTCGGCAATGTATTTGACTGCAAACTGCGTTCACTTTTATTCCAATAAAATGCTCATCAGCGCTGCCATTTGCAATCTTTTGCTTAAAACCTTGCCGCAAGCATGACTTGATTGAGCGCTAAATTTAGCCCAATTGACCTTTTTGACCAAAACAAAGCCATAAAAAACTTGAAATCCGGTACTTAGCCCGGATATAAATAGTCACGAAATTATTAAAAAATCCTAATTTAAACAAAAAGTTCATCATATTTTTACCCAGTACAGTAAAAATAAAGCCGCCCACCACAAGGGTTTGTTGAAAAAAAATTGATGACCCTTGCGTCACGGCTTGATACAACTTGTTATGTTCTTTTTGGATATAGTTATCGTAAGATTGGCGAAGCATAAATGTACGCTGGAATTGCGTACACGCTTCACAACATCAACTTAGAAGTCCTCCAAAATAAAGGAGATCAGGCATGATCCACGCTGGCAATGCCATTACCGTCCAAATGCTTTCGGACGGAATTGCAGAATTCCGCTTTGACTTACAAGGTGAGTCGGTCAACAAATTTAACCGTGCAACGATTGAAGACTTTAAAGCTGCAATTGACGCTGTTAAAGCAAATAGCGACGTTAAAGGTTTAATCGTTACCTCTGGTAAATCAACATTTATCGTTGGTGCTGACATCACTGAATTCGGTGACAACTTCGCACAAGGCGAACAAGCGATTGTGGATTGGGCATTGCCTGTTCACGACATCTTCAATGCATTTGAAGATTTAGAGATTCCTAAAGTTGCTGCAATCAATGGTATGGCATTGGGCGGCGGCTTTGAAATGTGCCTGGTGTGTGACTACCGTGTAATGTCAGAAGCGGCTCAAGTCGGCCTTCCTGAAATCAAACTCGGCATCTTCCCGGGCTTCGGCGGTACGGTTCGTTTAAGCCGTGTAATCGGTATCGACAACGCGGTTGAATGGATGGCGATGGCTAATCCGAAAAAACCTGCTGCTGCACTGAAAGACGGTGCTGTTGATGCTGTGGTTGCTGCGGATAAACTTCAAGACGCTGCGATTGACCTGGTAAAACAAGCGCTTGCCGGCCGTGTAGACTGGAAAGCTAAGCGTCAGGAAAAATTAGACCCTGTTAAGTTGAACATGCTTGAGCAAATGATGGCATTCAACTCGGCAAAAGGTGCTGTTCTTGCAAAAGCAAACCCTGCGCAATACCCTGCGCCTAAACTTCTTCTTGATTCGCTACAGGCAGGTGCAAGCCTTCCACGTAACGAAGCATTAAAAGCAGAAGCACAAGGTTTTGCCAAAGCTGCGGTAACTCCGCAAGCAGGCGCGTTAATCGGTTTATTCATCAACGACCAAATCGTGAAGAAAACCTCTAAGCGCTATGAGAAAGGTGCGCATCCTGTAAACCAGGCAGCTGTGCTTGGCGCGGGCATCATGGGTGGTGGTATTGCTTACCAGGCGGCGAGCAAAGGCACACCAATCATCATGAAAGACATTGGTAATCCGCAACTTGCTTTGGGTATGAAAGAAGCAAATGGCTTACTGACCAAACAAGTTGAACGCAAGAAAATGAAACCTGCGCAAATGGGTGAAACTCTTGCGCGCATCCGCCCGACTTTAAGCTATGACGAGTTTAAAGAAGTGGACATCGTGATTGAAGCAGTGACAGAGAACCCTAAAGTGAAGGGTATCGTACTTGCTGAAACCGAGAAGAATGTTCGTGACAACACGATCATTGCATCGAATACCTCTACGATTTCAATCACACGTTTGGCTGAAAACCTGCAACGTCCTGAAAACTTCGTGGGCATGCACTTCTTTAACCCTGTTCACATGATGCCATTGGTAGAAGTGATCCGTGGTGAGAAGACATCAAGCGAGGCAATCGCAACAACTGTAGTTCTTGCTCAGAAAATGGGTAAAACACCAATCGTTGTGAACGACTGCCCGGGCTTCCTGGTAAACCGTGTATTGTTCCCTTACTTCGGTGCATTCGACCTTCTACTTAAAGACGGTGCGGACTTCCAGCAAATCGATAAAGTGATGGAAAAATTCGGCTGGCCTATGGGCCCTGCTTACTTAATGGACGTTGTCGGTATCGACACTGGCGTTCACGGCGCAGAAGTGATGGCTGAAGGCTTCCCTGACCGTATGAAACCGGACTTCAAAGGTTCGATTCAAACCATGTACGAAGCAAAACGTCTGGGTCAAAAGAACGACGTTGGTTTCTACAAATATGAACTTGACCGTAAAGGCAAAAAAGCCAAAGTGGTTGATCCAACTGCGTATGAGCTTGTTGCATCTGTTGCAACTGCGGAAAAACGTGAATTTGATGCTCAGGAAATCATTGACCGTATGATGCTGGCTTTCTGTAACGAAACTGTTCGTTGTCTGGAAGACAAGATCGTAGCAACTGCTTCTGAAGCAGATATGGCGATGATTATGGGTGTTGGTTTCCCTCCATTCCGTGGCGGCCCTGCACGTTACATCGACCAAACAGGTGTTGCTGAATACGTTGCACTTTGCGACAAATATGCACACTTAGGTAAGGCTTATGAAGCGCCACAAATGTTGCGTGACATGGCTGCTAACAACAAAAAATTCTACGGTTAAGGAGCAACGTGAATGGCTACTTTAAATCCGCGTGACGTTGTCATCGTTGATGGCGTACGTTCAGCAATGGGTAAAACCAAAAACGGTATGTTCCGCAATGTACGTGCTGACAGCCTTTCTGCTGAACTTGTACGTGCACTTGTTGCTCGTAACCAGTTTGATGTCAACGAAGTTGAAGACCTGATCTGGGGCTGTGTCAACCAGACGCTTGAACAAGGCATGAACATTGCCCGTAACATTGGTTTATTGGCTGACTTGCCTAAAACTGTGGCAGGTCAAACCGTTAACCGTCTGTGTGGTTCGTCTATGCAGGCCATCCACACTGCGGCTGCGCAAATTGCAACGAATCAGGGTGATATCTTCATCATTGGTGGTGTAGAGCACATGGGTCACGTAGGCATGATGCACGGCATCGACCTGAACCCTGAAGCATCTAAGCACTATGCGAAAGCGTCTAACATGATGGGCTTAACCGCTGAAATGTTAGGTCGCATGAACGGCATTACCCGTGAAGAACAGGATGCGTTCGGTGTGGAATCTCACCGCCGCGCTTGGGCTGCAACTCAGGAAGGCCGTTTCAAAAACGAAATTATTGGTGTTGAAGGTCATGACCAAAATGGTTTCAAAATCCTGTGCGACATCGATGAAGTGATTCGTCCTGATGCAAACCTTGAAGCGTTCCAGGCTTTACGTCCAGTATTCGACCCTAAAGGCGGTTCTGTGACTGCGGCTACATCTTCAGCGTTGTCTGACGGTGCTTCTGCAATGTTATTGATGTCTGCTGAACGTGCTCAAGCGCTTGGTCTTAAGCCACGTGCTGTAATCCGCTCTATGGCGGTTGCAGGCTGTGATGCTGCGATCATGGGCTTTGGTCCTGTTCCAGCAACGCAAAAAGCGTTGAAACGTGCTGGCTTGTCAATTTCTGATATTCAAACATTTGAATTGAACGAAGCATTCGCTGCACAAGGTTTGTCTGTTCTTAAAGGCTTAGGCATTTATGACCAACAAGACCGTGTGAACTTGAACGGTGGTGCAATTGCGCTTGGTCACCCATTGGGTTGTTCTGGCGCTCGTATCACGACTACATTGCTGAACGTTATGGAACAGCAAGATACACAAATCGGTCTTGCAACGATGTGTATCGGTTTGGGTCAAGGTATCGCGACCATTATCGAACGTGTTTAATTCTTAAATACTAAGATAAAAGAAACCCCGCTTAATGCGGGGTTTCTTTTTTTGAATATTTAAATATAATTCAATTACTTGAAATTAATAAATAACAGTAATAACTGATTAACAGGGTAACAAAGTGCATATTGTGTTGAAAGGAATAGTTGAAGACTATGCAAAAAGCTTCGATTTGGATTCAAGTGATATTAGTAAGAATTTTGAATATTTTGTTAATTACTTGTTAGCTCATAAAGAATTAGGCCACATAGTACAGCCCAATGAGTTAACAACATCTGAAGATGATGCATCGCTTGATGGAATCGCTATATTTCTAGATGGTAATCTAATCACCTCATTAGAAATGGCAGAAGAAATACTGTCCGATAAAAAAAGAAAAGTAGATGCAAAAATTATTTTAACGCAAGTGAAAAGTGGTGAAAGCTTTGAAAAGGATGATATTGCTAATTTTCTATCCGGTATATTGAATTTTCTTACTCAAGATAACTTTTACCCACAAGGTACATTTAACCAAATTAGGCATGAAATTCTTTTTCAAATTTTAAAAAACGTAAAAAATATACGTAATGGCTTACCCGATATAGCTGTTTACTTTGCAACGAGTGGTATTTATCAAAAATCAGATGAACATGAAGCAATTTTCAATCAAATAAAATATGAAATTGAACAAAAAACTTTTTTCCATCAGGTGAAAGCTGAACCACTAGATAGAGCTAAATTAATTAGTTTATATGATGATACGAACAAAGATATTCAGGCTAAATTAAAATTTCAAGAGTTTTTTGCTATCCCATCAATGCCAAATATTCCCCAGTCATATTTAGCTTTAGTTAATGCTAAAGATTTCATTGATTCAATATTATTCGATGAAGACAAAAATATAAAAAATAATATTTTTGAAGAAAATATACGTGCTTATTTAGGTGAAGAAGTTTATGTAAACTCAAATATAAAAAAATCACTTGAAGAAGAAAAGTCACAAAAAATATTTTCTGTATTAAATAATGGAATTACCATTATTTCGCCTGATTTAGCATTTTCCCCAAGTGATAAAACTATTGACTTAACAAATTATCAAATTATCAATGGATGTCAAACTAGTAATGTATTATTTGAAAATCGGGACATTATTAATGATGATACAAAAATTATCGTTAAGTTTATCTCGACTACTCATGAAGAAACTATTACAAAAATTATATCATCTACTAATAATCAGTCTAATATCGACAACAATGCATTTCTTGGTCTAAAAGAAAAAACGCGTATGGTTCAAAGATATTTTGAAACCATGAACAATACGGTAGGTGATGAAAATAGAGTATATTTCGAAAGAAGGCAGAATGAATACTCTCAATCAGATTATCAAAAATCACGTATATTTGATCTAAGAACTGTAGTACAGGCATATAATGCAATGATACTTGAAGAACCATTTAATTCATCTCGTTACGTGAAAAAAATATTTGAATCTAATGAGTTATTTAAAGATGATGATGAAGAGAGCTTATACTATATCTGTTCATTAGCTCTGTATAAAATTCATGTAGCTATTAACAGTAAAAAACTTAAATACTCAAATTTAAAATGGCATGTCTTATTCATTATGAAATATGTGGCTACAAAATCTAATAAAAATTGGACACGTAATAGTAAAAAATCAAATCAAAATGTGAAAAAAATTATTGAAACCTTAACTGATAAAGAAAAGTTTGAAAATGCGCTAAATGAATGCATAGCTATTATTGAATCATTAACTATTCCAACTTCTGATGAAATAAAGAGACAAAAATATACAGCTGATTTAAGAAGTAAAACTTTTGAATACTTAAATTTTTAAGCAAAATTACCTTTTAACTATATTTTACATAAGCTAAAAAAAGATGTCCTAGTGACATCTTTTTTTGATTTTGGAGTGTGTAAAAAATTAGGTACTATTTTCATTACTGCTATAAATTCAAGAACCTTAAAACCTCTTAAATATCCTAAGCAACTTTATGCGCCAACAACGTTGCAAAATGCTGTTTAATCCGGTTTCCCTGTTCATCTACCCGATGCAACTCACCGACATCTTCATTATATTTCACAATGTTCCAACCCTCGTATAAAGCACTTAACTCTCCTTCTTTAAAAGTAAAAGGAAAGTCCGGCTGTGCTGGTATGTCTGACGTATCCATCGCACAGACAATCAGGTTATAGCCACCCGGGGCAGTCGCTTGTTGCATTTGCTTAATCAAAGGTTTCACCGTTTGGGCCTGTAAAAACATCATCACCACGGTACAGCAAATAAAGTTATAACGGCCGCTAATACTTGGGTCTGCATTTAAATCACGCTGCTGCACCTGAATATTATTAATCTGCTCGGTCTGGATGATCTGTCTTAAGGTCTTTAGGCTGTTTTCATTGACATCCCAGGCATCCACCTCAAAACCATGCTGACTTAAATACAGACTGTTACGCCCCTGCCCACAACCGACATCCAAAGCCCGACCACCGTGCAAATACGGTGTGGCAGCTAAAACTTCTGAGTGAGTGGCAGTCAGCTGATACTTTTTAGAAAAATAATCCTGTGGCGTACAGTAAAACTTCAGTTGGCATTCGACATCCGGGCTGGCAGAAACAATTTTGTGCCACAGCTGCGGTTCAATAAATGGTGGCTGCTGATCGACATTAAATACCTGTGTAGACAGAACCTCACCTGCTTCATCGACAAATGCAAAAATCAGTTCACCTTTTAGTACCCTAAGCTTTGCCCATGTGCCAGCCTTGGTATTATGCGCACGTTGAAAACCTTGAGGAATCGTGTCATGTTGCCAGATAGGCAATTCTTTATAACAAATAAGCTGTTGCATAAAAGGCCTGCTCCACATTGTTCATTGTCTGCCGAAGATCAATCCGCTGATCGTTTATCTTTTAGCACAGCCGCTTCAGCAATGCATTGAAATTCAACCATGATCTTCCATGTATACAACAATGTAGCGCCTCAAAAACAAAAAACTGCCCAATCTGGACAGTTTTCTGGTCTTAAAATAACGGTTAAACCATTTTACTGCTGAAGTTCCTCACGCAGCCATTCCATATATTTTTCTTTATCCATAAAATCGGGGGCACTGCCTGTATCTAAACTAAAATATTGCTGATTGAACTGAATCACAATCTGTTCGGTATGATGCCAGCCTTCAATCATTTGAAAATACTGGTTGAAGAAAAAACGATTCTTTCCTCTGTTACTTAAACTTTCTAATTTTGGATAGTTTTTATTTTCAACAAACTCACTATACATCTGCTGAATATCATCAAAAACATGTAGGGTTTTCATGACTCACCTGCCTAGATTTTATATCGTGATCTTTGCAACAGTTTCAATCTAGCAGCAGAATTTGAATGACAGATGACAATCCGATGGCAAAATTGTCATCTTTAAAATGATCAGATTATCGGCTGTCTAGACAAGCTGAAAGCTCGTCAAATATTCAATGCTAATACTCAACAGCAAATGTAACTGGTTTGAAATATCATGTTATCACTCTGTAAATTTAGTGGAATATTCATACAATCAAGCACATCCGCACCGCTCAATTAAAAAAAGTAACTATCTCGAGCGTTAAAATAACCAGTACAAAAACCCTCTTTATTCTCACTATTGAGTTACCAACATGAATACTATTAAAACTGCTGTAGCGATCGCTTTAGTTGCAGGTACAACATCTGCTATGGCTGCTACTGCTGTAGAAACAACTCCAGCCGCTAAAGTTGCTGCTGCAAAAGCACAAGTAAAAGCAGATGCTGCAAAAACTGCGACTGCTGTTAAAACCACAACTGCTGCAACTCAAGCAAAAACTGCTGCCGTAGCTAAAACTGCTGCTCATACAACAGTAGCTGCCAAAGATGCTGTAGTTGCAAAAGCTGCTGATGCAAAACAAGCTACTGTTGCTAAAACTGTTCAAGCAAAAGATGCTGCTGCACACAAAACTGTAGCTGCGAAAGATGTTGTAGTCGCAAAAGCTGCTAATGTAAAACAAGCAACCGTTGCTAAAACTGCTCAAGCAAAAGACGCTGCTGCGCACAAAACTGTAGCTGCCAAAGATGCGGTAGCAACTAAAACTGTTCAAGCAAAAAAAACTGCCGTAGCTAAAACCACTCAAGCAAAAGATGTAACTGAAGAAAAAACTGTAGCTGCGAAAGATGCTGTGGTAGAAAAAGCGGTTGAAGTGAAAGATGCGACTGTTGCAACAACCACTGAAGCAAAAGATGCAACTGTAGAAAAAGCGACTGAAGTTAAACAAGCTGTTGCTGAAAAAGCGGATGCTGTTAAAACTGAAGTAAAAGCTGAGAAAAAATCATTCTTCTCATGGTTTAAAAAATCTGCTGCTTAATCTGCCTGAACGTATATAAGCACTAAAAAAAGATGCCATCTGCTGGCATCTTTTTTTATTTCAGCAGCTTTTTTCTTTATGGTTTAAACAAGTGATGTATCTTAATACAGATTAAAAAATCCTGAATTAAAAACGGGTATATCTTCCTGTTTGGTTTTGTTCACACACATGGCGAAAGCCTGATTGCTTAATTTCACCGAGTATTTTCCACAATACCTAATGTCACCTGTTCTCGAGCGATTTGTACATTCACGGCATTACGGTTTATGCCAAAAGGCTCAAGCAGCACATACAAGCCTTCTCTTGGATCAGGCGATTGCAAACCCCGGGCAATGGCCAATATATGTTGTTGTAGTGGCAATGGCAGGCTGTTGATGTCTGGCATAGGGGGTTCAGGAACCAGATCTATAGTCATCAGAATCGTAGGATCTACGACAAAATTCTGGGTATCCATCTGGATTTGCATAATCCGGTGCTGCAAGGCTCTCTCTCGTTGATGATCATGTGGATCATACATGACCTGTACTGTTTCGGCTTCAGCTCTTAACTCCGAATCCGTTAAGGAACTTAATCCAGATGCATCAGCTATATCGGCAAAAGTAGACGAAATGGAAAAACTTCCGGCAATCGCCAAGATTGCGCAGGACAAATTTTTTAGGAGCTTCATGGCAGTTCTACTCAACAATGAATTGAAGTAAACAAACAACCGTCGACACCTGTAATTGTATAGCGTATGCGCCTTTCAGCCAGTTAGCCCTGACTAGTGGTCTCGCACGACATTCTAACTTTCGTTAAAAAACCTGCCCATTTCACCGCTTAAAAAACATGAGAACTGCTTCTATAAAAAAGCTCTACACTGGATCATGTTTCTATAAATCAGATTTTTATCTTCTCCTGCTTTACTGCCCCGCTGACATAAAAATTCCGTCATAATCTTTATTTTTCTCGCATTCCAACGCGTAAAAGTACAGGAAATGTTACATCTAAGGGTTCAGCTTCAGCTTGCAAAGCCTCTGAAATCAGCTGTAATGGATCATGCGTGTTGTGATCTTGATAATGTTTCAGCGCTGACCAGGTTTTCAAATAACTAAGCAATTGCTGCCCGGTCCACTGATAATGCAAATGCAGTTCCGGTACAGTTTGTTCCTGAAAAGGAAATGGAATGGTTTGATACAGCTCATCAATATAACGGCGTTCACTGTCCCAATAGCCTTTTAAGGTTTCAAAATACAGCTGCTGAACCAAACGGTTGATTGCAGCATCCTTTACGTCCATAAGGCCATAACCAATGGCAGCGAACACACCTTGCGGTTTAAGCACCCGTGTCACTTCTTTATAAAACACGTCAAAATCAAACCAGTGTATGGCTTGTGCCACCGTCACCAAATCGAGGGACTGCTCTGGAATGGTGGTCTGCTCTGCCGCTTGTACCTGATAGCTGACATTTTCAAAATAAGGCGCTTGTTGTAACTGAGCCTCGCTAATATCTGTAGCCAGCACATGCTCGAAATAGGGAGCCAGAAGCTGGGTAAACTGGCCTGAGCCCGCGCCACAATCCCAGGCAAAAGTTCGTTCTGGCACATGACGTAAAATTTCTTTGACAATTTGGCTGGAATAGCTCGGACGGGCCTGCTTATAGCGCACACTATTGCTGGAAAAAAGATCTTTCATTTAACGATGCTCAAATATTTTTATCAGTTTAATCAATAATCTGATCGATTCTAAAACTGGTCTGGGCAATGGGCACCAGCTGATCATTCAATTGATAATATTTAACATCGTATGTACCCACTTTCCAGCCTTTTGCCGGATTAAAACTGACCCAGTTTTGTTCCCGATTGACACTGATGCGCTGAGGCATAAAAAACAGCACCTCACCTGTAGCCTGGTTGCTCCAGCGAACAAAAACCTGCTCGTTATTCGGCGTTTTTCCCAAAGTATCAAAATGGGCAAAAAGCTGCTGTCCGGCATATATCTGTCTCGGCAGCACGTTATTGCTTATATATTGTTGCTGCGCCGTGACGCTGGCCTGACCGGTCATGGCTTCATTCGGATCATTTTTTGCATCGACAAATTCACCGACCAAACGTTTGGAAAACTCGCGCTTGTTGTGGATAGCAGATAAATCATAGTCCGGAAAAGCCTGCTGTAGATATTTATCAATCTGCTCGGGTGTGGCCTGATCGATAACGCTATTGACCTGGGTTTTCTGTTTTTTCAGCTGTTGCTGCAATACCTGATGATTATCAGGTTGCGCTTGCGTATTTTGCTGAATGGTCTGGATAAAATTTTCCACAGCCATATCCTGAGTATGCTCAGGAACAGATGGTGCAGATTCAGGCTTGGATGGGGCAACAAAATAGCCCAATCCAAAACACAGAATGCCAATCAGCAGCGGCATCACAAATTTCATGCGGCTTAAATACACGACTTAGTTGCAGCGAATGGTTTCAGTCAGGTTTCCGACCGTGATATTCAAGCTACCTGTAGGAAATAATGTCCCTGCAGCGACTTGCTGCCTGGTCAAATTGGTTCCTGAAAGCAGTCTTAATCCCTCCGAAGTACACAGTCCGGTTTGAGTATCATTGGTCAGTCTTGCCACACAGCCATTTACCGTCACTTGATGGATATTTGCTCCAGGTTGAGCACATAGCTGAGTAATCACAACGGAAGAAGGTGATTGCAGCTCACAGGCTGAACAGTCCTGATTTGGACCACCACAGGCATCGGCCGCTTTTTCACTGCGGCAAATATAAGTTTGCGTACCAAAGGTAAAGGTTTTCTCAAAAGAAGAGTTGAAGTTATCTCCAAATCCACTACCACCACAAGCTGTGACCAATACCGATAAAAAAGTGAGTACGGGGAGCGCGATTCTTTTCATTGTGGAGTCTCCAATAGCTATTACTTTGATTTTATAACAAATTTTTAACATGGGGGAAATGTAAAGCGAGAAAAATTATTGCATTTTCGGTGTCGCTACCGCAGTACAGAAGGATTATTCACAGAACGTTCAAGCGTACCCATATTGATATTGTTCAGGTTGATCTGTAGATATGTACCACGTTCGAGGGGCTGCATACTGTTGCTACGGTCTATGCCAAAGGGTTGCAACATAATATACAAACCTTGCGTAGGATCACTCGACTGTAAACCCTGAGCAATATTCAATACATGTTGTTGTAGTAAGGGAGGTAAGGAATTGAGGTCTGGCTGTGATTGTAAAGGCTGAATTTCAAGATTGGCAACCATATGACTGTCTATCATAAAGTTTTGGGCTTCACGTGAATTACGAATCATTTGATGCTGTAAAGCACGGCGGTTCATCTCATCATTCTGATACGGCACAACCCCTGTTTCTGTACGCAGTTCTGGCTCAGCCAGTACTTGCAGGGTTGGCAAGGTCACAGTGTCATCCGCATGAGCCATCATGCTTTCTGTACAACCGAACATCAACACCAACGCAGAGATTTTTAGAAGATTCATAAGCTTGACTCGTAACGTAATTTCAAGGCAATGCAGCTTCACACTATGCAAGGAAAATGCTTCTCACCGCAACTGTATAGGTTATAGCCTACATGAAATTCCGTTTTTGCTCACATTGACTCGGATAAACGGTCTTTTTTGCTTGCTCAAATCTATTTTTGCTATCCAGCTCTTTCCAGAGCTTTATTGCATCTGGCATGTAGAAAAAAGTATCCCGACAAAACCGACAGGCAAAAAAAATCCCCAAACAATGTTTGAGGATTTTTTGAATATGGTGGCGAGACCCAGGATCGAACTGGGGACACACGGATTTTCAATCCGTTGCTCTACCTACTGAGCTATCACGCCAATGCCGTGTATTAAGCCGTATCTGTTATCAATAGTCAATATAATTCATCACATTTTTATTTGATCGAATATTTTTTACCCAAAAAAAATCCCTGATGGGATCAGGGATTGAAATCTTGAAACAGATTTTAAATATGGTGGCGAGACCCAGGATCGAACTGGGGACACACGGATTTTCAATCCGTTGCTCTACCTACTGAGCTATCACGCCGATGCCGCGTATTAAACAGTTTAAGTGTTTTTCAGTCAAGCAAGTTTTGGGCTTTTTAAAGCAAACGTTTATTTTTACAGCAATTTGGCGTTTATTTGCTTATTTTTTATTTAAAACTCAAATAATTATTGAGTGGCATCCATATTTTTCCTCATAAAAAAGCAGCCTTGAGGCTGCTTTTTTATTTGCCAGGCGGGTTTAGATTTTTTCCAGATGGGCCAGGCAACGATGAATTGCTCCACAGCCCGGCTCAAATGTCTTCACGCCTTTTTCTTCTTCCATCCGGCACACTTCACTGACCAGACGTTCGGCAACCCCGCGTCCACGGTTGGCCGGATGAACCACAATATTTTCCAGGATTCGGCTTTCACCCTGCCCGGTACACCAAATCGCCCCAATCAGTTTAGTATTAAATTCTGCTGTGTAAACTAGGGTATACTGAGCCAAGTTTTGCTCTAGTTGTTCAATGGCATCCTGCCCGTCACCAAATTCTGGGCTGGTGTCATACAGTCGCTCAAGCTGGCTGCGCACTTCGTCATTTTCTAGTGAAGTATAAGCATGTACGGTAATAGGCATTGATTAACCCTCCTGAGCAATCTAATATGCGGGGACTTCGTCACCCGCGAAAAAACATTTTACATCATCATTTTTGACGTTTTTGAGGAACGTGTCTATGACGCAACGTATCAGTGAAGTGGTAAGAAACACTAACGAAACCAAAATCCGAGTTCGTGTGAATCTTGATGGTACAGGTCAAGGCACTCTCAATACAGGTGTCCCATTTTTAGATCATATGATTGATCAAATCAAGCGACACGGTTTGTTCGATATCGACATTCACTGTGATGGTGACCTGGAAATTGATGACCATCACACCGTAGAAGACTGTGGTATCACACTCGGTCAGGCATTTGCCCAGGCATTGGGTGATAAAAAAGGCTTACGTCGTTATGGTCACTTCTATGCCCCACTGGATGAATCTTTAAGCCGTGTTGTGGTTGATTTATCTGGTCGCCCTGGCTTGTGGATGGATATTCCATTCACTCGCGCACGTATTGGTAGCTTTGATGTTGATCTATTCTCTGAATTTTTTCAAGGTTTTGTGAATCACGCCTTAATGACGCTGCACATTGATAACCTGAAAGGTAAAAACAGCCACCACCAGATTGAAAGCGTATTTAAAGCTTTTGCTCGTGCGCTACGTATGGCATGTGAAGTTGACCCACGTGCCGAAGGTAAAGTTGCTTCAACTAAAGGTACTTTGTAATGACCCGTATTGCCCTTCTTGATTATGGTATGGGAAATTTACACTCTGCAGCCAAAGCCTTGGAACATGTAGGCGCAACTGTAGATGTCACCAATGATCCCAAACTGATTGCGCAAGCCGATAAAATTGTATTTCCGGGTGTAGGCGCAATGCGTGACTGTATGCAAGGCATGCATGAAGCAGGCATTGATGAAGTGGTACGCCATGCCGTATTTAACAAGCCTGTACTGGCGATTTGTGTCGGTATGCAAGCACTGATGCAACGCTCGGAAGAAAATGGCGGTTCAGATGCGCTGGGTATTTTTGCAGGTGAAGTGAAGCGTTTCCCGGATGTGGAAGGTTTAAAAGTTCCGCATATGGGCTGGAACCAGGTGCATCAGGCTGACCCAAGTCACCCGATGTGGAAAGACATTGAACAGGATGCACGTTTCTATTTTGTGCATAGCTTTTATGTTGAACCTCAAGATAAAAGCATTGTGGCTGCCACTTGTGACTATGGTTTAGAGTTCTGCACGGCACTGCATAAAGAGAACCTGTTTGCAACGCAGTTCCACCCTGAAAAGAGCCATACCGCGGGTCTACAGTTGCTGAAAAACTTTGTGGAATGGAAGATCTAAACTCATTCCAGTCAGTTTAAAAAAGCTCACTTCGGTGGGCTTTTTATTTATTCGGGATTTTCCCCTTTGTTTTTTACTAAAAAATGCTTATGCTTTGACCAAATATTCAACATATTTATTTAAAAAGTATAGGAAAATAATAATGAACTCCATTTCAAATGACTCCGCCTTGAATGCTGCCGGCCGTTTTGGGCGCTTATCTTATCTGGGCTGGAATGGTCTGCTATTGTTGGTCGTGATGACACTGGGCATTCTGAGCGCCATCCTGCTTCCTGGTTTTGCACCAGAACCCGGCCAAGGCATGTCAATTTTCCCCATGTTGCTGTTAGGCATTGTCTATATTGCGATGATTTACTTCTCTTTTATTTTCGCGATTCGTCGTCTGCATGACCTGAACAAAAGTGGCTGGTTGTCTTTGCTGATGTTAATACCATTGGTCAATTTGGGTTTAGCCATGTATTTAACCTTTGCCAAAGGTGATGAACATGAAAACCAGTTTGGTTTCCCATATAACACAAAAACCTGGGAAAAAGTGTTGGCATGGTTCTATGTGCTGATTTTCCCAATCGGTATTTTAGCTGCAATCGCTATCCCTGCTTATCAAGACTATGTACAGCGCGCACATCAAGCGCAAATAGAAATACAGCAGCAAGCAGAGCAAAACCACTAATAACTTCCGCTATACATGACTAAAGCCTGCAATATGCAGGCTTTATTTTTGCCTAAAATTTGAAAAACAATTAAGCTGAATGACAATAAACCACGCTATCAATTGTTATGGAAGAGTCGCTGCTTCAAATCCTGCCCAGCAAAGAACAAATTCAGGCCTTCCCTTTATTTCAGAATCTTCCATCAACACAGATTCAGGTCATTCACAGCCTGGAACAGTGTCATGCTTTGGAAGCAGAATTAAAACACTGTGCTGTTCTGGGTTTCGACAGCGAATCCAAACCCACCTTTACAAAAGGTGAAGTTTCCACTGGTCCGCATCTCATTCAATTGGCGACTTTGGAAAAAGCCTATTTATTCCAGATTAATCCACAAATATTAGCGTTTTTAAAACCCATTTTTGAAAATCCGGATCAGATTAAAGTTGGCTTTGGCTTAAAAAATGATGCCCATCTATTCCGTAAAAAAGGCATCGAACTGAATAGTGTAATTGAACTGTCAAAATGCTTTAAAGCTTTGGGTTTCAACAACCCGATGGGACTCAAAAATGCCATGGCACTGTTATTTCAGATCAATTTTCCTAAAAGTAAAAAAATCAGCACTTCCAACTGGGCAAGAAAAACCCTGACTCCCCATCAAATTGACTATGCCGCTGCCGATGCCTATGCGCCGGTTTTAGTGTTTGAAGAGTTACTGCGCTTGGGCTTAATTCCGAAACATATTCCCAATACTTCATTAAAGTTACGTATTCGCCCGAACAAAATAAAAGCTGAAACTGATGCTTAGAGATTTGCCAATACTTTGTTAAGATGGAACACAATGAATTCAATAAGATTTGGCAAGGAGCGAAAGCATGCTGATCATCCCTGCAATTGACCTGAAAGATGGCAAATGTGTCCGTTTAAAACAAGGCCGTATGGAAGACGATACCGTATTTTCTGACGATCCGGTTGCGACTGCACAGCATTGGGTAAATGAAGGCGCACGCCGCTTACATCTGGTGGATTTAAACGGTGCTTTCGCAGGTACACCAATTCACAAACCTGTGGTTGAAGCCATTGCTAAAGCGCAACCAGAGCTACCGATTCAAATTGGCGGTGGTATCCGCTCGCTTGAAACCATTGAACACTATTTAGATGCTGGCGTATCCTTCGTGATTATTGGAACCAAAGCAGTTCAGAATCCTGAGTTTGTTGAAGAAGCCTGCAAAAAATTTGCCGGTCACATTATTGTGGGTATCGATGCCATGAATGGCATGGTGGCTACCGATGGCTGGGCAAATGTCACTGACGTAAAAGCGACCGATCTGGCAAAACGTTTTGCTGATGCCGGTGTATCGAGCATTGTCTATACTGACATCGCACGTGACGGTATGATGCAAGGTGTAAACATCGAACAGACCGTTAATCTTGCAACCTATTCAGGTTTGCCTGTAATTGCTTCTGGCGGTGTAACCAATCTTGATGACGTTCGTAAATTAAAAGGCCAGCCAGGTATTTTAGGTGCGATTACCGGTCGTGCAATCTATGAAGGCACGCTGAACCTTCGTGAAGCGCAATCACTTTGGGATGATCAATCCATTTAATATCTCGATCCATCCTTAAGAGGTCTTCGGACCTCTTTTTTATTTCAATAAATTTCTTCGCTGTATAGACATGTCAAACACCCCTTCCTGGTTTAACAGCAAAGCTCCGCAGCTTGCCTTAATTTTAATTACCATAATTTGGGGCGGCTCATTTATCACCGTGCAATACGGTTTAAATTTTGCCAGTCCAATGTTTTTTGTCGGCTGCCGTTTTGCTGCAGCAATGTTTTTTGTCAGCCTGTTTTCCTGGAAGGATTTAGGCGGAATCCAACTCAAGGAAATTGCCGCAGGGGCTTTGATTGGCTTGGTGATTGCCTTGGGTTATGGCACGCAAACTATTGGACTGCAAAGCATCAGCAGTAGTGAGTCTGCATTTTTAACGGCGCTGTATGTGCCTTTAGTGCCGATTCTATTATGGTTATTGTTCCGTAAAACACCACAACTCATGACTTGGTGTGGCGCAGCACTGGCCTTTTTAGGATTGGTCTTTTTAACCGGCAATGGCCTTGGGCAAGTACAACTGAACTTTGGACAAATGATCACCATTCTCGGTTCAATCGCCATCGCCCTTGAAATTATTCTGATCGGTTTCTTTGCCGCTAAAGTCAATGTCCGCCGTGTCACGGTGATTCAGCTCGGCTTTGCTTCTCTTTTTGCTTTTTGCATGATGCCTGTGACGGGTGAAAGCTGGAATCCGGTATTTTCCTGGCCACTGATCATGATTTTATCTGGTTTAGGCTGTGCCAGTGCCGTCATTCAATTGGTCATGAACTGGGCGCAACGAGAAGTTGATCCCGCTCAAGCAGCAATTATCTACTCGGGTGAACCGGTTTGGGCGACCCTGATTGGCCGTATTGCGGGTGAACGTTTACCCCTATTAGCGATTTTAGGTGGAGTACTGGTAGTGCTTGGTGTGATTGTCAGTGAATGGAAACCGAAATTTTTAAAGAAAAATAAAGAAGTAAATCCTTAAAAGATCTCTTGATCCTAGCCAAAATAATGGACATGTAGTCCCTCTAAAGATAACGTAACGTTAACTTTGGAGATGTAAAAATGGCTAAACGCTTTAGTCCAGAATTTAAACAGCAAGCAATTGATTATGCACTTTCAAACTCACACGAGTCTGTAGCTGCAATCGCCCAGAAATTAGGTGTGGGTTATTCCACATTAGATAAATGGATTCGTGAAGCTAACCCAACAGGTTCAAGTAAACGTCAACTCTCACCGGAACAACAGCGCATTCTAGATTTAGAGAAAGAGGTCAAACAACTCAGGGAAGCCAATGACATTTTAAAAAAGGCGCATGTGTACTTCCTAACAGATCATGCCAAGAAAAGTACACGGTAATTCAAGATTTGGATGCGAATGAAATCACTGTATCTTCTGCCTGTAAATGCCTAGGTGTCAGCACTTCAGGCTATTATGCCTGGCGAAAACGCCAGGCCCATATAGCGCAGAAATACAATGATTTAAAAGTCGTATATTGGCAGCATCATGCACGCTTGGGTGCACCGTCATTGGTACACGACATGCATGATTTAGGTTACTGCATGAGTGAACGTACAGTTGGAAGGATGCTAAAAAAGCTCGGTTTACGCAGCAAGATTTCCCGCAAATATAAGCATACAACTGATTCAAATCATCGTTTGCCGACGGCACCGAATTTGTTAGATCGCCAGTTTACAGTCACTCGGCCAAATAGAATTTGGACGACCGATATAACGTATATTCACACCAAAGAAGGTTGGTTGTACTTATGCGTGATGCTAGATTTATTTAGTCGTCGTATTGTGGGTTGGCAAACCAGCCATCGAATAGACCGTCAATTGGCGTGTGATGCATTTAATTATGCAATGGCTCGTCAGGGGTATCCAATGGATGTTATGGTCCATTCTGACCAAGGCTCACAGTACTGTAGTCGAGATTTTAGAGCGCTATTGTTGACGAATAACTGCATTCAAAGCATGTCTAGACGAGGCAACTGCTGGGATAATGCGGTGACGGAAAGCTTCTTTCATACATTGAAAGGTCATGTGGTACACGGGAGTGTGTTTACTACCCGAAAAGAAGCCAATGCTGTCTTGTTTGAATATATTGAGATTTACTACAATCGAATTAGACGGCATTCTGCAAATGGCTGGTTAAGTCCAGAAGCTTTTGAACAGAATTATTTTAAGAATTTAGAGGGACCGATTGTCCACGATACTGTCTAGGATCACCCTTTTTAAAGGGAGGTTGGGAGGGATTAAGTTTTTATAAAAAATATCCTCATCCCACTCCTCTCTTGCACTTCGTTTAAAGCTCTGCTTTAAACTTTTTCAGGGAAAGGGGCATCATATTATTTCATAAATGTTTGAGTTACATAATGGAATCCCTCTCCTTCTAAGAGGTGAGCATCCTCAGAATATATTCTAAGTGCGCAAGGGAAAGATTATATCTTTGACCAAGTTTTACCATTTTGATAATCCCCCTAAATCCACCTTTTTCAAAGGGGGACTTTAAAGCTTCTTCCTTTAAAAAGGAGGGAGCTTGAATTATTTCACCTTCATTTTGCGGATCATTTTATACAGTGTGCTTGGTGATAAGCGCGACACCCATACACCCAGTTTTTCTTTGGTTCCCCCGACCACAATGTATTCTTCACCGTTCAGCAAGGCATTCACTACCGTTTTGGCAAACACTTCTGGCTCTAAACCATTTTCAATCGCTTCATCCTGATGTCCTTGTGGCTTGCCTTCGCCATTTAAGGCATTAAAAGACACATTGGTTTTGACAAAACCCGGGAACACCACACTCACATTCACGCCATCTTGTGCCACCTCTGCACGCAGGCTATTGGCCCACATATGAATGGCCGCTTTTGCCGCCGAATAGCTGGCACGGTACTGGGTCCCCAATAAACCCGCCACACTGGAAACAAAGATAATCCGGCCAGACTTCTGTTTCAGGAAAGTCGGCAAAACGGTTTTGGTCAGAAAAACTTGCGAGAAGTAATCCACTTCCATAATCGCGCGTTCGGTTTGCATGGTGGTATCGGCAATTAGGGCACGCTGGCTTAAACCGGCATTGTTAATCAACCAGTCAATACGACCTTTTTGGTTCAGTACCTGTTCATAGGCATGGCGAACCTGATTTTCATTGCTAATATCGGCACTGATACACATATGCTGCTCAGGATGGGCAAGACTTAAACGGACATTTTCCAGCTCCTCCGCGCGGCGTGCAGTCAGTACCACCTGCGCACCCTGCAAGGCACATTCCTGAGCAAGTGCCTTACCCAAGCCTGAAGATGCACCGGTAATCCATACTACTTTATTGTCTAAACTGCCCTGCTGCGCCATGTGATGGTTCCTGTTTTAAGTTACGATTCAGAATTGTTTGAGCTGTCTTTTTTAGGCTCTGGATTCAAAAACATCAGAAAATGATCAAAGTAACGATGGGTTTCGTGAGCATCGTAATAAGTCCCGATTTTTTCTAAACGTTTATAGCCTATTTGCGTGGTAAAACTAATAACACCATTTAAGGTTTTATCAACCACAAAATTGAATTTCAACATTTTTTTAGGCTCACGTACCAAATGTGTCACGCCCTGATCGACCATTTCGGTAAAAGCTTTCAAAGCAGGCGAAACGTATTGGCTATTGCCGCTTTTGACTTGTTCCACACAGCCTAGCAGTTCCACCACCAACACATGATCAACACGATAGGAAATATAGTTTTGACCATTTTTTTCGTGTGCCATCTTAATCAAATAATTGACCATAGGAATCAAACGGTCATTACCAAAAAATGAAACTGACCACGGCATATATTTACGGACGGTATCGATAATTTGTTGAACTGCCTTTTCAGATTCCCGATCATCCGAGGTAGATAAACGGGCAATTTCACCAAACACCTGGTCGACAATTTCACAGGAGATATCTGCCAGCACTTCACCCAGCGGTTTGGCCAGACTTTCGTTTTCCCCCTGATTCAGTTGCTGGTGTATTTGCTGGAACCGTTGATGCGTTTCGGCCTTTAATTTTAAAGAAATCATATAACTCATAATAATTATCTCCTTTTAGAATTGTTCTGCGATCATCTGCGCTGTTTTTATAATACTCTCATCATAGAACCTAATTGTGTATGTGCCAAATGCTTATTTTTTGCATTTTCTTTAGCTGCCTAATCTGTCTTTTTTTTTGCTACAATAGGTACAATTTTTTATTCACTTTCGATCTGTTTTCACTATGACTGATTCTGCGCAAAATATTGCTACGACCTACGATCCTACCGAGATCGAGAAAAAATGGTACAAGACTTGGGAAGAGAACGGCTACTTCAAGCCATCTCAGAAAGGCGATTCATTCTGTATCATGATTCCGCCACCAAACGTCACCGGTAGTTTGCACATGGGTCATGGTTTTAACAATGCCATTATGGATGCCTTGACTCGCTATAACCGTATGTCTGGCAAAAACACCTTATGGCAACCAGGTACTGACCATGCCGGTATCGCAACGCAAATGGTTGTTGAGCGTCAGTTGGGTGCGCAAGGTGTGAGCCGTCATGACCTTGGCCGTGAAAAGTTCATCGAAAAAGTCTGGGAATGGAAAGAACAATCTGGCGGTAACATCACCCGTCAAATCCGTCGTTTAGGTTCATCTGTAGACTGGTCACGTGAACGCTTCACCATGGATGAAGGCTTATCGAATGCGGTTAAAGAAGTGTTTGTTAAGCTGCATGAAGAAGGCTTAATTTACCGTGGTAAACGTCTGGTTAACTGGGATCCAAAATTACAAACTGCGCTTTCTGATTTAGAAGTTGAGTCTGATAAAGAAGAAGCAGGTTCGCTGTGGCATTTCAAATATTTCTTTGAAGATAAATCACTGCGTACCCACGACGGTAAAGATCACATCGTGGTTGCTACGACTCGTCCTGAAACATTGTTAGGTGATACAGCTGTTGCAGTTGCGCTGGATGATGAACGTTATGCTGATTTAGTCGGCAAAAACATCATCCTGCCAATCACAGGTCGTGCAGTTGCAATTGTTAAAGACGAATATGTGGACAAAGAATTTGGTACCGGCTGTGTAAAAATCACCCCTGCGCATGACTTCAATGACTATGAAGTAGGTAAACGTTGCGAATTGCCAATCATCAACATCTTCAACAAAAATGCAGAAGTGTTGGCAGAGTTTGAATATATCGCGAAAGCGGGCGAACAAATTTCTAAGACGATTCCTGCTCCTGCGGACTACATTGGCTTAGAACGTTTTGAAGCACGTAAGAAATTGGTTGCTCAAGCGGAAGCTGAAGGTTGGTTAGATCAAATTCAACCGTACACGCTTAAGCCACCTCGCGGTGACCGTTCAGGCGTAATCGTTGAGCCGTTATTGACGGACCAATGGTATGTAAAAATTGCACCGCTTGCTGAGCCTGCAATTAAAGCGGTGAAAGATGGCGACATCAAATTTGTACCTGAACAATACAGCAACATGTACATGGCCTGGATGAACAACATTCAAGACTGGTGTATCTCTCGTCAATTGTGGTGGGGTCACCGTATCCCAGCTTGGTACGATGCTGAAGGCAATGTATTCGTTGGTCGTGACGAAGCCGAAGTTCGCGCGAAAAACAACATCGCCCCTGAAGTTGAATTGAAACAAGATGAAGACGTGCTTGATACTTGGTTCTCTTCTGGTCTTTGGACATTCTCAACTTTAGGTTGGACTGGCGACGCGGCGAAAGACAAAGAAAACTACTTCTTAAATACCTTCCACCCGACTGATGTACTGGTAACTGGTTTCGACATCATCTTCTTCTGGGTTGCCCGCATGATCATGATGACCATGCACTTCATGAAAAATGAAGATGGCACGCCACAAGTTCCGTTTAAAACTGTGTACGTTCACGGTTTGGTACGTGATGGCGAAGGTCAGAAGATGTCTAAATCTAAGGGCAACGTGCTTGACCCATTAGACTTGATTGACGGTGTTGATCTTGAAACCTTGGTACAAAAACGTACCTTTGGTTTGATGAACCCGAAACAAGCGGCGAAGATTGAAAAATCAACCCGTAAAGAATTCCCAGAAGGCATTCAGGCTTACGGTACAGATGCAGTTCGTTTCACTTTCTGTGCGCTTGCCAACACCGGTCGTGACATCAAGTTCGATATGAAACGTGTGGAAGGTTACCGTAACTTCGCCAACAAAATCTGGAACGGTACACGTTTCGTTTTAATGAATGTTGAAGGTCAAACGGTTGGTCAAACTGCACGTCCTGATCTTTGGGAATTGCCTGAACAGTGGATCGTCAGCCGTCTGCAAAAGGCGGAAGCTGCTGTACAGCAAGCATTTGCGACTTATCGTTTAGACTTGGCTGCGCAAGCGATTTACGAGTTCATCTGGAATGAATATTGTGACTGGTATGTTGAGCTTACCAAACCAGTTCTGAACGATGAAAACGTATCTGAAGAACGTAAAGCTGAAGTTCGTCGTGTATTGTTAGCAGTCATGGAAGCGTCTTTACGTCTTGCTCACCCAATCATGCCGTACTTGACTGAAGAAATTTGGCAAACCCTTGCGCCAATGATCGGTCTAGGTGCTGAAACCATTATGCTTGCGCCATACCCTGTTGCTGACCAAGCGTTAATAAATGATCAAGCTGAAGCTGATATGCAATGGCTTCAAGGGATGATTGGTGCGGTACGTAACATCCGTGGTGAGATGGGTCTAGGTAATGCGCGCTTGTTGCCTGTTCTGCTTCAAAACACCACTGAAGCTGAAAAAGCGCAAATCGCGCGTATTGAACCGTTGTTTAAAGCATTGGCAAAAGTTGAAAGCATTACCTTCTTGGCTGATGCTGAACAACCACCATTGTCTTCTTCATCTGTAATTGGTCACGTATCTGTATACGTTCCAATGAAGGGCTTGATTGATCCTAAAGCGGAATTGGGTCGTCTACAAAAGGACTTAGACAAGGTTCAAAAGCAACATGACCAAATTGCGACTAAACTAGGCAATGAAGGTTTTGTGGCGAAAGCACCTGCTGCTGTGGTTGAAGGCGAGAAAGTAAAACTTGCTGAGTTTGCTGATCAGTTAGCGAAGATTAAAGCGAATATGGAGCAGATTGCAGCGCTTTAATGTGTTGTTAATTTGATCTAATTTGTGTATAAAGGGCTGATTATTCAGCCCTTTATTTTATAGACAATAAAAATGAAAAGAATATTAATCATTACAAATTTAATATTGCTCAGTATGGCGGACGTAAATGCTGAAATTATCGAAATTCCTGAAAAAATCATTTTATCTCAAGAGGATTTTTATTTAAAAGGCAAAGTCAAAACCATGACCTTATCTTATCGCGCAGACTTATCTAAACGTTTAAATCCCACAGGGGAAATGATAATTCATTTTTATGTAAATGGATTAGTAAAACAAATTGAATCAAGCGAAGGAGTGCTAGGACAAGAATTTTTCTATGAAGAAAATCCACTAAAATTAGTACAGCATAATACTTTTTACAATTCAAATAAGCAGACTAAAATAAATTATCTAGTAGGTTCAATAAAGGCTTATACAGAAAATCATCCTAGTGCTATTTTTTATATTTCTCCCCTAGTGACAAATATGGTTGCACTTAAAAAAAATATAACTTATCAAGAAAATTTAGAAATCATTGAATCTTATTCACAAAATTCACAATTTAAATTTGATTTAAAATCTAAAGTCACTAATGTCTATGATACTAAAACACATAAATTAATTAATTCAGTTAAAATGATTCCTTCTTTTTTTCAAAAAGATTCTTTTGAAAAAATACAAATTAATTACCATGACTACGGTATAGAATCTAAAGTAAGTAAATTCGGTACCACCCAATATCACTACAAAGATAAAGAACTCATTGAAATAATAAGTTCCAATAAATCCAGCTTATCTATACTGTATTCAGATTATCAGTATGATTCATGTGGAAATTGGATTAAACGAAAATTAACAGATAAAAATAGCCAACAAATAACGATAGAAAATAGACATTTTGATCCTAGCCAAAATAATGGACATGTAGTCCCTCTAAAGATAACGTAACGTTAACTTTGGAGATGTAAAAATGGCTAAACGCTTTAGTCCAGAATTTAAACAGCAAGCAATTGATTATGCACTTTCAAACTCACACGAGTCTGTAGCTGCAATCGCCCAGAAATTAGGTGTGGGTTATTCCACATTAGA
>NZ_NEGE01000022.1 GCF_002135355.1 Acinetobacter sp. ANC 4169 | reverse complement strand
AACTCGGCATAACCCCCACATTAAAGAGATGAATGAAAGATTATTGGCCAATGGTAAAACCAAGATGATGGCGATTGGAGCTGCGATGAGGAAGTTAGTTCATCTTTGTTATGGTGTACTCAAACACCAACGGCCTTATCAAGTAGATTATTGAGCATGAATTCTCAATAATTTGCTTGACGTTTCAGACGGTATCTCCTTCATAGATCAAAAAATGATCATTAGAAAGTAATGAAATTAAATGGGGAAGTTCCTTCTCTTGCACCATATATGGCTCAGGGATGAGGAGTATGCTCCGCAAGAGGATGAGGGGCTTTTTTCCATAGAAACCTCTCCTTCTTGCGCGTAATTACGCTCATCCTTAAAAAGGAGAGGGAATTTTCATTGCTAATAAAAATTGATTAAAAAATGATTTATGCAAGAAGTTTAATTTATTTTAAAATATTATCCTTTAATTAAGGATGTTTTTATATTTCAAATAAATAGGTTGTATTTGTATACATATTCACAACATTTTTTATCATTGATTAAAAAGCTGAAATGCTTTTAGAATGTGAATCAACAATCTCCTCGCTGACATGATGGACTGGTAAATTTGATCTCCTTAAACCCTTCACAAATTTTTATTTCATAAATTATTGTAAATAGAAGAAATAATTATGAATTTACAAAATAAAAAATTCCCATCACAAATTTTTCGTGCCTATGATATTCGTGGACACATATCATTTTTGACGCCTGAACTTGTCAAAGCCATTGCCTGTGGTTTGGTGATGCAATACCAAAAGTTAGGACAGACTCAACTGGCTATAGGCTATGATGCGCGCTTAACCAGTCCCCAATATGCAGAAATTATCAGACAAGTGTGTGTAGAAAAAGGGCTGCATGCCACAATTATTGGTTGTTGTTCGACGCCACTTTTATATTTTATTGCTCGTCAGTTTGGCGGTAATGGCATTATGCTCACAGCCAGCCATAATCCCAAAACAGATAATGGCGTGAAGTGGATTATTCGGGGAGAACCGCCTTGTCCAGAGCAGATTCAGCAGGTGGCTGTAGCAGCTCGTTCGGTTTTTGCTCCAGAAGATCAAATACTGCTTGAACCGATTCAACATGAAATTGGGGTTGAATACTGTCTTGAATATCAACATGCGCTATTAAAAGATATCCAGTTAAAACGTCCATTTAAAGTGGTACTGGAGGGTTTGAATGGTTCAGCCGGACGCTGTGCGGCTTTGGTGCTCAAAAAAATGGGCTGTGAACTGACACTCATTCGTTGTGAAGCCAATGGTCATTTTCCAGATCACGCACCTGATCCGTCACAAGAGAAAAATCTGGCAGAGTTAAAGCAAGCCGTGCTTGAACAGCAAGCCGATATCGGTATTGCTCTGGATGGCGATGGTGACCGCGTCGTGTTGATTGATGAGCATGGCACAACAATCTCCGCAGACCGGTTGCTGTCTTTATTTTCAGAAATGTGCCTGAAAACGCATCCTGGACATGAAGTGGTTTTTGATGTCAAATGTTCGACCATGGTGGGGAATACCGTGCGTCACTTGGGTGGTGAGGCCAAAATGATCCGTACCGGAAGCTCTTTTTTAAGGACTTACATGTCGCAGTCGCAAGGCAGAGCCGTGTTTGGCGGAGAATACGCCGGTCATTATGTGTTTAATGACGGGCGCGGTTTTGGCTATGATGATGGTTTATATGCGGCGCTGCGAGTACTTGAATATTTGAGTCAGCAGGCTGATTTAACGCTTTCCCAAGCATTAAAGGCCTATCCGGAACGTTGTTGCACTGAAGATACCTATATCAGTACTCATAACATAGAGCCGAAAGCGGTATTGCATGATGTGGAAATGAAAAGTCAGGATTTTGGTGCCCAGTTAAGTAAAATTGATGGTGTACGACTTGATTTTGAAGATGGATTTGGCATTATTCGGGCATCGAATACCGGTGAATATTTTACAGTACGGTTTGATGCGGATAATCCTGTAAGATTAAACGATATTCGACACACATTTGTTTCCATGTTAAGTGACCGATATCCTCAAATCGCTCAAGACATTTTAGATGCTCAATAAGGAGAGGCGAATGCCACATCAGCATACTGGCATCGACAAAGCACAAATTTTGACAGAAGCTTTGCCGTATATTCAACGTTTTGCAGGTAAGACGCTAGTAGTCAAGTATGGTGGCAACGCAATGACCGATCCAGAGCTGGAAAGCTCGTTCGCACGTGACATTGTATTGTTAAAAACTGTAGGTTTAAATCCAATCGTGGTACATGGCGGTGGGCCTCAAGTCGATTCATTCTTGAAACAGTTAGGTCGCGAATCTGACCGTATTGATGGCATGCGCGTGACTGATCCTGCAACCATGGAAGTGGTTGAAATGGTATTAGGTGGTAGCGTGAATAAATCCATCGTTAACCTGATTAACCAGCATGGCGGCCGTGCGATTGGTTTGACCGGTAAAGATGGCAATTTGCTGCGTGCACAAAAGCTATTGATGGAAAAAACCGCTGAAGATGGTACTGTGCAACAGATTGATCTGGGCCTGGTCGGTGAAGTCGTTGGTGTTAAAACCGACGTACTGGAAATGTTCACTCAGGGTGATTTCATTCCTGTCATCGCACCTTTAGGCGTAGATGAAGAAGGCAATACCTATAATATCAATGCCGATTTAGTCGCGGGTAAAGTTGCTGAAGCTTTAGGTGCTGAAAAACTCATTCTACTGACCAATATCAGCGGCGTACTCGACGAAAATAAAAACCTGCTGACCGGTTTAAGCACCCAGGAAGTTGACCGTTTAATTGAAACCGGTGTGATTTATGGCGGCATGATTCCTAAAGTCGGCTGTGCACTGGATGCAGTTAAAGGCGGTGTAGTTAGTGCGCATATTGTGGATGGCCGTGTGCCTCATGCCACTTTGCTGGAAATCTTTACCGATCACGGGGTAGGTACCTTAATTACCAACCGCAGTCATCCCAAAAAAGCATAAAAACGCGTAATAGAAATTCTGACTTCAGAATGAATCAGCGTTTTCATACGCTCAATTGGAAAGCCTCATTTAAATGGGGCTTTTTTTATTGCTGGAAATCAATTTCACGTCATGAAAATGTCATCAGTCATGCCTAGTGTATAAAAAAACACCAAGGTTGCATATGATGTTGGAACAGCTGAATCAGTACAGTCAAAATTTTGCATTTCCCTTTCAAAAACCTTCAACTAAAAGCTCAGCCTATAAGTTTGAATGGATTGAAGATTTAAAAACCTTGCAGGAAGCCCAGCGTTTCCGGGCGGTGCAGTTCTCACAGCAGTTTGGTATTCAGTTTGAATCTGGCCTAGATCAGGATTTGTATGACTTCGGCTGTGAACATGCCGTGTTACGGGATAAATGGAGCAATGAAATTATTGCCTATACGCGTTTGAAACTGTTTCAGGGGCATGAACTGGATCAGAGTTATAGCCATCAGGAATTTAAAATTGCTGAAGAGCTAAGTCACTTGGACAATATTGTCGAGATCGGGCGCACCTGTGTACATCCGCGTTACCGTTCGGGTAAGGCCTTGTCTATTCTATGGATGAATTTATTGCCGAAAGTCATCGCTGAAATGCGGGCCAAGTATTTAATTGGTTGTGTCAGCATTCGCATGCAAGGTAATGAGACACGGGCGTATTATACTCACCAGCACATCAAGGCATTGCCGCAGCAATCTATCTGCAATATTCAGCCTCAGCGGTCATTTGAACCACCATACCCGCAGTATAGCTTCCAGCAGGATGAACGCATTCCAAAACTTTTTGATGTTTATCTGAACATGCAGGCGCAGCTGTCCACTCAGGCTTTTTATGATGAAGCTTTTAATTGTCTGGATTATTTTGTCTATTTGGAAGCGGGTCAGCTCACGAAAAACTTTATTTTGCAGAAAAAATCAGAACTAAGTCTTGAAAATGCATAAGAAAGCTTGATTTTGCTGTTTGTAAAGGGCAAAGGAGTAATGCAAAATAGCATGGTGGTGAATTAAACAGATGATGAAGACTTATGTGCCAGTTGCTCGGAATGAATTGTGCTACGCCTACGGATGTGACTTTCTCATTTCGTGGTTTTTCTCAACGTGCCGGCATTACCTCCGACCATTGTGACGGTTTTGGCATAGCCTTTTTTGAAGATAAAGCCTGCCGGCTTTTTGTCGATAATCAATCCGCTGTTGAATCACCGATTGCTGAACTGATTCGTAATTATCCAATTAAATCACGCAATGTGATTGCACATATCCGTAAAGCCACGCAAGGCAAAATTAATCTGGAAAATTCACATCCCTTTAGCCGTGAACTATGGGGACGTCAGTGGATTTTTGCCCATAATGGTGATTTACATGATTTTAACCCGACTTTATCTGGGCGTTTTACCCCGGTAGGCAATACCGATAGCGAGCGTGCCTTCTGTTACTTGCTGGATCAATTGGTATTGAAATTTGGTTATCATGAACCCAAGCTTGATCAGATTTTCGATTTATTGGCAGAAATTTCTCCAAGAATAGCTGAACATGGCACCTTTAATTTCTGCCTGTCGAACGGTCAGGCACTCTTTAGTTATGCCATCACCAAATTGCACTGGTTGGTACGTGAATATCCTTTTAAACCGGCACAATTGATTGATCTGGATGTCGAAGTTGATTTTAGCCAGGTGACCACGCCGGAAGATCGTGTCGCCGTCATTACCACAGAGCCTTTAACCCAAAATGAAACCTGGACCGCTTTTGTACCGGGAGAGATGATTTTATTTCAGGATGGCCGACCTGTGCGTAAACAGCAGACCCATGTCGAACGTTTAGAACGTGAACGCCTAAATCCGGCATTAAAACGAATTACCAAAGCCGATCAGTATTAGTGATAGCCATTAAGTATCGATAAATGCTCACACCAGATATTGATCCATATCTGGTTTTTTTCTATACAATAACAAATATTTTCTTATTGCTTTTTTTATTTTTAAAATAAATTTATAGTTTTTGATTTAAATAGAGATGAATAAAGTTTGTTTTTTACAAGATTATTTTATATTAATTAAATGTTTAAAAATATAAAAGATAGAGTCATAAAATAATTAATGTTGAAATCTATCGCTATTTTTTGATTATATTGGTTAAAAAATACTTTATCTTTTTAGTTGGTCTTTATGTGATATTTATATATATATCAGTTGTTTATAATCGTAATAATGGTTTTTACTCTAAAGTTGACTGTTTTGGTTCATTTTTATTTGTTGAATATCAATATATTATGAATTTATGTGATTAATCGTGTATATCTGATAGGTGGTCGTAATGAAAATGAAATGGGTTCCAGAATATAATACTGGTATCGATGTGATTGACGATCAGCATAAACGAATTCTTGATTATATTAATGAAATTGAAGGTTGTTCTGATAATACCGATCGTGCGCGGATTAAACAGATTCTTGATAATATCATTGATTACACTCAGTCGCATTTTACTTTTGAAGAGTCTTTGCAGGAAGAAGCCGGTTATAAATATCGTGTTCCGCATAAACGTGTACATGATTTATTTATTAAAAAGATTGAATCGTATCGTAGCCGTTTTGAAATGGGACAGACAATTGAAGCGGAATTACATGAAGTGCTTTCAAAATGGCTGATCAATCATATCCAGCACGATGACGCTGATTATGTGGGTGCGGTAAAAGAAAATATGATGGGCATTATTAAAGAAAAAGAACAGAAAAAAGGTAAAAACTGGTTTGCTCGTTTTTTCTCATAAAAGTTAAACGAGATAACAACAATTAAAAAAGATAATAATCTTGCGCGGCAAATCATTAGGCATGATGGTTTGCTTTTTCTTTTTGATTTTCATCTATGACAAAGGCAAAATAGCGACAGACTTTTTTTAGGAACGCATCATGCAGGACAATGCTATGACACGATGGCTATCACCGCTGATGGCATTTTGCTTATCTTTTATTATCATTGCCACTTTAGCACCGATTGTAGGGATTCAGCTTGATCGCCAACTTGATTTTTGGTTGTTGTGGATAGGTACTATGCTTATTTTGGCATTACCGATCTGCTATTTAGAAATTGCTTTGGCAAAACGCTCTAAAACCACAGCTTTAAATGCATTGTCCAGTTTGACACGTGATGCAGATGCTTCACAGAAATGGCGTATTGTCGGCTGGTTGGCAGTAGTCTTTATACCTTTCTTGGCAGGCGGCATGTTGTCTAATGCCAGTCAATTATTGGGACAGTTTGCCCTAAATGGCATTGCGCCAAACCTGCTCTTTATTGGTCTGGCCATTGTTGCGATTTTACTTTCATTTGCGCCGCGAAAAATTATTCTTGCTTTAAGCGTAGTGGGTGTTTTTGCTTCTTTGATCCTTTCAAATATCATGGGCGCAGCTTTACCGACTTGGCACGTGACCCCTGTAGAATTTAGTGAGTGGGGCAGTGCAACCGTATTGGCACTGGTTGCAAGTGGTTTAGGCATGGGCTTGTATTGGCAAAGTAACTTGGCTGTGGTGAAACAGCAAGATATTGCGACGAAAACCGTATTGCCGATCTGGATTGCACAGCTCATCGCTGTAATCGCTTTTGGTTTCTTTGCGGCCAATGCTCAGATGCCAAGTTTTGCTTTCGCAGTTGCGGTGATAAGTGCTGCAGCCTTGTTATTACAAATGGCACGTGAACAGTTGTTGCACCGTCAGTTAAATATCGTGATTCAATGGCTGCTTATTTTAGCTGCGGTATTTGTTTGGGCAATTCCTGCAATGAGTCCAATCTTTAATACACTACTGATGCTTTGGGGCCTGGTGATCTGTCTCATCTATGCCATTTTTGCCGGATGGATCATGAAGATTAGCCATCTGCGTAAAGCGATGAATTTCAGCAATGAGTTATTTTATAACCTGTGGCGTATTGCTGTTCGTGTGGTGTTACCTGTGTCGATTATCCTGGCGATGATCGCAATCATTGGACAATTGTTCTAATGAGTGAGCTACAACAGGTTTGGGTCGCTTATGCGGCCCCAAATCAACAGTTTCATATTGCGGTGTCTTTCCAGCAGGGGATGACCGCTTTAGATGCGATCGAGAAAAGTGGCATTCGGACACAGATAGACTTAGTCGAACCGCTTGCTTTGGGAATTTTCGGCGTGCGCCTGAAAGATTTGCATCATATATTGCAAGCCGGTGACCGTGTTGAGATTTATCGTGCCTTAACCATCAATCCGAAAGATATTCGACGCAAACGTGCAGCAGCCAATCCAGTTGGACGTTATTGTCGCGGAAATCGCTTTAAACAATTGAAGTCATAAGAAAAACCCCTCAAGGAGGGGTTTATTTTTATTTTAAAGCGTCTATAGTGGTGGCGCAGTTAAAATCGCTTCTTTTGATCCTGGTAAGCCAGGTTGAGATTCTGGAATAGTTTCTAGACCTTCAATCTTGATCACTGTACCGGTTTGATCGAAGTAAATTCTTAAATGTTGACCATGTGCTGCTGGAATTTTTGCTTTTTTCGCATAAGTTCCTGGTATATAGTTGTAAATGTAGTCCCAACGTAAAGGATTCATTGGATCGGTTACGGTAGGGCTGCCCAGCAAAAAGCGCACTTGTTGGTGACTCATACCGACTTGAATTTTTGAAGCTTGTGCTTGAGTTAATGGTGTTCCTTGAGGAATATCAACTTTATAAACGCCCAAGGTCGAACAGCCTGCGAGCAGTGAAGTGACGAATAACGTCAACATGATTTTTTGCATTTTGCTACACTATCCCAAATTAATTATGATGCATTTGATCCACGGATAGATCATACTGCATCTTAACTTTGTTGCATATTCCAACTTTAAATTTGTTGAGAGACCCTTTTACATGCCTATTTCAAATCAAGATTTACGCAAAGCTGGACTTAAAGTTACGCTTCCACGAATAAAAATATTGGAATTATTAGAAAATTCAAGACAACATCATTTAAGCGCAGAAGATATTTATAAAACTTTACTTGAACAGGGTGAAGATGTCGGTTTAGCAACTGTTTACCGCGTGTTAACACAGTTTGAAGCTGCAGGTATTATCCAGCGTCATCATTTTGAAAATAATCATTCAGTTTTCGAAATTATGCAAGAAGATCACCACGATCATATTGTCTGCCAAAATTGTAATAAAGTAGTCGAATTCACCAACGACGTGATTGAACATGAACAACATGAAGTCGCTGAAAAATTTGGCTTTACTTTAACCGGTCACTCTTTGAATCTGTATGGTTATTGTGATGCACCGGAATGCCAAGATGCATTACGTAAAAAATAACACTGACCTGGAATCAGTGCAAAAAAAACAGGCTTCATTTGAAGCCTGTTTTTTTTTAAATATTAGATTCACATTTTAGTCCGAGCATTAAGCCTGGCCATCAAAGGTAATATTTGAACTGGCGCGCATTAAGCGATCACCGCCTTCTTCAGACAACTTGATTTGTAAGCGCAGATCGTTTGGTGAATCGGCATGTTTAAGAGCATCTTTATAGGTAATCTGCTTGGCTTTGTACAAGTCAAACAAGGCCTGGTCAAAGGTTTGCATACCCAGTTCACGTGAACGTTTCATCAGATCCTTAATTTCATGCACCTCACCTTTACGGATCAGGTCTGAAATTAAAGGCGAGTTGATCAGGATCTCAATTGCAGCACGACGTGAATTGCCATCCACGGTTGGAATGAGCTGCTGCGCAACCACTGCTTTTAAATTAAGGGATAAGTCCATAAACAGCTGGCTATGACGGTCAGCTTCAAAGAAGTGAATAATACGGTCAATCGCCTGGTTGGCATTGTTGGCGTGCAGGGTAGCAAAAACCAGATGACCGGTTTCAGCAAAGGCAATCGCATAATCCATAGTCTCGCGTGAACGGATCTCACCAATCAGAATCACGTCGGGTGCCTGACGCAAGGTATTTTTTAACGCGACTTCAAAGGTATCTGTATCAATCCCGACTTCACGCTGGGTAATGATACAGCCTGCATGTTCATGAATAAATTCAATCGGGTCTTCAATGGTAATGATATGACCCTTTGAATTTTGATTACGGTAACCAATAATTGATGCCAAAGAGGTCGATTTACCGGTACCAGTCGCGCCGACAAAAATGATGATGCCACGTTTAGTCATCGCCAGTTCTTTTAAAATTGGCGGTAACTTGAGGTCATCCATGGTTGGAATCACGGTTTCAATACGACGTAAAACCATACCTGGTTGATCGCGCTGTTGAAATGCGCTGACACGGAAACGTGCGGTTTTGTCTCGGTTGTTGATGGCGAAGTTACATTCGCGTGTTTCGGCAAATTCTTTACGCTGCTTATCACTCATAATCGAGTTTAAAAGCTGTCCCACCACTTCACCGGTCAGTTTGGTTTTTGCGATGGGCAAAATCTGGCCATTAATTTTCATGGATGGTTCAACATCAGCTGTAATAAACAAGTCAGATGCCTGTTGTTGAATCATCAAATTGAGTAAATCATTAAAATCCATAATAAGAACCCCAATCCGTTTTAAACTTATAGGAATGCTTCTGGCTGTTTCGCCATGGTACGGGCAGTTTGTGGACTAATCACACCTTTTGAGACCAAGGTTTTTAAACTTTGATCAAGCGTAGTCATGCCGTAGTTAGCACCGGTTTGAATGGCAGAATACATTTGCGCCACTTTGTTTTCACGGATCAGGTTACGGATGGCAGGAATACCAATCATGATTTCGTGTGCGGCGACACGACCACCACCATTTTTCTTGAGCAGGGTTTGTGAAATTACAGCCTGTAAGGATTCAGACAACATGGCACGTACCATGTCTTTTTCTTCAGCCGGGAAGACGTCAATCACACGGTCAATGGTTTTTGCTGCAGAGGTGGTATGTAGGGTACCAAACACCAGGTGACCCGTTTCTGCCGCAGTCAATGCCAAACGGATGGTTTCAAGGTCACGCATCTCACCGACCAGAATAATATCCGGGTCTTCACGTAGCGCTGAACGAAGTGCTTCGTTAAAGCCATGGGTATCACGATGCACTTCACGCTGGTTGACCAGGCATTTTTTTGATTCGTGTACAAATTCGATCGGGTCTTCTACCGTCAGGATATGGTCATAACGCTGGTCGTTAATATAGTCGATCATGGCTGCCAGCGTGGTTGATTTACCTGAACCGGTAGGTCCGGTCACCAAGACGATACCGCGTGGGAAATTACAAATATCTTTAAAGATTTGACCCATGCCCAAATCTTCAATCGTGAGTACTTTTGAAGGAATGGTACGGAACACGGCACCTGCACCACGGTTCTGGTTAAATGCGTTCACACGGAAACGGGCTACGCCTGGCACTTCAAATGAAAAGTCAGTCTCTAACTTTTCTTCAAAATCACGACGCTGTTTATCGTTCATAATGTCATACACAAGTTTGTGTACTTCTTTATGTTCCAAAGCAGGCAAGTTAATACGGCGAACTTCACCATCGACACGGATAAGTGGCGGCATCCCCGCAGATAAGTGTAAATCAGATGCCCCGTTTTTAGCTGAAAATGCTAAAAGTTCAGTAATATCCATAATTTCCCCGAGTTCATTTAAATGTTATTTATTTTGATAGAATAATAAGGCTTTCCCAGAGCTTAACCAACAGTTAGTTGCAGGGTAAGGCAAAAAAAGATGAATGAAATGAGAACCTCGTCAATGAATAGTCTTCAACACTCACGAAATCAAGTTATACAGCAAATTGAAGAGGCCTGTAAACAAGCCCGGCGCAATGCGGGAAACGTACAGTTACTGGCTGTTTCGAAGACGCATCCTAGTGAGTCTTTACGGGAGATGTACCAGACCGGACAACGTGCATTTGGAGAAAATTATTTACAAGAGGCACTGGATAAAATTGAATCTTTAAGTGATCTGGATATTGAGTGGCATTTCATTGGTCATGTGCAACGAAACAAGACTAAACATTTAGCCGAAAAATTCGCCTGGGTGCATGGCGTAGACCGTCTGATTATTGCCGAGCGTTTATCCAACCAGCGTGAAACTACACAAGTGCCACTGAATATCTGTTTACAAGTGAATATCGATGGGCAGGATACTAAAGATGGTTGTCAGCCGAATGAAGTAGCGGAATTAGTTAAAAGTATTAGCCAGCTTCCGCATTTGAAATTACGTGGCTTGATGGTGATTCCTGCTCCCAATAATCCACAAGCATTTAAAGATGCCAAAGCCTTATTTGACACTGTAAAAACTGAACATACTCATCCTGAAGACTGGGATACTTTGAGTATGGGTATGTCGGGTGATATGAATGAGGCTATTGCCGCGGGCTCAACTATGGTTCGTGTCGGGACTGCCTTGTTTGGGGCAAGGGATTATTCGAAATAAATTACTAAAACATTAATTCTGATGATTTTGAAAACTGAACTTTAGGGTTCAGTTTTTGTTTTAAAAATTGAACTTTCCACTAAAGTTGGGTACAAAAAGATCACTTTAAAGAAGTAATCTCAATAAGAAATCATTTATTCAACCATGAAAATAGGGAAGTGTATGGCGGCATATTATCAACTTATCGGGCGTAGTACAGATGCGACAGGTGTTGTGACGGCACATTACCAATCTACATTGCTGGCGCAAGGTGCATGGAATGAGCATGAGCAACACATGGCACCAGCCACAGGCATTATCTGTGCCGAATTAGACCGTTTTATGCCACGTCAGGATATGCGGATTGGCCGGATCAGCCTGGATATTTTAGGTCTGATTCCTGCCGGAGTGTTCAGTGTCAGCACAAAAGTGATTCGTCCCGGAAAAACCATTGAGTTGATTGAGTCGGAAATGAAGTCTCAGGGCAAAACCTGTATTGTGGCACGGACTTGGCGCATGATGACGCAACATAGCCAGTCAGTGAAAGGTCTGGAAGATGCACATGCAACTGGGCCTGAAGCTGCACCGATCTGGGAAGGAATCCGCCAGTGGCCGGGTGGCTATATCCAGTCGATAGAAGCAAGAAGCCATGAACGTCGTGCAGGCAAGGGTATCGTTTGGTTACGAACCCAGCATGACATGGTTGAGGATGAGTCCACGAGCGATTTTGTTCGTTTAATGGGGATGGTGGATACCGCCAATGGCATTGTACCGCGCCAGGATTGGCCATTTCGCTGGGGCTTTCCTAATCTGGATTTGCAAATCCATATGCACCGTTTGCCACAGGGCCAGTGGCTGGGTCTGGAAACCATGCAGCAATATGGAGAAGATGGTATTGGCCTGAGCAGTTCTGTACTGCATGATGTGCATGGCCCCTTTGGACGCAGTGAACAGATTTTGACATTGCGTCCCATCGCCTGACCGATGTTTGCCTGTTAAAAAAAGCCTAGACGATGAACTGGGCTTTTTTATGCTTTCCCGGATGAGTTTTTAAATTTATCCCACAATCTCAATGGTACTTGCCCCAGCACCCAAAGGTTTAACCTGAATCTGCACGGGGATTCGTTCGTGCATTTCCTGAATATGCGAGATCAGCACCACTTTACGGCCCTGATTTTGCAATTGATCCAGTGCATTCATGACCATGTGTAAAGAAGATGCATCTAGCGTGCCGAAGCCTTCATCAATAAATAATGATTCAATTTTCATTGAACCTGAGGCCATATTGGCAATGGCAAGTGACAAGGCAAGGGCCGTCAGGAAGGATTCTCCACCTGAAAGTGAAGCCACTGAACGGGTTTCACCATCCATGTCATGATCAATAATGGCCAGACTCAAGGAATGCTCCAGGCGCTTCAGCGTATAACGCTGCGACAGCAGGGCCAGTTGCTGGTTGGCATGCTCAATTAAAATATCCAGATTATATTGCTGCGCATAATCGCGGAATTTTTTACCGTTGGCATCGCCCATCAAGCCTGAAATTTTGCCCCAACGATGTTCTTCGCTTTGAATCTGCTGAATACGCTCGGCGAACTGCTGTTGCTTGGCCAAATTGCGCTGATGCAGTTCTAGTTTGATATTGTGTGCATCACGTAAAGCCTGAGCATCTTTCAGTTGTTGCACCAGTTCATTAAGTTTTTGCTGTAATTGCTCAAAGTCAATTTCAGGTTGCTGAACAAGATGTTGCTGTTGTTGTTGCTGTAAGGTATTGACTGCCGATTGCGCATCAGTGAGGCTGCGTTCAGCGGCCTGAACAGCCTGGCGGATCTGCTGTTCTTGTTCATTGGAAATCTGCTTAAGCTGCTCCAGTATAGTCAGATTGAAATCGCCATGCTGAGCAAGCCAATGCTGGATTTCTAAATTTGCAGTGGACTGTTGAGCTTCAAGTTGTGCCAGCTGCGTTTTGAATTGATCGAGCTGGCGTTGTTGTTCAATGAACTGCTGACGCAGCTGATCATAGCTTTGTCGGACTTGATTAAATTGCAGCTGTAAATTTTTTCTTTCTGCATCGTATTCACTGAGCCAGTCATGAGGTTTTTCAACCTGTTTTTGTGACATGTTGAAAATCAGTTGCAGCGCCTGTTCGGTATTTTCCTGTCCTTTACGTTGCAAATCTGCTTTTAATGTTTCAGTTGCAGCAATTTGCTCAACACTAAAATTCACTTTTTGATCGAGTGTATTGAGATGCTGTTGCTGTTCAGTCATCTGTCTGGCCAAACTTTCCAAGGCTTGTAGCAGATCTGCCCGTTGGCTTAATTGCTGTGCCAGTGCAGAAGCAGTGGCCAGGGTTTGAACCGACCAGGCCTGTTTTTGTTCAGCTGAAAGCAGATTAATGATGTACTGAATATTTTGCTCGGCCTGATGCACGCTCGAAAGTTGTTGCTGGATGTGCTGAATGTTTTGGATTAAAGTACGCTGCTCTTGTTGAGTGCGTTCTAATAGCATCAGTTGTTGTTCAATCTTATCCACATTGTCTTGCAGAGATTGTGCAGACTGAACAAGCTGTTGCTCAATCAGTTCCGATGATTGAGCAAAATTAAGTGTGATTTGTCCACTCTCCGCCAAGGATTGTAATTGTTGTTGAACGTTGAGGGTTTCATGCGCTAATTGTTTGAATCGCTGCTGATGCTGTTCTAAGGCTGAACTTTGCTGCGTCAAACTGTGTTGCACTTTTTGCCATGTCTCAAAGCTTTCTTTTTCCAGCTGTATGGCTTGCTGTTCTTGTTGTTGCTGTAACTGCATTAATTCATTAGACAGGGTTTTATGGTCTTGTTTGTAAGGATGTTGCGTACTGCCACAGACCAGACAAGCTTCGCCGTCAATCAACTGTTCACGCAGCTTTTCGATATTTTCTGCATGCAATAAACGCTGTTGTTGTAGAACGCGTTGTAAAGTTTCACGTTCTTGCTGTTGAGATTGATACTTCAGTTCAGCTTGCGCGACTTGTGTTTTTAAATCTGCAACTGATTGTGTAAGTTCCCTACATCTGAGTTGAACTTGTTGCTGTTCCAGGTTGATCTGAACATATTGCTTAAACTGGCTTTGAACGAGACTGAGCTGATGACTCTGTTTGAGCTGGTTTTCACGACTTTGGCGTTGTGCCGAAAGCTGCGTACTGATCTGTTCATCCGGCCCAAATTGTTGTTGCAATGAGGAGAGTTGTTGCTGCTTTTGCTCAAGTTGAGTGGCCGCAGACTGGACTGAACCATAGGCTTGTTCAAAGTTTTGATATTGCTGGATAAAGCGTTGCAATGGGTTTAAATGTGCTTTTAAACCATCATCCAGAGTTTTGAATTGTTCGGTTTGAATCAGTACATGGGCTTGCTGCTGGTGTTGTTGTTTGAGCTGTTCAAGCTGTTGCTTGAGCTGGTTTTGCTGGTCGAATAAAGGTTGTTGCCCCTGTTTAAGCTGCAAAATTTTGCCATGGGCATCTTTGAACTGCTGACCAATATATTCACGTTCCTGAATGCATTGGCGAACCTGGTCTATGGTTTGCTGATGGGTCTGTTCAAAAGTTTGCTGTGCTTTGAACTTCTCATCTACAGTTTGAAATTGCACTTTTTCTAGTTCATGGCGTTGTTGCATAGCAGCAAAGTGTTGTTCTGTAGTTTGCAGCTGTGGATGCAGTTTTTGCAGATCAGATTGAACCTTATGCTGTTGAATCACACTCGGGCGAATTGAAGCAAATACTTCAAGTTGTTTGAGCTGTTCGCGTTCACTCGCCAATTGCTGATATTGCAGTTGTTGCGCTGCAAGTTGCTGTTGGCGTGCCTGAATATCTTTTTCAAGTTGCAGCTTACGTTCAAACCATTGCTGCTGCTGATTCAGCTTGTGCTTTTCATTTTCCAGTTGCGTGAGCTGTTGCTGTGTTGCGGCTAATTGTGCTTGATGATCAGAGACTTGCTCCTCGGAAAGCAGTTCAATATGTCCTAAGATATTTTCCAGCTCTTTACGCTGGTTGGCAATCAGCTTGGTTTTTTCATAAGCCAGCTGGCCAATTTTGCCAAAGATGTTGGAATTGGTCAGATATTCCAGTAATTCACCGCGTTCATTATCACGGGCTTTTAAAAATGCGGTAACTTCGGATTGAGCCAGCAGGACTGCGCGAGTAAATTGTTCAAAACTGAGCTGGCTGATTTTGTGGATACTGGCATCGACAGCTTTGGCTTTATCTGCAATCACGACACCGTCGGTCAGGCAGGTGAAATAGCGCTGTACACTTTGCAGTTTTCCATCTACTTTTTCACGTGAACGTTTCAGCTCCCAGCGTGCCAGATAGCGTTTCTGATCCTGGGCGACAAAGCAAAGTTCGGCAAAGCCATGTGCGGTGCCACGACGCAAAACGGTTAAAGGCGAGTTGGTCAATAATTCTGAACCGTCTACATCGACCAGTTTCCCATCACTGTCTTTTAAACGTGGAATTTTATTGAATAGTGCCAGACACATGGCATCTAAAATCGTGGATTTTCCGGCACCAGTTTTGCCTACCACGGCAATCAAACCTGCACTGGCTAAAGGTTCGCTTTCAAAATCAATAAAATGTTCACCTGAAAGGGAGGCCAAATTTTTTATACGAATCGATAAAACTTTCATGGATTGCCCTTAATGGATCTGTTGTTCTTCTAGTGACTTTTGTGCTTCGTGAAGCAGGCTCATAAAATCTTTAAAAACATCTTCATCATTGCTATAGCCTTGCTTTTCCCAGATCTGTTGGAATAGTTTTTCCGGTGTTGGCGGTTCTAGGCAAATTTTGGCAAGGGCTGAGCTGCTATTTTCCGCAGACAAATACTGCCGTGAAATACGCACTAGACGATAACGGTTTTTAGGCAGCGCTTCTTCAAATTGTTGTCTTAAATTCGGCAGTGGCGGCGTCAGGGTGTGATATTCGATATCAACATATTCACGCTGATCAATATTTTCAATTTCACCTTCAGGCAAGGCTTTAAGCTTTTGTATTACCTCCTTCAATTCACCGCGAATTTTATGCAGCTGAATACTGCGCGGAATGGCAACGGCCTGGAACTGAAAGCGTGACTCATCTTCTAGTGCAGGATTAATATTCACTTCAACAATTTGATGTTTATAGTTAATTTCGCTAAAAGAGAGCGGGATGGGAGAGCCACTGTAACGGATATGGGCATGCTGGACTTTTTGCGGTTTATGTAAATGTCCCAGCGCAACATAATCAATGCTGTCATCAAATAAGGCGGTTGATAAAGCTTCTTCATTACCAATAATAATCGGCCGTTCCGAATCAGACGTTTCACCGCCTTGCATATGTGCATGTGACATTAAAATCAGTGCCTGATCCTGAGTTTTGCGTTTAAGTGCTTCTGCAATCAGTTGCTGGTGCAAATAGGCAATGGCATTTTGGCTATTGGTGGTGTGTTCATTAAAACCGGTAATTTCTGCAGGGCGTAAAAAGGGCAGCGCTAAACACCAGGCCACAATCTGTTTCTGTTCATCATAAATGGGAACCAGTAAGCGCTCTAGGTCAATATGTCCGGCAGCATTTTTATGAATGACCCCGACCGTTTTAGCATTGTATTTTTCCAGTAAAGGTTCAACCTGTTCAATGCGGTAACCCGAGTCATGGTTTCCTGCAATCATCAGCGTTTGCATATGCGGGGCAATGGCATGTGCATCGGCTAAAAATTGATAGAGTTGCTTTTGCGCACTGGATGCAGGATTGATGACATCAAAAATATCGCCTGCAATAAGTAGGGCATGCGGTTGTTTTTCTTTAATTTGTTTAATTAACCAGGTTAAAAACTGTTCATGTTCATAATGGCGTGAATGGTTGTAAAAGAACTGTCCTAAATGCCAGTCTGATGTATGCAGAAAATGAACAGCCACGAATGCCCCAAATCACAATGGATAAAATGAGCCTATAAATTATCATAAATCATGCCACCTATTCTCCCTTTCATTGTCTATGTAGTCGCTTAATTTATGTTAAGCGATTTAATTCTAAAGCTTTTTTTATTGGGCATTTTCATCCGCTTCTACCAGGCCAAAAGTATTGTGATCGGGGTCAAGAAAATATCCCTGCCAGCAACGCCCAGGAATGGCAAATTTGTCCATGGCAATTTGACCGCCTGCATTCAGAATTTTCTGTGCGACTTCATCGAAATTTTCAACCAGTACAGAACAGGTATAAGCATTGGTACCACAATGGGTTGGCGGGATTTCTGCAGGGCGTTTCAGTAAACCGCCAGACATGTTCTCAGTTTGGATTTGATAATACTCAATCGGCAAACCTTCAACCTTACTAAATTCCCAGCCAAATACAGTCTGGTAAAAATTAATGTCTCTGGCTGGATTGGAAGACTGGATTTCAAAGTAGACAATGTTATTCATGTTGTAGTCCTGATGGTTATTTTGAATATTAAAGAAAAATTGATGCCGTCTGTTTGCTATATGCACAATGTGTGATTGCTTTGAAAATAAATTAAATAGCCAGAAGGATGTGTTTCTTCTTGGAGAGAAATTGTATAATAATTAATCATATTGAAATGTAAAAATGTTTAATTGCAAAAAGCAATTTTATTGGGGAACCTGCTTCAAGCAGGTCAATCATCAAGAGCGCATTGATAAGTCCGGTATGGTAAAACCAAAACATGTCATGACATCTTGCGCATTCAAATTAGAGCTGTACTATGCCGAAAAATCCGTTTGATGAGCATCAATTGTCGAATGACATGGTTTATAAAACCTTATTAGAATCGACCTTAGCCATACCCTGGAGCATAGACTGGGCAACAAAAACGTTTAGTTATATTGGCCCTCAAATTGAAAAGTTGCTGGGCTGGGAACAGGATTCCTGGAAGTCGGTGCAGGACTGGGCAGACCGCATGCATCGCGATGACCGTGATCATGTCTTGAATTTTTGCGTATCGCAATCCATTGCAGGCATAGATCATGAAGCGGATTATCGTGCCTTAAAAGCCACCGGCGGATATTGCTGGATTCGCGATGTAGTGCATGTGGTACGCAAGGAAAATGGGGAAGTTGAAAGTCTGGTCGGCTTTATGTTTGATATTTCTGAACGTAAAAAAAAGGAAGAAGAATTAAAGGCTTTATCTCGAAAGCTGGAAGAATTTTCCTATAAGGATGGTTTAACCGAAATTGCCAACAGACGCTTATTTGATGATTTTTATTCGCGTGAATGGTGCAACGCAATACGTGAGCAAAAGCCGCTCTCGGTTATTTTGATCGATATCGATTTCTTTAAACAATACAATGACTTTAATGGACACATTATTGGCGATGCCTGCATTAAGCAGATTGCACAAATGCTGCAAAGTTGCTGTGTCCGTCCGCGAGACCTAGTGGCGCGTTATGGCGGAGAAGAGTTTGCGATTGTGTTGCCAGAAACCCATTTAGAGGGTGCGATTCAAATTGCAGACAATATACTTCACATGATTGAGCAGGCAAATCTGCCGCATCGAGCTTCACCGATTTCAGAAAATGTCAGCGTCAGTCTGGGGGTGAAATGTATTTGCCCGACCGAGAAAGATGACAAAATGCACTTTTTGAATCTGGTCGATCAAAACCTGTTTAAAGCCAAACAGACCGGACGTAAACGTTTTGTTGCTGATGAAACTAAAATTACGGTTAAAGGTGCAGCAGCGGATTAAAAACCGCAACAAAATAAAGCACTGCTGATTCAATTGAGGATGCAGCTGCTTTGGCTTAAATCTGCGAGCGAGTCAAAAAAATTTCAACCTTGATGAATGAGCTAAACAATCATGAATAAAAATAAACCACTTCATTCAGGGGATTATTTTTAATCATCTTTTATCAATCCTTAAAATGCACCGGTATCCACTGGTAATGCTTTCCATCTGCTGAATAAATATGTCCAATGCCCGGGAATGGCAAATGTGGTGCAGCTATGGTCTGCCCATTTTTAGCCAATCGGGCAAACTGGGCTAAACGCGTTTGCACGGCTTTTTTCGGGTCGGTATCAAAATCGATGGCAGTCGTAGGTCGATCAAACTGAATGCTATGCGAGTGGACGATATCGCCAATAAATACTATTTCTTGATTGCCAGATTTTAAGGCAAAACTGCTATGTCCCGGTGTATGTCCCGGTGTGCTGATGACTTCAAAGCCCTGGATTTTTTCGCCTAGCTTAAAGGTCTTCAAACGTTTTGCATTTTGGTATGGGTGAATGGCTTGCTGAATCTTCTCGACGGTTTGTTTAAATTTGGCCTGTTTATCTTGCGGTAATTTTGCTGCCTGCTGCGGGTTGAGCCAAAAGTTCGCTTCAGTATCGGCTACGTAGACAGTGGCATTTGGAAAGTTAGCCCTTCCTTTATTGCTAATGCCACAGACATGATCGGGATGCAGGTGTGTGAGCAATATAGTATCGACTTGCTCAGGCTTGTAACCTGCTGCAATCAGGTTTTTATGTACTGAACCAAAATTTGGACCGTTACAGCTGGATGAACCGCTATCTACCAAAACCAAAGATGAGCCGGTATTCACCAGAAAGGCATTTACGGAAGTTTGAATGCCTTTGGCTTGATCGGCGTAATATTTTTTGAGAATTTGAGTCATCTCCGCTTTGGGAATGTCTTTAAACAAGGCAGGTGAGAGGTAATTGGTGCCATCCAGTAGGGCTGTGATTTGGTCATGCCCAAATTGATATTGATAAAAGCCAGCCACCTGTTTTTGTTGGGTGATGGGTTGGCTTTCTACAGCTTGGGCTTGAGGCATAACCATGAATGAACTAAGTCCAAGTATGGTTAGCGCAATTGATTTATTCAGTGTTTTCATCGTTATTCTTATCGTTTAAAAGACATGTCTTTTTTTAGCATGTTTTTGATGGAATTTTATCTGATATAAACAATAACCCATCAAAAAGGGGATTTTATCAATGTAAAAAAGTGTCAATTAAGAGACTTTTTTACTCAATTTTGCTCCTGCTCTAGATTTAATTACTATTCATAATTTTCTATTTTTAATATTTTCTTTTGTTTAAAAAAATCTTTCCAGTCTTCTCTAGAAAGCTTGTTTTTAGTTATAAGTTCTATCAAAAAAGTTATCCATTTATCTTGATATAAATAGTCATTATGAGGTTCATCATAATGACAATAATCAGGGTTTGTTTCAAAAGCGTCGCTATCAGGACTAAAATCAGAATAAGGTCTAATTTTAAAGATACAAAGTAATTGTTTATGGTCATTATGGGTCAATTTCAAATTAATAGATTTGTTAACCTCCTCTAAAACTTTGCTTGGTTTTAGTTTGCCGATATTAACGCCTTCAAACTTTACGACTTTATCTTTAACAATTGCTGTAAGACGGTCATATTTTTCTTTATCTTCCTCTGAAATTGCACTCCAGTTCACAAACTCAACTGCTAAATCACTTTTATTGGTATTGGCAATTTTAGGAATTTGGATCAGTTTGATACTGTACTCTTGTGATGCAAATACATCATCACGAATATGATCACGATATTTCTGAATAAATTCTATTAAGTCTTTATATTCTGTGGAAAGTAATTGTTTACTGGCTTCTTTTTGCTGAGTTGTTCTCATCCTGGAAAATTGTAAGGAATGAGCTAAACTTTCATTAATCGCATATTCTTCTCCGAATAATTTAATTAATTCATTTTCATAGTTATAAAGAAGTGCTTGGCATTCACCGAAAATCGTCAACCCGATTTCATCTTTATCAATTGTTCGGTGTTCGATTTTATTTCTTAATTTTATAAAAAATTCTAAGTTGATTTTTACTGCTTCTGATAATTTTGCATATTCTTTTATGCATGTTTTTAATTCCCATGCTTTTTTATCACCATCAATCAGCTGATACCTTCCATTTTTCTCTTTATGGAAATATGTGTCTCCAATTGTATGGTTAAAGTGAGCTTGGAATAGTCTTGTCCAAGCCATAACCATGTGTGTAATAAAAGTTTCAACTCTAAAAGGTGCTCTAGGTTTATTGTAAATTTCGACTGCTAAGAGAGCACAATCGATTGAACTTTCTAATAAGGATTTTGTTTTGCCTTTTCTTAGTAATGGGGCTTTCATTAATTTTCATGTTGGTAAGTAAATTATTTAGAGATTATCAGTAAATTATTGATATTTAAATAATATGAATATTTTTTATTTACTTTTGACTGGGCAAAAGTAACAAAACCCCTTTGTTAGCTAGAGGGTACTTCCTTGTACCCCTAGCTAACAGGCGACATCCTTGTCGCCGGTCATCTGATTAAAGACTGTAGATTTTATCAAATGAAAAATCCCTTCTCCCTTTGGGAGAAGGTTAGGATGAGGGAAAGCCAATAAAAAAAGCCCCTACATTCGTAGAGGCTTTTTTATCTAAGACCTAGATCTTAAGACACTTTATCACCCGGTTTAGCACCAGTTTCAGGTGAAATCACCCAAACGCCGTCGCCATTACCCGCTGCCAACACCATACCGTTAGAAATACCAAAACGCATCTTACGTGGAGCAAGGTTCGCCACCATCACCACCAATTTGCCTTTTAAGTCTTCAGGTTGGTAGAACTCACGAATACCACTAAACACGTTACGTGGCTCAGCTTCACCGACATTTAAAGTAAGCTGTAAAAGCTTATCCGAACCTTCAACCGTAGCAGCTTCAAGAACTTCAGCAACACGAAGGTCAACTTTCATAAAGTCTTCGATACCGATAATTTCAGCTTCGCCCACTTTAGGTTCAGCTTTCTTCTCTTTGGCTTTCTCTTTTTTCTTTTCAGCTTTGGCTGGAGCGGCCGGCGCAGCTAAAGAATCTTTAGATTCGTCAACCATAGTTGCAACAGCTTTAGGGTCTACGCGCTGCATCAATGGTTGGAACAATGCAATTTCATGAGCAGTTAAAATTTCTGCACGAGAAGCAAAGTCGAAAGAAGCCAATTTCAAGAAGTCTTGAACTTGTGCAGCCAATGTTGGAAGTACAGGAGCCAGGTACACAGCCAATTGACGGAACAGGTTAATGCCGACTGAACATACGTCGTGAACCTGTTGCTCTTCGCCTTCAATTTTCGCTAAAGCCCAAGGCTTTTTCTCATCGATATATTGGTTGGCTTTGTCTGCAAGCGCCATGATTTCACGAATCGCAGCAGAGAATTCACGCGCTTCATACTGAGACGCAATTGAAGAACCTGCATCGATAAAGCTTTGCACAAGCTCAGGCTCTGCACAAGTTGAAGACAGTTTATTGTCAAACTTGGTATTGATGAATTTTGCACAACGACTGGCAATGTTGACCACTTTACCCACAAGGTCTGAATTCACTTTTTGTACAAAGTCATCAAGATTCAAGTCTGAATCTTCAACTTTGTCCGAAAGTTTAGATGCGAAGTAGTAACGTAGGTATTCAGGGTTCAAGTGCTGTAGATACGTTTCGGCCTTAATGAAGGTACCGCGAGATTTAGACATCTTCTGACCGTTCACAGTCAGGAAGCCATTCACGAATAAACCTGATGGCGTGCGGTAGTTTGCACCTTCAAGCATTGCAGGCCAGAACAGTGCATGGAAGTAAACGATGTCTTTACCAATGAAGTGATACACCTCATTTTGAGAATCTTTTTTCCAGTAATCGTCAAAGCTGAGTTCTGGACGTTTGGTTTTGATGTAATTTTCAAAGCTCGACATATAGCCGATCGGTGCATCCACCCAAACATAGAAGTATTTGTTCGGTGCATCTGGAATTTCAAAACCAAAGTAAGGTGCATCACGGGAAATATCCCAGTCAGCCAAGCCAGCATCAAACCATTCATCTAACTTGTTGGCAATCGATACAGGTAAACGACCTTCATCACGGGTCCATTTTTGCAGGTATTCTGCAAAGTTTGGCAGTTTAAAGAAGTAATGGTCTGAAGATTTTTCTACAGGCGTTGCACCGCTTAAAGTCGAACGTGCATCTAATAGTTCAGTTGCGTTATAGGTTGTACCGCAAACTTCACATGAGTCGCCGTATTGGTCTTCCGCTTTACATTTCGGGCATGTGCCTTTAATGAAACGGTCAGACAGGAACATGCCTTTTTCCGGATCGAACAATTGAGTCACAGGGCGAACAGCAATATTGCCTGCCTCACGGTTTTTAATGTAGATCTCTTCCGAGCGTGCCTTGTTGGCATCGCTGTTGGTCGAGTCATAATGGTCAAAGTGCACACCGAAACCATCAAAATCACGGATATGTTCTTTTTGCACATTGGCAATCTGTTGTTCCGGTGCAATACCATTGGCTTCAGCACGCAGCATAATTGCTGTACCGTGAGCATCATCTGCACATACATAAGTCACGTTATGACCCATTGCACGCATGGCACGAACCCAGATATCTGCCTGGATATAACCGAGTAGGTGACCCATATGGATCGGACCATTGGCGTATGGAAGGGCGTTAGTGACTAAGATATTACGCACGGATATGACTCTCTCATTCGTATATTATGCAAGGTGGATGATTTTACCTGATGCGCGTAGGAATACAAAGTAAAGCTTTAGATGAATGGTACTATATGGCGATATTTAATTTTCTAAAAGTGCTATAAATTTTGCATATTTTGCAGCGAAATATAATCTAAAGTGACTACAATTGAGTAAGCGGATATTAAAATTATTATCGCTCTATTTGGGTATGAACAGATAAAAGTATAAAAATATTTATGGATTTAAAATATGTCAGAGTATCAAATCGAAACGTGGAGCCAAAGGTTAAAACTTGCTGGAGTGGCACTCGTGATTTGGGCAGGCATCGTGCTCCTTACACTCTTGGTTATTATTTTCTGTTTATATATAAAAATCGTTCAAGAGCGCAATACAAAAATCGAGACTTTATCTCACTTATCTGAGAGACATGATCATCAGCGATTCTCAAGCTTAAAAAAACCGATACTTCAATTCACACGGTGGCATAGTGCAGATCATGGAGCATGGGTTTCAGTATATCATTTAGATAAGCCAAGTCAGCAAAAACTTATGAATGGTGATTACCCCACAAGTGAAAGACAACATGTTGAATGTATTAAGACCACGATTGAAACGAGTTGGAAGGGATCTCATCTCAAACTACATTATGTTGTGCCAAAGACTGACTTTAAAGCACATAAAGAATATAAAAACCATAACTCTTTTTTGCTATATGGTTCAAATCAATTTTTAAAAAATATTGAACATATTTGTGATCAAGGACAGTTTAAAGTGCTTCAGGGAACGGACACTTTGTTAGGACGTGGGTTTAGGCATCATTATTGGGCAGTTGATGCTGAGCAAAAATATTTATTTAGCGTGTATCAACTGAATTGACTCTTACTTAGAATTTGCAAGTTTATGGTGGTATTTCTTGTTTACCGCTATAAGCGCTGAGAAATAACTGTGATAATACAATATTGATGTAAATGCTTAGAGCCAGAAAACCATGATTGACGAAGATGATTTTGATTATGACCAACCTGTCACGCGCATTAAACAAAATGCTGCGAGTCAAAAACAATTGGGCAGTCAGATTTTAAAAGATGCTGAGCAATACCTTGAGGAAATCTCTGCTGATGAACATACATTTTTAATTAAGACCTTATTGGGCTTAGCAGAGCAAGATGCTTACTTTCAAGTCTTGGCAGATGAACTAGATCAACCGATTGGCGCAAAGTTTGCCAATGATGCTTTAAATCTCATGCATTTTTGGCCGGCAATTCATCAGTTTGAAGATGTTGAACAATTCAATTTACTCGACATCATTAACAGCGAAAACTTTCAAAGCGAAATGCTGAAAGCTTTTGATGCCTTAGAGATTGATGAAGAGATTAAAGCTCAGCGCCGTTTGGTTCTGCTTGAAAGTTTTAAAATGTACAAGCTTGGCTTCTATAGCGGTTGTATTCCAAACGTCTATGCACAGCTTGAAGGGATCTTGACTGATGTTTTAATCAAAACCGGTTTCTTAAAACAAAACGGCACCAAGTTTGTTGATGTGTATAAAATAGTTCCGGGTCTAAAAGGCAACGAAATTAAAAGCCTATGGCATAAGTCGAAAATTGCCACTGAATTGAATCCTTATTTTACTGAACTTGCTGCCTATAAAATGGATTCAAGCTCTAATGTAACCATGACTCGTCACAATATGTTGCATGGAACAGACGTGGAAAACTTTAACCAAGCACGTAGCTTTATTTTGTTTATTTGGCTATTTTCTGCAGTGAGTTTTATGAGTACGCTTAAATATTAATAAAATTTATTCGTTATTATAGGGTTAAATTGATTTTATTTAAGTTGGCTTAACACTGAATAGATAAGAAATAGATGGAATTTTTACATTTAAAATGAATAAAGAATCTATCTATTTTTTATCACTTTGACCAGCAGCAGAGGCTTTAAAAGGAATTTTTAATTTCGTGCAGGTTATTTAAACGCTTTGATATGAGCTTATGTGAGCGCATGTTATTTTTATCTTATCTATTATTGCTGGCGCATCAGAATTCTCAAACTTGAGTTTGTGGGGAAGTCATAATCAAGTTGAGGTCTCTAAATTACGCGTTTTAATCACTAGAAAAATCTAATGAAATTATAGTTCACGCCAAACTTTATTTTCATCTTGCAAAGAAACAGTGAAATTGAAGTTTGAATCGTCTGATACAAGCAGACTTGTCGGTGTATGCATAACGACTTTTAAGATAGTCCCTTGTTCAAAAACGAGAGGATTGCAGTTCTCTTTTTGCAAGGTTACTGGTTTTAATAATTCGATGACTAATTTTTCCATGTCACATCCCCTGTATGTTAGAAATTAGGTTAATAATATCATAAATTGCTAGATATTTAACCAATTTTATCAGTTTTGCGAATTAAATCAAAAACAAACGAATAAAATTTATCGTGTAATTTGCATACTGAATAAAAAATGAGAAGAGATTAAAATTTATATTTTGATTTATCTTTGGTTTTTTAATATTTCCCTAAAATTTATATGGGTTTCATTGTTCGGTCATTTTTAAGAACATTTTAATTTATTCGATCTAAGCTGGGTCAAGATTTGGCTAAAAGTCATTTGAGCATAACATTTTTGATTGTGGCAAATGCTGGAATGTCCAGAATAACGATTACAAAAATGTTGTGTTGAATGAGAGGTCTCCAGAACTTTAAGCCAAATTGAAATGACAAAAACTTCATCAAAGGCTGAATCAACAATACAACTTGCTTGTTGAAGGGTTACTCAAGGAAAATGATTTCACCTGAAAAAACATTTCACAAACAGTGTATAAGTTGCTACAAAGATGAAAAGACTAAAATAATAGCCGCCTCATCCATCCAGCTTAAATGGGCTGGGTGGTGGTTGACCGGCAAGTTTGAAACTAAAAAATAAAGGAATAGCTCCAGCTAATGTTTAAATCTTTTTTTCCGAACCCGAAGTGGTTCTTTTCGTCTTTGGTGCTGTGGTTTGTCATCAATATTGTCTTGTGGTATTCCGGTGGCAATACTTGGGGAACCTTTTTGGGCTTTGCACCCGGCTATGCCACGGCGGAATTACCGATTGGGGTAAGTCGCTTTTGGTCACCTTCATTTTTATGGTTCTACCTGTGGTTCGTGCTTTCAACCATAATTTTTGCGCTGTTCTGGCGGTTTAAATCCAGCAATCCCTGGCAAGGCTGGTCGGTCTGGGGCTCGGCTTTTATTCTGTTTAATATCTGGTTTGCCGTACAGGTCAATGTGGTGGTTAATGCCTGGTATAGCCCATTTTATGACCTGATTCAAAAAATGCTGAGCAGTGGTGGAGGCAATGTCAATTTACTCTACAGTGAAACCTTAACCTTCCTCTATGTGGCGATGGTGTATGTGACCATTGCGGTGTTTAACCTGTTCTTTGTCAGTCATTATATATTCCGCTGGCGTACCGCGATGAATGACTATTACACCGCGCATTGGGAACAGTTACGCCATATTGAAGGGGCTTCGCAGCGTATTCAGGAAGATACCATGCGTTTTGCCAAAACCACCGAAAGTTTGGGGGTGAGTTTTATTCAAGCCTTAATGACGCTGATGGCATTTTTACCGGTGTTACTCCAGTTGTCATCACACGTGAAACAGCTGCCTGTGGTGGGTGAAATTCCCTATGCACTGGTCTGGGCTGCCATCAGTTGGGCGGTATTAGGTACTGTGGTGTTGATGGTCGTCGGTTATAAATTGCCGGGTCTGGAATTTAATAACCAGAAGGTTGAAGCTGCCTACCGTAAAGAACTGGTCTATGGTGAAGACTATGCTGAGCGTGCCGATCCGCTGACCTTAAAAGAACTGTTCAGCCGCGTGCGTTTTAACTATTTCCGCCTCTATTTCCATTATGCCTACTTTAACATGGTGCGTATCTGGTACATGCAACTGGACAATCTGTATGGCTTGTTTGTGCTGTTCCCAAGTATAGCCGCAGGGGCGATTACACTGGGTCTGATGATGCAGATCTTGAATGTCTTTGGTAAGGTACGCGAATCATTTCAGTATCTCATTGAGTCTTGGCCCACCATTATTGAGCTACTTTCAATTTATAAGCGTTTAAGAGCATTCGAATCGACTTTGCATAAGTAATAAAGACTTAAATTCAGTAAAAAACCCGCATTATGCGGGTTTTTTTATACTGTTTTATATTTCACAATCATGGAAATGCTGAGCTATAGTGATCAGAAAGGGAAGGGACAAGAAAAATGAAAAGGTTTTATACGTGGACTTCGCTTTGCTGTCTGGCCGTGGCCAGTCCTCTAACATTTGCCAAAGAAATTCAAGGCATATCTTTTTCACATCAGGATTGGGAAGTGTATTGCAGTAATACCGGCACCTGTCGGGCAGCAGGCTATCAGGATGATCATCTGCAAAACATGCCAGCCACAATCTTGTTCACCCGTAAAGCTGGGGCAAAACAAACCGTACAAGCAAGATTTGCATTATCCAGTTTTGATCAAGCTTTAGATAACAAAAAGCTGAATAATTTACATTTTTTTATAAATCATCAGGATTATGGCCGAGTCAGGATTCACATTTCAGAGCAACTGCTCACAGGAACGCTAAATAGCCCACAGCTCAATGCACTGTTACAACAGACCCGGAAAAAAGCCAATATCGTATTTAAAAATGCCTATTACACCTGGCAGGTTTCGGATGCAGGCATGACGGCTGCATTATTGAAAATGGATGATTTTCAAAAACGCATGGGTACGGTAGGTGCTTTGGTAAAGCCCGGTACCGCAGGTGAGTCGAAAGTATTGGCAGCACAGCCTAAACCAATAGTGACTAAAGTAAAAACCGCAGCAAAACCTTATTTAACCCTTCAGCCCAATACCAGACAGTACCAAAACCTGCATCAGTTACTCATGGCTGCCCGGCCGACACAGTCAGATGCAGCTGACTTTTGTGAAGGTATTTATGATGGAGAGGGTGCCAAACCGCAAGCGATTGAACTCTATAAGCTCAGCAATAACAGAGTTCTAGCCACCACACTATGCTGGCGCGGTGCCTATAATGAAGGTTATGGGGCTTGGGTGGTGAATCAATCTTTAACAGGCAAAGCGAGCTTTGTGACCGAATCTGCATCGGATTTTGCAGCAGGCGAAATCAGCAGTGCGCAAAAGGGCCGCGGTATTGGTGATTGCTGGAAGATGAGCGAATGGATTTGGCAGGGACAAGCTTTCGTTCATACTGTAGATCGCTGGTCTGGCATGTGTAAAGGTTTTGCCGGTGGAGCCTGGGATTTGGATTTAATTGAAGCTGTAGTGAAATAACACATTTTCATTTTTGCTTTTGAATACGCCAGCTAGCTATTTATATAAAAGATTAAATTTTCATCAGTTTATGATGGAAATTGTCGAATAGCTTCAGGGATTACTGAAGCTTCACCAATCATAAAAAGTTTTAAGATGGCTCAAAAGTGTTATCCGGTTCAGATTTTAAGCTTAAAACTTTTAAAAAATTGGCAGTTATTTTTTATTTTTGATGCAAAAAACCATTATTTCATTCAAGAGAATTAATAACAAAATCAAAGTACTGGATTTGAGATTTTACCCATTTTCATATATTTTTCAGTTACAGCATCAGTGAGCATTAATACGTGAATTTCAAAACATTCATCTTGATTGGTGGGGTAGGCATCGCTTTACACGGCTGTACGAGTTTTAATGGTTCAAGCTCAGACAATTCGGTTAAAAATTTTGCCTCACCACAGGAAATGATTGCTCAAAAAAATATCAATCAAGCCAATGGGCAGGCGAAAGAATATGTTTATTCTTGGGGATCAAATCAGAATGAAAAAGAACCTCAATCTTTATATCCAAGAAAATATTTAAACAATTATTGTTCTGCCAAGAATGGCAAGTTTAGTCTGTTATATAAAAGCACACTGTCTCTGGTGAAGAATCAATCGGATAAAAAGCTGCTTTTGGCATCTGGCAATGTCAAACAGGGCATAGGCGCCTATAAATGTGTGCAAAGTAATGGACATAGCTGGATTGTTTCGATTGAGCCGGTTTCAGAACGTAAATCAGGAGATGGAAGCAATGCACGGCTGGTCAGTTTGCAAACCAGATTAATGTCGGCTGATGAAGCAAAACGCTTCTATACAAATGTGGCTGTAACTTCTCGTGCGGCTGAAAAAAAATCCAGCAGCAATGAGCAGAACACTAAAAAAGCGCTAAATAAATCGACTCCTCCAAAGGAGCCGGAGCTTAAAAAAGAAACCAAGCCTGCAGCCGAGTTGCCAGCAGCACAGCCAGTAAAAGTGGTGGAAACACCTCAACAACAGCAATTGCAAGCTTATGTTTCTGCACGCCGTGATTTAAGCAAAGGACAAAATCAGATTAATGCCTGTAATAATGCACAACGTGCATATAACTACGGCAAATTAAAAGGCACGAGTGCCAGTGTATATACCGATTCGGGCATGTTGGTAGCGCGTTGTTTAACCAGTGTGCCTGCTTATAGCAATCGTTTTGCTAATTCCAAAGCCCAAGCGATTAGAATTTTGCAGCATTTAGCCAATAATTATAATCATGCGGGCGCGAAGAATATGTTGCGGCAGATTAAATAGTTTGACTGCATTAAATTGGAATTTTAAAAGACTCGTCCAATCAGTGGGATGATCCCCATGATTGGACAGGGGATCATCTCTAAGTCTTATCCCCGATAAATTCCATTTTTGTTGAAGTTGATATTTTATTTGAATGGAAAACATCATTTTTAGGGTTTGATTCAATTTTTAGTGAGTCCAGTTTACAGAGTCATAACAGGTAAAAACCTGAGCTTTATGATACAAAGAAAATGATTTTTCACTGGAGTTCGCCTTATGTCTCGCAATGTTTTAACCACTGCTCGTCACAGCATTTCACGTATAGGCTTTTCAGCTTTGATGGCAGTTGCATTGTTGGGTTCCGCGCAACTGGCGACAGCAGGGCCAACGGTTGATCGGCTGAGTGATTGCCTGGTGAAATCGACCACCGACACCGATAAGAAAACGGTACTGCAATGGACCTTTGTGGCTTTATCGACGCATCCAGATTTAAAAAGTTTTAGTCATGTGACCGATGTTCAGAAAGAGCAACTGGATAAAAGTCTAGCGACCGTTTTACAGCGCATCTTGGTGGAGCAGTGCTCGAGTCAAACCAAAGCCGTGATTCAAGCAGAAGGCTTGCAAGCTGTAGGCGATAGTTTTCAGGAATTAGGTCGTACTACGGGTGAAGCGATTGTGAAAAATTCTGAGGTGAACCAGCAGTTGAAAGGTGTATTGCGTTATGTCGATCTGAATAAGATGGTGATGACGTTTTTAACGCCTGGTGTGTGGAATAAGTTGGGGGTGATTCGTAAGTAACTAGATTGGTTTATTTAAAGATTGAAAAGATAATTTTAAATAACCAAAAAATAGGGTAGAGGATAAAGTCCATCCCATAGAATAAGCCTATTCCTCGCTGTTTTCTTGGTGAATAGACTTCAGGTTCTGTGATTCCTTTACGCCATTTGGGGTGGGTCAGTATCACAATGATAACGATTAGAAATAGTCCAAGGGCGCATTGAATGATCGTTTGTAAAAGTTCTAGTGTCATTTTTGTTTTTCTTTGGTGTTTATTGAATTTTATAACATAAATATTAATCCTCTCCCTAGCCCTCTCCTTTAAAAAAGGAGAGGGAACACCGCGTATCAAATTAATCAAATGACAAAGTCTCCCTTTTTTAAAGGGAGATTTAGAGGGATTTTATAAGTCATGCATAAAAAATGACTTTGAAAGTCTTACACGTCCTAAGTCTTCAAGTTTGGTGATGGAAGATACTTTTTTGACTATAATAATTGATGATTGATCCTAGACAGTATCGTGGACAATCGGTCCCTCTAAATTCTTAAAATAATTCTGTTCAAAAGCTTCTGGACTTAACCAGCCATTTGCAGAATGCCGTCTAATTCGATTGTAGTAAATCTCAATATATTCAAACAAGACAGCATTGGCTTCTTTTCGGGTAGTAAAC
>NZ_NEGE01000021.1 GCF_002135355.1 Acinetobacter sp. ANC 4169 | reverse complement strand
TGACGGAAAGCTTCTTTCATACATTGAAAGGTCATGTGGTACACGGGAGTGTGTTTACTACCCGAAAAGAAGCCAATGCTGTCTTGTTTGAATATATTGAGATTTACTACAATCGAATTAGACGGCATTCTGCAAATGGCTGGTTAAGTCCAGAAGCTTTTGAACAGAATTATTTTAAGAATTTAGAGGGACCGATTGTCCACGATACTGTCTAGGATCACCTCACCCCGAACCTCTCCCATAGGGAGAGGGAGAAAAGCATCGAAGCACATTATTCCCCATCAACATCTCTACCCCACTTACCTTCCTCATATACTTTAACCGTTCTTTCTCCCCTTTTAGCTGCTTTTTCAGCGCTGAAGTATCAGCATCCACCTGCTTATATAAATCTGTAATTTTTACTTTGCCTGTCCATGTTTTTCTATTCCAGCTCAGCAATTGAATAATTTCGTCTATTTGATCATCCAACTTTTGGCTTTGCATATCTAAAGCCAGTTGATAAAACTTCATCTGCTCGGCACTTAAACTTTTTGATGAGCCGCCCCGATTCTGCTCAATCTGGATTTGCAATTTCAGCAGATAAAATAAATCCTGCGCTGCATAGGCCTCATTCGCCCGTTGCAACAACTCAGTCTTTTCTACTTTTTTAGCTTCATCCGGTTCACGATCGGGGTGAATAGTGGCAGCAATTTTTAAGTACACTGTTTTCAACGACTGCTCAGCCAGCTTTGACGCTTGCTCCAGTTTTTCCTGCTGGCGTTTAAGCTTGGCTTGCTCGCGAACTTGGCTGTACTGCTCGGTATCCCATTCTTCAAAATCGTCAGAGGCCATCTGATCCGAAGCATCGTCATCAGCAAAGAACAGCTTTATATCCTCTACGCTTTGCTTTTTATTTTTTCTGGCTTGAGTGTATTCAATATGCTGTTGATAGTAATTATAAATGTCCTCAACGATCTGGGCTTGTTGCCCTGATAAAGATTGAGAATCCTTTAAGTAAGCCGCAAGATACTGGATTTTGACATCCAGCTGCGTCGCTTCTGCCTTGGAAAATTCTGCCTCATGCAAATGCTTCCATAGCTGTTCCAGTTGCTGAAACAGTACCGTATGTAGCTCATGATAAACAGGCATCAAAGTCTGACGGGTATATTGCTGAATCTGTTCCTGCGCCTGCTGCCACTGCTTCAGTTCAAGCTGCTGCTGTTCAATTTTATCAATCAGCCGGTTCAGCTTTCTCTGCTGCGGCGAAAGCTCGGCATCGGGTTGAACCGTGGTTTTTAAATTGAAAGACATGGCTCTAGTCAAAGCAAAAAGAAAATTATACCTGATTTGCGCGAAGTGATCCTTACATCCTGAACTCGATCAGCAGAAGCAATGCCATAGCGGGCTTACCAAAGTGAACCGTGCTGACTTGTGTGAAACTGCTCATTTTCCATTCTAAAGCCGTTTTTTATTTGCATTAACTAAGTCACTAAAATAATTGCAGTTCTTTACCGAACTATAAACATACCTTCTGCTCTACTGGTGCATATTATAAAAGAATGATCAATGAAGCAGAGATAAGGAATCATACACATGGATTGGGCCAGTATTTTCATACACGACACCAACTGGGAATTTGCCGCTGAAATTGTGGTGCGCTGTGTGTGTATGTTTATCATGATTATTCTGTTTTTACGTCTGACCGGTAAACGTGGTGTACGGCAGCTTTCGGTGTTTGAACTGGCCATTATTTTGTCCCTCGGCTCGATTGCCGGTGACCCGATGTTTACCGAAGACTTGCCCTTAATTCAGGCACTGCTGATCATGAGCGTCATCATCATGATGTACCGCCTGACCACCTGGCTGATGATGAAATACCAACCCTTTGAAGATTTACTGGAAGGCAAGTCGCTATACATTGTAGAAGATGGTGTATTGGTACTGGAGAAAATCAAGCGCGGGAAAATGTCACACGACGAGTTCTTTGCCGAAATGCGCCAGCAAGGCATTGAGCATCTGGGCCAGGTGAGTGCCGGGCTGCTCGAAAGCGATGGTAAATTTAGTATCCTGCTGTTTCGCCCTGAAGACATCCGTTACGGTTTACCGCTGTTTCCCAAGCAATATCAGAAAGTTACCCAGATAGAATCCAACACTCATTATGCCTGCATGTACTGTGGCTATGTCGATCATCCTGACCAGCCCGAGCAGTCCTGCCCACGCTGTGGCTGTTGCCGCTGGGCCAAGGCTATCAAGGAACAGATGCTCAGATAATCCGGAACGATCTTAGGTTTTTTATCTTTTATTCAAATTTAGCGAGTAGAACTTTAGTCGAAGCCGTAAAACTCATATTCCAGCTGGCATGTTTCCTGCTGTAGTTAAGGCTTTGTGTTATGAGGCTTTGGCCAAAAAAAACATTTATTTCATAGTCATTTATTGGTAACAAAACGGTAAAAAAATTTGCTTGAGCAATCCTTCAAAACTCGCTTAAGATGAAAACTGATGTACTTATATAGACAAAATAAAACATCTTTTGCATAAAAAAATAAGTGGCTTTCTGTGGGCAACTTGGCACTTGATGATAATGATATAAAAAGGAGTTTTATATATGACCCATAAACGCAGTATTACTTCCTTACTTTGTGCAAGCGCGCTCATGCTTGGCTTGAGTGCTTGTAGTGACAATAAAGCTCCAGCTACAAGTGAAAAAGCCGCTGGTACAAATGATGCAACCGCTTCAGGTACACTCGACAAGATTAAAAAATCAGGCACGATTGTGCTGGGATACCGCGATTCCTCTATTCCATTCTCCTATATTGCCGACAACCCGAATCAGCCGGTGGGCTATGCACACGATTTACAGTTAAAAGTTGTAGATGCCGTGAAGCAGAAACTGAATATGCCGGATTTAAAAATTCGTTATAATCTGGTGACCAGTCAAAACCGCATTCCTCTGGTGTCAAACGGTACGGTTGATCTGGAATGTGGTTCTACCACCAACAACAAAGAACGCCAGCAACAAGTCGATTTCTCGGTCGGTTTCTTTGAAGTGGGTTCTCGCCTGCTTACCGCTAAAGATTCCGGCATCAAAGATTTTGCCGACTTAAAAGGTAAAAAACTGGTGACCACGGCGGGTACCACTTCGGAGCGTTATATCCGTCAGCATCAGCAAGAATGGGGTATTGGTGAAATTATTTCTAGTAAAGACCATGCGGAATCTTTCCTGATGCTACAAAATGGTCGTGCCGCTGCATTTATGATGGATGACATCCTGCTGGCCGGTGAAAAATCCAAGGCGGCTGATCCGAATAAATGGGTAATTGTTGGAACTGCACCAATTCATGAAGTTTATGGCTGTATGCTGCGTAAAGGCGATACTGGCTTTAAACAGGTGGTAGATGATGCCATTAAGGCCACCTATAGCTCTGGTGAAATCAACAAGATGTATGAGAAATGGTTCCAGCAACCGATTCCACCAAAAAATATCAATCTGAACTTCCAGATGTCCGATCAGTTGAAGGCTTTAATCAGCAACCCGCATGATCGTGACCAATAAGCATTAGAACAACAACTTTATCCATCAGGCGAAAAAAAGGATTTTTTGCCTGATGCTACTCAGGAGTTACTATGAATTATAGTTGGAACTGGGGAGTCTTATTTCAGCCCACCGGAGTGGGCGACACGACATATTGGAACTGGATTGTGACCGGTCTCGGCTGGCTGCTGGTCATTGCCGTGGTGGCTTGGAGCATTGCCCTGATTTTGGGCAGTATTCTGGGCATCATGCGCACCTTGCCCAGTCCAACCGCACGCGGTATAGGCACTGCTTATGTGACGCTATTTCGTAATGTCCCTCTGCTCATTCAATTGTTTATCTGGTTCTATGTAGTTCCCAACTTTTTACCCACCCCCATCAAATTATGGTGGATGAATGATCTGGGTGCCAATACCACAGCACTGATTTCAGCCAGTGTCGGCTTGGGGCTATTTACCGCCGCACGGGTCTGTGAACAGGTGCGTACCGGCATCGAAGCTTTACCTGTCGGCCAAGTCAATGCCGGTTATGCCATGGGCTTTAGTACCGCTCAGCTTTACCGTTATGTGATTTTGCCACAATCTTTCCGGATGATTTTGCCTCCACTCAGTTCCGAGTTGACCAACTGTGTTAAAAATACCTCTATCGCTTCATTGGTGGGCGTGGCAGAAATTATTTCCCAGATGAAAACCATCAGTGAATACACCCAGAACACCATCGAAATTTATACCTATGTGACCATCATCTTTATTGTGATTAACTTCTGTTTAATTCAGGCAATGAATATGCTGGAAAAACGCTTACGTGTTCCCGGTCTGATTGCAGGAGATAAATAATGGAATGGCTCACTGCATTTTTAAATGACTTACAACTCTCTGCTCCAGCCTTGTGGCATGGTCTGAGCATTACCCTAAAAGTAGTCATCAGCGCCACGATTGGGGGCATTTTGATTGGTACCCTGCTGGCCTTGATGCGCCTGTCTTCCTTTAAGGTGCTGAATTTATTTGCGCAAGGCTATGTCAATCTGTTCCGTTCAATTCCCTTGTTATTGGTGCTGATGTGGTTCTATTTTGCGGTGCCGTTTATCTATACCGCAGTCACGGGGAATTACCTGACCATTGATACGGCACTGGTGTCGAGTATCGTGGCCTTTATGCTGTTTGAAGCGGCTTACTTTTCGGAAATTGTCCGGGCTGGAATTCAGTCCATTCCCAAAGGGCAAACCGCAGCCGCATATGCCTTAGGTATGAGCTATGGCCAGTCGATGCGGCTGATTATTTTGCCGCAAGCGTTCCGTAAAATGACGCCGCTACTGTTACAGCAAACCATTATCCTGTTTCAGGATTCAACCATGGTTTATGCCATTGGTTTGCTGGACTTTTTCAGAACAAATTACGTACGTGGCGACCTGATGTCGTTATTGACCCAATATATTTTATTTGCAGGTTTGGTGTACTTTACCGTGAGTATGATCGCGACCTATGCCGTTAAAAAATTACAAAGGAAGTTAACTGTATGACTGATGGTAAAGTGATGATTGACCTCCAGAATGTCAGCAAATGGTACAAAGATTTTCAGGTACTGACTGACTGCACCACCCAGATTCATCAAGGTGAAGTGGTGGTGGTCTGTGGGCCTTCCGGTTCGGGCAAGTCTACCCTGATCAAAACTGTGAACGGTCTGGAACCTTTCCAGCAAGGCAATATTATTGTTGATGGAATTTCCATCAAGGATCCAAAAACTGACCTGACCAGACTGCGCAGCCGTGTGGGTATGGTGTTCCAGCATTTTGAGCTGTTCCCGCATTTGAGCATTACCGAAAACCTGACCATTGCCCAGATTAAAGTGCTGGGTCGATCTGAAGCAGAAGCCAAGAAAAAAGGCTTGGCCTATCTGGATCGTGTTGGACTGAGTGCCCATGCCAGCAAGTTTCCGGCACAACTTTCAGGAGGACAGCAGCAACGTGTAGCCATTGCCCGTGCCTTGAGCATGGACCCGATTGCGATGCTGTTTGATGAACCGACTTCGGCACTGGATCCGGAAATGATCAATGAAGTGCTGGATGTGATGGTGGAGCTGGCCAAAGAAGGCATGACCATGATGTGCGTAACCCATGAGATGGGCTTCGCCCGTCAGGTGGCTAATCGGGTCATTTTTATGGACCAAGGTAAAATTGTCGAACACTGTACCAAAGATGAATTTTTTAATACCCAGCGTGGTGAACGTGCACAGCAGTTCCTGAATAAGATTTTGCATTAATCCTGCAAGATTTAATTATGAAAGATTAATAAAAAGCAGATCGGATGATCTGCTTTTTTGTTGGGTTACTCTAGAACCAAACGTGCATTGGTGGCCTGTACCGGGCGGTTATTCGGATGCTCCATTAAACTCGAAAAGGCCTGTATCTGCTGTTTTGATGCCTGCTGAATGTCTTTCAGTACAATCCAGCGCACCCCTTCAGAACAAGGTGGCGTGGTTAATGAACCATTAAAACGGTAATAGTCTAAAGGCTCAGGTAAGAATGCGGCAGCAATGTCTTGGTGTTTTAACTGAACAGCACCACCGGCTTTTTTCGGCAATTCTTGCCATAATTTTTTTAGTTTTTTGTTTTCCTGTCCCTGTTCAAACATCACCGCGACTACTGCCAACTCCCCTTGTGCATTGGCATGCACCAAATGCATTTCCATGGCATAGCTTTTCCCCTGAATGGTATTTTCACTTGGGCTATGTAAATGGAACTGTTTTAACTGAAAGCTTTGTTGATCCAGTGCTAGCGAACTTCCTTCATGAAAATTAACCTGTACCGTACGATTATTATTGATGATGGTTTCAGCCTTGGAACTGTAATTGAATTTTAAGGCTGGCAGTTCAGCAGCTATGGTTTGATCAATATTAATTGGTGATTGGTTCAAGCCCTCGCAGGCCTGATATTCTGGTTTGATCTTGCTCCACTGTGCAGCTGACTGTGCTGCATACCCCCAATCAAAAACTGTACCTTCGGCTGCGAAAGTAGAATGAATTCCGAACAGTGCCAGGCAAGTAACCATACTCCGTTTCATAGGCTAATCCTTAAAATACAATATAAAATGAGCACTTATCTTGTCGGCTTGCTATTTTGAGATCAAAACCAAAACTACCAATTGTTTAGGCTATTTGTATCTAGAATTGAGTGATTATTCATCAAAATTGGATGTTCAATATTTCCGTTCTTTATCTTCATTCCAAATTCTTTATCTCTGGCTAAAATCTGAATCCGATTTTTTTATGCACTATAATTGATGATAAAATCATCTAAACTTGCTTTATCAGCAGGCATTTTTACTGAATATTGTTTAAATTATTTTTTAACATCTTCGCTTAAGAATATTGCCACTATTCAGTGCCATAAAAGCTCAATAAAAGCCACTTCTTTTAAAACCTTAAATTCCCCTAAATTATCATATATTTATTTATAATTTATATTTAAAATTATTGCACCATTATGGCGCACAAAATATACTTTCAATAACTCTTTGCTTTATATCGAGTCTTATGAGTTTTTGAGGCGGTTTAATCAAAATTTCCCCGTTCCGAACATCTTCACGAAAATAATCACATGGTTATACTGAATTTCTTTTTGTGATTTTAAGCACTAAAATGGAGCCATGAAATGCAAAATATTGATTTACTCTTTCTCCTTCTTGGTGCGATTTTAGTTCTAGCCATGCATGCAGGTTTTGCATTTTTGGAACTGGGGACAGTACGTCATAAAAACCAGGTCAATGCATTGAGTAAAATCCTGACAGATTTCTCCATTTCTGCCATCGCCTATTTTTTTGTGGGCTATTACATTGCATATGGGCAACATTTTTTTCACATCGGTGCCACGCTAGCCGCAGATCATGGCTATAACCTGATGCGCTGTTTCTTCCTGCTTACTTTTGCAGCTGCCATTCCTGCCATTATTTCTGGCGGTATTGCTGAACGTGCCAAAATGCGTTCACAAGCCATTGCTACCTTATTGCTGGTTGCCTTGGTCTACCCGTTTTTTGAAGGAATTGCCTGGAATGGCAATTTGGGATTACAAGCATGGTTAGGCAAAACATTTGGTGCCAGTTTCCATGACTTTGCCGGTTCTGTGGTTGTACATGCCATGGGCGGCTGGATTGCGCTGGTCGCGGTGATTTTACTTGGCGCACGTTATGGACGTTATAAAAAAGATGGTCGTGTAAGTGCACATCCGCCTTCTTCCATTCCTTTTCTTGCCCTCGGCTCCTGGATTTTAATTGTCGGCTGGTTTGGTTTTAACGTGATGAGTGCACAACGTCTGGATGTGATTTCCGGACTGGTGGCCATTAACTCACTCATGGCCATGGTTGGCGGTACCATTTCAGCCAATATCATGGGTAAAAATGACCCGGGCTTCTTGCACAACGGTCCTTTAGCCGGTCTGGTAGCGATCTGTGCAGGTTCGGATGTGGTTCACCCGGTAGGTGCACTGATTATTGGTGCCATTGCCGGTATCATTTTTGTCAAACTTTTCACCTATACCCAAAACAAACTTAAAGTAGATGATGTACTTGGTGTATGGCCTTTACACGGCGTGTGCGGCACTTTCGGTGGCTTGGCTGTGGGGATTTTTGGACAACAATGGTTAGGCGGTTTGGGTGGTGTTTCCATGATTTCCCAAATCATCGGCACCTTGCTTGCAATCTCTGTTGCACTTGCTGGCGGCTTTATAGTTTACGGTTCACTGAAAGCCATCATGGGTATTCGTTTATCACAAGAAGAAGAATTCCGTGGTGCCGATTTATCGATTCATAAAATTTCTGCCAATTCAGAAGAAACCATTTTTTAATACTTGACTGTTTAAACTGAATCAAGATTTTCAGCGCGACTCGAAAGGGTCGCTTTTTTATTTCTTAGATTTAACTGTTTAAAACAGTTTTCCCTTATTCAATAGACTTCTTTCATAAATCATTTTCAATGACTACAAATTGTTCGTAATGCAAAGTTAAAATTGATTTTAGTAGGTATTTGATTCATGAGTGTGGCATGAATGCCACAACGTTTCTCATCCCTTGCACTGCATTTTAAAGCAGTGCTTAAAACTGGCTCAGGATGTCGTGTATGAGAAACAAAAGGTTTTTCTTGCGGACTCAAAATATATTTTGAGATCCTCATTTTGACCTTTCAAAAGTAGAGACATTGCCTACACAAAGGTATCAAAATGAAATCACTTAAATGTGAGGCTGTGGGGATTTAGAAAATCTAATATTGAACATCATCAATATTATAAAAACTGCTTAATTTCCGCCAGACTTTGAATGCGTGCGATCTCCTGAGATACCTCCGAATCATGAAAACCTTGTAGCCATAAGGCATTCATTCCTGCACAAGTTGCGCCCTGTATATCGTTAACAGGATGATCACCAATAAAAAGGCAATGCTCTGGCGCAATGTCTAACTTTTGACTGGTATACAGAAAAATTTCCGGATTCGGTTTACTGATGCCGACCAGTTCCGAACTGACAATTTCATCAAAATAATGGCTAAAGCCCAAACCTTGTAAAATGGTTAAACGGGTAGCATGACCCCCATTAGAAACCACTGCCAGTTTATAGTCTTGCTGTTTTAATTCGCTGAGCAGTTGATTGGCACCTTGCATGGCCACTGCCGATAATCCAAATTGTTGAAACCAGAATTGGGTCAGCTCATCCAGCTCGGGCAAACTGTGCCATTTTAATTCTTGCAGTAAGGCATCAGCCACAGAAGCAGCAATACTGGGATGGGTCAATAATTCTTTTTTTGGATATCCTCCGTTATCGATGCGGCGGATAATGGCCTGAATTTGCGTGATTTGCTCAGCCTGTAATTGATGCTGATACCTTTGTGCCAGAGATTGACTATAAGCCAGAATACTTTGATCACGATGCGTTAAAGTATTGTCCAGATCGAATAAAACAGCACGAATAGTCATTTGAATACCTATACAAATCTTGCCGCTAATGTAGCACCGAAGCTTGATTGCATTATGCGCTTTCTTCGATATGCTTATCAGTATTGCATGCAAAATGGGGCATCGTTTCCTGCTCTATTTAAAAATTAACTCAGCTTCAAGCATTACTTAAGTCTCAGTTAAGTTTTTATTGCTGTAATCGGAGCACTTAAATTCATTCATCTTGACTATGCACGATAAGCAACGCTTCATGCTCTATCAGGGCTGCTTCCTCATTATCAGTTTCTGTGTACTTTTGGTGGGCTTCCCTATTGGTGGCTCTCTGGATCTGGCACTGATTCATCCCTGGGTGAGTGAATCGGGGAAATTCTTGCTCCGTGACAACTGGTATTTAGCCGAGCTGAATCACCGCTATGTTAAAGATTTGATTATTTTGGTCTATGTCATTTTCTGTATGCTCTGGCTCGCCTCATTCAAGCTTGAAAAATTCAAACCATTAGGTTGGAGCTATGGCTATTTCTTTTGGCTGGTTATCCTGTCGACCTCAATTATCGGGCTATTAAAATCACAATCGGCTCACGCCTGCCCATGGAATATTACTATTCCCACCCCTCAAGGTTTCTTATGGGATTTTTCTGCCACCAAGGGTCACTGTTTCCCGGGCGGTCATGCTGCTACCGGCTTTGCACTGATGACCGGATATTTTGTTTTTAGACAGTCCGATAAAAAACGTGCCTATTTTTATCTGGTGACTGGCCTGATTTTAGGTTTTGCCATGGGCTGGGCACAGATGATGCGCGGCGCACATTTCCTTAGCCATAACTTGTGGACTGCCTGGGTGATCTGGCTGGTGAATGTCGGCTTTTATCTGTTCAATTATAAAAAATTCAAACCGACTTCCGTGCAACATCCCTTTTAAACCGAAGGCCAAAGCCTGTTACAACGGCAATTGCACATTCACCTGTAAACCGCCCAGACTGGCACTCTTGGAAAAAGACAGGCTGCCACCCAAACGCTCAGTGGCTTTGTCTACAATAGACAAGCCCAAACCACTGCCAATTTCCAGATGATGGTGAATCCGGTAAAAGCGCTTAAGAATGTTTTCATACATCTCTGGCTCAATTCCCGGGCCACTATCCTCAACTTGTATCATGGCAAAGCCGGCCTGTTTAAACACAGATACATTAATGACCCCTTGATGGGGGGTGTATTTAATCGCGTTATCAATCAGGTTAAAAATAATAGAATGTACCGCCGATTGCTGACTGTGCAGCAATAGCTCTTCCTGGCGCTCCATCCCCAAATCAATTTCTTTTTGCATGGCTAAATGAATGAGTTGTTCTACGCAATTCACCGCAACCTGATTGAGCAAAAATTGCTGTTTGGTTTCAAGCTCCATGATCGAGGCATCCTGTTTAGCCAGATTGAGTAACTGGCTGACCAGATGCTGAATACGGATTAAGCCCTGACTTAAATTCTGTAAATCCTGATCTTCAGGAGACTGTTTTAACAAAATCTGGATCTGTAAATTCAAGGCCGTGATGGGTGTGCGCAGCTCATGTGCAGCATCGGCAATAAACTGACGCTGCTCCTGTTGTGACTGTGAAATACGGTCAAACAGATGATTCATTTCAACAATGGTTGGAACAATTTCTACCGGATAATCATTCATTTGAATAGCCGTTAACTCATCTGAATCACGGCGTGCCAATTCTGCCTTAAAGTCATCTAAGGGCTGCAAACTACGACTGATAATCCAGCTCAACCCCAAAATCACCACAGACATAAACAGCAGATAAGGCAGAAACATGCTGCCTGCCAGCTCTAAAGCCAAATGCTCTCTGGCAGATTGCTGCTGACTGACTTGAATCTGTCTGTCTTTTAAAGGCAAGACATAGGTATGCCAAATGCCCTGTGCGGTTTTATGGGTATAAAATCCGGCTTTTTTCACTGGCTGAACCAGCAGGTTTAAGGCATGGGTTTTATGATCCTGATTCGCATAAGACCAGACATCGACAAATAAATCTTCTTCCTGATAATGCCTGGACTGATCAATTTGGCTTTGAATCGGTTCAGGATCATGTAGCGCGACGCGTTCTGCCAGATTTTGCATCTGTGCATCTAAAATTTCATTTATTTCTTCCAGCGCAATCCGGTAAGCCGAAAACACCAGCAGACAACCAAAAGCAATACTGAAAATTGAAATATAGATAATCAGACGTTTTTTTAATGAATACTGTGGTTGCACCAATGATTAACCTTATAATTGCCCCAGTCGATAGCCCAACCCGCGAATGGTCCGAATAAAATCTTTGCCGAGTTTGGCGCGTAAATGGTGGACATAAACCTCAATGGTATTGCTGTTTATCTCACTGTCCAGATCATATAACTTATCTTCTAAATTGGCTTTAGAAAAAATCTTGTTCGGATGGCTAACCAAAGGAATTAAAATGGCCCATTCACGATTGGACAAGTCTATATACTGTCCCTGAAACTTGGCAATGTGCTGCTCAACATCCAGTACCAAATCACCATAAGCCAAGGTTTTTGAGCTATCTTGGCTTGTTTCTGCACCGCTACGGCGTAATAAAGCATGAATGCGTGCCAACAGCTCGTCAAACTCATAAGGCTTGATTAAATAATCATCTGCACCATGATTCAAGCCATCGACCCGGTTTTGCAACTGATCACGGGCAGAGATAATCAGTACCGGCAAAGTTGGCCATTGCTGGCGAATATTTTTCAACACCTGCATACCATCCATCATCGGTAAGCCAAGATCGAGTAAAACAATATCGAATTTTTCTTGTGTCAGCCTTTTTAAACCATCAATACCATTATTGACCCATTCCACATCCATTTGTTGATATTTCAACAAAGTCATGCTGGATTCAGCAATCATAAAATCATCTTCAATCATTAATATTTTAGTCATGCGTTAAACTCATAGTTTCTTTTTTGATTGGCATTGCTGCAACATATTATATTGCTCATCCATGGTCTGGCTTTGAACATCGAGCAGACCCAGCAGGCTTGGAAATAAATTATCCTGACTCAATTCTTGGCTTTTTTGCTGAGCTAAGCAAGCAATTTGCGCAGAATTTTGTTGACGCCACTCAGCTGAGAACCACATCAGCATAGGAATATGGGTCTGCTGTGTAGGTGCAATGGCATAAGGTGCGCCATGTAAATACATACCACTCTCACCTGTCGATTCACCATGATCGGACAAATACCAGAATCCGCTTTGATAACTGGCATTATCTTTTAATACTTGAATAATCGAGCTTAATACATGGTCGGTATACACAATGGAATTATCATAACTATTCAATAATTCTGTACTGCTACAGCCCTGAATGGCATTGGTATTACAGCTTGGTTTAAATGGCTGGTATGCAGCAGTTGAACGCTGAAAATAAGCCGGTCCATGACTGCCCATTTGATGCAATACAATTAAACGCGGTGTTTTGTCTGTTTCAGGAATCGCAGCAAGATAAGCTTTTAGGCTGTCTACCAAAATTTCATCATGACATTCCTCACCACCTGCACACCATTTCTCTTTAATGCTTTGTGGAATTTGATACTGTTCAACTCGGTTACAGGTGCCTTTACAGCCGGAATTATTATCAATCCAAGTCACCTTGTAGCCAGCTCGTTTAGCAATATCCAGCAATCCTTCACGATGGCTGGCAAGCTGGTCATCATAATCTTTACGCGGCATGCCCGAGAACATACAAGGCACTGAAACTGCTGTTGCCGTACCACATGAGCTGACATTGCTAAAATTGACAATATCCAGTTTAGATAGTTCCGGATTGGTATTTTTAGCATAGCCATTTAAAGAAAAACTTTCGGCACGAGCGGTTTCTCCCACCACCAGCACCATTAACTTAGGTTTATGCGACGTACTGACTGGCTGAGTTAAATGAGCATCTTCACCATAAACAACTAAAGGTAAATTTTGTTCCGGTGTTTTCTTTTTATAATATGAAGCGAATGATGAAATCATGTTTTGTGGTGAAATCATACTTTTTAAATCTCGATGCTCACGAAAGATCGCGGCAAAATCAATATAAAAAACAAATAACAGCCCACCAACTATAGCCAAGGAAAGCACAGAAGCCAGGGTTTTTTTCCAGAGTTGACGAACGATAGGTTCAGGTTTAATTTTTATCATTAAAGCCACAATAATGGGCAGTACGATCATCCCCAAGGTCCACAGCACTAAATTCAATGACCAAGTATCGCGTGCTTCAGAGACATTCGTTTGCATCAAATTTTGAATTTGATCTGGGGTAATTAACACGCCCAAAGAAGTCACGGCATAAGAAGCAAAACCACCGATAAATAACAGCGCAACCGTAATCGGCTTTACTGTCCATTTCCAATTAAACAGCTGAAAAATAAAGTTATAAGCTGCAACAAGCACCAATACAGTGGCTATTAAAAATAGATACGCCTTTGCACCTTGGTATGGTGTTAGGCTTTGTATTTTTTGAAAAAAAGTAAAATTTAAAATCGCACCCAGCCAAATCGCCAGCAATAAATTAAACTGGCTTAATGAAATCGGCTTTATCTTATTGCGTATTGGACTGATGATATTGGACATGGCTGTTGGCTAATCTTTTTACTGATGCCTTAATCTAAAATGCCAAACTTAAAACTCACTTAATAAAATAAAGTCATAAAAAAGGCGATGTAAACATCGCCTTTTGGGAAACAGTCAGATCTGACTCATTAGAATTTGTATTCTAAGCCTGTACCGACAACCGGTTGTTTAGTTTCCAAATCACCTTGTTCAAGGGTTAAATAACCTGCATAACCATAAGCTTTCACTTGTTTGTTAAATGCATAGTCTGCACCCACAAAAATTTGCTGTGCATCAAAATCTGATTTTGCTGATTTGAAGCTGGTGGTATTTTGGCTATATTGTGCTTTTACCGTCCAGGCTTTTGCAGCTGGAAGGTTATATTCCGCACCGACTAACCAGCCTTGTGAGTCATCGATATCTGCTGCTAATAGCTCATTGCCTGCTGCATCTTCAACTTCAGAAGTTTGATAAAGCGCTTTAAGTGCCAAACCACCATCCAAATTTACACGACCAATGGCACGAAGTGTATTTGCAGCAGCAAAAGCAGTTCCGGCAGCCCCAGCAGTTACTTCAGGTGTAGCTGCATTTAAAAAACCGCGGCCAGCAAAAGTACTTGGAATTGCTTTGTCATAAGCAATACCTGCCACAACCACTGGGCTGTCATATACTACAGATGCAGACCATGCATCACCTAAGCCACGACCGGCAGTTTTAGATGCGCCATTGCCTTTTGCAACGCCTGAAGCTTCACCAGAAGCCAATAAAGCATTGACTTTAATTGCACCTGTAGGCAAGGCAATTGCTGGAGATTCATAGATAACGGCATTCGAAACACGCGTTTCACCTGTCATGATACCTGTCACATCAGCTTTGTTTGCTACATAGTTATTGAATGTATCAACTGGGCTTGAAAGCTGTTTCAGTGGAGTGTCATGTGCACCCACTTTTAAAGTACCCAATTGCGCATCTTTTAAACCGACAAAACGGTTACGTTGCGACCAATCCGTACCTTCACCATCTGCGTTAAATGCCCATTCAATCGCATAGACTGCACTTAAACGATCGTTAAGTTTTTCTTCACCCTTTAAACCTAGAAATGAGCTGTTTGAACTGACTTCAACTACGTCACGATCAGAAACAGGCGATGCATTATCTTCTGGCAAGTAGTCGATACTTGCATCAATTTCCCCATAAAAAGTTGGCGCTGCAAAAGTTGATCCCGCTAACACACTTAAAGCAATCGCTGCTGCAATTTTGGTTTTCATTTATTAAGATTCCTAAATTATCTTGTAACAAATGTTACAACTGTATCTTGTATTACAAAATGATTAATTTTATATTTATATATATTTTTTAGTACTTTAGCTTGTCAGACAATTAAACGGCGGAGGATGGCCGTTTTGTTATATAGCTGATCCAGCGCAAGATAAAAACAATAGACAAAATCGCAATGATATTAATGGCCAGCAAATAATCGGCATAGCCCAGCATATCGGCAAAAATTCCGCTTAAGCTATACAATCCGCCACTTACGGTTGCCATCAGCGAAACCTGAAAAGTGAAATCTGTACCAGCCAGATGTTTACGGCTGTATTGCATCACCAAGGTCAGCATGACCACCAGCAACATGGCAGAAACCATGTCTTCAGCAGCATTAATTAAATAGATGATCCAGGCTTCAATATGCCGTTGAGCCTCATATTGAAAAGCCAGCCAGGTATATGCCGCCAGACTCAAAATCTTGAATATGGAAAAGACCAGCAGTGCTTGAGCACGGGAAAGAAACTTGAGGCTAAAACCGGCCAGCCCTGCTCCGGCTAATGCCGCCACGGCACCGAGCATGGTCACATAAATGCCAATTTGCGAAAAACTCAAACCTAAATCGACCATTAAGGGTTTCAGTAAAGGACCGGATAAGCCATCGGCAATCTTAAACGTGATCAGGACTGCCAGCCATGCAGCAAGATTCGGAGTTTGATAAAAATAAGCCAGATAATTTTTTACTTTCTGCCAGCTAAAGCTTTCTGCTTCAGTCATGGACGGCGTATGCTTCGGCCTATGCGGTTCTTTAAAAAACAGAATGGGCAGTGTATTAAGCAGTACCAGTGCCGCCAAAATTAAAAAAGTGCTTTGCCAATCCAGCCAGTCCAGTGCCCACAGAATGGCTCCCCCACCGACAATAAAACCCAGCCTTGAGCCAATGACCTGAAAAGTGTTGCCCCAATGCTGCTGTGCGTGATGCAGCAGATTAACGGCCAAACCATCGGTTGCAATATCTTGGGTGGCGCCCACCAGATTCATGCTGAGTAAAGCCACAAAAAAAGCCAGTAAATATTCAGGTTGGTTTAAAGCCTGTATAGGGAGAAAAGATAGACCAAGCAACACTGCGACACTGAGTAATTGAGTGGGTACAATCCAGCTACGGTAATGTCCAAATGCTGCATGACCGAAACGGTCGACCCAAGGGGCCCAGAAAATTTTAATCGACCAGGGCAACATCAATAATCCAAAACCGCCAATATGGGCCAGCGATACCCCCTGGGCACGTAAAATCACTGGCAAAGCATGGGTCATAAAGCCTACCGGCAAACCCTGGGCCCAATATAAAGAAAACAATAAAATATAGAGCTTAGGTAAAGTCGGCATACTGTTCCCTGAGTCTCATGCCTTTCAAATTATTCATATAAAGTTATTCATTTAAAATCATACTCTTAAAATTTTATCTTTAGAGTCGTATCGTGAAACTGCAGGCAGATTGATCATTCTGCTCAAGTCAGCTAAATAGATGTTTACTTTTTGCCAATGCATCTTATTTTACAAAAGCTTAGCATATTTTAAAGCCTATAAAATTTTGTCAGGAAGTTCAATCAACGGCCATGATCAAACATTTTCCTACATTGCCTGCTCAAGTTCCTGCCCGTAGCGGAAATTTAAGCCGAAATATTTTCAAAAAGATATTTCTAGCCCAAGGCTGGAGTTTTGATGGTGAATTTCCCAACCTGCCTAAAGCAGTGGCCATTATTTCTCCGCATACGTCCAATATAGATGCTTGGCATGGTTTTAGCGCATTGCTGGGGCTGGGTATCAAGATTACGGTATTTGGCAAACACACCTTATTTAACACACCGCTTAAACCCTTGCTGGAATGGATTGGGGTGATTCCGGTCAATCGCAGTATTCAACAAGGTACAACTCAGCAAATTATCGACTTTATTGATACGCAAGATCAGATCTGGGTCGGTATGGCACCGGAAGGAACACGCAAACAAGCTGAATCGTTTAGAAGTGGTTTTTACCGCATTGCAGTCGGTGCCCACATCCCGATTGTGATGTTTTCACTGGATTACAAAAACAAGGCCATTCACTGCCTGGGCGTGTTCTACCCGACTGGAAATTATGAACAAGATCTGGAACAGATTCTGAATCAATATACCGGCAAATTTTCTCCCAAAAATCCAGAATGGCTAGCCAAACCTTTACAAAATCGTATAAAAAATAGCTAGTCAAAATAGCAATAATCTGCTGTCATGTGCGCACTTTTGTCTATTTGGTATCCAATCGCAAATATGAAATTTGTGCAATATTCTTTAATGGGTCTACTTGCATTTAGCCTAGTTGGCTGCGATAAAGCGACTAAAACCCCTCCTCAAACCACTGTTGTTAAAGCCCGTGAGCCTGTGATTGCCATCGCTTTAGGCGGTGGCGGTGCCAAAGGATTTGCCCATATTGGGGTACTGAAAGTTTTGGAATCGCATGGCATTAAACCGAAAATTGTCACGGGCACCAGTGCCGGCAGCTTCGTGGGCAGTATCTATGCCAGTGGCAAAACGCCATATCAACTGCAACAAATTGCCCTAACACTGAAAGAATCGGACATCCGTGACCTCACCCTGAACAGCCAAGGCATTGTACAGGGGCAAAAATTGCAGAACTATGTCAATAAACACATTGCCAATAAACCGATTGAACAGTTTCCAATTCGCTTTGCGGCTGTCGCGACCCGTCTGGACACCGGGCTTAAAGCGGAATTTATTAAAGGCAATGCCGGTCAGGCCGTGCGTGCTTCATGCAGTATTCCCAATGTATTTGTGCCGGCCACTATTGGCGGAAAACAATATGTGGATGGTGGTCTGGTCAGCCCGATTCCAGTAAAAACAGCCAAAGCCATGGGCGCAGATATTGTGATTGCCGTGGACATTTCTGCGCGCCCCGAAGGCTCTAAACCGCTAAATATGTGGGGACTGCTGGATCAGACCATCAATATTATGGGACAGCAAAGCATCAATGAAGAACTGGGTCAGGCCAATGTGGTGATCCAGCCTAAAGTTGGGCATTTGGGCACCCTGGATTTAAAAGCCAGCAATCAGTCTATTCTGGAAGGTGAGAAAGCAGCCCAGCTGAAAATCATTGCCATCGATAAGGCGATTAGCGATTTTAAAAAGTCCGCCGCCGCTTTTAAACCTGCGCCAAAATCCAGAATTTAAAAATTATGCTTTTTTAATATTCAAAGACTTATTCATCTGCTAAATTGATATAGAGGCTGAAATGGTCTCTATTCATTTTTACAATACACGAGTAGATGTATGGAATTTGCTTTCGAACCTTGGCATTGGTTTGTATTGGGTGTGTTGCTCATTCTTTCTGAATTAGTCATCCCCGCTTTCGCTGCACTGTGGTTTGGCATCGCAGCCATCATGGTGGGCGTTTTATACTGGATGTTCCCGATGATGGGGCTTACCACCCAACTGGTCACCTGGATTATCTTGTCCATTCTGTGTACTTTGCTGTGGTTTAAATTTATTAAACCGCTTTCCATCGATAAAACCAAAGCAGGTTTATCGCGTGAAGCCACCATTGGTCAAGTCGGCATGGTCATTCAAATCCATATGCAACATGACTTGATTACCGTGCGTTTTCCGATGCCGGTTTTAGGTTCAGATGAATGGAACTGCCGTTCATTGTCACCGGTAAAAGTGGGTGATCGGGTACGCGTAATCGAAATTTCGGGTAATGATCTTGTGGTGAAACCCCACAATCCAAATAACGAAAATATATAAAGTGAGGAAATAACATGTCTGGTGGAACGATTATTGTTTTAGCGCTGCTGGTTTTTGCCGGCGTGACCATTTTTAAAGGGGTACGTATCGTCCCGCAGGGTTATAAATGGATCGTGCAACGTCTGGGTAAATACCATACTACACTGGGACCGGGACTCAGTTTTGTCATTCCTTATATTGATGAAGTGGCTTATAAAGTCACCACCAAAGATATTGTGCTGGATATTCCCTCTCAGGAAGTGATTACCCGTGACAATGCGGTACTGCTGATGAATGCCGTGGCCTATATCAATATCACCACGCCGGAAAAAGCCGTTTACGGTATTGAAAACTATACCTGGGCCATTCAAAATCTGGTGCAAACCTCACTGCGTTCTATTGTCGGTGAAATGGATCTGGATGATGCATTATCTTCACGTGATCACATTAAGGCTAAACTAAAAGCTGCCATTTCCGATGATATCTCTGACTGGGGCATTACCCTAAAGACCGTTGAAATTCAGGATATTCAACCGTCATCGACCATGCAGGCAGCCATGGAAGCTCAGGCGGCTGCCGAGCGTCAGCGCCGTGCAACAGTCACCAAGGCAGATGGTGAAAAACAGGCCGCCATTTTAGAAGCCGATGGCCGTCTGGAAGCTTCACGTCGTGATGCCGAAGCACAAGTGGTGTTGGCTGAATCCTCACAACGTGCCATCGAAATGGTCACTTCAGCTGTCGGGGATAAAGAAATTCCTGTGGCTTACTTGCTGGGTGAACAATATGTCAAAGCCATGCAAGACATGTCTAAATCGCCGAATGCCAAAACTGTGGTATTACCTGCGGATATTCTCAGCACCATTCGTGGGGTGATGGGTCGTAATCCATAAACACCTGTTCTTTATTAAAAAATAGACAGCACTGGCTGTCTATTTTTTTGCGTGCTGGAAAAATATCAGCAATTTTTTTTAATCTATGGTTAAATTTCGCGTTATTTTTTGAAATTATTTGTGCTTCTCTCCTAAAAGCCTGTGTTTCGATCTACTGTCCACCTTGTAACTGGATACCGTATGAGCTCCCTAAATCCGACCCTAATTACCTTTCTTTTTTATATTGTCGCCATGATCGCGATTGGCCTGATGGCTTATCGCGCAACCGCCAACTTCTCTGATTACATTTTGGGGGGTCGTCGTTTAGGTAGTTTCGTCACAGCGCTCTCTGCCGGTGCTTCAGATATGAGTGGCTGGTTGCTGATGGGACTTCCCGGTGCAATCTATCTTTCAGGCTTATCTGAAATGTGGATTGCCATTGGCCTGATTATTGGTGCCTGGCTCAACTGGCTACTGGTTGCCGGACGTTTACGCGTACACACCGAAGTTCAGCACAATGCCTTAACCTTGCCGGATTATTTTTCTAACCGTTTTAACGACCAAAAGAAAATCTTGCGTGTTACCTCTGCTTTCATCATTTTGATTTTCTTTGCTATTTACTGTGCTTCAGGCATGGTTGCAGGCGCGCGTCTGTTTGAAAACATGTTTGACATGTCTTATAGCACGGCGCTTTGGATCAGTGCGATTGCCACCATCAGCTATGTATTTATTGGTGGTTTTCTGGCCGTGAGCTGGACCGACACCATACAAGCGACTCTGATGATTTTCGCCCTGTTGCTTACTCCAATTGTGACTATTTTGAGTTTCTCGGATCTGTCGCAAATGACCCTGGCACTTGAAGCTGCACGTCCGCAAGCCATGAATGTCATTGGTGATTTAAGCTTTGTGGCGATTATGTCATTGCTGGCATGGGGCTTGGGCTACTTTGGACAACCGCATATTCTGGTTCGTTTCATGGCAGCAGATTCGGTCAAATCGATTCCCAATGCACGCCGTATTGGTATGGCATGGATGACTTTATGTCTAGGTGGTGCAGTTGCGGCAGGTTTCTTTGGTATTGCCTACTTCCAGCAGCATCCGGAACTTGCAGGTGCCGTCACAGCCAATCCAGAAACCGTATTTATGGAACTAACTAAAATTCTGTTTAATCCATGGGTTGCCGGTATTGTTCTGGCTGCGATTTTGGCGGCAGTGATGAGTACCTTAAGCTGTCAGTTATTGGTATGTTCAAGTACCTTAACTGAAGATTTCTACAAATCATTCTTGCGTAAGAATGCCACGCAAACCGAACTGGTTTGGATTGGTCGCTTAATGGTGTTAATGATTGCCCTGCTTGCAATCTGGATGGCCGGAAATCCTGAATCCAAAGTGCTTGGTTTGGTTGCTTATGCCTGGGCAGGTTTTGGTGCGGCCTTTGGTCCACTGATCATTCTTTCCTTGTTCTGGCGCCGTATGACCTTGAATGGTGCTCTGGCTGGTATGCTGGTGGGTGCAATTATGGTCGTACTCTGGAAAAATACGATCGGGGAAACGGGCCTTGGTTTTATTCCTGCCGGAGTCTATGAAATTATTCCGGGCTTCATTTGTTCAATGATTGCGATTGTAGTGGTCAGCTTAATGGGTAAAGCACCTACAGAAGAAGTCACTGCACGTTTCGATGAAGGTCAGCGTTTGTATAACAAATCTAAATAATCTTTAGAGCATAAAAAAGAGGACATATCGTCCTCTTTTTTTAATTCAATTTTTTAATTCATTGTTTAGATTCACATTAAATTAGCTTTTACGTGACAATAAAAATTGTGAAATCTGATTGAGTTCAGCAGCATCTTCGCCAAAGAAAGCTAAGGCTTGAAAGGCCTGATCATGCAGCTCTTGGGCATAGGCCTGAGCTTTGTCCAGCCCCATGAGTGCAGGATAAGTCGATTTATCTACTTGCTGATCTTTACCGGCAGTTTTCCCCAGCACTTCGGTATCGGAAATAATATCCAGAATGTCATCCTGCACCTGAAAAGCCAGTCCAATGGATTGCGCATATTCACGCAATTTAGGAATGGCAGGATCTGTGCCTTCAAACACGGTCACGGCTGCCATCATCACTGCCGCAGAAATCAGGGCACCGGTTTTATTGCGATGAATATTTTCCAAAGCCGTCTGATCGACATGCTTGCCTTCAGCCTGTAAATCCAGCACCTGACCACACACCATTTTTGAACTGGCGGTCGCCAGAATTTGCATCTGTTTTAAAATAATCGATGAATCAACTGCAGGTCCCCGATCAAACAGGCGGCTGCCCAAAATTTCAAAGGCCATTGACTGCAAGATATCCCCCGCCAGCAATGCCGTATCTTCCCCAAAAGCCACATGACAGGTGGGTTGGCCACGACGCAACAAATCATTATCCATACAGGGCAAATCATCATGCGCCAGTGAATAGCAGTGAATCATTTCAATCGCCACTGCCGCACGGCGAACTGCAGCAAAATTTGCATTCGGTTTTAAAGCAGCAGTTGCATAACACAGTGCCGGACGTACCCGTTTACCCCCAAGCATGACGGCATGATGCACTGCACCTTTCAGCGGCTCCGGAAGGGAAAATGCGTCTAATGCAGTCAATAAATCCTGCTGGATACGGTGTTGCGCTTGGGTTAATGCATTTACATGTACGTCTGTTAAAGATGACACATTCGCCTCGAATATTTTGCCTGGGTAAATAGATTGAAAAATCTAAAATCCGTCACTGATTAAATATACAAACGCTCTTGTCACCATGGACAGAGAACTTGCGACTCATGATACTGCTTTCTCGCAAGATTCTCTATCTGCTTTGTTAGTTCAGGCTATCTTCTGGAATTCGAACCCAGCCTTCCATCAATATCCGTGCACTGCGGCTCATCACCGCCTTTTTGACCACCCATTGACCATTCTCCTGAACGGCTTGCGCTCCCACACGCAAGGTTCCTGAAGGATGGCCAAAACGTACCGCTTCACGCGCGCCGCCGCCAGCCGCCAGATTGACCAAAGTTCCAGGAATTGCCGCGGCTGTACCAATGGCAACAGCAGCCGTACCCATCATGGCATGGTGCAGTTTACCCATCGACAAGGCACGAACCAGCAAATCAACATCTGTGGTTTGAATGTCCTTACCGCTTGAAGATGTGTAGGCCTTAGGTTTAGACACAAAGGCAATTTTTGGGGTATGTTGGCGCTTTTCCGCTTCGGTAATGTCTTCAATCAAGCCCATCTGTTTAGCACCATAAGCGCGGATGGTTTCAAAACGTGCCAGTGCCTGAGCATCGCCATTGATGGCATCCTGTAATTCAGTGCCCTCATAGCCAATCTCTTCAGCATTTAAGAAGATGGTTGGAATACCGGCATTAATAAAAGTGGCCTGGAAAGTGCCGATATTCGGAACCGCAAAGGTATCGACCACATTGCCTGTCGGGAACATTGCGCCGCCCTCTTCACCATCATCTGCTGGGTCGAGAAATTCAATTTGCACTTCTGCTGCCGGAAAAGTGACACCATCCAGTTCAAAGTCACCGGTTTCCTGCACTTGACCGTTGGTGACAGGTACATGGGCAATAATGGTTTTTTGAATATTGGCTTGCCAGATACGTACTGTACAAATACCATTTTCAGGAATACGCTCTGCACTGACTAGGCCATTGGAAATGGCAAAGGAACCGACCGCTGCGGTTAAGTTTCCGCAGTTTCCGCTCCAGTCCACAAAAGGCTGATCAATGGCCACCTGACCAAATAAATAATCCACATCATGATCCGGCTGGGAACTTTTTGCCAAAATCACGGTTTTACTGGTACTTGAACTTGCTCCTCCCATGCCATCAATTTGCTTGCCGTAGGGATCTGGACTACCAATCACACGCAGCAATAACTGATCACGCACTTTTCCAGCCTGCTGTGCTGCTTCCGGCAAGTCATCCAGTTTAAAGAACACCCCTTTACTGGTACCACCACGCATATAGGTTGCTGGAATTTTAATCTGGGGAGCAAAACTCATTTCTCTTTAGTCCTTTCATTTATGATTGTTGTACATCATCAGCAAAATGCTAAAAAGCATCATAGCGATTTTTTTATAAAATATATGCTTTCTTGACTTAAGTATAAAAAACGAACCCTAAACTTTTTTTTATCATTCCCATTATTTTATTTTATGCAATAAAAAATAAAATTAATTTATTGATTAAAAATAGAAATATATAGAATATCTTTTTTATGGATATTTTTTAACAACCTCCCTCCTAGCCCCGTACTAGGCTAATACATTTCAATCTATTACAATCTATTACAATCCTTTCCTTACACATTGTCGGGCTGAATACTTTGAATAAAGAGTCTTCTCAACTTCAGCGTGGCTTAAAGAACCGTCATATCCAACTGATCGCCATGGGCGGTGCAATTGGGACGGGCTTATTCTTAGGGTCCGCACAGGTCATCCAATCTGCTGGTCCTTCCATCATTTTGGGTTATGCCATTGGTGGTTTAATCGCCTTTTTAATCATGCGCCAACTGGGTGAGATGATTGTTCATGAACCTGTAGCAGGCTCATTTAGTCACTTTGCATATAAATACTGGGGTAAATTTCCAGGTTTCTTAACTGGCTGGAACTACTGGATTTTATATATTTTAGTAGCAATGACAGAGTTAACTGCTGTTGCAAAATATATTAACTACTGGTGGCCCCATATTCCTGCCTGGGCTTCTGCACTGTTCTTCTTTATTATTATTACGCTTGTGAACCTTGGCAACGTAAAATTCTATGGCGAATCTGAATTCTGGCTCTCTATTATTAAAGTAGCCGCAGTTGTTTCCATGATTGTTTTCGGTATTTTTTTACTATTTACCGCAGATGCAAATTCAACCGCATCTTTTAGTAATCTTTGGACTCATGGTGGATTCTTCCCGAATGGCTTTGAAGGGCTGTTCTTTATGCTTGCCTTCCTGATGTTCGCATTTGGCGGTATTGAACTGATTGGTATGGCTGCAGCAGAGGCAGAAAATCCTAAGAAAACAATTCCGAAAGCAATTAATCAGGTTGTTTTCCGTATTTTAATTTTCTATGTCGGTTCACTGACGATTCTTTTATCCTTAGTGCCATGGAATCAATTAGAATTAGGTGGATTAGATAAAAGTCCATTTGTGATGATTTTCAGTCAACTCGGTATTAACTGGGCTGCACATTTACTGAATTTCATTATCTTGACTGCTGCACTGTCTGTTTATAACAGCGGTATGTATGCCAATAGCCGTATGCTTTATAGTTTGGCACAGCAAGGCAATGCACCAAAAGTATTTACCAAAGTAAACAAACAAGGAGTACCTATTCCTGCTGTTTTACTTTCTGCATTACTTATTTTTGGTTGTGTTCTTTTAAACTACTTTGTTCCAGAAAAAGCTCTCAGCAATCTTATTTATATTGTTGTTGGCGCACTCGTTCTAAACTGGGCAATGATTACGCTCACCCATTTACAGTTTAGACGTGCAAAACGTGTTTTGAATTTCAAAACATTTTATCCAGCACTTTGGTCTCCAATTAGTAATTATATTGTTCTTATCTTCATTGGTCTTATTCTTTACATTATGTGGCAAGAAGGATTAATGGGCGCGGTAATTATGATTCCGATTTGGATTACCTTCATGCTCGTGCTCTTTGATCGATTGAATCCGAAAGATTTAAGCGATGTTAAAGCTGAAAGTGATGAAGATTAAATAAGTTATGTAAATAAAAAAGTTATTACTTCGGTAGTAACTTTTTTTTTATACCTATTTGCGCTAAATTAGCTGCGTTTTGTGCCCTTAGCTTAACTGGATAGAGCAGTTGCCTCCTAAGTGACCGACGCGGGTTCGACTCCCGCAGGGCGCACAATATTTTCCCTCTGAATGTTTAATGAAAATATTTAATAAAAAAGAATCCAAAATTCTATTAAGCTCGCTTTGAGCCTCATTTCCTATCCATTTTTATCTTTAAAATTTTCCTTAGCCGGCTAATGATACGGTTTTTAAAAATTCTAAAATAAAAATCCTTCACAAGAAATATTTTAAAAATTAGATCTCATGAATATCTATTTCTTCATTTCAAATACCATTTTCAAAATAGAGAACTCTATCACATAAAAATATTACACTTTTTACGATAAATGGTTATTTTTTAATCAAATAAATATTAACATTAAATCATTAAAAAATCATTTTAATTAATTATTTTTCAATAATTTAAAATAAAATATTAATCTAATTTTAGATTAAAAACTCTAATATGCCGACATTTTAAACACGATAGTTTTTTGTAGAGCATTTACTCTTTTTTTTATTGTGCTATTTTTGTGACATGGAGTAACAAATAATATTGAGTTATAAGACCAATATTACCAAAAAAAATCAGCGTATTCATAACATAAATCAGCCGTAATAAATTTGTACCTCAAGGAAAGACAAAGAATGAAATTAAAAACTCTTAGTACAGCCATGCTTCTTGCAACAGTACCAATGACAGGTGCATTCGCAGCTGCTTTGGACCGTTCAGGTCAATCTATTTCAGCATTCCTACAACCTGGTAATTATTTCGAAGCGGGTATTTCTGTTTTGGATCCAAATGTGTCAGGGAAAGTACAAAATAACTGGACACCTGGTGGTGCAGCAGCCCCGTTAGCGCCTGCCTATCGTGGAACATCAGTTGGAGAAATGGCAGATGATTACTATTTCCCAAGCGCAGCTTTAAAGCTTCAACTTACTGATCAATTTTCTTTAGGGATAATTTATGATCAACCTTTTGGTGCTGAAGCAACTTACTCTACCGATACTTATTTAAATCCAGCTGCTGGTGGAGTTTTCCATAATGGTACGGAAGCAACCAATGTTGAAGTAAAATCACAAAACATTTCTATGTTATTTGGTTTCCAGCCAACTGAAAACTGGAATATTTATGCAGGTCCAGTTTATCAAACTGTTAAAGGTAATATTCAGTTACGTGGCTTGGCTTATGGTAGTACCACTGCTTTAGGTCAATATAATGCGAATATGAAGGAAGACAATGCCGTAGGTTGGCTAGCAGGTTTGGCTTATCAAATTCCTGATATTGCACTCAAAGCGTCTTTAACATATCGCTCTGAAATCGATCATGAATCTGATACTCATGAGTATGGCGTAAGTAATATTCTTGGTCTCCCATTGCCAGGTTCACCAGCAGCTTTACCTAGCTATGATGTACAAACCAATACAAAAATTACTACGCCACAATCCGTAAACCTTGACTTTCAAACAGGCATCATGGCAGATACGGTAGCATTTGCTAACGTTCGTTGGGTGAACTGGAAAGAATTCTCGATTCGTCCTGAACAATTTGGAAAAGTTTCTGAAAAGTTAGGTGCTGCTGGTGCAACACCGAATAATCCGAATGGCTTTAATATTGTTTCTTATACTGATGATCAAATTTCTGCTACCGTAGGTGTGGGTCGTAAATTTGACGAAAAATGGGCAGGCAACGTATCAGTAGGTTATGACACGGGCGCAGGCAATCCTGTATCTACCCTTGGTCCTACTGAAGGATATTGGAATGTGGGTCTTGGTTTACAATTCAGTCCGGCGCCTAACTACTTCATCGCTGGCGGTGTGAAATATTTCTGGCTAGGCGATGCGAAAGCACAAGCAGCTTCTGATGCCGGTTCTAGCTCATATGTTGCAGACTTTGAAGACAATGATGCACTTGCATATGGTTTAAAAATCGGTTACCGCTTCTAATATTATTTAACTGAAAGATAAAAAGACCATTGTTCGTAATGGTCTTTTTACATAATACCTCTTGTTTTGCCCAAGACTTAAACCTATATGTTTTAAAATTGATCAAAAGAAATTACCGCTATTAGTCATTTTTTTTAAGCTTATTACTCTATTTTTTCACTTATAAATCATTAATATACAAAAGTATTGTTAGTACTTTTACTCTATTCAAGTTCATTTTTTGAATTATACAGTTCATTTTCCAATCCAAGCTGAGCATTTACTCTTATTTTATTTATGTTACTTTCGCGTAACTTTTTAAAAGATTAAGCAGCTCAGGGAAAAGAATCTATGAAGCTTACAGCCATTCATTCAGCCATTTTACTTAGTTTAGTTCCAGCCAGTGCTGCTTTTGCGGGTGGTTTAGATCGTTCTGGTCAATCAATTTCTGCATTTTTACAGCCTGGAAACTATGCTGAAGCTGGTTTTACAGTCATTGATCCGACGGTGGAAGGAAAAGATATTGCTGGAAACAAAGTCAGTGATATGGGTGATGACTACACCTCCCCTTCAGCTGCAATTAAGGTACAAGCAACAAATAAAGTTTCATTAGGTTTACTTTATGATCAGCCTTATGGCGCAGATGCAACATACGCGGTAGAAAATAGTGTATTTGCAGAAAAATCAGTTAACCAAGGTACTCATGTAGAAGTAAAGACCAATAATATCACTGCATTAGTGGGTTACCAACCAAATGAAAACTGGAATTTCTATGCCGGACCTGTATATCAAACAGTAAAAGGTCAAGTCTCTTTACGCGGTGCAGCATACGGTGGTCCAACCATGCTAGGTGGCTATGATGTTAACTTTAAAGAGGATGAAGCATTCGGCTGGATTGCAGGTGCAGCTTACTCTATTCCTGAAATTGCATTAAAAGCTGCGGTGACTTATCGTTCTGAAATCAAACATGAACTTGATACTTCAGAAACATTTGGTTTTGGCACAGTGATTCGTCCTCAGTCACATACTGAAGTGGTTACACCTCAATCTGTAAACCTTGATTTGCAATCAGGTATTGCAAAAGATACTCTAGCATTCGCTAATCTGCGTTGGGTGCATTGGGATCAATTTGCAGTCAAACCAACCAATTTGGCATTAGCTACTGCTGCTGCAAAAGGCAAAGCGCAAAACCTCATTGATTACTCTGATGACCAATGGTCAATTACCACAGGTGTATCACGTAAATTCAATGCCAAATGGGCAGGTTCAGCTTCTGTTGGTTATGATTCTGGCGCAGGTAACCCTGTAACTACACTTGGTCCTGTAGAAGGAAACTGGAGTGTAGGTTTAGGTGCACAATACAGCCCTGCTGAAAACTACTTTATTGCTGCTGGCGTAAAATACCTTTGGTTAGGTGATGCCAAAGCACAAACTGGTGGTAGTCCAGTTGGCGACTTTGAAGACAATACTGCACTCGCGTATGGTATGAAAATTGGCTACAAATTTTAATAAGTAAGCATTTTCTGTTTAAGGAGCTTCATAAACACGAAGCTCCTTTTTTATTAGAAAAATAAAATATAATTTCTAAAAATAATATTTATTTTGAACCCGGATTCAATTGAACGTTTTTTAAACATTCAAATCAATTTATTCGCATTGTTTTGGTGCGTTATTTTATTTTTTTATTTTCAATACCTTATATAAAAAAATAGAGTAAATAATCTATTTTCACCATAAAACAATGGTTTTAATTTTACCAAATGTTCCATATAGAGTATTTACTCTTTTTTTTATTATGATATTTTTCACACATAGATAGAGTTAAAAATAATTTACATATCTACTATTTTCATTAACGCATAGATGCGTTTTGTTACATTTAAGAGTCAAGGAAAGAAAAATGAACTTAAAAGCTCTTAGCAGTGCAATCATTTTAGCAAGCTTACCAACAAGTGCTGTTTTTGCCGCAGCTATGGACCGTTCGGGACAATCTATTTCAGCATTTTTACAGCCTGGAAACTATTTTGAAGTGGGTATTTCTGCATTGGATGCAGATGTATCTGGCAAAATGAATTCAGATTGGACTCCAATTGGAATTACCAAGAAGGAAAATACTTTACAAAATTCTGAACTAGGAGATATGGCTGAAAGTTACCACTTTTATAATGCAGCTCTAAAAGTTCAAATGACCGACAATCTTTCATTTGGTTTAATTTATGACCAGCCTTTTGGTGCTAAAGCTGCATATTCACTTGATGATCAGCGCCATACCAGTAAAGATGCTGTAAGTCTTGGAGCAAATAATGTAGGTGCTTTTACATACGGAAATGAAGCTACCAACGTTGATGTTCAAACTCAAAATCTTTCGTTCATTTTTGGTTTTCAGCCAACTGAGAACTGGAATATTTATGCAGGTCCAGTTTATCAAACTGTAAAAGGTGATGTACAACTCAGAGGTTCGGCATATGGCCCTCTTGGTGGTCCAGCATGCTCTATCGGTGCTTGCTATAAACCAAAGAATTCAGTAACAGGAGCTGACTATACTGGCTACAATGCTAAAATTGGTGAAAATTCATCTATCGGTTGGCTAGCTGGTATTGCTTATCAAATTCCTGAAATCGCACTTAAAGCAGCCCTTACATACCGTTCAGAAATTGATCATAAAGTTAATGTTTATGAAGAAATGCCATATGCTGCTGGATTCCCATTAACAGGGAAACTTCCTCCCCTTAGTTATTATGAGTCAGATAAAAAAACTAAAATTACTACCCCACAATCTGTAAATCTTGATTTACAGACAGGCATTATGGCCAATACAGTTGCATTTGCTCAACTACGTTGGGTTGAATGGTCTAAATTTGCAATTCGTCCACATCAGTTTGGACAACTTGCATCTGCATTAACTCAATCTCAAATCAACAATCCACGTGGCTTTGATTTAGTAGCTTATGATAAAGATCAAATTTCTGCTAACGTTGGTGTAGGCCGTAAAATTAATGATCAATGGGCTGGTACAGTCATGGTTGGTTGGGATTCTGGTGCAGGTAATCCAGTATCTACTCTTGGTCCAACTGAAGGATATTGGAGTGTAGGTTTAGGTGGTCAATTCTCTCCTACTCCACAGTCATTTGTTCAAGCAGGTGTTAAATACTTCTGGCTTGGTGATGCTAAATCACAAGTCGCTAGCTATTTTGGTACAGATTTGTCAGCAGCTAACTTTGAAGACAATGATGCGATTGGTTATAGCTTGAAAATCGGTTACCGCTTCTAATTTGCTCTAAAAATTAGGATCAAACAAAAAAGGGCGCATAAAGCGCCCTTTCTTATTCTATAAACTTAAAAATATTAAGCCGGAATATTACGCACTGAAGCATTACGAATTGCTTCTTTTAACGCGTCATAACCATGAATAGGTGGGAATTGCGGGAATTCCGCAATCACATTTTCAGGCGCATCAAACAGGAAGCCGTGGTCTGCTTCGCCTAGCATCGTAGTATCATTATATGAATCACCAGCAGCAATCACGCGGAAGTTCAAACCATGCAGAGCTTTAACTGCCTGACGCTTTTGATCTGGCTGGCGCAGTTTATAATCTGTGATCATGCCATTTTCATCAGTTTCCAATTTATGGCAGAAAATGGTTGGCCAATCCAGTTGCTTCATTAAAGGATGAGCAAACTCATAGAAAGTATCTGAAAGAATAATCAACTGGAAATGCGTACTCACCCATTTCACAAATTCTTTAGCACCCGGGAAAGGTCCCATATCTGCAATCACGTCCTGAATATCATTCAAGCCCAAACCGTGCTCTTTTAAAATATTCAGGCGCTGCGTCATTAACACATCGTAGTCTGGAATATCACGTGTAGTGGCTTCCAATGCTTTAATTCCAGTTTTTTTGGCAAAGTTAATCCAAATTTCTGGAACTAACACACCCTCAAGATCAAGACATACGATTTCCATGGGTTCTCCCAATGTCAGTGAAAAATTTTGCGCTATCATAGCTTAAAAATTGATATTTCAGGTGCTGTTTTTTAAATCTATTTTATTCATAAGTATTTATTTTTTAGTGCTAAGCAGATTATTTCAATTCTATTAAAATCGTTGTGAAATAAATTAATATAGGTTTTTAAGTATCCAAGCCTATAGCCAGGAACTGTCATGACTCACATCCCTACCATTGACCTTGTTGATGCGCTTGCATCTGAATATGCCGATAAGTCTCCCAGCGAGATTCTGGAACTTGCCTTAAGTCAGCAAGGTGAAATTGCCATTTCATTTTCAGGGGCTGAAGATGTCGTTTTGATTGATATGGCTTCTCATCTGGGTAAACCTTTTCGTGTCTTTAGCCTCGATACTGGTCGTTTACATGCAGAAACTTATCAATTTATCGATACTGTCCGTAAACACTACAATATTGAGATCGAAATTTGCTTCCCGGAAACAGAAGTGATGCAAAAACTGGTCACTGAAAAAGGTTTCTTTAGCTTCTATCAAGATGGCCATAAAGAATGTTGTGGCATCCGTAAAGTTCAGCCCCTACGTAAAAAACTGGCTACGCTGGATGGCTGGATTACCGGTCAGCGTAAAGACCAAAGCCCGGGCACTCGTACTGAAATTCCAGTAGTTCAAGCAGATGCCGGTTTTTCAGGTCCTGGAAAACAACTCATTAAATATAACCCGCTGGCAAACTGGTCGAGTTCCGACGTATGGAACTATATTCGTATGATGGAAATTCCATATAATCCTTTGCATGAACGTGGTTTTATTTCGATTGGCTGTGAACCTTGCACCCGCCCTGTATTGCCGAATCAGCATGAACGCGAAGGTCGCTGGTGGTGGGAAGAAGCTACCCATAAAGAATGTGGCTTACATGCAGGAAATTTAAAATAATAATTTTTTTAAAAAAACCACTGTGATTCAGTGGTTTTTTTTAACTTATGATTACACATAAAGCAGTTCTTTTCTTTTTGAAAAAAGATATACTAAAAAACGGTTTTTATAATTCTAACAAGCCTGTTCATATAAGAACAGCCAAAAATTGCAGTGAGGCATTCCGCGCTATGCGTCCATTACACCCAATTGATTTTATTTTTTTGTCGCTAGAAAAACGTCAACAACCGATGCATGTCGGTGGACTGTTTCTATTTCAAATTCCTGACAATGCACCTGACACATTTATTCAAGATCTCGTTGCTGATATTCGTAAATCCAAGTGTCTTCCTGTTGCGCCTTTTAATAATAAACTCAATGGCCTATTTTGGGACGAAGACCAGGAATTTGATTTAGACCATCATTTCCGTCACATCGCGCTTCCGCATCCAGGTCGAATCCGTGAATTACTCACTTATATTTCACAAGAGCATAGCGCACTGCTTGATCGTGCTAAACCACTTTGGACCTGTAATATTATTGAAGGTATTGAAGGCAACCGCTTTGCCATGTACTTTAAAATTCACCATGCGATGGTGGATGGTATTGCCGGCATGCGTTTAGTTGAAAAATCACTGTCGCATGATCCAAATACCAAAAGTATTGTGCCACTGTGGTGTGTTGAAGGTCCACGTGCTAAACGCATTAAAGCCCCACCACAGAGTCGCATAAAAAAAATTATGGGTGCCTTAAAAGAGCAATTTGAAGCAACCCCAAAAGTCATGTATGAATTATCTCAGACGATCTGTAAAGATATGGGACGTAATCCTGACTATGTTTCAAGTTTCCAGGCGCCAAGTAGTATTTTGAATCAACGCGTGAGTTCTTCTCGTCGTTTTGCTGCACAATCTTTTGAACTGGCTCGATTAAGTAAAATTGCTAAAGTACTCGGTGTGACCATTAATGATGTAGTACTGGCCATCTGTTCTGGCGCGCTGCGTGAATATTTGCTCAGTCAACACGCATTACCGAAAAAACCGCTGATTGCGATGGTACCTGCCTCCGTTCGTGATGATAATTCTGATGTCTCTAACCGTATCACCATGATTCTAGCCAACTTGGGTACGGATAAGGAAACACCATTAGAACGGCTACAAATTATTCGCCGTAGCGTGTTAAATGCCAAACAGCGTTTCAAACGCATGAATTCAAATCAAATTTTAAACTATAGCGCATTGGTTTATGGTGCTGCGGGCTTAAACATTGTGTCAGGCGTAATGCCAAAGCACCAAGCGTTCAATATCGTGATTTCAAATGTTCCAGGACCGCGTGAACCGCTCTACTGGAATGGTGCTAAATTAGATGCACTCTACCCTGCATCTATTGTTCTGGATGGACAGGCACTTAATATTACAATGACCAGCTATTTAGACAAACTGGAAGTGGGCTTAACCGGTTGTCGCAATGCCTTACCGAAGATGCAAAACTTGCTCACACACCTGGAAGATGAAATTCAGCGCTTTGAAGAGATTGTGGGTCAAGATATCCCGCCAAAGAAGTTAAGAGCGGTGAGTTAACCGCTATTTCAAAAAAGTGAAGAGTAAATTAATAAAGGGGCCTTTCAAAGGCCCCTTTATTTTTTAATTATACGAGATTAATTCTTAATTGCACGACATTGATTTAATAATTGATGGCAGACCGAACGAATCATGGCAGCCGTAATTTGAACTTCTTTGCCCTGCTCATCCACAATATAGCCGCTGTGTGCAGGTTTATTCTCTAAAGCGTTCAAACTTTTTTTTATAATTGCTTGGCTCATACTCATGTCATACCTCTTTTTTTGCTAAGCCAAAACTGGGAGATTTTGGCTTTGGCTACTGTGTATGACTAGTATTCAAAATTACACTTAAAAAGTAAAATTTCAGATGTAACAAGTGTTTAACGATATTCTGTTACAATTTCAACTCAGAATGATATCGTATTGCTCTTGCGTATATAGATTTTCCACCTGAAATTTGATGATACGCCCTATAAAGTGCTCTAAATCGGCCACTGCGGGTGCTTCCGCTGTTAACAATCGGTCAATCACGGAAGGATGTGCAACCACGGTAAAACCACTTTTACTTTCAAAAGCACGTGCATATCTTAAAATTTCACGAAAAATTTCGTAACATACCGTCTCTGCCGTTTTCACATAGCCGCGGCCCTGACAAGTAGGACACGATTCACATAATAAGTGTTCTAAAGATTCACGGGTACGTTTTCGGGTCATTTCCACCAGACCCAACTCCGAAACCTGGGTGATTTTAGTTTTGGCATGATCACGTTCCAGCATACGCTCAAACTGACTCATCACTTCTTCACGATGCTGGGCTTCCTGCATATCGATGAAGTCAATAATGATAATGCCGCCCAAATTACGTAAGCGCAGCTGACGGGCAATGACCTGAGTCGCTTCCATATTGGTTTTAAATACCGTGTCTTCCAAGGTTCGACCGCCGACATAGGAACCGGTATTGACATCAATGGTGGTCATGGCTTCAGTCTGGTCTATCATCAGATAGCCACCCGACTTCAACGCTACCCGTGTTTGCAGCGCCTTCTGTATATCTTCTTCAACATTGTATAAATCAAAAATTGGACGTTCACCCGGATAGTGTACTAACCGGTCTTGCATACTCGGTACAAACTCAAGCACAAAGTCTTGTAACTTGGTATGTATTTCACGTGAATCAACGGAAATTTTGGCGGTATCTTCATTGGCCAAGTCACGAATAACCCGCTGAGGCAGAGGCAATTCTTCAAAAATCAGTGACGGCACGGCAATGCTTTGTTGCTTGCGCTGAATAAATTCCCACAGCTTGGCCAAATAGGCCATATCTTGCGCAATTTCAGATTCAGGAATCCCCTCTGCCGCAGTACGGACAATCACGCTGCCTGGTAATTTATGTTCAGTTTGAATCCTTTCGATCATTGAACGTAGCCGATCACGTTCCTGTTCAGATTCAATGCGTTGCGACACGCCAATATGATGACCATAAGGCATTAAAACAAGGTAGCGTGAAGGAATGGAAAGGTCGGTACTAAGACGCGCGCCTTTGGTTCCCAGCATGTCTTTCATCACTTGAACAGTGAGAACTTGACCGGGCTGCAGCAGTTCAAAAACATTGGGAGTGGGTTGATTGCGTGGCCAGACCATATCATTGATATGTAGAAAAGCAGTGCGAGAAAGCCCGATATCGACAAAAGCAGCCTGCATGCCCGGCAGTACACGCACCACTTTGCCTTTATAAATATTGCCTACCAATCCACGCTTAACTGTACGCTCAACAAATAATTCATTGACCGTGCCGTTCTGGATTAAGGCCACACGACATTCCATAGGTGTGACGTTAATCAACAACTCGTCAGACATAATAAAACTCAAAACATTATAAAAATTCTTTTTGAGGTCAGTTAATTTAGTGCCTTAACTGCCTGTAATAACTGTACGGTTTCATGTAAAGGCAAGCCCACGACATTGCTATAACTGCCTTCTATACGGGGAATATAACGCGATGCGATGCCTTGAATGGCATAACCACCCGCTTTGCCTACTGGTTCCCCTGTGGCCCAATAATCTTCCATATCATTGAGACTTAATTTTTGAAACTCAACCTGCGTTCGTACCACTATACTTGATTTTTCTGTACTTGTACGTACGCAAACACCTGAAAATACATCATGTTTACGACCTGAAATACGTTGCCACATTTCAAAAGCATGTCGTTTAGATTCAGGTTTACCTAAAATTTGACCATCTACCCCTAAACTGGTGTCAGCGGCAATAACTATGGCCTCTGGAAATTGCGCTAATACGGCTTGAGCCTTGCTAAAGGCTAAACGCTCGACATAAGCGGCAACATTTTCCCCTGCAAGAATAGATTCATCGATATCCGGGCTAAAGATCTCGAAATCCAAACCCAACTGTTGCAGCAGTTCCCGACGACGCGGAGAACTCGAAGCCAGAATTAAACGCGCCATTTTTTCAGCATAAAATACATGACCGGGAAAACCAGCAGACTGGTCAATAAAGGCTGCCAGTGTCTGGCAATTGAAAATTGCAAGCCACCCATAATTTGCAAAATCCAGGTCAAAAATAGATGCGCCAGCACCGCCAGGAAACTAATCACCCAAAGATTACCAAAGGTCAAGATGCGTCGTTCACGTGTTAAAAACCTGACTATAAAGGTAATTAACACAAAACTTAGCGCATTCATGCCTAAAGGAGCATCTAGCAGCAGGTCGGTAAAAATCCCGGTGGCAAAAGCAAACCAGATTCCGCACCAGGTGGGCTGGCACATCACCCAAAATAGCACGAGCAGCAACATGAATAAGGGACGTGCACCCGATACGGTATACGACAACGGATAAACCATCAGCACGGAACAGAGAATGACCGAAACAATAATGGCAATTAAAGGATCACGTTTTTGTTCAGCACGTAATTTAGCGAGTCGCATGCGGCTGCTCCATCGCTAGTGAATCAGAAAACAGGACGACCACATGATGTCCACCTGCCAGTTGCGCGGCTGGAATCACTTCAATCTGGGCAAATTCACCTGAATTATGCCGATTCACTTTAGAGACTGTACCCACCAGATAACCCGCCGGGAAATGTGCCCCCAGACCTGAGCTATACACTTTTTCACCGACCTTGACATTGGCGCTGGTCGGAACATATTCCATCTTCAAATGACCTAAATCACCTGTTCCCGATACAATGGCACGCATTCCTGTATGTTCTAAACGCACAGAGAGGGAGTGCTCTTTATCGGACAACAACATAATACGGCTACTATGCGAATTGACATTAATGATCTGCCCCATAATCCCCTTATCATCCAGCACGGTCTGACCGACCTTAAGCTGACTGCTGGAACCACGGTTAATCACAATAATATGTCTTAAAGGATCTGCATCGGTACCGATCACTTCTGCAATTTCCATGCGTCCATCAATAATCAAAGGCGTATCTAGCAGCCCTCTTAGACGGGTATTTTCAGCAGAAAGTTCAGATAGTTTTTGCAGACGAACCTGAGCCTGTAACAGCTCGGCTTGCATCGCGGTATTTTCACGACGTAACTGGGCTTCAGACTTGGTTTGTTGATTGAGCCATTCTCGCGATAATACCGGATAACTTGCAGCTGCATAAATCGGATTATATGCCGCATACAAGACATCACGTGCGGGCTGAATCACATGGGGCATGCGCCAGTTAAAAAACAGCACAACCAGACATGTGATGACCGCAATGATAAATGAGCGAAAAGATGGCGGTTGTCGAGAAAACAGTTGTGTTTGCACCGCCTGGTCCTTAACTTAACCTACAAAGAGCATGTCGTGATTTGGATTGTCGAAGAATTCCAGAACTTTACCACCGCCACGAGTGACGCAAGTCAACGGATCTTCAGCCACAACCACAGGTAAACCCGTTTCTTGTGCAAGTAGCTTGTCAAGGTTGCGAAGCAATGCGCCACCACCGGTCAGCACAATGCCACGTTCTGCAATGTCGGAAGACAATTCAGGTGGAGTTTGTTCAAGTGCAGATTTCACCGCAGACACAATATTTTGTAGTGGATCAGAAATCGCCTGGGCAATTTCAACTGAAGTTACGGTAATGGCACGAGGCACACCTTCAGCCAGGTTACGACCACGAACTTCGATTTCGAGTATTGGAGCACCTTCATCCGGCAATGCCATACCCACTTCTTTTTTAATCACTTCAGCCGTGGTTTCACCAATCACACAGCCATGCGCTTTACGTACGTAGTTAATGATCTGTTCATCAAATACATCACCGCCAATACGTAGCGAGTCTGCATATACGCAACCCTGTAATGAAATGATTGCAATTTCAGTGGTACCACCACCAACGTCCACAACCATCGAACCACATGCCTGTTCAACCGGCATACCAGCACCAATTGCAGCAGCCATTGGCTCTTCAATTAAACGGACATCACGTGCGCCAGCATTGAATACGGCTTCACGAATGGCACGGCGCTCAACCAGCGTTGATTTGCACGGTACACACACCACAACACGCGGTGCAGGCGGGAACAGACGCTTTTCATGTACTTTACCAATAAATTGGTTCAACATGGTTTCGGTCACTTCGAAATCGGCAATCACACCATCTTTCATCGGGCGGATTGCAGAAATATTTGCAGGAGTACGACCAAGCATTTGTTTAGCATCAAGACCAACAGCGGCAACGATTTTTTGTGAACCACTGTGACGAATTGCCACAACCGTCGGTTCATTTAATATAATGCCTCGTCCTGGTGCATAAATAAGTGTATTTGCTGTACCTAAATCAATGGCTAGATCGGGCGAAAACAAGCCAATTAGTCTTTTTAGAATCACGGAGACGTTCTCGATTAAACTTTATGTGGACGCAAGGTGGCAACTTTAACTAAATGTGATGATTTGAACAAGTCAATCGCTTATTATAACGCACGATATTTTGAATTTTTTTAATACTGATTAGGTAATATTATGTCTACATCGGATGCTCAGCATTCTGCAGATCTAAATGCAAAAACAGTTTCAGCAATCGCACATCTTGCCCGATTGTCGCTAAATGATACGCAATCTGCTGAATATGCTCAAAGTCTAAATAAAATTTTAGGCATGATGGAAACCTTAAAAGGCATTAACACTGAAGGTGTTGAGCCGCTTAAAAGCCCATTTGACAATCCACAGCCCTTACGTGAAGACGTGGTTTCTGAAGAAAATCATCGTGAAGAATATCAAGCTGTTGCACCGGCAACCCAAGATGGCTTGTACCTTGTTCCGCGCGTGATTGAGTAATTTTTATTCAGTTAAATCATTTTATTAAATTAAACGTAAAGAAATATTTCTCATGACAGATTTACATCGCTTATCGATTCGTGAACTTTCCGAGGGTTTGGCTGAGGCTAAATTTTCGTCTCGCGAATTGACCGAACATTATTTAAAACGCATTGAAAAAATCGATGCTCAAGTACAATCTTATGTCACTGTCACGCCTGAGCAGGCTTTGGCTCAAGCCGATGCAGCTGATGCAGCCATTAAAGCTGGTCATGCAAGCGCTTTAACCGGTGTGCCAATTGCGCATAAAGATATTTTCTGTACCCAAGGCATTAAAACCACTGCCGGTTCTAAAATGCTGGATAACTTTATCTCTCCTTACGACGCCACCGTTGTAGCGAAAGCTAAAGCTGCGGGCCTTGTGACTTTAGGTAAAGTGAACATGGACGAATTCGCCATGGGTTCAACTTCCGAGTCATCTTACTTTGGCGCGACCAAAAACCCTTGGGCGCTGGATCACGTTCCTGGCGGTTCTTCAGGCGGTTCTGCTGCGGCTGTAGCGGCTGACTTGGCTCCGTTTGCCACCGGTACAGACACTGGCGGTTCAATTCGCCAGCCTGCGTCTTTCTGTGGTTTGACTGGTCTTAAACCGACATACGGTCGTGTATCTCGTTTCGGCATGATCGCTTATGCATCATCTTTAGACCAAGGTGGCCCGATGGCACGTTCTGCTGAAGACTGTGCTTACTTGATGAACGTGATGGCCGGTCATGATGCCAAAGACTCAACCTCTGTTCAAAAAGATGTTGATGACTACGTTGCAAACCTGAACGGTACTTCTGTTAAAGGTTTACGTATTGGTATTCCAAAACAGTACTTCAATGTTCAAGGTTTGGATGCAGACGTTAAAGCACGTGTTGAAGAATCACTGAAAAAATTAGAGGAAATGGGCGCTGTTTTGGTTGAGATTGACCTCAACATGACCGATGCTTATGTTCCAACGTACTACCTGATTGCCCCTGCCGAAGCATCTTCAAACTTACAGCGTTTTGACGGCGTACGTTATGGCTACCGCTGTGAAAACCCAGTGGACTTGATGGACTTGTACAAACGTTCACGTTCTGAAGGTTTTGGTGCTGAAGTACAACGTCGTATCTTGATTGGTACTTACGCACTTTCTGCCGGTTATTACGATGCCTACTATGTAAAAGCACAGAAAGTACGTCGTTTAATCCAGCAAGACTTCTTAAAAGCATTCGAAAATGTTGACGTGATTGCAGCTCCTTCTGCGCCGACCACTGCATATAGAATCGGTGCGAATCTTTCTCCTGTTGAGATGTACTTGGGTGACATCTACACCATCGCGGTGAACCTGGCAGGTCTTCCTGCGATTAACGCGCCTGTTGGTTTTGACAAAGACAATTTACCGGTTGGCTTACAACTGATTGGTAATTACTGGTCAGAATCTCAATTGTTGTCTGTGGTGCACCAGTACCAACAAGCAACGAATTGGCATACGAAACGCGCTGCAATTGCTGAGGAGAATGCATAATGGCTCAAGCTCAAAAGAAACCAAAATCTAACCTGATTGATGGTTGGGAAGTCGTTATTGGTATCGAGATTCACACTCAGCTTGCAACCAATACCAAAATTTTCTCAGGTTCATCGACTGTTTTTGGTAATGATCCAAACACACAAGCGAGCCTTGTTGATTTGGCAATGCCGGGCGTACTTCCTGTACTAAACAAAGAAGTGGTTGATCTTGCGATCCGCTTTGGTTTGGGCATCGATGCTTACATCGACCAGGCTTCTGTATTTGCACGTAAAAACTACTTTTACCCGGATTCTCCAAAAGGCTATCAGATTAGCCAGATGGACAACCCGATTGTGGGCTTGGGTCATATCGACATCCAGCTTGAAGATGGCACGGTTAAACGCATTGGCGTAACACGTGCGCATCTTGAGGAAGATGCAGGTAAATCGATTCACGACCAGTTCGAAGGTATGTCAGGTATCGACTTGAACCGTGCCGGTACGCCGCTGCTTGAAATCGTATCTGAACCGGATATGCGTTCGGTTGAAGAAGCGGTTGCCTATATTAAAGCGATTCATACGCTAGTACGCTGGTTAGGGATCTCTGACGGTAACATGGCTGAAGGTTCGTTCCGCTGTGACTGTAACGTGTCTTTACGTCGTCCGGGTCAACCCTTCGGTACGCGTTGTGAGTTGAAAAACTTGAACTCATTCCGTTTCATTGAACAAGCGATCAATGTTGAAATTGAACGTCAAATGGAAATCCTGGAATGGGACGGTACCATTGACCAAGAAACGCGTCTGTTCGACCCTGTGAAAATGGAAACCCGTTCAATGCGTTCTAAAGAAGAAGCGAACGATTACCGCTACTTCCCTGACCCGGACTTGTTGCCTGTGATCATTGCAGACGAACAAATTGAAGCAGCTCGTGCTGCCCTTCCTGAGTTACCTAAAGCGCGTCGTGAGCGTTTCGTGGCTGACTTTGGCGTGACTGAGTACGATGCTCACGTATTGACGCTTACACGCGAGTTGTCGGACTTCTATGAAGTTGTTGTGGCTGCTGCTGGCGGTGCTGCGCAAGGTAAGATTGCTGCGAACTGGGTGATGGGTGAATTCTCAGGCGCTTTAAACAAAGCAAGCTTGGATTTGGCTGACTCTCCTGTATCTGCTGAAAAACTTGGTGGCATGATCGCGCGTATTGTGGACAACACGATCAGCGGTAAAATCGCGAAACAGGTGTTCGGCTTTATGTGGGAAGAAGGCAAAACTGCAGACGAGATTATTGCTGAGAAAGGCTTGAAACAGGAAACTGATACAGGCGCGATTGAAGCGATTATTAAGGAAGTGCTTGCTGCCAACGAGAAGATGGTTGAAGAGTTTAAATCTGGTAAAGAGAAAGCTTTCAACGGTCTTGTTGGTCAAGTGATGAAAGCGTCTAAAGGTAAAGCCAACCCTGCTCAAGTGAATGAATTGATGAAGAAATTGATTGGTTGATCTAATTAATTTTGAAAAAAAACCCGCTGTGAAGCGGGTTTTTTATATAATAAAGAAAATTATAATGATGAATATTCATGGACTTAACAAGCACAATTGGAGCTATTGTAGCAATCGTTACAGCAATCTTAGCTTTAGGGATTAATCTACATGTCTTACATGAACACAGAAGAAAAAAGTTCAAAGCTGAACTAGAAAATTATGAAGAATATTTTCATAAGTATTATTTACCGGAAACGTGTAAGAATATTAATCTACTAATAAAAGATAAAGCCGCGCAAAACTTAACTAGATTGAAGTTTATTGATCACAGCTTACTCACGTACTTTATCAATTTGCATGAGAAAAGGTTACTAGTTTTAGATCAGATTTTAGATTTACTATTTTTTTCACATTCATTAATAAATATATCTGTAATTGAAGAAAAATATGAGTTCAAGTCAAAACTTTTATTTCCAAAAGTCAGCATGGCATTAAATTACTTCGGTTACGTATTTTTCTTACTTTATGCGATATATCTTTATATGCCCTTTTCATCTGAGATTTTTGAAGGGTGGATAAAAATATTTGTAACCATAGGAGCAATATTTGCTGGTTTTATTTCTTTGAATCGAGCAGTGATCCTAGCCAAAATAATGGACATGTAGTCCCTCTAAAGATAACGTAACGTTAACTTTGGAGATGTAAAAATGGCTAAACGCTTTAGTCCAGAATTTAAACAGCAAGCAATTGATTATGCACTTTCAAACTCACACGAGTCTGTAGCTGCAATCGCCCAGAAATTAGGTGTGGGTTATTCCACATTAGATAAATGGATTCGTGAAGCTAACCCAACAGGTTCAAGTAAACGTCA
>NZ_NEGE01000020.1 GCF_002135355.1 Acinetobacter sp. ANC 4169 | reverse complement strand
ATGTAAATAAGACCCGAACAAGTCCATAAACAGTTGTGCTGGCGACAATAGCAAGAGTGAACCACCTGATCCCTTCCCGAACTCAGAAGTGAAACCTCTTAGCGCTGATGGTAGTGTGGGATTACCCATGTGAGAGTAAGTCATCGCCAGCTCATTATTCCAGACACCCCCAACCCGAATAGCATTGCTATGAGAGTTGGGGGTGTTTTTTTGTGTGGGGAAAATGGGAAAATAAAAAATCAAAAAATACTTTATAGGTACAATTTCATATTATTTTGAAACTTGTTATTGATGAAAGAAATAATGCACAATATTTTAAAATAAAAATAGAAGAGGTTTAAAATGAAAGAAGATAAGCCAAAAGACAAATTATTGAATGAACAACAATTTGCAAATTTTTTAAATATTTTAAAAGAGAGATTTGAACAAAATATGCAGAGGCATAAAGCTATGCAATGGTTGAAAATTCAAATCAAACTGAAAGCAAGCCCTAATAAAGTATGGTCACTTCATGAAATGGAGCGAACAGGCGGTGAACCCGATGTGGTAATGCATGATCATATCTCTGATCATTATATTTTTATGGATTGTAGTATAGAGAGTCCAGTTGGTCGAAGAAGTTGTTGTTATGATCGAGAAGCATTAGATTCTAGAAAAGCCAATAAGCCTGAAAACTCTGTGCTAGACATGATTTCACACATGGGTGTCGAATTGCTAACAGAACATGATTATTATGAGCTTCAGGCGATAGATTCAATTGATATGAAAACTTCAAGCTGGTTATTCACACCAGAAAATATCCGTGAAAAAGGTGGGGCTATATTTGGTGATAAGCGTTATGGTCGGGTTTTTATTTATCATAATGGAGCTGAATCATATTATGCTGCTCGTGGTTTTCGGACGTTATTAAAAGTCTGAAAACAACATATCAAGCAAAAAAAAATCTCCTATCATCTATTAATAGATGATAAGAGATTTTAAGTTAAATTTATAAGGCACCTTTTAGGGTTTCATGATGTTGCTTAACTTGCTCTGCATACTTTTTTCCTTGTTTTTTCATCTTGTGGCTGGAGTTATAACCCGCAGGACCTACATTGTAGTAAGCTAAAGCCTTTGGCCAACTTCCAGCTTTGCTGTTGTATGTGGCTAAAATATAAGTCCCGCAATTGATATTATTATTTTCTTCAAAAAGATTACCTGGACAAGATTGTTGCCAATAACGTGGAATGACTTGAGTCAAGCCGACAGCGCCAGCTGGTGAAATCACAGAGTTTCTATAGCTGGATTCTTGTCGAATCATAGCAGCCAATAAGATTGGATCAACATTGTATTTGTCTGCACTTTGAATAATCATCGGTGAAACACGGTTTGCAGTATCAGGTGCCACTGAATAGGCTTTTTGAATACCTGTTGATAATTTTGCAGACCGTTTAGCAACTGAGTGGCTAGATGAACATCCAGCAAAAGCTAAAGTAGTCATAATGATAGCTACAGATTTAAATGTACATAAATGATGGTTTGAATTTTTAGATGATAAATATGAGAGAGGCTGTGTAAAAAACAAAGTGCAAAACCCAAAGTAAAATTTTATAGCGGCTATGCTAGTGGGCTGAAAAAGGGGAGTCAATAGTTGTTATTTTACTGAATTAGAGAAATTTTATGGTTATTTTCAGAATCTCAATTTATATTAAATAATTCAATTGCTTAAACTCTGAATCTATTGTCCCATTATTTTAATGGGACTTTTCATTTAAACATATTTATTTAAAGACATTTATTAAAAGATATTTTTAATGATCTAGTTCCTGCAAAATTGCCTGGTTAAATGCAGGAATATCGTCTGGACATCGTGAGGTGATCAAAGGCCAATTATTGGTATTGCAACGATGTACTTCTTCATCAAACCAATTGGCACCCGCATTTTCCAGATCTAACTTGATACTTTTATAAGAGGTTACATTTTTATCTTTAATTCGCTGTGCATTGATTAACACCCAAGGTCCATGGCAAATAGCTGCAACCGGCTTGTGATTGTCAGTGAAGTATTGAATGATTTTATGTGCGTCTTCATTTAATCGGAGAATATCAGCATTTACGGTTCCTCCGGGAATTACCAAAATATCATAATCTTCCGCTGATACTTTAGCCAAGCTAGTTTGAGGAATATAAGAAGCCGCAGGTTCATTACCATGCTTAACTGTTTGTACTTCCTTTTGTTCTTCTGCCGCATGAATCACTTCAATGCCTTTGGATTGTAGAAATTCAAGCGGTTTGATCAGTTCGTCTTGTTCAACACCGATATTGGAAGTAATAAATAGTGCTTTTTTAGTCATGTTAATGATCCTAAATCACAGATTAAACTTTGACATTAACAAAGTGCCTAAATCAAGCTGTACAATTTTTAGCTTATTCTTGTTAAGGTTTGAAAGAATGCCGACAAAAATAAGCCCCATATCTGGATGGGGCTTATTTTATCTAGTGACTGTGAATGACTTCTGTCTTTGTTTTATGCTTCCTGCTTACATCGTTTATTCTTTTTATTATGGAAACTTCCTGTTTCCTGATGCTTTTAGCATAAATTGATAATTGGCTATGCTGTAGAGGTTAATGAATACTTTCAGTGTAAGTAAAAGTAGACACCAAAGCATTTATATTAAGTCAAAGCAACTCTGATCAGTTAAATGAATAGGAGCTCCAACAAATAAAAATGTAAAAAATATGATTAATTACAGTCGCTTTTCCATCCAGATTTCACAGGCATGGCTATGTCCGGTGTTGCCCTTAGGTTGATCTAAATATTGAAAACCTAATTTTTCATACAGTTTTACTGCTTGCCAAAGTTCCTTGGTCGTTTCCAGATAACAAGACTGAAAACCTTGCAGGAGTGTAAACTGAAAGGCTTTTTCTAAAAGTTGTTTGGCAAAGCCTAAGCCGCGGACTTCAGGTAAAAAATACATTTTTTGAATTTCTAAAATTGTTGGTTCACCTTTTAAGGGCGATAAACCGCCACCACCCAAAATTTTACCTTGTTGATTTTCTATTACCCAATACTGTGCATTTGGTTGATCATAAACTGCGTACAAATTATCTAAAATTGGATCAGCCACAGCAAAACCGGATTCAGGAGCAAGTCCAAATTCTTTGGAAACTTCGCGGATGATCGCTGCAATTTCAGCATTGTCTTGAGCTTGAATAGGCCTAATTTGGTACATAAAGTTAAAATGAATGAATTAAAAAAGAGATGGATTCTTATAACAAAAAATCCATCTCTTGTAAGGTGTTTATGCATTAAAAATGCTTAAAACCTATTTTAATTCACTTGAACTCTTACCTAATTCACGTCGTGCAATAATCAGTTGTTGAATTTGTTGAGTCCCTTCAAAAATATCAAGAATTTTTGAGTCGCGTGCCCATTTTTCCAACAATTCATTTTCGTTATAACCTACACTGGCTGCTAATTCTACGCATTTCAAAGTAATTTCATTACAGATGCGACCGGCCTTGGCTTTAGAAATTGAAGCTTCGCGTGAGTTCGGCTTTTTATTATCTGCCATCCAGGCAGCCTTCATGGTGAGTAAACGTGCCGCTTCCCATTCTGCCTCCATACGGTAAATCTGAGCTGCAATATGTGAGGTCTGCAAATAGGGTGTTGCATAATTATGATCTAATTGATCTTCAAAGATCTGTTTTATTCTCTCTAAAGATGCTTTGGCACATCCTACTGCCATAGCTGCGACCAGTGGGCGAGTATTGTCAAAAGTTTCCATAACGCCAGCGAAACCTTTGGCCACATCAATTTCAGCATGACCCAGCAGATTTTCCGCAGGTACGCGGCAGTCGATAAAGCTGATGACAGCCGTATCGGATGCTTTGATCCCCAGTTTGTGTTCCAGACGTTCCACTTTCATTCCTGGTGTTCCTTTAGGAACCACAAAGGATTTAATGGCAGCACGGCCGAGTTTTTTATCTAATGTTGCCCAGACCACCACAGCATCGGCACGCTCACCAGAGGTTACGAAAATCTTTTCCCCATTGAGGATGTAATCATGACCATCTTTAATCGCAGTGCTTCGAATGGCTGCCGAATCGGAGCCGCAACCGGGTTCAGTAATGGCCATGGCTGCCCATGTGCCTTTAAAGCGTTCTAGCTGTTCATCATTGGCGACAGCAGCAATGGCAGAATTCCCCAATCCTTGGCGCGGCATGCTGAGCAATAAGCCGGTATCTCCATAGCACATCTCGATTACGCCGAGTACGGTGGACATGTTGACGCCATTTTTATTGCCTGTCTCTGTGTTGCCACGTTTGCCAACCGCAGCACCTGCATTAATCCCTTCACCGCCATCATTCATGCCATCAATGAGTGAGGCGAACATGTCGAGTTCCTTGGGATAGCTGTGTTCGGCCTTATCATATTTACGTGAAATCGGGCGAAGTACATTTAAAGCCGATTCATGAGCCTGATCTATCAACATCTTAAATTTTTTAGGATTTTGTAAATTCATTTTTATAATTCCTTACCTGATAGATTAAGCATGTAAGCCTGAATGTAAAATCGCTGTGGCACGTAAATCACGGTACCAGCGCTCAACAGGATGTTCCTTGGTAAATCCATGACCACCTAGAACCTGTACGCCATCGGTACCAATTTTCATGGATTTTTCTGCACAGAGCAGACGTGCTAAATAGGCCTCGCGATGAAATGGTTTTCCTGCTTCTGCCAGACTGGCAGCATTTAAAACCAGCATGCGCATGGCATCAATCTCAATCGCCATATCTGCAATCATGAAGGCAATACTTTGGCGATGGGAAATAGGTTCACCAAACGCAGTACGTTCATTGGCATATTGAATGCAGTAGGCTTTGACTGCCTCACAAGTGCCGACCGCCATAGCACACCACATCAAGTTACCCAGGTCTAAAAATGCCAGATAATCAAAGTCATCATCGCCCAACAGTTCAGCAGGGGTATTGTTGAATTTTAAGCTAACCGTTTCGGTTGCTTTTAAACCCATGGCCGTACTTTTTTGAGCAGTAATAGTGCTATCACGTTTAACAATAAACACTTCTGCTGAGCCATTGAGTTCAGCATTAACCAGAAATAAATCGGCAGTTTCACCCAAAATCACTAAAGTTTTTTCACCATTAATACAATATTGTCCATCAGCGGAACTGGCTTTGGTTTTTAGTTTCAGAGGGTTAAAGGCAGGAGTAGCTTCCTGGATGGCAAAGGTAGCATGTATCTCGGCATCATCTGCAAAGCTGGATAAATAGGTAGCCTGAACTTGTTCGGAACCCCATTGGGTAATGGCATTAATCACACTGACGGTTGAAAGAAGTCCTGCGGTTAAGCTGAAATCACCTTTGGCTAAATGTTCTGCGATTAAAATATTGCTTAAGATATTCTTTTCAGCGGCTACACCACCGAATGCTTCAGGAAGAGCGTAATAGTTAAGACCTAAGTCAGCAGCATGTTGCCAAAGTGTGGCTGGAAATTGTTCTTTATTGTCTGCTTCAGATGCGAGTGGATAAAGCACCTCTGATGCAAATTGATCCATGGCATCGCAGCTCATTTGCTGTTCTTCAGTCAAACTTAAATCAAATAAAGATTTATGTTGATTGGGAAGACGTTGTTTGCTGACATGAGAATCGGCTTTAAATGCTTTTTGGGTCTTAGTTAAGGTTTTAAAACCCATTTTTGAACTTTGATATAGCGATTTTTCCAGAAATTTACGCAGTTTGAATTGGTCAAGTACATCGCTACCCGCAATTCTAGTAATGATTGATAGCCCAAGTCCTTGAGCCTTGTTTACCATATTGGTCATTTTTGTCGTCCATCGATTTTCGATTCTGTATATTTTTATGCTGACATGCGAATATGAAAATGACTATGTCATCGCTGACAATTAAAATTGACTTGGATAAATGGTTAAAATTAATTTTAAATTTAATTAACTATTTGAATATTATTTATTTTGTAAAATTGAAAGCGCAGATTGAAAAGTGAAAATTGACTAGAATGACATAAACGCATTCTAGTCAGCATATATTATAAAAACTTTGCCACCATTTTTCGTACATTGGTTTTTGCATCAATCACGGTCATGAAGGTATAAGCACCGATGAATTTACGACTAATAAACATAAATTCTTTCGGTGGAACACTGAAATAACGTGATGCCATCGATTTGGAAGCACGTTGCATGACCCGACTATGTAACTGGCTTTTTTTCCAGTCATAGCGTTGATTGTCATCCATCACACCTTCAGGCAAGTCTGGATTGTTTATAAGGGTGCTAAAGGCTTCTGTAGCTAATAAAAACACTTTTGCCATATCTGGCTTGATGCTTTGCGGGATTGAATCAAAGAATTCATAGCCGGTCATGGCATCGACCATTTGGTCAATATTATGATTATATCCGGCCTGAATCAGATTTCGTGCTACCTTGAGTAAGCGTTCATCGAATTGGCGAATCGCGCCAAAATCGAGCAACACAATTTTATCTTCGTTTTCAGCACCATCGCCCAGACGCACCAGATAATTGCCAAAGTTTGGATCGGTTTGCATTTCGCCCCATTCAAAGATCTCACGAACGGCAATCTCAAGCGAGGCTTCGCCTAACTGATTGCGGCGTTCTTGAGGAAGAGACAGCATCACCGGGCTATTGATTGGTACTCCACGTTCAAAAGTCATGCACAGCACTTGATCGGTACAATACTCATCCACAATTTGCGGGACGATATAACGAGGATCATCTTTTAAACGTTCGGCAAAGCGGCGAGTGGTAGCGGCTTCAATCTTATAATTGACTTCACGATGCATCATTTCACGAACTTCATCAAACCACTGATCAAATTCACGGGTTTGCGGCACCATACGGGTCAGTTTGAGCATATTTTTAAACAAGCTCATATCTGAATCAATCGCATCTGCCACACCCGGATACTGGATTTTTAATACAATTTCCAAACCGTCTGAATTGCGTGTGGCACGATGTACTTGCGCCAAAGAGGCAGTACCCAAAGGTTCATGGTCTATAGTTAAGTCATGCAGTTTATTGCCTAACTGCTGTTCCAAATGTGTTTTGATTGCAGGCCATGCAAGTGCAACCGTTTGGTTATTTAAGGTATTGAGGGCTTGAGTGATTTCTTCGGGTAAGAAATGCTCGCCATACAGAGCCATCATTTGCCCGATTTTCACAATCGAGCCTTTTAATTTTCCAATTTCAGAAACAAGATAATCAGCTTGTTCTTTCATGGCTTTTTTACGTTTCTTTTCTTTTTCTGCTTCGCTTGAAAATATGGTGGTTGCACTAGAAGCAGCCCAACGCGTTCCTGCGAGTAAGGAGGCTTTAGCGATAGATAAGCGTCGATCCATGGAAGAGGTTTTGAGTTGTTTAAGCTTATCGTTCTGATCTGACATTAAACAAAATCCTTTAATCAGCAAGTCGCAGAATATTTAATTGTAGCGGATATTACCGTTTATTCACGTATTAAAAAAGTTCAACATGCTGAATGAAGAGTAAATATGTTTAATATTTGGTCTAAATCTGCTTAAGCAGGGGATTCTATCACTTGAATCGCTGGCTTATTTGACTGAATTAACAAAAAACCTACTGGACTAAAAAAACAACATTTTCTAGAATGCGTTTCAAATTAAAATAATCCTATAAAAATAATAAATCATGATGTTTAAAAATATCCATACGCTGATGGACAGTATGGGCTTGAGTTTGCAAAAGCGCGCCCTGCACATCCAGTTTTCCAATGAATTGCTGAATTCCCAGGTCTTTATACAACGCATTGAAGGGCAACATCGCATCAATCAGGGCTTAAAAGCTGAACTGATGTGCCTGTCGACCCATGCCCATATTCCGCTAAAACAATTTATTGGCGGACAGGTGGCTGTGGATCAGGTGACGGATTCAGGTGAATTGTCCCGGATGACTGGGGTAATTACTGCCGCCAGTCAAGGCCAAAGTGATGGTGCATTTACCCTGTATAAACTGAGCATTGAAGATGCAACTGCACTGTGGCACAAGCGCCGTAACAGCCGCGTATTTATCAACAAAAGTGTACGGGATATCAGCGAAATTCTGTTTAAGGAATGGCAAGCGAAAAGTAGCTTGTTTGCAGCCAGCCTCAGTTTAAATATGCAAGGCCTAAACAGAGAATATGATGTGCGTCCTTTTGTGATGCAGGCCAATGAAACAGACTATGAGTTTTTAACCCGACTGTGGCGCAGTGAAGGCATCAATTGGCTGATTGATGAAGCCGAGCATGTCGTTGCCAGCTCAGTAGCAGCAATACAAGCGCAAAAATTATGCTTAATTGATGAAAATCATCAGTTGAATGCCTTAAAAAGAAGATCGGTGCGCTTTCATCGCAGTCATGCCACAGAAGCTTTTGATAGCATCACCAGTTTTATTGCCGAACGTYRTTTGCAGTCGACCGTCGTTCAGGTGCAGCGTTGGCAAGCACATTACCTGTCTCAAGATCAGGCCAATTACCAGTTAAGCAATCATCAGCATAGTGATTTGCACGACAACGCAAGCTTAAGTCTGGAACAGGTATGGAGTATTAGCCCAGCGTGGACAGCGGATTTAACYGGTGTGGATCAGGCGACCACTGCAGGCAGTCAGCAATTAGAAAAACTGAATCGGCAACTGAGCCAATATCAGGATTTGCAGGCCAAATATTTCACTGCGCAAAGTAGCGTGCGTGATGCCCATGTAGGCTACTGGTTTGAATTATTTGGTCATCCTGAAATTGACCAGCATTCAGGTGCAGATAAAGAATTCTTGATTTTAGGTAAATCTTTTTATAACCAGAATAATTTACCTAAAGACATGCTGCGCCAGCTGGACRCTYTATTGAGTTTAAGCCGTTGGCAACATCAGGGAGATGAACGACAGGCGAATGAGCTTTATCTGGTGCGACGCAATGTTGTCGTGGTTCCTGAATACAACCCCCTGATACATCGGCCTGCGGCCTATCCGCAACGTGCCAAAGTGGTCGGTCCGGAAGGTGAAAGCATTTATGTCGATCAGTGGGGCCGGATTAAGGTTCGCTTTATGTTTACCCGTAATGAGGATCATGGACATGATGGCGGAGCCGGAAGCAATGACAATGACAGTGATTCTGCTTGGGTAGACGTACTCACCCCATGGGCAGGTGAAGGTTATGGCGCGCGTTTTCATCCGCGCATTGGTGAAATCGTGGTGATTGACTTCTTTGAAGGTGATGTTGACCGGCCTTTTGTGGTAGGGCGGATTCATGAAGCGGAACGCCATCAGACCATGTTTGATATTCAAGGCCAGTTACCGGATACCAAAAAGCTCAGTGGTATACGTTCGCAGGAAGTGGCTGGTTCGGGTTTTAACCAACTCCGTTTTGATGACACCACTGGACAGATCAGTACCCAATTGCAGAGTAGTCATGGGGCAAGTCAGCTGAATTTGGGTCATCTCAGCCATCCAAAAGCTGCCGAAACCAGTGAGGGCCGCGGTGAAGGTTTTGAGTTAAGGACGGATCAATGGGGAGCGGTTCGGGCGGGTGATGGTTTGCTCATTTCCACACACAAACAAAATACCGCGACAGGTCATCATTTGGATGTCCATCAGGCCAAACGTCAGCTTGAAAATAGTTTCAATCATTCAAAAATCTTGAGTGATGTAGCGAAAAATCAGCAAACAGACTCACTCACTGTTTTAGATAATTTAAAGCATTTCCTTGAGCATATGGAACACATCGATGAAGCTAAAGCCAATGCTTTTAAACAGGCTTTAATGATTCTGGCAGCCCCCAACTCCATAGCCTGTGTAACGAATGAAAATTTACACTTTTCAGCGGATGGGCAGATCAGTCAAACTGCTGGCGATGCGATTAATTTCTCCACGCAAACATCATTCATTGCCCATGCTCAAGACAAGATCAGTTTATTTGCAGCGCAAAAGGGATTTAGTGCATATGCGGCGAAAGGCAAAGTCGAACTTCAAGCACAGGATGATGCCATTGAAGCGATTGCCCGTAAGGTGATCAAGCTGATTTCTACCGAAGATAAGATTGAGTTGACCAGCCCGAAAGAGATTGTACTGACAGCGGGTGGTTCACAGTTAAAGATTAATGGAGAAGGGGTTTTTACGACTACGGGTGGCAAGTTTGAAAGTAAGGCGGGGCAGCATATGTTTAATAGTGGCTCCATTATAAATATAGAAAAATATGATTTGCCTCATTTAGATAGAAATAAATATAGTATTCGATTTGCTCCATTTGGTAATGATATAAATTTTGATTTAATGGGTATTTTGAATCAAAAATATAAAATGATTAATAAGGAAAGTGGAGAGTTGTTGTATAGTGGAATTATAAATCAATCTAAATTACCAAGGGTATATAGTGAAAGTGCAGATAATATTGAATTAGTTGTTGGGAATGATAACTGGAAAATTGATATACAAAAAATTAAAAATGAAAATAATATAGATGATTTTTGTGAAATTAATTCTTTTAATTTATATCCAAAATTTCATGAGACTGATGAAGATTTTAATTTTATAGATTTAGATTTTGTAAAATTAATAATGAATAATAAGTAGGTTCATATGTCTAAATTTATAAAAGCAATACATGATAAGTCGAATTTAACTGTTCAGTATGTATCAGATAATGGAAGTATTTTACTAAGAAGTGGAGGAACTATAGCCTGGCGTTTTAATAATCCAGGTAATATGAGACCAAAATCTAATGGGAAATATCATGGGCAAATAGGTATAGGTGATACGAAAAGTGGAAAATTTGTAATTTTTGAAAGTTATTCTACAGGTAGAGCTGAGAAAAAAGCACTTTTAAGAAGAAAATATAATCAATATAGTTTAAAAGATGCAATATATATTTATGCTCCTCCTAATGAGAATAACACAGAAGAGTATATTAATTTTCTAGTAAGAGAAACATCCATTCAGCGGGCAACATTAATATCCAATTTAGATGAGAGTCAATTAGAAAAATTAATGGATGCTATGCAAGAAAAAGAAGGATTTAATGGACAGTTAAATACACAGAAAGAAAAATTAGTTAATACAACGGTTGTAAATGTTACAGATGGTACTCAACCTTTATCTAAACAAAAAATTACAGTTACAATTGGAGGGGAAAGAAAGGAGCTAAAAACAAACAGTCTAGGTAATTTACCTTTAATTCCTCACATAATAGTAGGTGAAAAAATTATCTTTTCTACATTTGTTAATGGGGTAGATCAGGTAATTGGAGAGGTTATAACTTCACTGGAATCTCAAGCTGTTACTCTCATTAATCGCTCTATTCGATATACTACTAAGTTGATATCACAGAATGGTATAAGTGCTACATCAGATAATAAAGTATTTAAATATACAGTTGCAAGCGGTGATAACTTAACAAAAATTGCAAAAAGGTTTCGTGTAACAACTCATGAAATTGAGACATGGAATCGATTGAAAAACCCAAATCAAGTTTTTCCTGGTCAAATTTTAACTATAGGGGATTATGCTCATCAGGACCTATCGAATAACTCATATAGCATATTAAAAACATATAAAGTGAGACAAAATGATTCTGTCTATAAAATTTGTAAAACATTTAAAATTTCTGAAAACGATTTTTTAAAGGCAAATCCGCAAATAAAAGATAAAATATTAATTAGAATAGGGGAAAATGTAAATATTCCTAATACCAATCAAACATTTAATGTTGCTGAGAGTTCTAATCAGTCTAGTACATCGAATACCCATTTAGCTTCGAAGGATACGGAAATTTTATCTCAAGTAGTTGATATAAAAAGATCAAAAAATGGAAAAGGAGAAGCTCTAGCAATATTACCTTTAAATAATAAGGAGGCGCCATGGATGCCTATTGTATTGAGAGAAATAAAACAATGGTATGGAAAAAAAGAAAGCACTATAACTAAAATTGATAATTATCATCAATTAACAGGTAATAAGCTGAATACTATGGTTGGCAGTAAACAGGCTTGGTGTGCATCATTTGCCAATTATTGTTTGCAAGAGGCTAAATTTGCTAAATCATATCAGCCAGCTAGCGCCCTTAGCTTTAGAAGGGATAATAAAAATTTTGTAAAGATTCCGGCTCCTATCTTTGGTGCATTAGCAACAATACCAACTTCTAAAGGAGCTAGTGCAGATGCTACTAATGGGGTTGGACATGTAGCATTTGTATATAGCTTGGATAAAGAAAATGGAAGATTTATTATGATCGGCGGCAATCAAGATGATCAAATTACTATTGTAGATAAGAATATTGCATCATTTAGGTTCTATGTGCCTAAAGCATATTATGAATTTGCTAAAACTCAAAAATTAGAAAAAAAAATGTCTGTAGATGAGGTTTACAATCTTTTAGGGCTGAAAACAGTAAAAACTGGAAATGGAACGAGGTAAGAATGCAATTTAATTTTTTTAGATGCAAGATATTTTTTATTTTTTTGTTTATTGGGTTACTAGGTTGTTCAGGAGAAACTAAAAGTGTTTCTGAGAATACTAATAATTACAAAGACGCAGCCAAAAAAAATAAACAGCCTCAGATAATTCTTTATATGACTGATGCAGAAGATAGCGGTCAAATTATAACAAATAAAAATGAGGCTAAATATTATAGAGAGCTTTTAAAGCAGAAGGGAAATAGTAAATATCTAGTGCAGGACTTCTATATCTCTGGAGCAAAGCAGACGGATCCTTATTGGCTTGTAGATGGTAAAAAGAATTATGTATTTAATGAAAGTAATCATCAAAAATATTCTCCTCGAGAAGGTAAAAGAATAATTTGGTATGAATCAGGTAATAAATTAGCGATAACAAATTATAGTAATAATATAGAGAATGGGATTTGGAAAACTTGGTATGAAAATGGAAATCTAAAAGAAGAAATGACTTATAAAAATGGCCAACTTGATGGTTTCTTTAAAAATTGGAGTGAAAACGGAATTTTATTAGGTGAATGCTATTATCACTTAGGTAAAGAAAATGGTCGTTGTTATGAAAAATATACAATAAAACCAGAAGTTTTTATTTATGATGGTAATTACAGGGAAGGAAAAAAAATTGGTGTTTGGAAAGAGTGGGATTTAGATGGGAATTTAATAAATTCTAAAAAATTTAATTGAGCTGATTATTATGAATTTAAAATTGATTTTAATTTCTTTTTTATTTTGTTCAAAAGTATTTGCTTTGGAGCAAAATAGTTATATAGGTCAAATTCAAGTTGAAAAATTTGAGAATGAACAAAATAAAACTATAAAATATGATGTAATAAGTTTAAAAAATCCTCAAAATATTTATATTCCAGATGAAGACCTAAATTTAAAAAATATAAAAAAGATTCAATTAAATTATATGGATAGAAAGTTTAAGATTGTATATAAAAAACCTGCTAAAATTATTTGTAAAGACTTATATTCAGCAGATTCTATTTATCACTATACTGATGTCATTTGTATAGTTGATAAAATACTATACAAATAAAAGGCCGACTCTCGTCGGCTTTTTTATTTTACCCTTCCAAAACCTCTTCCAATAACTCTTCACTCGGCGCAAAGTAATAAGCCCCATCCATTGGTGTTACAAAGTGAAGCAAGCGGTCATGAATACCGTCACCAGCTGTGCCAAACATATGTTCCAACATATGATCGATAATGCTTAAGTTTTTGGTATAGGCAATAAAGAATAAACCTTGGTCACCCCGACCTTCACCATAAGGAAGAGAATGACGTAAAATTTCCATTTCTTCGCCTTCTTCATCCTCAATTACAACACGAGCAATATGGGCATTTTCAGGTTTAACTTCATCATCCAGTTCAATAGACTCTAACTTGGTTCGACCCATTACATTTTCTTGCGCATCTACTTTTAATTTTTTCCATTTTTCCAGGTTATGTGCATAGCGCTGCGCAAAGACAAAAGAGCCATCTGCAAAAATGCCGGCATCTTCACCCAGTAAAGCAACTTCGGCACGGTCATCCGGGAATTGCGGATTTTCAGTACCATCGATAAAACCGGTAATGTCACGCCCATCGAAATAACGGAAACATACCCGTTCATCCAGCACTTCAACTTTATCTTGAATCCCTTCAAAGAAAGATTGACTTAAAGCAAAGCAAATGTCGGCACGAGCACTGGCAATATGAATCAGAAGATCGGCTGGAACAACAGGCATTTGAAATGAACCTTGGATCGGTTCTAACTGTTTAAAGCCAGCAGGAATTTGATTATAGATTTTTGCCCAAAGTTCAGGACCAAAAGCTACCCCTATTTTAATCTGGGCATTGGGATGCTGGGTGATTAAACGATCACGTGTAGTAAATAAATCTTCAAGTTTTTCTTTTAACTCTTCAATCGTTAAATCTTTTAAACGTAAAACAATAAACCGGGCATGATCTGAAGGTAACGGTAAAATTACAGATTGGGCAGTCATACATGGCTCCTAACAATTTTTTATAAAATACGTGGCTGGCTTTATTGTGCCTCATCACTGCTTGGGTGAATAGTCCAAAGTTTTATTTTGATCGTGGATTTTTAACGCTTTATAAGTGTGAAAAGTCATATAATGAGCCGGTCTTTTTATCTCCTTGTATTTTATGTCTTACCAGGTTTGGCTGGCGTATATGCTGGCTTGTTGGGTCATCAGTATTTCACCGGGTGCAGGGGCGATTGCATCCATGTCCAGTGGTTTGAATTATGGCTTCCGCCGTGGCTACTGGAATGCTTTAGGTTTACAACTCGCATTATTGCTACAAATCGGAATTGTGGCTGCTGGGGTAGGGGTGCTTTTTGCAACGACACCTTGGGCTTTTCTGCTGGTGAAATGGTTTGGTGTGGGTTATTTATTGTATTTGGCTTATTTGCAATGGAAAGCACCGACTCAGTCGATTGAGATTCAGCAGGAACAACCGAATAAATCGATTCCTAAACTGGTTTTGCATGGCTTTTTAGTCAATATGAGTAATCCAAAAGCGATTGTGTTTTTACTTGCGGTATTACCTCAGTTTTTGGACCTGTCTAAACCGCAGTGGATTCAGTATGTGGTGATGGCTGCAACCATGATCACCATTGATCTGATCGTGATGGCGGGCTATACCGGATTTGCCGCCAAGGTTTTACGTTTATTAAAATCGCCGAAACAGCAAAAATATATGAACCGGACTTTTGCCGTGTTGTTTAGCTGTGCCGCGGGATTACTGAGTCTGGTGCATCAGTAACTTTAAAAATCGAGCCTTCTTTAATGGTTATTTACGCAATATTTTATTTAAAATATTGCAACTCTATTTGCCGTTGAGTTGACAAAGAACCAATGCAGAACTGCAGCACGCTGTTTTAGTGGTAAAGCTAAGATATTCTCAAAAAGACGAATTTTTAAATCACATTGTTTATTTTTGTTTTTTTCATTCAGTCCTTGATTGAATAATCTTACATCAGGTCCAAATTCTTCAATCATCCTTCTTTCTACAATTTCCCATTCTTTAGGTTGTTGAACAGTGCAAGTCCCATAAGGGCAAGTACTGTTATTTTCTTTTTTATGGGTAATAATGTATGAAATAGCATGTGCCGCTTGTTGCTGTGTCATCGGTGTTAATAGTGACTGAATTGTTTTACTGTCTGCTAGCTGCTCGTCATAATATGCAATAGCCTCACAATTTCCTTTGGCTTTAGCATCTTGTAATTGTTGTACTAGAGAGGCTGCCCATAAACGTTGGCCTTCATCATTTGCCCCAGAGATTTTATTGCGCAAATAGTATCTTAGTAAATTACGAACGCCATCTTCTATATCATCATTTGGCAGACTGGTTAATCCAATATTTAACTTTTTTATTTTTTCATATTCGATTAAATCGTTTTGTTTGACTGGTTGTAATAGTACAAATTGATCTAATTTTCTTTGCACAAGATATTGAGTTAAGCCCCATAATGCAGTGATTAATCCTAAAAGAATTATTAATAAACGCATCCATATTTCCTTTTAATTCATTTGTATGAGCTGGATGAAGCTTTGTGTATCAATAAATTTTATTCTAAGGCAATCTTTAAAAAAATCTTCATCAGATACTTGAGCCAAATGTGCTATCAGTTTCTGTGTAGCCCAAAGGTTATAGGGTGCGAATAATTTAAAATCAGAAATATCCATATCGTAACTTTTTATTTTTAAATTTGTAGGCTTATATCGATTTTTGAGTTCATAAAAAACTACCTATGGGCAGTTTTTTATGAAATCTAAATTTAAGCCATCTTCTTCACTTTCTGCACTGCAAAAATCACAGCAAACAAAATTGCCATGGTCAGTACAATGGTTAAACCGGTGGAAGTATCTAAACCTGCACTGGACCATAAACCGACACTGATGCCACATTGTGCAATCACAAAAGCCCACACCACCATCTGTTTAGGTGAATTCGCTAAGAGCCGCGCTGTTAACGCAGGAATCACCAGTAAAGCACCCATCAGCAAAGAACCGACGGCACGTAAAGCCAATACGGTAAAGAGTGCCAGCAGCAGCATAAACACCAAGCGTTGCCATTTTGCGTTTACACCTTCACTGACTGCCATGTCCGGATCAATCGCGATTTGAATCTGTGCTTTCCAGTTTTTATACAACACCGCCAAAGCCGCAATAATGACGATGGCAAACATCGGCAAGTCTGACCAGGAAATTTGCAGCAGATCACCAAACAGGTAACTGAGCAGTTCCGGTCTTAAGCTTGGAATATGCTGAATAAACAGCAAGCCTGAGCAGAGCAGGGTTGCTGAACATAAAGCCAGCAAGGCATCGTTGGGCAAGCGTGGATCATGCAATACCCATAAAATGGCTACCAATAAAAAAGCTAAAAAGCTCACGCCTAACCACAAAGGCAAACTCAAAGCTCCGGCAATAGCAACACCCAATAGAGTGCCATGCGCCATGGTATCGGCAAAAAAGGACATCCGTCGCCATAACATCAAACAGCCCAGCGGAGCAGTCAGAAACACCAATAGCGTTCCCATGGTCCATGCAGGTAACAAGAGTTGTAACCATTCCATCATGGCTTAAGCTTCCGGTTCAGGGTGAATATGTGGACGAGCATCGTGCTGACACGGAGCCGCACTATCACCATGTGCGCAATGGTCATGATGATGTTGATAAAACACGCGGTTGGTGCCAAAAATGGCCTGATATTCCGGATGCTGCTGCACGCTTTCCGGCAAGCCGCTACAGCAGATGTGCTTGTTCAGACACACCACGCGATGGGTGCCTTGCATGACCCATTGCAAGTCATGCGATACCATCAACACGGCACAGCCATACTTGATCGGCAAGCTTCTGACATATTCATACAATTCTGCTTCAGACTGAATGTCCAAGCCTTGCATCGGTTCATCCAGTACCAGTACATCGGGCTGGCGCAGTAAAGCGCGTGCCAATAACACCCGTTGTCGTTCACCGCCTGAAAGCTGCTGAACTTTACAATCCTGTAATTTGGTAATACCGGTATCACGAATAATTTCTGCTTTGATATCCGCATCGCAGTGTTCTAAGGCCAATAAATCCTGCACCCGTAAAGGTAGGCTATGCGATGGATTAAACTTTTGCGGTACATAAGAGAATTTGAGTTTTTTATGGCTATGAATTTTACCTGAATTGGCTTTCACAATTCCCAAAAGCACTTTAATCAGGGTAGATTTGCCCGCACCGTTCGGACCGATCAGCGTGACAATTTCTCGCTCATGCAAGGCGAAATCTACATTCTTTAAGATGTCACGTTCGTCAATCCGAACACTGATTTTGTCTAAAGCAATCAGAGGATTGGTAGTTACTGTTTGTTGCGGCACTGCTGACATATCCCAGAAATTTCAATGATACTGTGATGTGCAGTAAATTGATCGGAGGCTGAAAGTTCATCTAATTGTGTTAATAAACCCTGAGCCGAGGCTTCTTTTACTTTCTTGCAAGCCGTACAGATTAAAAATGCCGCTTGATGTCCTTCGCGCGGATGACAACAGGGTATATAGGCATTAATCGAAGTTAAACGATGGATTAAACCTTTTTCCAGTAAAAAGTCCAAAGTACGATACACCGTTGGCGGTGCAGCAGGACGGTCAGACTCGCTCTTGATTTTGGCCAGCAAGTCATAGGCGCCCATGGGGCCAGTGGCATTTAAAATCAGTTCCAGCACTTCTTTACGTAATGGGGTTAAACGTGCACCTGCAGAGGTACAGAGACTTTCTGCTTCAGCAAGACGTGTTGCTATATTATGATGGTCATGTACGCCATGTAATGCATTGTGATGTTCGTGCGAACATAAGCTCATAGCAAAACCTCAAGTACGAAATTTATAAAAATCAAAGGACATTAAATCTTAACATGAAGCACCTACAGTTTCGATCAGGCATAGGTATTTTTGTCGATTTGTTATATTATAACACTTATTGAGTATTTGGTGATTTTCTTCTATGTCCCGTTTCTTTGCATTTTGTGCGCTAGCCTTATTCAGTAGCTTTGGCTGGACACAAAGTCTGGTGGTTTCTACGCATCCAATTTATCTGATTGCTCAGGAAGTGACTCAGGGCGTGGAGAAGCCTGTGCTTTTGTTGGGAGATCAGTCTGGACATGACATTACCCTGACTCCAGCGCATCGCAAAGCCATTCTGGATGCCTCTTTGGTGATCTGGCTAGGTAAGGCACATGAAGCCCCATTGAATAAACTGTTGTCCGATACTCCCAAAGCGATTGCGATTTTAGATTCTGGTATTGTGCAAACGCTGCCTCAGCGTACTACCCGTGGTGTGGCGTTGAACAATACGGTAGATACCCACGTTTGGCTCGATCCCAACAATGCGGTGCGCATCGGCTTTTTTATAGCAGCACTGCGTTCTCAACAATTCCCTGAACATAAAGACGCTTACTGGGCCAATGCCAAACGCTTTGCACAAGAGATGTTGCTCAGCGCACAACAATACAATAGCCAGGCTACAGCCAAACCTTACTGGTCATATCATGATGCGTATCAGTATCTGGAACGTGCTTTAAACCTGAAGTTTGCCGGTGCATTGACTGATGATCCCCATGTGGCACCTACACTGGCCCAAATTAAATACTTAAATGACAGCCGTCCAGCGCGCAATATGTGCCTTTTGGCAGAAGGTCATGCCAGCAAAAACCAGTACCAAAAATTGAATCCGGTTACCTTTCAGGCGGTCGATGAAAGCATGGGCAGGGAAGGGGACTTTGTGCTGGCGTGGAAGAAACTGGCCGATCAAAGCTATAAATGTGTACAAAACGCACGAAAATGATGCAAAAATTAAGCAACAATTGATGAGTTCAAAAGCGATTTATGCAATGAAAAAAATCCGACTTAGGTCGGGAAAAGATTGCATGTTCAGGGGTGTAACTCTATAATGCCTGCGATTAAAAACGATCATCAGCTAAATTTGTCAAGCATGAATGCTGTGAGTGAATAAATAATGAGCCGAACTAGTCGCATGATTGATCGACGATTAGCGAAAGCTTTAGTCATTTTACAAGCATGCATGATTCCTGTTTCAGCCTTGATTGCGTGGGTCGTGAAAGACTCAACTGCAGCCTACAGTGCCGCACTTGGTGCGTTGGTGTGTTGGCTTGCAAGTTGTTATTTTTCTTGGCAATCGTTTCGAGCAGCAGGTGCGCGAGCTTCAAAACAGGTTCTGTCGAACATGTATAGAGGCTTAATGGGCAAATTTGCAATTGTGATTGTTGGTTTCATTTTAATTTTAAGCAATGTCAAACCGTTGTCAGCGGTGGCATTGTTTTGTGGATTTATACTTGTTCAGACGATGACGTGGGTCGCACCTTTTTGGGCGTCACGACTCCAGAAATGAGTTTAAACACAACAAAAAATTGAAAAGTTTTTTAGGAGAAGAACGAGATATCAGGCAGCACGCGATGTTCGTTCTCTCTATTTAGTATTTGACATTGACCAGGTGTGATTTATGGCTGCTGAAGAACATGCCCTTACTTCGACCGAGTACATCAAGCATCACTTGACCAATTTAACCTATGGCAAAATGCCTGATGGTTCTTGGAAATTGGCTGAGACTGCTGATGAAGCTCAACAGATGGGGTTCACTGCTATTCACTTGGATTCAATGGGTTGGTCTATCACTCTCGGTGTGGTTTTCTGTTTGTTGTTCTGGTTAGTAGCGAAAGCTGCAAATGCTGGTGTTCCTACCAAGTTCCAGTCTGCAATCGAAATGATCATCGAGTTTGTTGACTCAAGTGTCCGCGACACTTTCCATGGCAAATCACGCTTAATTGCGCCTTTAGCCCTCACAATTTTTGTGTGGATTTTCCTCATGAACGCGATGGATTTACTTCCGGTAGATTTCATCCCGCATCTTGCAGGAATTATTGGTTCAAACGTATTTGGTATGGACCCGCACCACGTTTACTTCAAGATCGTTCCATCTACTGACCCTAACGTTACCCTTGGTATGTCATTGTCTGTATTTGTACTTATCTTGTTCTATAGCATTCGTGAAAAGGGCATCGGCGGTTTCGTCGGCGAGTTAGCACTCAACCCATTTAACCCAAGTAACCCAGTTGCAAAAGCGTTGCTCATTCCAGTGAACTTGATTCTGGAACTCGTAACATTCCTTGCACGTCCAGTTTCATTGGCTCTACGACTTTTCGGTAACATGTATGCAGGTGAGTTAATCTTCATCCTGATCGCGTTATTACCGTTCTGGATCCAGTGGGCGTTGTCTGTGCCTTGGGCGATCTTCCACATTCTTGTTATTACGTTACAAGCATTCATTTTCATGATGCTGACTATCGTATACTTGAGTATGGCTAGCGAAAAACATTAATGGTATTGCCTGACTATCAACCGATGGTTGGGCTTAATTTTTTACTTTAATTTGGTATATACCTAACCTCTGAGGAATTATCATGGAACTCACTTTAGGTCTAGTTGCAATTGCATCTGCTATCTTGATCGCTTTTGGTGCTTTAGGTACTGCGATTGGTTTTGGTCTTTTAGGCGGCCGTTTCCTTGAAGCTGTAGCTCGTCAACCAGAATTGGCTCCACAACTTCAAACTCGTATGTTCTTAATCGCGGGTCTTCTTGATGCTGTGCCTATGATCGGTGTTGGTATTGGCTTGTTCTTCATCTTCGCTAATCCATTTGTAGGTTAATCAGCTTAATTCCTAAATTAAACCATTGAGGAATAGCAATGAATATCAACCTCACATTGATTGGCCAAGCGATTGCATTTGCGATTTTCGTCGCATTCTGCATGAAGTTTGTATGGCCACCACTAATCAATGCGATTAGTGAGCGTCAGCGTAAAATCGCTGATGGCTTAAACGCTGCTGAAAAAGCGAAAGCTGACCTTGCCGATGCGCAAGCTCAAGTGAAAGCTGAATTAGATGCAGCTAAAGCACAAGCGGCTCAATTGATCGAACAAGCGAACCGTCGCGGTGCGCAACTGGTAGAAGAAGCGCGTACTCAAGCAGCTGCTGAAGGTGAGCGTATTCGTCAACAGGCTAAAGAAGCTGTTGATACTGAAATCAATGCTGCCCGCGAAGAATTACGTCAACAAGTTGCTGCTCTTGCAGTTACTGGTGCAGAAAAAATTCTGACCCAGCAAGTTGACGCAGAAGCTCACAATGCCATGCTGACTCAGCTGGCTGCTAAACTTTAAGAGAGGCGGATTATGGCTGAACTCTTGACGTTGGCACGCCCATACGCTAAAGCAGCATTTGCTTACGCTTCTGAGCAAAATGCAACTGACTTTTGGTCAAATGCATTGAATTTGCTCAGTGCTGCGGTGCAAGACGAAGCATTTTCAGCTTACTTAAATCGCCCTGAGCTTACTCCTGCAGAGCAGGTAAGTGTTTTTGCCAAAGTTTTAGGTGAAGATCAAACCGCAGCAGTGTCAAACTTTTTGACATTGCTTGCTGAAAATGACCGTTTGACTCTTCTTCCTGAAATTGAAGCTGAATACGAACAGCTCAAATCACAGAATAACAACACTGTGGATGTAGTGATTGAATCTGCATTCCCATTGTCTTCTACACAAGAACAAGTACTTGCAGATGCGTTGAAAAAACGCTTTAACGCTGCGGTAAATGTTTCTGTAGAAGTTAAACCAGAACTAATTGCTGGTGTAGTTATTCGTGCAGGCGACCAAGTGATAGATGATTCTGCGCTTAACAAGCTTGAAAAAATGCGGACTCGTCTTCTTGCGTAATTATTGATAAAAAATTACTGCGTAAAAGAAGACTGAACTTTAAAAAGATTGAGGTATAGCGCAATGCAACAACTGAATCCATCCGAGATCAGTGCGCTCATTAAACAGCGTATCGGCGATCTGGACACCAGCGCGACCGCTAAGAACGAAGGGACCATTGTTATGGTTTCCGACGGTATTGTGCGTATTCACGGCCTTGCTGATGCAATGTACGGTGAAATGATCGAATTCGACGGCGGCTTATTTGGTATGGCACTGAACCTAGAACAGGATTCAGTGGGCGTCGTTGTTTTAGGTAACTACTTAAGCCTTCAAGAAGGTCAAAAAGCTCGTTGCACAGGTCGTGTATTAGAAGTTCCGGTTGGTCCAGAACTTTTAGGCCGTGTAGTAGATGCTTTGGGTAACCCGATTGATGGTAAAGGCCCTATTGATGCAAAATTAACTGATGCTGTTGAAAAAGTAGCACCAGGCGTAATTTGGCGTCAATCAGTGGATCAACCTGTACAAACTGGTTATAAATCAGTAGATACAATGATCCCAGTAGGCCGTGGTCAACGTGAGTTGATCATTGGTGACCGTCAAACTGGTAAAACAGCAATGGCGATCGATGCGATCATCGCTCAGAAAAACTCTGGCATTAAATGTGTATACGTAGCAATTGGTCAAAAACAATCGACTATCGCTAACGTAGTACGCAAGCTGGAAGAAACTGGCGCTATGGCGTATACAACTGTTGTAGCAGCAGCTGCAGCTGATCCAGCAGCAATGCTGTATCTAGCTCCGTACTCTGGCTGTACAATGGGTGAATACTTCCGTGACCGTGGTGAAGACGCGCTTATCATTTATGATGACTTGTCTAAACAAGCTGTTGCGTATCGTCAAATTTCATTGCTTTTACGCCGTCCACCAGGTCGTGAAGCGTATCCAGGTGACGTATTCTATCTTCATAGTCGTCTACTTGAACGTGCTTCTCGTGTATCTGCTGACTACGTTGAGAAATTCACTAACGGTGAAGTTAAAGGCCAAACTGGTTCATTAACTGCATTGCCGATTATTGAAACTCAAGCGGGTGACGTATCTGCATTCGTACCAACGAACGTAATTTCGATTACTGATGGTCAGATCTTCCTTGAAACATCATTATTCAACGCGGGTATTCGTCCTGCTGTGAACGCGGGTATCTCTGTATCTCGTGTTGGTGGTTCTGCTCAAACTAAGATCATCAAAAAATTGTCTGGTGGTATCCGTACCGCTTTGGCTCAATATCGTGAACTTGCAGCGTTCGCTCAGTTTGCTTCTGACCTTGACGAAGCAACTCGTAAGCAACTTGAACACGGTCAACGCGTAACTGAGTTAATGAAGCAAAAACAATATGCTCCATATTCAATCGCTGACCAAGCTGTTTCAATTTACGCATCTAACGAAGGCTACATGGCTGACGTAGAAGTGAAGAAAATCGTTGCATTTGATGCCGCGTTAGTTTCTTACTTCCGTTCAGAACAAGCTGCGTTAATGCAAAAAATTGACGAGACTGGTGCTTGGGATAAAGATATCGAAGCAGCATTCAAAGCAGGTATTGAAAGCTTTAAAGCGACTCAAACTTACTAAGTTTCAACTTTGTTGAATTTAGTGTTGGTTTGGTTCACGGATCAACCTTCGGAAGCTCGAAAGAGCTTTCGAATACTAGGTTAAGCGTATGGCAAATTTAAAAGAAATTCGCGCCAAAGTAGCTAGTATCAAGAGCACGCAAAAGATTACTCGCGCGATGCAAATGGTAGCAGCTTCTAAGATGCGTCGTGCGCAAGAGCGCATGGCTCAAGGCCGTCCGTATGCCGAAAATATGCACCGTGTAATTGCTCATTTGGTACAAGCGAACCCTGAATACAAACACCGTTATATGGTTGAACGTCCTGTTAAGCGCGTTGGCTATATCATTGTGTCTTCAGATCGTGGCCTTGCTGGTGGTTTGAACATTAACCTGTTCAAGAAAGTGGTAAAACACGTTCAACAGCAACAAGAGCAGTCAATTGAAGTTCAATTTGCTTTAATTGGTCAAAAAGCGGTTTCGTTTTTTAAAAACTACGGCGGTAAAGTGCTGGGTGCGACTACAAGTGTAGGTGATGCGCCGAGTCTTGAACAGTTAACTGGTTCTGTACAGGTGATGTTGGATGCTTATGATAAAGGCGAGTTAGATCGTATTTATCTAGTGTCAAACGGCTTTGTTAACGCCATGACTCAAAATCAAAAGATCGAACAACTTGTTCCTTTAGCAGCTGCTGAAGAAAACGATGGTCTAAACCGTCAATACGGTTGGGACTACATCTATGAGCCAGAAGCTGAAGAGCTGTTAAATGGCTTATTGGTTCGTTACATCGAGTCTATGGTTTATCAAGGCGTGATTGAAAACATCGCGTGTGAGCAGTCTGCTCGTATGGTTGCAATGAAAGCTGCAACTGACAACGCAGGCGACCTCATCAAGAGCCTACAACTTATTTATAACAAGCTGCGTCAAGCCGCGATTACTCAGGAAATTTCTGAGATCGTTGGTGGTGCCGCTGCCGTTTAACATTATTAGTTTGAATTGAGGAGACAGCAATGAGTAGCGGTCGTATCATTCAGATCATCGGCGCGGTTATCGACGTCGAGTTTGAACGTAATAGCGTTCCTAAGATCTATGACGCTCTCCAAGTTGACGGTACTGAAACTACTTTAGAAGTTCAGCAACAACTTGGTGATGGTGTAGTTCGTACCATCGCAATGGGTTCTACTGAAGGCCTTAAACGTGGTCTTAACGTAACTAACACTGGCGCACCTATCTCTGTACCTGTAGGTACAGCATGTTTAGGTCGTATCATGGACGTTCTTGGTCGCCCTATCGACGAAGCTGGTCCAGTTGCGACTGAAGCGCGTTTGCCGATTCACCGTCAAGCACCTTCTTATGCTGAACAAGCAGCTTCTACTGACCTTTTAGAAACTGGTATTAAAGTAATTGACTTACTTTGCCCGTTTGCTAAAGGTGGTAAAGTTGGTCTGTTCGGTGGTGCCGGTGTTGGTAAAACTGTAAACATGATGGAATTGATCAACAACATCGCTAAAGCTCACTCAGGTTTATCTGTGTTTGCTGGTGTTGGTGAACGTACTCGTGAAGGTAATGACTTCTATCACGAGATGAAAGATTCTAACGTTCTTGACAAAGTAGCAATGGTCTACGGTCAGATGAATGAGCCACCGGGTAACCGTTTACGCGTAGCGTTAACTGGTTTGACCATGGCTGAATACTTCCGTGACGAAAAAGATGAAAACGGTAAAGGCCGTGACGTATTGTTGTTCGTAGACAACATTTACCGTTACACATTGGCTGGTACCGAAGTATCTGCACTTCTAGGTCGTATGCCATCTGCAGTAGGTTACCAACCGACTCTTGCAGAAGAGATGGGTGTTCTTCAAGAACGTATTACATCTACTAAGTCTGGTTCTATTACGTCAATCCAAGCGGTATACGTACCTGCCGATGACTTAACAGATCCATCGCCTGCTACTACCTTCGCTCACTTGGACGCGACTGTTGTATTGAGCCGTGACATCGCATCTTCTGGTATTTACCCAGCGATCGATCCACTTGACTCTACTTCACGTCAGCTAGATCCTCTTGTAGTTGGTACTGAGCATTACGAAATTGCTCGTTCAGTTCAAAACGTTCTTCAACGTTACAAAGAATTGAAAGACATTATCGCGATTCTTGGTATGGACGAATTGGCAGAAGAAGACAAACTTACTGTATACCGTGCACGTAAGATCCAACGTTTCTTCTCTCAACCGTTCCACGTAGCTGAAGTGTTTACTGGTGCTCCTGGTAAACTTGTACCGCTTAAAGAAACAATTCGTGGCTTTAAAGGTCTTCTAGCTGGTGAATACGACCACATTCCAGAACAAGCGTTCTACATGGTTGGTGGTATTGACGAAGTTATTGCTAAAGCTGAGAAACTTTAATTAGTTACCTAATTTAGGAGATTCTCATGTCAACTATGCAATGTGACGTTGTAAGTGTTAAAGAGTCTTTGTACTCAGGCACTGTAACTATGCTAATTGCTAAAGGTGCTGGCGGTGAGTTGGGTATTATGCCTGGCCATGCTCCGCTAGTAACTTTGCTCAAGCCGGGCGCAATCCGCGTTCTGCTTGAAAACGGTACAGAAGAATTAATCTATGTATCTGGTGGTGTTTTAGAAGTTCAACCGCATGTTGTTACGGTTCTTGCAGATACTGCAGTCCGTGCAGAAAACTTGGATGAAGCTGCAATTGTTGAAGCACGTAAAAATGCTGAACAATTGTTAGCAAATCAAAAGAGCGACTTGGACTCTGCTGCTGCTTTGGCTGCTCTTGCAGAAACTGCTGCACAGTTGGAAACGATCCGCAAAATCAAAAACCGCGCTCAATAAGAGACGGTTCGAGATTGAAAAACCACCCGAAAGGGTGGTTTTTTTTATGTATAATCAATTTTTAATCAAAAAAAGGTTCTAGATATAAATACCTAGAACCTTTTTGAATACTTTAGCTTGATGTATAACGCCTAGCACCACCGATTGTGGGAGAAGAACTTTATACTAGCTGTTAGATACATATTAATGAATGCATAGGGTTTTGTCAAATATATGGATTTTTCTAAAGTACACGAATTAATTTCTAATCCTCGATTAGTTACTTATAGTAGATCATTAGGAATTGAGTCTGAAGATCTTTTAGCCGCTTATGCTTGGCATTTAAATGTTGTTTCTAACTTTTATCCATTAGTTCAACTTATTGAAGTGGCATTACGTAATGCCATTAATAATCAAGGGTTACAGGCTTACTCAGCAACGCCATGGTTTGATGCATTACCCTCAAAACCTGAACTAGATCAGGATGGTAATCTCAAAGATACGGAGATGGTTGGAAAATTTAAAGAGAATGTAAAATCAGCAAAGAAGAAAGCAAAAAAGATCTTAAAGGATAAAGGATTAGATGTAGAGCCAAATATAGATCAAATTATAGCTCAAACGGATTTTTCTACTTGGGAATATATACTTGACAAAGGGTTTTATGATGGTGGTAATAAGAGTTTTTTATGGCCAAGTAGATTTTATAAAGTTTTTACTAAACCTCCTAGGTATGAAGGTACTAATCCAATGTTTCATCAGAGGGATATAATTCGTAGAAGGATAGAAGAAGTTCGAAATTTCAGAAATCGTCTCTCGCATAACGAGCCTATATGGAGAGCATCTGAAGTAAATTGTTCTGAAGAAGTTTTTGGATACTTAGAAGAAAAATATAAAAATATTATGGAATTAGCTTACTGGATTTCTCCTCAACTGAAGTTATTTATTGTAAAGATGGGTTTTGATTCCCGTATAAAATTATGTTTGACCAATCATGAATTAAGAAGATTTTTAGCTAAAATAGAAATCTTTCAAATTCGTAAAATTGAAGATTTTGCTGGGCTAGTCCAAGATATGCATACTACCAACAGAGTGGTCTCATTCAAGTATGAAGAGTCAGCAGGTTTAATCTTGCCTTCTCATGTTTAAATGATTAAATCGGGGGAATAATTGAAAATTCTCCATTCCTTAAAATATTCACTTTAAACATCTCATCAAAACTGTTTGACCTATTTTCTTAAATCAAAAGTCTAGTTTTTGTTATCTTTGAAGAAAGCCTGTCTGAGTTGACCCAATAACAGATCACTCACCTTGTCATCTTGTAGCTTAATCAGTTGCTTTAATTTTTCAGCTTTGGGTGCATCTTCCGGAACGATAGTTTCTTCTCCAGATTGGTCAGCATATGAAATAGGTCGAGGATTTGCTGTGACCAAATTGGATGAAGCGGGATATTCAACATGCCAAAGCTGAGTTGAAAGCGCCATAATGTATTTATATTCATCTGTATTTGGATAGAAACTTTTATACAGTTGTAAATCTTGAAACGCTTCTGAACGGCTACGTGGTGCAGTTGAGGAAGGACTTTGCCATTCGACAATGATGGGATGAATTTCATGTTGCATCAAATGGTAGTCAAGCCAGTCACCAAGCAGGCTGTGGTCAATATCTGCAACATAATCGCTGTCTTGCTGGATCAACTGTTGAAGTCGTTGCAATACGCTCATTTCTTTTTGTTGAAGCACATAACGTGCTTCAGTATCAAGTTGTTCCAACTCTGTAATAGGAAGCTCTAGAAAGCGTTGTTGCTGTTCAAAAGCATCCACAATATTGCTTTGATGGACACTATTCCATTGCTGCAAAGCATGAATTTCAAGTTGCTGAATTTCTTTAAATGCCTTGCTTCGATAGTGACTAAGCTTAAGACGTTGGATATTTTGCTGGTTGAATTCAATTCGTTGCTTGATGTATTCAACATAAGGGCCTGCCGGTTTTTGGCTAACCGGTTGAATGACATCAACCAATAACAATTGCTGCTGTTGACGGTATTTGAGCCAGTCTTGAATCAGTTGAACATCTTTTATTTGTTGAGAAAAAAATTGATTTAAGCGGGGTGTAGTTTTTTCAGGCATGATGAAATGGAATACGCCATATGCCAGGGTTACTAAACAGACCACCACTAGAACAATTTTTTTCATTATATAAAATGTTTTCTTTCTATTTATTATTTGTACATCCTATCGTAAAAATGAGAACTGGTTAATGTTTTTCTATAAAAATATTAAATATTTTATGAAAATGGAAAACTCACTATTAATTAGAATGTTTAGCTTAAAAATCTAATGAAAGTTTTGCTTAAACAAGGTTTCTTTTTCTCAATGCTTTTGGATGTTTGAAAATGGGTGGTCAACAATATCTAAAGTTGCATATATTTTATCCGGACATTTTCTTAATCTAAAGCAAATCATTTGCTGGCTTAGAATTTATGAACCTGATTGCCTATGAACCGCACTTTTGGGAACTCTATCGCGACGACACTCATTATTACTTAAGTATTGCTGTGGATATGAGTTCAGTCGTGTCCTGCTGGGACTTGAGAATAAGCCAAGACGAAATCCAAGGCTACGAACACCGCGGCCATGCCAGCATTCAGGAATTGGCAAAATCTCTGGTGGCTTCGGTCTATAAAGGCGATTTTTCACAAATGGAGCGCCGGGCAGTGAAACCCTATGAGCGCCAAGCCATGCAGGCAGCATTTAAAACGTGGCAGAATAGTCAAAAAGCAGACTAAGCGATTTATTCGGAAAGGGGGAGCATGGAAAACTCACCATTGCCGATAATTCTTATCTTAAAAATTTCGTCAAAACCTTCATTCAAATTGGGTACTTCAAGCTTTTTATGGGTGGCACGTACACCCACTTCAGGAATATTGGCTTTACCTACCCGGAGGCTATTCCGTTCTAAGGTGCTGTGCAAGTCCGTCTCAAAATAATAGCAAATCACTTCAAAGCCAGCAGCTTTGGCGCGTTGAATATATCGGGCACGATCATCTTGAGTCGGGTTGGTGTTATCAATCACCATCTTGGTTTTAGAGGCGAGGCCTGCTTCAAAAATCATATTTTCCCGATGCCGGGTTTTCAGCATATCCAGATTAATGCGCAAATGACTATGGTGCAGATTCAGCAGGTAAAAGCTGGATTTACCTGAAGCCTGAATGCCTGTAAAAATAATCAGTTGCATGATAGGTGCTACATCTTGAAGTCAGGTTTTATTAAATCATAAATCGTCCGTTTCAGGATATTCTTCTCGCTTGCCGCCTTCATAACTGGCAAAGCGAGGTTGTGTCCGTTTAAACACTGGGGCAGCACTATCCCAAGGCCAGCTACCAAAATGGGTTTCCCGATAGCGCTTGAAGGCATCATCTAGTTCCTGTTGTGTGTTGAGGACAAAAGGCCCACGCATAGCAACAGGTTTAGCAATTGGTTCACCTTCCAGCCATAAAATCCGTGCTTCCAGTCCACCTGCTTTTAACTGGATTGCCTGATCCGGTTTGAGCTCAACCAGATGTTTAAATTGAATTTCCTGATCTTCAATCCACAATTTATTACCCTGATAAAAATAGGCAAACCGGGTCGCAGTCGCAGAGCTTGCAGGAATAGTGAGTTCTGCGTGTGGCTCTAACGTAATCAAATAAATATTCACCTTATTTTCACTGGCTGCGGCCCAGGAATGTGGCGGGCGAGCAATCGCATCGGTTGATTTAAAACTGCCTGAAATGACCCGAATATCTGATTTATGACCTGCCAGATCGCTTTCAATCACATGGGGGATATGTTCACGCCACATCATTTTATAGTTGGCATCTTGCTGTTTTTGTTCAGGGGAGGAATTAAACCAGATCTGAAACAGCTCAAAAGGATTCTCTTGATTTTCATGCAATAAAGGAAACATTTCACAGTGTTCAATACCATTCCCGGTACTGAGCCATTGCACATCACCGGCCGCATAACGTCCAGCATTTCCCTGCGAGTCGAAATGATCGACATAGCCTTGCTCGACCAGAGTAATAGTTTCAAAACCGGTATGCGGATGTTCCGGAAAACCGGGCACGACATCGCCATAGTACATATTGAATTCTTTATTTTTTGCCGCAGTTTGTGGCCCCATCTCGGCATTCGCTGCTGGAAAATGATCAATATGATGGGCAGTAAAGATAAACGGATCTTTCAGGTCAAGACGGAATTCAACCGGAACAATCGAGAGTATGGGCAAGTCATTCATGCGCGATATCCTGAAATCAAGTTTTTTGTTTTTATGAACAATAGATGAATAAGCAACTTATTTTATGACTTTAAAGCTGGGCTGAAAAATGGTCTATAGCTGAACTGTAAGGTGCATCAACATAAGTGAATTTCCTACAAATTCGCAACTATGGGTTTATTTATTCTTCCTTATAGTAGAACCAGCTTGTTAAAAAAGCGATCTCAATATGTGTCATATGGAGAGAGTAAATATGGCAACAACAATGAAAGCAGCAGTGGTGACTGCATTTGGTCAGCCGCTGCAAATACAAGATGTTGAAATTCCTAAAATTAGTCCCGGCAAAGTGCTAGTGAAGATTATTGCTACAGGTGTCTGTCATACCGATCTGCATGCCATGCATGGGGATTGGCCAGTGAAACCGACTTTACCTTTTATTCCTGGACATGAAGGTGTAGGTGAAGTCATCGAAGTAGGTGAGGGCATTGAGCATTTAAAGGTCGGTGATATTGTCGGTGTTCCATGGCTGTATTCAGCTTGTGGGCATTGTGATCATTGTTATGCAGGTTGGGAAACCCTGTGCAAGAAACAGCAAAATTCAGGTTATTCAGTCAATGGAAGTTTTGCCGAATATTGTCTGGCAGATGGTGATTATGTCGGGGTCATTCCTGAAGGTGTCGATCTGCTGGAAATCGCCCCGATTCTATGCGCGGGTGTAACGGTCTATAAAGGCTTGAAAATGACTGAAGCCAAAACCGGGGACTGGATGGCCATTTCCGGTATTGGTGGGCTAGGGCATGTAGCCGTTCAATATGCCAAAACCATGGGCTTTAATGTGGTGGCGATTGATGTAGATGACACTAAGCTTGATTTGGCAAAAAGCTTGGGTGCAGATGTTGGATTAAATGCGCTTAAAGTCGATGTGAAAGAACAAGTATTGAAAGCCACTGCTGGTGAGGGCTGTCATGGAGTTTTAGTCACCGCCGTCTCTCCGAAAGCCTTTGAACAAGCCGTTGCCATCGTCCGACGTGGCGGAACTATGGTCTTGAATGGTTTGCCACCTGGAACATTCGACTTGTCTATTTTTAATATGGTGCTGGAAGGTATTACCGTACGTGGCTCGATCGTCGGAACACGTTTAGACCTGAAAGAAGCACTGGATATTGCTGCTCGTGGCAAGGTCAAAGCCCATATCAGTGTAGAACCGCTAGAAAATATTAATGATATTTTTGACCGCATGGAGCATGGCAAAATTGACGGTCGTATTGTGATTGATATGAAACTTTAATCTTCCAACAGAATCAGACCAGTTCAGCACAACTGAAGTGGTCTGTCTCTGATGCATCTATCTTTGGGTAGAGATTAGCTTTCTTGAGCATCTTTATCCTGACTGTCAGGAATCATCATGCTGGCAAGCTTGACCATTTCCAGCTGGATATTACCCATCTGTTTTTCAATTTTCTTGAAATCGACCTGAGCCAAGTTGATTTCTCCATTGAGCAAGGGGGTTGCGAGTACTTGCTGATTGGCCTGCAGCAAATCTTGACGAATGGACTCAATTTCCTGACTTTTTAAAGTCAGGCTACCCAGTGCCTGATTAAATCCGGTCAGTTGCTGTTTCAAGGTATCGGCACTGTCTTGAAGCTGTGCCTGATCTTTATCCTCAATGGCAGTTTGTAAATCAGTCTGGGTTTGTTTGAGCTGTTCTACATAATCACCCGCTTTCAACTGCATATCGGCCACATCACGAACGATATAAAACATGTTGCCGCTTTTCAGTTCGGCTTTTGGCGTTGCTGTTGATTCGGTGGTTAATTCCTGAGCGTCCTGTCCAGATACTTCGCTTGATTGTGAAGTTTGGGTTTCTGTTGAGTCAGGAGTATTGGCTTGCTCACAACCAATCAATAAAAGGCCCGCACTAAACATCACAAAAGGAGAAACCACATTTTGGATGAATTTTTTCATAACCAATTTAGATCTTTATTTCAGTAAAGATGAATATAAGGCTGAAATGTGTAGAAAAAACTGATTGTTGCAAAGCGATAACAAATTTATTTGCAGGCATTAAAAAAGAGTGCCGAAGCACTCTTTTTTCATAGACCCTAATCATTAACCGCGAATGATTTTGATAATGTTATGGCTCGCCACATTGGTTAACACATAGTCGCCATTTACTTTAAGCCATTGCTGGTTTTTACCGGGTTTGCTCAATTTTTTAAACTTTTTATGGTCTACTTTATAGCTTTGACCAAAGTAATGACTTGGTACTTTTTGACCCACTCTCCAGTCATGCGATGGATTTACCGCTTTTTTATGTACAGCATTATAGTGCTGCTGAACAGGTGCTTTATGGTTATTTTGAACCTGATGAGATTGACCGTGATGATCTTGTGGAGCAGCCATTGCAGGTGCAGCAACCAAAGCAGTAGATAATGATAAAACGATTGCTTTTACTAAAGTATTCATACTTCACCTTTTATTCATGGCGGTTGGTTTATGAATTCATCATAGTGCTAAGCCATTGATAAATAGTGGAAGGAATGTAGTTGAAATATAAAAATCATGGGCAAATCATGAAGGTTTTTTATTTTAATGAATTTTGGTATAAGTTTTTGATTTAATTTAAATAATGTAAGTATTCAATAAGAGTTGAATACTTACATTACTGTTACAGCAAACCGAAATTATGCAGAGTTATAAGGGGTTATAAATAATTATTTGCCAAGTTCAGCATTAATCGCCTCAACAATACGCGGATCATCTGCCTTGATGTCTGGCGCAAAGCGGGCAATCACTTCACCTTTTTTATTAATCAGGAATTTTTCAAAGTTCCACAGTACTTCAGGTTTAGGGTTAGGTGTTAAGCCATAATCGACCAGGTCTTCCCACCAGGGACCTTCACCAATACGTTCAGGAATGGCTTGGGTCAAGGTTTGGTAAAGCGGGTGTTTATCTTCACCGGCCACTGAGATTTTAGCAAATAGCGGAAAATCAACCTGATAATTTAAAGAGCAGAACTCTTGAATTTCCTCATCAGAACCCGGTTCCTGTGCCAAGAAGTTATTGGCAGGAAAACCTAAAATCTCCAGTCCTTGGTCTTTCTTTTCTTGATACAGCTTTTGTAGGCCTTCATATTGTGGAGTTAATCCGCATTTAGATGCCACATTCACCAACAGCAATACTTTGCCTGCATATTGATTTAACGTGGTGTCCTGTCCGGCAATGGTTTTGACGGGAATGTCATAAACAGATTGGCTCATGAAAAAGTCCTTAAATATTTGAATGTGAACTACTGCTTTGTTTTAAAGCTTATTCTGCATGCTGACAAGTCTTTATTGATATGAAGATATCAATATTCATTCTTAGCCGAATTAAAAAATAGGTCAATCGACCTGTTTTGGGGTATTCGGCAGAGCTTATGGGGCTGTTTTGGCTGGGGCAGTTTTGACCTGGTTTTGCAGTGCCTGCATTTCAGTCATCAATTCTTTCTGCAATTGAGCGGCACGGTTCTGTAATTCAGTCACTTTTTGCTTATCCGGTGAGCTTTCAAGAGTGGTTTCTGCCAGTGCTATGCCTAAATTATTGGATTCTTTGATTTTGTCACGCACAGCATTCACTTCGCTACTTTTCAGTTTTAAGGCATCAAGTTCTTGATTAAATTTATTAATATAGGTTTTCATCTGTGCCACAGTGCTAGTTAACGCAGCTTTGTCACCTTTTTGCGCTGCCTGATTGGCTTTATTTTGCAGATCCGTAGCTTCTTGGGAGTTCCTGTTGGAGAGCATCTGGATTTGATCTAAATCACTTTTAATATCAGCTGTATTGTTTGAGCTGAGGCTAGCTGTGACCGGTGGAGTGGTGGTGGGAGTGGTTGCTGTGCTGGTTGCTGATGATGCGGGTGCCTCATTTGTTTTTTTATCACAGGCCGTTAATGCCAGAGCCACCACACACAGTGAAGCCAGTAATGATTTTTTCATATCGCATCCTTATAGATCCAATGAAAACATCAGATCTAAATATTAAAACAAACATTAAAAACGTTAAAAATATAGTTTAGACTCGATTCAACAGAGTGCTGTGATCAAAATGGCATAGGACCTTGACTGGTGACTAGGGCGTTTTTGTTGTTAAGCTGCTGCAAATTGCAAAAAGAGTTATTTATTTAATAACATGAAGGATTAAATATCGCGCAGTTGTGCAGGGGTTTGTTCGGTATAACGCTTAAAGAATTCAATAAAACTGGAACTGTGCTGATATCCCAATTCATAGGCCAGTTTTTTCACTGTTTTGCCTTGGCGAATCTGGGTGATCGCATACAAAATTTTAGCCCGATTGCGCCATTCAGATAAACTCAATTGTAATTCCTGCTGGCTTAAACGCAGTAAATGTCTTTCGCTGATGGATGAGTCTCTGAGGAGTTGTTGCAAGCTTTTCTGAAATAGTGCTGGATTGGCCAATTGCTGTAATAGGGGCTGCAACAAAACATGATGGGTTTGCGGTAAATAATGCTCATAGGCAGGTGCAGTTTTCAGTTGATCGAATAACACCTGTAATAAATTCCGATAATGCAGCGTGCTTATGCCTTGCTTTTTTTGTTCCAGGATTTCATGTACCAGATGCCGAAGAAAGGGGCGAATGCTTAAAGTTTTGGTGCAAGCAGCAAAATGCTCACAGAGGCAAGGATGCACACGAATACAGACATAATGTGTAATTTGTTCATCCAGTGCGATCGAGGCATGTGCGGTTTGTGGAGGAAGCCACAGACCATAGTTGGGAGGCGACAGATACCTTTGTCCTTCTATTTCAGATTTCAGAATACCGTTCAGGCTAAAATTAAAATCACCCCATAAAGAACTGTGTGGGGCCACAATTTCATCTTTTTGATAAAAGAAATCATTCACTTCTATATAGTGCTCAATATGCTTCAGCATATGAATATCCTTGTGTGCATTTTTTTTATTGGTAGAGTGATCATTGAAAGACTTGGAACGTCATTTGAATAGTCACAATCTGGTAGTCAGTGTCTGTAGCTCAATACTGATGTCTGAAATTCGATATTCTAATTATTTCAGACTTCGGTAAAAATGAATACTGGATATTCAGGCGCGGGAAAGGGCATGACACAGCAAAATAAAACAGTCTGGTGGGCAATCGCTTTGCCCTTGCTGGCCGTCTTAATCTGGTCGATGAACATTACCGTAACCCGCTATGTAGCCGACTATATTTCACCCGTCAGTATCAGTTTTTACCGCTGGCTGGTGGCTTTTGTGGTCTTAACCCCGTTTATGTTGCACAAAGTCTGGCGTGAGCGGCAGCTGGTTTTGGCACACTGGAAACAGCTGGCCGTTCTTGGTGCTTTTGGAATGGTGCTGTATCAAGGTCTAGGTTATAGCGCAGCGCATTATACCACCGCCACCAATATGGGCATTATCAATGCTTTTATTCCGGTATTTACCATTTTTGTTTCCATGCTGATGCTAAAGGATATTCCCAACCGTTTTGCAGTGGTGGGCAGCATTTTATCTTTTATCGGTTTGCTCTATGTCATGGCGCAAGGAAATTTTAGTCATTTAGTGCAATCGGGTGGACATCTGGGCGATGTCATGATGGTGTTGGCGGTCTTCTTTTATGCGTTTTATGGGGTTTTCCTGAAAAAATGGCAACTCCAGATTCCCTTGCTGATTAGCCTGTATGTGCAGATTATTTTTGCTTTGCTTTACCATTTACCCTTTGTGTTATGGCTGGGCTTGGATGGCATTAATTCAAAGAATCTGGGCAGTGTGCTGTATGCCGGTATTTTTCCTTCGTTGATCGCGCCCTTAGTGTGGATGATGGCGGTACAATGGCTTGGACCGAACCGTACCAGTATTTTCATGAATTTAATGCCGGTCTGTACCGCCATTATTGCCAAGCTCTGGTTAGGTGAAGCATGGACGATTTACCACAGTATTGGCGGACTGGTCATTTTATCGGGAATTTTATTGGCCCAGAAAAAAGAGGGCATCATCAAAACAGCCAAGTTGAATGCATAAGTGTGAACAATAGGTTAAAAAAAAGACAAGTGAACTGGTTTTGAATAATCATTTTTTATGGAAATAAAGTCTGGATGATGGTTTCAAAAAGCATCTAAAATGATTGTTTAGCTAAAAGATAATTAAAAAATAGTGAGATAATTTAAACTTTTATAAAAATACACTCACCACATCATAGTTTTTAACTGTATTTTAAGATAAATAATATATTTGTATAAAGGAAAGAGTTATTACATAATACTTATATCGTGAATATTTAAGTTATTCTTCATAATATTTAAATTTTCGCAATCAGATTTACAGACCCTCTGGATGTGATTTATACACATCCTTTTTATGCTCAACCGTCCCTATATGGTTGAGCTTTTTTTTGCCTGAAAATCAGCTCAGTCCCTTATTTATTACATGGCAATGACCCGCATTAAGCGCGGATCACTTCACCTGTTTCAGCATCAATAATACGGCTGGGTTCTTTGCTTAGACCCAAATCACCATTCAAATAATTGACCTGACTGGAAAAATATTGGCTGGCTTCTTGCAAGGAGCGGGCAGGATTCTCCCCGGCAGGGTTGGCACTGGTGGAGACAATAAAACCGTTAAAAGCATTGCATAGTGCGACGCATAAAGGATGTGTGGTTACCCGTACCGCCACTTTGGGATGGTTGCCTTTAATCCATGCAGGAATATGATCGCCTGCCGGTAACAACCAAGTGGTTGCGCGTTCAGTGGGAGAGCGATGACTCCAGGAATCAATCACCTTTTGACGCATTTCTGCAGTGAGTGGTTCTAACAGATGTTCTACTTGCGCAATTTGCGCTGCCAGTAAAATAACCCCTTTTTCAATGGGACGTTGCTTTAAACGTAAAATTTCTAAGAACGCTTGTTCGTTAAAAGGATCACAGCCTAAGCCCCAAACTGCCTCTGTGGGATATGCTAAAACATGTCCTTGTTTTAAACATTGAGCAGCTTCGGCAACAGAGGTGGTAATCATCAGATTTTTTTCCCTTCATATTTGTTAAAGGGCTATTGTGAACCTTATTTGCCTGGACGACAACGTAGATACAGCCCTGCCTGTTGGGTACACAAGCCAAGCAGCTCCAGTTCCATCAGTTGGCTGGTTAGTGTGGCAATATCTAACTGTTGTTGAATAACCAGCTCATCCAGATGTTGTCCCATCCAGTCCAACTGGTTATACAGAATGCTTAAATGCGCTGGCAGTGCGGGCTGTGCATCCAAAGGCGTGGGCTTTTGGGCTTGTTCGCTATGCTGTTGAGTTTGCCATTGAGTCGGTAGAGCCAGATCTTCAATCACCTGTTCAGGATGATCCACTAAAATGGCACCTTCACGGATCAGCTGGTGGCAGCCTTGGTGGTGCTCACTATAAATATGACCGGGAATGGCAAAGATAGATTTACCCTGTTCGGCTGCCCATTTCGCCGTGATTAAAGAACCACTTTTCAGTGCCGCTTCTGCAACAATGACGCCGAGGCTTAAGGCACTGACAATACGGTTGCGCCGTGGAAAATGTTGCTGCAAAGGCGAGGTTCCGGGTAAAAATTCGCTAATGATGGTGCCTGAATGGTCAAGGATCTGTTGGCGTAATTGCTGATGTTGACTGGGATAGGTCTGGTCTAGTCCGGTTCCCATCACCGCAATGGTGTGATTGTGCTGCAAAGCCCCCTGATGGGCGGCTTCATCAATGCCTTGCGCCAAGCCACTATTAATATAAAAGCCTTTTTCACTAAGATAATAAGCAAAGTCATAGGCGACCTGGCGTCCGTGGTTACTGGGTTTACGACTGCCAACGATGGCAATTTGTGGTTGCAGCAGGGCTTGGGCATCTCCTTGACCAAACAGAATCGGTGGCTTGTTGGAATAAGGCAGCAGTTGGGTGGGGTAGTCAGGATGGTCGAATGTGAGGATAAAATCGCTATGTTTTTGAATCAGGGCAATACAATGCTGGAATTGTAGCTGTGATTCAGGAAGATGAAAATCTTGCAGGCGCTGAATATGGTTTTTGTGAATGCCAAGCTTTTGCCACGTCTCAATTTGATCAGGCTGTGTTGCCTCGGCTAGATGGGTATAGTGTTGCTTGATTTTATAAAAGCTGGTGATCGAGTGTTGCACCAGAAACCACAGACGAATGTAATCCAGCTGCAAGGAGCTTAATGAGTTGAGCATAACGAGACCTTTAAATATGTCTTCTTTTAATGGGGTAAAATAAAATGAGGCTGAATTTCAGCCTCATTTTTAGATTTAGGAATTATTCATCCATCAGTGGCGGCTGAATTCCAGCACCGACTTTAATCGGTAATTCGCTATCCAGTACATAAGCATAGCTTAAGTTATCAAAGCTTTTGAATACCATGACATTACCAATGCGTTGTCCAGGGAGCTGAACGCGTTCTTTGGTTTTTGGATCAGTAACCACTTCACCTTTTTGGGTTACCGACAATACCTGTCCGGTTTGAACACCCTGCAAGCTACCACGGTCAATGGTGACAACGCTGTGTTTTGCAGCGGTACCAATTGAACCCATCACGCGAACAACCTGACCACCGGCAACCACATCTTCAGCATTGGTCGGGTAGAACAAGGTTGGCAGCATTGGATCATATTCAGGTAGCACACGGTCGCCACGACGAACTTCAGCATTATAGGTATCTGTCAGTTCAAGCGTAGTAATGTCATTTTCGCCACGTACCGCAACACCAGATGCAACCTGAGTCAATTCAAGACCAGCATTATATTTTTTGCCTTTTGCATCGGTAAACATATACGGTTCACCTTCACGGTAAACGGCATAGCGTTGACCGACTTCCAGGCCATTGCCACGTGCATAAACGGTTTGACCTTGAGCAGCCAGAACGCGTTGGTCAGCAGTTCCTACAATATAAGGCGTACCTGTAACTGACTCAGGTGCCACAATAGTGCTGCGTTCTAGCCATTGCTTGATGTATTCCAGTGGAATCACAGGAATGGCATTGTTTAATGATTCCACCCGAACCTGAGGTTGTAACTTGGTGCCACCAGTATAACGACGGATAATGCCTTCACAGCCATCACCTTCATCTTTACCAATCAGCGGTTTGCCATTATAGGAACACATGAGCAGGCGGTCGCCCGGAAAAATCCAGTGTGGATTTTTCACATGCTTATTGCTGGCCCAAATTTCAGGCCAACGCACCGGATTTTTCAAAAATCTTTTGGAAATATCCCATAAAGTATCGCCTTTTTTCACCACATAAACTTGCGGTGCTCCGGCTTTTAATGCAGGTGGATTGACGTTGCGGACAGGTGCTGCTTCAGCAATACTCACCATTCCGGCTCCAACACTTACACATACGGCAAGTGCCAATAATTGTTTTTTAAACCCCAAGGCACTAAAAGTTGGCATGCCCTTCAAAACCTTTTTCATTATCATAATTCCTAAAATTATGTATGTAGTTGCGTTATAATAACGATATTACACACATTTTTTTGATGAAGCATTCCTTCATTTTGTTTTTTGATCAATGGCATAAGTGAGGACACCGTATGGCCTTATTACCTATTTTAAGTTTCCCGGATCCCCGTCTTCGTACCATTGCTAAACCAGTCGAAGAAGTCACTGATGAAATTCGTCAGCTCGCAGCCGATATGTTTGAAACCATGTATGAAGCCCCAGGTATCGGTTTGGCTGCCACACAGGTGGATCATCATATTCAGCTGATTGTCATGGATTTATCTGAAAATAAAGATCAACCCATGGTATTTATTAACCCCAAAGTTACTCCATTAACTGAAGAAACTCAGCCTTATGAAGAAGGCTGTCTATCTGTGCCTCAAATATACGATAAAGTTGAGCGTCCGTCACGTGTAAAAATCGAGGCAATTAACCTTGATGGTCAATCCTTTGAGATGGAAGTAGACGAACTTCTCGCTGTTTGTATTCAACATGAAATGGATCACTTAAATGGCAAATTATTTGTCGATTATTTATCGCCTTTAAAACGTCAACGTGCACGTGAAAAAGTAGAAAAATTGGTGCGTCAGCGCCAAAAAGAAAAAGTGGCAGTGAAACGCTGATTCCTAAAATTTATGGATTAAATTGTTTTAAACAAAGCCCAATTTAGATTGGGCTTTGTTATACTTGCTTCCGACAAATTTTAGGATTTGCCTGTGTTGTTACGTGGTGGTTTGCTGCTGTCAATTGCAGCAGTGCTTTTACAGATTGCTGTATTTTTACAGCCCTTGCTACCGAAGCAATATCAGATTGCTCCGGTCTGTGAAACTATTACCCGTGCATTATTGCAAAGCGCTACACCACAAATTTCGACTCAAGCTTCTACAGTTCATTCTGCTCACCATCAGCTTCATCAAGATCATCAACATCAACAGCATGCAGAACATGACCATCATGATGCCAATCATCAATGTCAGTACTGCACAGTCTATGGCAATCTGGTGTTGCCACCTGAGCTTGAACTCAAGGAAGTTTTAGACCGTATTCAAGTCCGTTTACTGGCATTCCAAAAGACCTTTGGTCATGTCTGGTTTGTCTTACAACGGCTCTTTCTCATTCCTCAAGGGCGAGCCCCGCCACTATTTGCATAAATCCACCATTTGAAATGTCTGGGTCTTGGATGACTCCAGCCTTGCGCTGCTTTAACCGCAGCTCGGTATTTATGTATTAGTGAGATAAAAAATGGCTCAGCCTAAATTTTATTTACAGCCTCTTACGGCTGCGATTTGTGTTGCCTGTTATTCAGCTTCAGCCTTTGCTGAGCAGCAAATGGCAACAGTGCAAACTTTAGCGCCCATTGTTGCAACTGCGCATCAGGGCAATGATGCCAATGGTTTGATTGTGCATGCCGATCCCAAACAGCCTATCCAGCCGATTCCAGCCAGTGATGGCGCAGACTATCTGCAAAGCATTATGGGATTCAGTTCGATTAAAAATGGCGGCACCAATGGCGATGTGACTTTCCGTGGCATGTTCGGTTCGCGAATTAAAATATTAACCGATGGTACGGAAAACCTCGGTGCCTGTCCAAACCGTATGGATTCACCGACTTCGTATATTTCACCGGAAAGCTATGACCGTATTTCGGTGATTAAAGGACCGCAAACGGTGCAATATGCCAATACTGGTTCAGCTGCCACAGTCATCTTTGAGCGCCGTCCTGAACAGTTCAGTGAAGATAAAAATTACCGTGGTCAAGCCAGTGTCTTGATGGGCTCATATGGTCGCCTTGATCATAATGTTGAAGCCGCAGTAGGGGATGAGCAGAAATATATCCGTCTGAATGCTAATCGTTCTGTTTCAGACAGTTATCAAAATGGGGCAGGTCAAACTATTCCTTCCGATTGGAAACGCTGGAATGCGGATGTTGCACTCGGTTGGACACCGGATGAAAACACCTGGGTGGAACTGACTGGCGGCAAGGCGGATGGCGAAGCAGTCTACGCTGGACGTTCGATGGATGGCTCGCAGTTTGCCCGTGAAAGTCTGGGACTGCGGGTGGAAAAGAAAAATGTCACCGATGTGATCAAGAAAATCGAAGCGCAGGTGAACTATAGCTTTAATGATCATGTCATGGACAACTTTAGTTTACGTGAATTTAAACCGGACGGCATGATGACTATGCCTATGGCCTCCAACGTGGCGCGAGAAACCTTAAATACCCGTCTGGCTGTAACTCAGCAATGGGATAAATTGCAGTTGATTAGTGGTATTGATAGTCAAAATAACCAACACTCCAAGCGCAGCGGCAGTTTAATGGCGCCATATCAAGATCAAGCGCGTACAAAGGATATGAAATTCCGCTCTTATGGCGCTTTTGGTGAGTTAAGTTATCAACTGAGTGAGCAAAATAAATGGGTAGGCGGGGTTCGTCTCGATCAGGTCAATGTCAAAGATTTACGTTCTGAATCTGTAGAGAAAGGCTATAATCGAGAGCTGGATAAAACATTGCCGAGCGCATTTATCCGTTTGGAAAATCAGCATTCAGAGCATAATGCCAAAACTTATATTGGTTTAGGCTATGTCGAGCGCATGCCGGATTACTGGGAATTGTTCAGTACTGCACATGGTAATCCCGGTACGGTGAATGCCTTTAATGGCGTCGATACTGAAAAAACCTTACAGCTGGATATGGGATATCAGCATCAGCATGGCGCACTCAATTCTTGGGTTTCTGCTTATACGGGCTTAATTAATGATTATGTATTGATGAGTTATCACGTTCATGCAATGCCAGGCATGATGAGTCATGGCAAAACTGCAGGTGCTAAAAATGTCGATGCCACCATTGCCGGTGCGGAAGCAGGAGTGGGTTACCAATTTACCGATCATCTGCAAGCCGATGTCAGCGCGATGTATGCCTGGGGTAAAAACATCACCGACGATAAAGCCTTGCCACAAATTGCACCTTTGGAGGGTCGAGTCAATCTTCGTTATATTCAGGATAAATATACACTCGGTGCTTTATGGCGAGTAGTGGCTGCACAAAACCGTATCAGTCTAGATCAGGGCAACATCGTGGGTTATGACTTGGGCGAAAGTGGCGGTTTTGCAACCTTATCCTTGAATGGTACTTACTATATTCGTGAGGGTGTTGATTTGTCTGTGGGCGTAGACAATGTGTTTGATAAAACCTATAGCGAACATTTAAACAAGGCAGGCAGTGCTGGCTTTGGTTTTGCCGCAGATGAGCAATTCAATAATATTGGCCGTAATTATTGGGCTAGACTCAGCATGAAATTCTAATTCGGTTAGATTTAATGCAAAAAGCAGAGTTTAGACTCTGCTTTTTGCGGTTTTAAATATTAAAAATATATAAATATCAATAATTTGATAATTTTTAATATTTCGAAAGAAAATAATGAACATTTTTCTTAAAATAATTTAATAATATAAAACAATTACTTATAAATTGTATGGTTTATAAAATAAACAAGCAATTCAACTCATTTAAAAAAGGGGTTGCAAGCACCCTGAAATACTGTAGAATGCACATCCATCGGCGGTGATGAAGATTAAAACTTATGATAAAACAGCAACTTAGTTAAAATTGATTGGGTTGGGTTTTAGAAAGAAAGTTTAAAAATAATTTGAATTACCGGTTGACTCTTTAGAAATAAAGAGTAATATAGCCGACCTAGCTTGCTGGTGACGAACCAGCAAGAAGATCATTAAGAGATTATGAAGAACAACTTGTGTGGATTTTTACT
>NZ_NEGE01000002.1 GCF_002135355.1 Acinetobacter sp. ANC 4169 | reverse complement strand
CTTTATCTGGTGCGACGCAATATTGCCGTAGTTCCTGAATACAACCCCCTGATACATCGGCCTGCGGCCTATCCGCAACGAGCCAAAGTGGTCGGTCCGGAAGGTGAAAGCATTTATGTCGATCAGTGGGGCCGGATTAAGGTTCGCTTTATGTTTACTCGTAATGAGGATCATGGACATGATGGCGGAGCCGGAAGCAATGACAATGACAGTGATTCTGCTTGGGTAGACGTACTCACCCCATGGGCAGGTGAAGGTTATGGCGCGCGTTTTCATCCGCGGATTGGTGAAATCGTGGTGATTGACTTCTTTGAAGGTGATGTTGACCGTCCATTTGTGGTGGGGCGGATTCATGAAGCGGAACGCCATCAGACCATGTTTGATATTCAAGGCCAGTTACCGGATACCAAAAAACTCAGCGGTATCCGTTCGCAGGAAGTGGCAGGCGAAGGTTTTAACCAACTCCGTTTTGATGACACCACTGGACAGATCAGTACCCAATTGCAGAGTAGCCATGGCGCAAGTCAGCTGAATTTGGGTCATCTCAGCCATCCAAAAGCTGCCGAGACCAGTGATGGGCGCGGTGAAGGTTTTGAGTTAAGGACGGATCAATGGGGTGCTGTTCGGGCGGGTAAGGGTCTACTGATTTCAACCCATCCTCAAGATCAAGCCAATGGTAATCATCTCAGTACAAATGAGGCAAAAACTCAACTGCAATCGAGTTTCGATCATGCTCAAGTATTGAGTCAAGTTGCGGAAAATCAACTGACTGATCCGCTAGAGATTTTAAACAATTTAAAGCATTTTTTAGAACAGATGGAACACCAGGATGAAGCTAAAGCAAATGCTTTTAAACAGGCTTTAATGATTCTGGCAGCCCCCAACTCCATAGCGTGTGTAACCAATGAAAATTTACACTTTTCAGCGGATGGGCAGATCAGTCAAACTGCTGGCGATGCGATTAATTTCTCAACACAAAAATCATTCATTGCCCATGCTCAAGACAAGATCAGTTTGTTTGCAGCGCAACAGGGAGTTAGGGCATATGCTGCGAAAGGCAAAGTCGAACTTCAAGCACAGGATGATGCCATTGAAGCGATTGCCCGTAAGGTGATCAAGCTGATTTCTACCGAAGATAAGATTGAGTTGACCAGCCCGAAAGAGATTGTACTGACAGCGGGTGGTTCACAGTTAAAGATTAATGGAGAAGGGGTTTTTACGACTACGGGTGGCAAGTTTGAAAGTAAAGCGGGGCAGCATAGTTTTGTGGGAGGGGCTAAAGTCAGTTATGAAGTTCCTCAGCTGCCGAATGCTTCGATTTATAGTAATAAATTAGATGTGTATGACTTGTTTTGGCAGAGTGATTTTAGCCAGCTTAGTTTCAAAGCCTTAATACCTGAAACGAATGCAGTTATCACTGGTGGGATTGATGAGCATGGACGAACTGGAAAAATATCAACTGTTGATCCCTCAAAGGTTCAGATATTGGTGGGTGCGGATGATGAGTGGGGTTTGAGTATTGAAGGTTACGATGCAGATGAACTAATAGATCAAAATAATAATTAAGGTATAAAAAATATGTCTAATAAGGCTTTAGCAACTGTACAAATTTTAGATGCTCTCGGTAATCCAATACCTAAGATTCATTATCAGGTTAGAAATCAGAAAACAGATCAGCATGTTGTAAAAGGCATTACTAATTCAAAGGGCTGTTTTTATGAAATTCAGCGGGATAAAGGAACGATTTTAGACGTATATGTGAAAAGTCTATTTGATGATGGTATGAAGAAAATAAAATCTTTTACTATGTCTAAGGATAGGATGCTAGTTAAGGTGATTAGCCCTAAATTACTCATTGACTTAAAAACTTTAGAAAATAATGGTAAACAAGGTGGTTATAAGCGCAAGACGCATACAGTTCAGAAAGGAGATACGTTAACTTCGATAGCACAACAGTATCAGACTACTGTCAGAGCATTAGAAAATCTGAATAAGCTTGAAAATATAAATAAAATTAGCATAGGTCAAATCATTAAGCTGCCAGTTAATACACCTGCAACAGGCAGTAAAATCAGTCAGGATAAAAAACCGCAGCCACTTAAAAAGCAGCCCGAGAATGCTAAGTCTCAAAAATCAGCACCACCTAAACATGATGCAAAAAAAGCCGATCAATCATCAGAACCTGGTTTAGAAGATTATAAAAATAGGGCATTGGAAAAGCTTAATGAATGGTATGAGGATGGGAAAAAAGCTTTAACTGAAGCTATTAAAATTGAAATGAAAGAGGACCGAAGTCAGGATGGCGGGACTCCCAAATCTGATGTACCAAATCTGTGTAAGTCATCACCTCAATGTATTTCAAGTGGTCAAAGTGAATTAATACGGGAAATTAATATCCGCTTAGCTGGCTTTGGAGGTGCTTTACCTACAGATAAATTTACTCCTTTAACAGAAGCTTGCATCAAACAGTTTCAGAGAGATTATATGGGTGTTCCTGAAACGGGTAAAATATGTGGCAGTTTTTTAGCGACATTGGATAAATTTTATTATGAATATCCAATATCAGGATTTATGAAAAAAGCTACATGCCCTTGTGGTAAATGTAAGGGGTATGGGAATAAAAGAAAAGGAATAAAGTCTGGCGCTAATACAGCGAATGAATATCCAGGATTACATAGATCACTAATATGGATAATCAAGGCTTTAAATTTTTATTTAAAAAATGAATTTAAATCACAAAGCTTAGAAGTGGCTTACATTGAGTCAGGTTATAGGTGTATTGAAGATAACAAGGTTAAAAAAAGAACAAGTGTAAACCATATGGGGCTCGCTATAGATTTACATTTTAATAAGAAAGGTGTGAGGACAAAAGATGTAAGTGATATGGAGTTCATTAGAAAAAAAGTAATTTCTACTAAAATGGGGGCAACAGAATTAAGAGTAACAGATAAAATATATTTAGAGCCTAAAGTCTTTGCTAGCGGGAAAAGTGGAGCTAATACATGGGTGCATTTTGATATTACCAGGTATTCAAATGAATACTTATTAGATCAATTTTTTAAGAAAACAGTAATAGATTTAAATGGTATTTCATTAATTGATATTGCGAAAAGAAGTGGCTCAAATAATTTATTAAGTTGTTCTGGAATATTATTGGGTAAAGATAATACTTCTAAAATTCCAGATAAAACTATTGATGAATTAGTTATTGAATTAGGGAATGCAATTGCTAGTGGTGAGGGTAGTTATGAAGCTTGGAATGCTGGGGCACCTGAAGGCAAAAGGGTTAAATTTGGTAAAATGATGGATACTATTGGAACCATTACAAGTAAAACAATAAATCAACTTTTAAAAGCATCTGAAGCTTATACGTGGGAAGATGAGAGAAGGCGTTTTGCCACGGGGAAATATCAAACAATTCCGGAAACTCTAACGGCTGCAAAAACAAGGCTAGGGTTATCTGGGGACGAGTTATATGATGCAAAGATGCAAGAAAAAGTCTTTAAAGAGCATTTGTTGGTAGGTCGTACATCAATTTATGAATTAATCACAACAGGTAGGGCAACGGTAAAATCGGCAATGACAGATGCGTCTAAAGAATGGGCCTCAATTGCGTTACCTAAAGGGGAAAAAAATAAATTTGGTGTTATCTCTGATGGTTCTATAGGCTACCATCAATCTAAAACTAATAGAGCGAATCCTCATTCGACTTCGAAAGTAAAAGAAATTTTTGAAAAAATCAAATTACACCACGTTGAGAAATAGGTTATAAAATGAATATTATAAATATTGCTGCATTATTTGTATTGGGATTAATATTTTCAGGTTGTTCTTATTCAAAAGAGAACTTGGGATCTAATAATACAAGTTCGAATAGAATATCAAAAGATAATGTTGTTATATGTCGAGATAACTCAATAAGTATAGATTTTTGTACGATGGATAAAATAAATCTTTATAATAAAAGAATTATTGAAAAAGCAAATTTTTCAAAAAATAAATTAATTTTGATTATTGAACAGAATAGAGATGTTGGTAAGGGTGAGATTAGGAAAATAAATTCAGTAGTTGCAATAGATTTAGATTCTAAAGTAGTAATACCATTGCCTCAGGTAGTAGGTAATTTTGTTGATGAGAGATTGGATGTTATTGAAGAAGAACGGCCTACTATAAAATTCTCTAAAGAAAATGATACAGTATGCTTATCGGGAACAACATACTCTATAAATGATAATAATATTAATGTAGAAAATCAGTGTTATAGGCTTAGTGGGAGAGTATTTTTAAAAGTTGAAAATCAAGTTTTAAAGCCTAGTGTTAAAATAAAGCAAGAATATAGCTCAGATAATCATTTTAAATGTTTGAATAATTTTAAGTTGTCAATATGTAAGAGTATTCATATAGTTGCATCTGATAAACTTGTTGAGAAGTTTAGCTTTGTTAATTCTAATGATGGTGATGGAGTGGTAATTGATTTTAATGATAGTGATCATTTTTTAATAATATCACCATTTCAAGATGATAGTGGTAGAAGCTTAAGGATAATGGAAGTTAAGCAAAATTCGTTAATAAAGGAAAAATTTGTAAGTGCCAACAAAAATGTTGAAATAGATGAGAACCTGCAGATGACTTATTATGAAGGAGGTAAAAAAATTAAAATATCTCTTAGATAATAGTAAAAAGCTGATTCTTGTCTGCCTCTTTAATTTAGCCTTCTCAAACTTCTTCTAGAAACTCCTCACTTACTGCAAAGTAATATTTACTAGCCATTGGAGTGAAAAAAATGCAACAAACGGTCGTGAATACCATCATCACGGTACTCAAAAATGCGGACTACTATCCTGTCGATAATCATTAAATCAAACGTAATTATAATTAACCCGAATCACGGATAAGAAATTGACTTGAAAATCAGAAGGACTAGAGCCATCAGTTGAGTTACCACACAAAACTCACAACTCTAGTCCTTATGTTCAATAGTACCGAATTATTCTGTGTAATGGATGATTTCTTTCTTAAATTTGAAGCAACTTATTGGAAATTTCTCAAGCAAAGCAATCACTGTTTAAGAAGCCGAAAAGCACAACTGAGTATCTCTGAAATCATCTTTATCACCATTTGGTATAAGTGTTCTCACTTCAATAATTTCAAAGCATTTTTTTTATGGTTGAAACAGGATAAAAGTCATTTATTTAAGAGCTTACCCTGTAACAACGCATGATTCACCTGATTAATATGCATCAATTGGCTCAACACGCTTTACATGTAGCTGTAATGAAAGCTCAACATAGCCAATATTTATGGATTGATTCAACGACTCTGCCTGTCTGTAAAAATCAGCGTATTCAGCGGCATAAATCATTAGCCAAGATCGCATCACGGGGTAAAAGTTCAATGGGGTGGTTTTATGGCTGTAAATTACATATCGTGATGAATCAATTAGGTGAAATCGTGTGTTCTGCTTTATCCAATGGGCATGTTGCTGATATTAAAATGGTTGAACAATTAGTTGAAGGTTTACAGGCGAAACTCTGTGCGGATCGTGGCTACATCAGTCAAGAATTAAAAAGTAAATTAAAAGAGCAAGACATTGATTTAATTACCTATCATCGAAAGAACATGAAGTCTGTTGAATTACCCGCATAAGATGAATATCATTTAAAACAGCGTAATAAAATAGAAACGTTATTCAGCTTATTGAAAGGGCAATACAATTTAGTGACGAGTAAAGCCCGTAGTATGAGTGGCTTTTTAAGTTGAATCTATCCCTCGTTATGTGCATATCAATTGAGCCACCGAAACAAGCCAATAATTCAGATTATGAAGTCATTGGCTTAAACAGGATCCGGGTTAGATAGTAAAGAAAAAAATATCATCACTACTTCAAATGGAAAAATTAGAGTTCGTGGTCATATTGGAAAATGGTTAAGGATAACAGTATATAAACCTGATGGAACTCCATTAAAATTTGTATATTATTTACAAAAAAGAATAAATGAAAGTTCTGTTAAGTTGCATTTAGATGTAGATATTACTAATGGAAGTACTCAGCAAGATAAACCAAACATTAATAAGCAGATCAAAGAAAATATTACTTGCAAAATTTGCGGGAAGTCTTTGAAGCTTGATATTGATTTTATAAAGAATATAGCTCCTAAAGCTAAAGCGGAATTTCAAGAAGGATTATTAACATTACCTGATTTTATGAAAAAATATGAAGTAAATTCTTGCAAAGATCTAGTCAATATCTTAGCTCAAGGACAAATAGAAACTGAAAATTTTACAAAATTAAGAGAAAGTTTGAATTATACGAAGAAAACTTTTAAGAAACCTGAAAATATTTATGCAATATCTCCAACGGCATAAATGCCGGTTTTGAAAGACGTGGCATGGCGAGTTATACTAGACAGCAGAAACTTGAATATATTTGGAATTATCTAGCTGGTAATGATGCTGCTTATGGTTTTCATTTATATGGAAATGAAAAGTATCCTAATAGAGATTATAGAGGAAGGGGGTTGTTACATTTAACTAATTTTACAGGCTATGAGGATTGTGCAAAAGGTACGGGTTTAGATATTATTAATAATCCTGTTCTATTAGAAAATAATTATAGTATAGCTATAGAAACGGGGACTTGGTTTTGGAAAAATAAAAAGAATGGAAAAATAGCCAGTCTTACGAAAAATGAAAGTATAAAAATTGATTCAGATAGTATAACAACTTCTATTACACATTTAGTTAGTGGTGGAGAAATGAAATTGGCTGAAAGAAAAATAGCAAAAAAATCTATTGCTAAAAAATTTATTGTTAAATATGGTGTATGTGAATGAACTATTCTTTGAAATACCTGCTATTTATTTTTTTATTTACACTAGAAAATTCTTCTCTTTATGCAAGCAATGTAATTAAATTAAATACATATCAATGTCTAGAGTCCAATGAAGTTTCTAATAAGTTAGAGGTCTATATTAGTGATTGCAATAGAAAATTAAAAAAAATTGACTTTTATGAAATTCCTAATAGTACTCCAAAAATAGATTACGTATTTTTTAATAATATAAAAGAAAAGAATAATGTTTTTATAGTGATTTCATATGATGAGAATTATAGAGATCCATTAAATAGATTTAACTATTTAGGTAGCTATTATATGGTGCGTGCATATGAGTGTGATAAAAATAATAATTGTAAAGAAAATGAAAAAGTATCTAATTTTTTTGGTAGTGGGGGGATATAGTAGACTTAGAAAATAAAAAAATAATATATAAGTTTCCTTATTCTAGTCAGAATAAATTGAAAAATGAATTAAATTCAAAATTGTTTAAAGATTGGAGAAATGGAAAGCTTAATATTGGAATTGTACTTCGAAAAACATTTATTAATGACGTTAATAATTTCACACCAGAACATGTTGGATATCTAATAAAAGGTGATAAATTCAAAATAAAAGAAATAAGTTCTAGATGGTTAAATATTGTATATACTAATAAAAGTGGTCGAACGACTTCAGGTTGGATAGCATGTGAAGATACAAATGTATGTAATTAATTTTTATTTTTAGAAATCTATTACGTACTTTGATTGACCTGAGAGAATTATATGTATTAGTTCAGACTTGATCGTATATTCTTCTTGAAAAAGAGAAAGTTACCCGTTTTGATAAAGGTGTCGAAATCTTAAGCAAACAAAGGTAACTTTCTTATTTTGCATACTAACAATCAAATCATCAAACACAAAGTAGGCTTACTCAATTTAGCCGAAGAACTTCAGAATGTTTCTAGAGCATGCAAAGTGATGGGTGTTTCCAGAGATACTTTCTATCGCTATCAGGAATTAGTACAGTCTGGTGACATTGATGCATTAATCAATAAGTCCCGTCGAGTACCAAATCTAAAAAACCGTGTAGATAATGCTACAGAGCAGGTGGTCATTGATTTCGCAATTCAATATCCAGCTTATGGTCAGCATCGTACCAGTAATGAATTACGCAAGAAGGGTGTATTTGTGTCAGGGAGTGGTGTTCGCTCTATTTGGTTCCGCCATGATTTGGAGAACTTTAAGAAGCGTTTAAAAGCACTCGAAGCTAAAGTGGCACAGGATGGTATCGAACTAAATGATCATCAGATTACTGCACTTGAGCGTAAGCATGAAGATGATGTGGCATGTGGTGAAATCGAAACAGCTCATCCAGGCTATTTAGGTGCGCAAGATACCTTTTATGTCGGGAATCTCAAGGGTGTTGGACGGATCTACCAGCAAACATTTATCGATACTTATAGCAAGGTCGTTCATTGCAAGCTCTATACAACCAAAACACCAATTACAGCGGCTGATTTGCTCAATGATCGTGTATTTTTCTATCAATCCCAGGATTTACCAATGCTTCGCATTCTTACAGACAGAGGAACCGAGTATTGCGGTAAGGTGGAACAACATGACTATGAGTTGTATCTAGCCCTCAATGACATTGATCACACGAAGACAAAAGCAGCTTCACCACAAACGAATGGGATCTGTGAACGCTTCCATAAAACAATACTGCAGGAGTTTTATCAAATTACATTTAGGAAAAAGCTTTATAGCTCGCTTGAAGAGTTGCAGACGGATCTAGACGACTGGCTGAAATTCTATAATACTGAACGGACTCATCAAGGAAAAATGTGCTATGGTCGTACACCATTTGAAACTTTACTTGATGGAAAACGAATTTGGGCTGAGAAGAATTTAGCTCAAATTTAACCTGACAGGCACAATAAAAAATGGGGAACTGTCAGATCAGGTTTGAGCTAGTACAAATTATAGTTATCAAATTTTTAAAAAAGTAGCTACATTCATAGCTACTTTTCTTATTATTTACCCTTCCAAAACTTCTTCCAATAACTCTTCACTAGGTGCAAAGTAATATGCACCATCCATTGGTGTTACAAAGTGCAGCAACGGTCGTGAATCCCATCGCCAGCTGTGCCAAACATATGTTCCAACATATGATCGATAATGCTTAAGTTTTTGGTATAGGCAATAAAGAATAAACCTTGGTCACCCCGACCGTCTCCATAAGGAAGAGAATGACGTAAAATTTCCATTTCTTCGCCTTCGTAATCTTCTATGATTAAATGGGAAATATAGATATTTTAGCGTAGGAAATGGCTTCCAAAAGACGAATCCATATTTACATCCGAAATTGAATTTTAATATCGCCTTTTTGCTTTAATAAATCTTTATTGTCTTGAATATGTTTAAAAATCATGGCTTGAACTGCATCATGCTGAAAACCAAGTGCATAGCCTTTAACGATAATGATGCTGGGTAAACTAAAAAAAAGATATTTTGCATCATCTTCAGAAGGGCTGCTATGTATGGCGTGTTCAAGCAAAGTTTGTTGAAAGAATTTTTTTTCGTTCTGTACCTGTGCAGAATCGGTATCATTCCAGTAGTTTTGGCGCATTGCCATTAAGTTATTATGTTGGTAGCTCATCTATCTCATCACCATTAACCATCAATTCGATGGCAACTATATTGGGGTAATTCCCCAGCTTTCAATTTAATAAATTTTAAACCAAGCCAAATTTAGTTTGGTTATTTTGTGTATAGGGAATAGGGCGGTAATTAACAATTTCTCATTTACTTAGCAAGGAAGTTTGCATTGTGATGAAAATCATCTTTTATCACTTTGCTTTGCATGAAAAGGCTAATAAAAACCCGCAAAACAAGGTATCATAAGGCGTTTTAAAAATTGACCTTGGAGATGCCTTAAGTGGATCAACTGACTATTAGCCCTGAACATTTACAGGAAGCCGCTGAAAACCTAAGCACAATTCGCGATTTTATCCGTTTTGGTGTTTCAGCTCTACGTCAATACGATGCACACTTAGGTCAAGGTACAGAAGACTTTTTTGCTGAAAGCTCGGCTTTAGTGCTTCAAACACTGGCATTGGACTGGAATGCCAATCCAGAAATTTTAGATGCGAAATTACTGCCAAGCGAAAAAGCAGAATTTATCAGCTTGCTGGAACGTCGTATCAATGAAAAAGTGCCAACCTCTTATTTGTTAAATCTGGCTTATTTCTGTGGTAAACCGTTTTATGTTGATGAACGTGTACTGATTCCGCGTTCACCGATTGCAGAATTGATCAATCAATGCTTTGCACCTTACTGTCTGGATGAACATGGCCAGATGCGTGAAGCTTTGAATAATCTTCCGGAAAATGATCAGCCACAAACTCCGCGTCGTATTTTAGACATGTGTACCGGTTCAGGCTGTATTGCGATTGCTTTGGCTTATGCATTCCCTGAGTCTGAAGTGGATGCCACAGATATTTCTAAAGAAGCTTTAGAAGTAGCGTCGATTAATGCTGAACATCACAATATGCAATATCAGGTTGCATTGATGGAATCAGATTTATTTGCAAAAATTCCTGCTGAAAATCAATATGATTTAATCGTATCGAATCCACCGTATGTCGATGCTGAAGATATGGCAGATTTACCGGCTGAATTTTTACATGAGCCAGAACTTGCACTTGCTGCAGGTCAAGACGGTTTAGACTTGGTTCGTAAAATGTTGGCTCAAGCCGCGGATTACTTGACTGAAGATGGTTTAATTGTCATTGAAGTGGGGAATTCTGAATGGGCAATGAAACAGAACTTTAATACTGTTGATTTCCATTGGTTAACTTTCCAAAAAGGTGGTTCGGGTATCTTTGCTTTAACCGCAGAGCAGTGCCGTAAATACCGTGATTTATTTGAAAAATCTGTTCAAGCATAAGGAGTTGTGAACATGGCGGGTAATAGTATTGGACAACTGTTCCGTGTAACGACTTGCGGTGAATCTCATGGTGTTGGTCTCATGGCGATTGTCGATGGTGTACCGCCAGGGATCGAACTGACTGAAGCAGATTTACAAAAAGATTTAGACCGTCGCAAACCGGGTACCTCCAAGTTTGCAACGCAGCGTAAAGAGCCGGACGAAGTCGAAATTATTTCTGGTGTATTTGAGGGTAAAACCACAGGTACATCAATTGGTTTATTGATTCGCAATACCGACCAGAAATCGAAAGATTATGGCAATATTGCGCAAACTTTCCGTCCCGGTCATGCCGATTATACCTATACCCAAAAGTATGGTTTCCGTGATTACCGTGGTGGCGGTCGTTCAAGCGCGCGTGAAACTGCAATGCGTGTAGCTGCGGGTGCAATTGCGAAAAAATATCTGGCTGAAAAGTTTGGTATCGTGATTCGTGGTCATGTCACACAAATTGGTACAGAAAAAACCGAAAAACTAGATTGGAATGAAGTTCCAAACAATCCGTTTTTCTGTGGTGATATCGATGCCGTGCCACGTTTTGAAGCTTTAGTAACGTCACTTCGTGAACAAGGTACAAGCTGTGGTGCGAAGCTGGAAATTCTGGCCGAGAATGTGCCTGTGGGTTGGGGTGAGCCGGTATTTGACCGTCTGGATGCAGATATTGCGCATGCCATGATGAGCATCAATGCGGTGAAAGGCGTGGAAATTGGTGATGGTTTTGCGGTTGCAGAACAGTTTGGTCATGAGTCTCGTGATGAACTCACTACAGAAGGTTTCCTGGCCAATCATGCAGGCGGTATTTTGGGCGGCATCTCAAGTGGTCAAACCATTCGTGTCGCGATTGCTTTGAAACCGACTGCTAGTATCACGACTCCGGGTAAAACCATTAACATTCAGCGTGAAGATACGGACGTATTGACCAAAGGTCGGCATGACCCTTGCGTGGGCGTGCGTGCAACTCCAATTGCTGAAGCCATGTTTGCAATTGTACTGATGGATCATTTTATGCGCCATCGTGCACAAAATGCCGATGTGGTTGCGCCGTTTGCACCGATTTAAACCGAAGTAACTCGTTAAGGTTAAGAGCTTTAATGATAAAAAAACCAGACTTTAAGTCTGGTTTTTTTATGGATAGAATATTATTTGATGATACTTTGTGATAATTTTCTTTAAATTCAATTTTTTAGAAGAATAATGCAGCCATTAAAATATAGACTGGCAAATGCCAGTGACGTTGAAAGCCTAGTTGCTTTGATCAATCAGGCATATCGCACCAATACAGGTTTAAGCTGGACCAGTGAACAGGAAATTGTCGCGGGAGATCGAATCAATCATCAGCAGTTATTGGAGAGTCTGAATCAGCAGAATTTTTCTCTATTTGTTGCTGAAATGATTGAGGATTTAGAACCTGCTTTAGTGGCATGTATTGGTCTAACCTTTCAGCAAAATGCCGTTGAAATAGGCACTTTTTGTGTTCACTCGCAGTGGCAAAATCAAGGCATTGGGAAGCAAGTTTTAGCATATGCTGAACAACAAGCATTCTCAATTTGTCCAACTTTGATCAGTTATGAAATGTATGTACTGGATGCCAGAACAGAGCTGATTGAATATTATGAACGCTGTGGCTATTCAAAAACAGCATATGTTGAGTCTTATCCGCTTGATGCCAATGTGGGGCAGCCATTGATTGATTTACAATTACAGCATATGTCCAAGTCTGTTTCTTAAGTGAAGTATAGGAGAGATTTACACCGTGCAAACTATCCAGAAAATAGCCTAATCTAAATCACTTAACTGAATTGATTTAATTTTAAATTTCTGAAAAATTTATTTATTTATATTTAAATAACAGGAATTAACAAATAAATGAATTTAGTGCTCGCGCATGGTATAAAAATTGCTCATATTAAGATAAGTAATTATTGCAGGAGAGATGTTCTTCTGTGAACACGCCGAAGGAGCAACGACCCCGGAAACTCTCAGGCAAAAGGACTGTAATAATTTCAAAAATCTGGAGAGAAGCATATTCAGCCAATATGCTCACCGAAGGGGATGGTCAGCGTTAATTTTAGCGTCATGATCGAAGCTCTCAGGTATCAATGACAGATGGGGCGCATAGAAATGTAGATCTACATTTCCAAGGAGTGTGCTATGTGTCATATCGTTGTGATTGGATCAGGCATTACCGGTGTTACCACTGCCTACGAACTCGCCAATTTAGGTTATAAAGTCACGGTTTTGGATAAGCATTTGTATCCCGCCATGGAGACTTCATTTGCCAATGGCGGACAACTTTCCGCCTGCAATGCAGAGGTCTGGAACCAAAAAGCCACAGTACTGAAAGGTATTAAGTGGATGTCCAATAAAAATGCCCCATTATTACTCAATCCTTCATTTGATTTGCATAAATATGGCTGGTTGATGGAATTTGTCGGCAATATCAAACATTATGAAACCAATACCCGCGATACGGTAAGAATGGCTTTATTGGCACGTGAACGTTTATTCGCTATTGCTGAACAGGAAAATATTCAGTTTGATCTGGAAAAACGCGGCATTCTACATTTTTACCATAGCAAACTGGATTATGAAGTAGCGACTCGGGTGAATACTTTACTGATCAATGGTGGTTTGGAAAGAATTGCAGTAACACCAGAGGAAATTAAAAGCATAGAGCCCAGTTTAAAGGGAGATTATTACGGCGGTTTTTATTGCCCTGGAGATGCGACTGGCGATATCCATAAATTCACCAAAGGTTTGGCTGAAGCCTCTGAAAAGTATGGGGTGAAATACCTGTTTGGCACGGAAGTGATGGACGTAAAACACCATAAAAAAGGCGTCACTGTGCTTTACCATGCCAGTAATGAAAACATGCATTCAGATGCAGCTGTGATGGAATCGCTGGAAGCCGATGCTGTGGTGGTTTGTGGCGGTGTTGGAAGTTATCATTTGGCAAATTTATTGGGTGATCGGGTCAATGTATATCCAGTAAAAGGTTATTCAATTACGTTGAATCTGAATGATGAAGAAAGTGTCAAAAATGCGCCTTGGGTCAGCTTGCTGGATGAAAGCGCTAAAATCGTTTCCTCACGTTTAGGCGCGGACCGTTTACGTGTTGCCGGAACTGCTGAATTTAATGGTTATAACCGTGATATTCGTGCTGACCGTATTCAGCCATTGACCGACTGGGTGAACAAGAACTTTGATATTACCACTGAAGATGTAGTGCCGTGGGCAGGTTTACGTCCGATGATGCCCAATATGATGCCGATTGTACGCCGCGGGAAACGTGAACGGGTTTTTTATAATACTGGACATGGCCATTTAGGTTGGACTTTGTCCGCGGCTACAGCAGTGATGATTAGTCAGCAAGTCGCATCGCAGCATCCTGTTTGAGTTATTAAGATAAATGAATTTTAGAGGATAAAAGCCATTTGGTTAGGCAATTAAAGTAATTGAATCTTTTAAATAAAAAAAACAGAGGCATGATGCCTCTGTTTTTAATAACTTAAGAAAATTTTTAATCATAAAGCCGGTATATACCCGCAAAACGCTCACAGCCTTTCTGTTCTGTTTTCACCGATAAAATCGCCTTGTTAAAATCGAAATGATATTTGCAATCGTGTTCATTATCGGTAATCTCACTTTTCTGGTCAGCCGTGGTGTAAGCCAAAAAAGGAATGGTTTGCGTTTCTAATTTATTGTTTGGATTGCGGTAGGCAATGCCTTCAATTTTAATTTTATCTTTGGTGAGCTGATGTACCTGTAAATGTACAGGCTGACTGGCAAATTGGCCATTTTCAAATTTCAAATAATGGTTGGTCAGACTCTGGTTCAATGAGGTGTAAAAATTAAGATCCTCAATCCGTATTTCAAATTGTTGCGTATAACAGTCCAGCGTTTTACATTGCTGTAAACGCTTAAACCATAAATTGTGGGTATCTTCTAGGAGGCGAACAGGTGCATCACTGACTAAAAAAGCCGTGACATAGTGGTTAGTTAGCTTTTCTCGTGATTCAGTAAAATTATCGGCACAAATTTTCTTCAAGAATGACGTATTTGGATCAGAACAATCGATGCCTTGAGCAAAAGTCATGGTTGAGCACAAACAGCCAATACTGAATAATGTGCTTAATGTTTTAATGAGATTAATATCGGTATTCACCAGCATGATCGCTTATAATTTCACTATGTTGCGCTGCTGTAACTATAGCGAAATAGAAAGCGTGAATACAACATCTCAATCATTTATTTCTTAAGGATGCTTAACGTGGTTGCACAAATTCGAATTGGTCAGGGAATGGATGTACACGCCTTTGAAGAAGGTGACTTTGTCACTTTGGCGGGTGTTAAAATTCCGCATACGCATGGCTTAAAAGCACATTCGGATGGTGATGTGGTATTACATGCTTTGTGTGATGCCTTATTGGGTGCTTTGGCTCTGGGCGATATCGGGCAGCATTTTCCTGATACCGATGCAAAATTTAAGGGCGCAGACAGTCGGGTATTGCTTAAACATGTTTACCAGCTGATTTTAGATCGCGGTTATGTGCTGAATAATGCCGATATCACGGTTGCCTGTGAGCGTCCAAAACTGGCTAAGCATAATCTGGAAATGCGCCAGAGTATTGCAGATGTTCTGAATGTGGATGTTACCCAGATTAGTGTTAAGGCAACCACCACCGAAAAGTTAGGTTTTACCGGACGTCAGGAAGGAATTCTATCGATGGCAACGGTGCTGGTTTCACATCAGGCAAAATGATCGGGATGGATCAGCGACTGTTGTAATTCCTGGGTAGCTTTACGGCCTTGAAGTTGTAGGGCTACTGCATGGATTAAACCGGTCCAGGTTTCATTCGGTTCCCAAATGCTGTGCATCAGCTCTTGCGCAGTGGGCATGCCCATATCCATATAATATTGGCGATATAAATACATCAAACTGCTGACATGGTAATTGGTGGCACAATGCACCCATACCATCTGTTGCTGTACTAAATGACTGAGCAGGTCTAATACCAGTAAACATTGATCATCAGAAGGCGTTTCTGGAGAAATGGGAAATTGAATATAATTTAAGCCCAAATCCAGACAAATTTTATCTTCATGATCTAAATGCGGCTCGGCATCAGACAATGCCAGATTTACAATGGTGGTAATCCCATATTCTTTAATCAGCTTGAGCTGTTCTGCTGTAGGCTGGGCAGAAGTGAATAGATGCTCGTGAATAAACTGGAAATTTTCGATATGACTGAGTGCATTTTCAATTTCATTCATAAGATAAAATTTTTCCTAAGGTTAAAGTAGAAACGCCATCTGTTTAGATGGCGTTTTAGCTCTTAGCGATTTGGTAAAACGTTTTTTAATGCTTCGTGCATGTCGAGTAGGGCCTTTTCTGTAGTTTCCCAATCGATACAGCCATCAGTCACTGATTTGCCGTATTCAAGATCATCCAGATTTTCAGGAATATCCTGGCGACCACCTTTCAGATGACTTTCTACCATAATACCGACAATAGACTTGTTGCCATCCTGAATTTGTTCAGTGATATTTTTCAATACCAGCGGTTGCAAGTACGGGTCTTTGTTGGAATTGGCATGGCTAGCATCAATCATGATTTTGTTGCTGACTTTAGCTTTGGCCAAGGCATTTTCAGCGTCTGCAACAGAACCTGCATCGTAGTTCGGTTTGCCGTTACCGCCACGAAGCACGACGTGTGCATATTGGTTACCGCTGGTACGAATCACGGAAACCTGTCCCTGGTCATTCAGGCCAAGGAAGCTGTGACCATGTTTAACCGATTGCATGGCATTGGTTGCAACGGTTAAGCCGCCATCAGTACCATTTTTGAAACCTACAGGTGAAGATAAACCTGAAGACATTTCACGATGCGTCTGGCTTTCGGTGGTACGTGCACCAATCGCTGACCATGAAATAAGATCTTGATAATATTGTGGTGAGTTTGGATCGAGTGCTTCAGTAGCACATGGCAATCCTTTTTCATTCAATTCAACTAAAAGCTGACGGCCAATGCGAAGACCTTTTTCAATGTTGAAAGAGTCATTCATGTCCGGGTCATTGATTAAACCTTTCCAGCCTACAGTGGTACGCGGTTTTTCAAAATAAACACGCATCACGATATATAGGCTATCTTTAACTTTTTCGCTCAAAACTTTGAGACGATCAGCATACTCATGAGCAGCCACAGTGTCATGAATTGAACAAGGACCAATCACTACAAATAGACGGTTATCTTTACCATCCAGAATATTGCGAATCGTTTCACGACCTTTCAGGACGGTTTGATAAGCCTGTTCAGTCAAAGGCAACTCTTTTTTTAATTCAGCAGGAGTTACAAGAGGCTGAATGCTTTGTACATTCACGTCATCGATGTCAGATTGTGTAATAGGTTTTGACTGTAGTGTATTCATTGCCGTCACTGGTTTGATCATACAAGAGTTTTTTTAGTAGCCTGAATATAACACGATTTCAGCAGTGAGTTGCTATACAAAACACCAATAAATCCGTGAAAAAAACCGATTAATCGCATAGATAGTTTAACCGTTGTTTGATTTTTCAGCAGTTAAAATCATAGCAGTTGCAGGTTTTTCAACAGGTTTTGCTTTTACCGGATGAAGCATGAAATTCATGCCTAATGCGAATAGGGTAATACCGAGAATCTTACGGATAATTTTTTCCGGTAAGCGAGAACTGATTAAAGTACCCACCACAATTGCAGGAATTGAACCGACCAATAACCATCCGAGCAAGTGTAAATCTACATTACCGGAACTCATGTGTCCAAGACCTGCGACTAAAGTCAAAAGCACGGCATGGACCACATCTGAACCAATAATTCGGATCATGGGTAAATTAGGAAACATCAAAACCAATGCCATGATTCCAAATGCACCAGCACCCACTGAAGATAAGGTTACGAATACACCCAATACAATGCCCATAATCACAATATAAGCACGTTTTTTTTTCGCTTGAAAATTAACCTTTTCTAAATCCTGCGTCATATCCAGAGCTTCATCTTTACGGAACTTGGTAAAGAAGCGTTCAATATGACCGCGGAACATGATGGAAACACCGGTCAGGGTCAGCATAAAACCGAGCACCATGGTCAAAACAGATTTATAGCTGCTGGATTGACTGAGGTAATTTTCTAAAACCCAGTGCGTGGCAAATGAAGCCGGAATACTGCCCACAGCAAGCCAGATCACAATCGGCCAGACAATATTCATTTTTTTGGCGTGAACCATAGAACCGCAAAATTTTGAAATGGCGGCATAAAGCAAGTCTGTTCCAATTGCGATGTGCGGTTCGATCCTAAAGAGACTGATCAGGATCGGGGTCATTAATGAACCGCCGCCAACACCTGTAATCCCGACGCAGAAACCGACCAAAACACCCGCTAAAATAAATTCCAATGGACCAAACATGGTTATATGCCAAATATCAAAAAACCTGCATATGTTATGACTTTTTAATATAAGACGTTGTCTTGATTATTGATTTGCTTATTCTAAAAAAAGATATAGATGAAAGGTATTTTATAAAATTTGTGGTTTTAGCCTGAAATTTTGGAGGAATAAGAGGGTTAAACCTAAAAAATTGCATAAAATAAAGAATCTAAGTAAATAAATGGGCAAAGATGTTGCGCTTTGCCATTGCTGCAAATCCTGCTGCGATGGGTTAGATAATTGCATTATATTGGATGTTTTAGCATCCTGAATGACAAGGGTTTGCACAAAAACCTGTTTTTTAGTCTGGGCATAATTCCAGGTTGAACGGGTGAAAAATTGAAGATTGGCGTGCAGCATATTGAATTGTGTTTTATTAGGACTTTGCTGGCAAACAGCCTGAAGTGTTTCGTGCATAAACGCACAATTGGCAAACCATATTTTCTGTTGTTGTTTAACAAGAATCTGTGATATTCGACCTTGCTGTACATAAGCAGTAGGATGATTCAGATGAACCATTTTGAGATGGAGCGTTTTGAGATGAGAAGAAAGCCACACGCTAGGAAAGACAATAAATAATACAATATGGATGAGTATGGATATAATAACTGCCCAGGCAAAATGGTTAGGCCACCATTGCCATGTAGCTTGTATGGGCTGAATGACTTCTGTGTGAAGTCATTGCTGAATTAAACCCAACATAGCTATGCTATAAAACAACGCTTGTTTTGAAGTATTTCAAAAGCTTAGGGCATGATCAATTAAATTGAAAGGCCTATGTTAAAATAGGCCTAACTGCAAAATATACGGCATAAAGAGGATAAAAGTCTTGCAAAATCGGAAGCTTAAAATCGGTATCGTTGTCGGGGAAGTGTCTGGAGATACACTGGGCGCTAAACTCATCCGCCGTTTTCGAGAGCAAGGCATTGATGCTGAATTTGAAGGCATCGGTGGTCCGCAGATGATCGCTGAGGGTTTCAAAAGCTATTATCCAATGGATATTTTGTCGGTTATGGGCATTGTGGAAGTGCTTAAAGATCTTAAAAAACTCTTTGCCGTGCGTGATGGATTGGTTGATACCTGGAGCAAAGACCCGGTCGATGTTTTTGTCGGTATTGATGCGCCAGACTTTAATTTACGTTTATCTAAAAGTTTAAAGCAGAAAAATCTGCCGATTAAAACCGTGCAATATGTCAGTCCTTCGGTCTGGGCTTGGCGTCAGGGACGGGTGCATGGCATTAAAGCCAGTATCGATCTGGTGCTGTGCTTATTTCCGTTCGAGAAAACTTTTTATAAAAAATTTGATGTGCCAGCCGCATTCGTGGGGCATCCACTCGCCAGTCAATTGCCTTTGCAAAATCCTCTGATTGAAGCCAAACAAGAGCTGGACTTGAATGTAGAACAAAAGCATATTGCGCTGTTACCGGGTAGCCGCCGTGGTGAAATTGAAAGACTGGGTCCATTGGTGCTGGATGCAGCCAAAATCGTCAGTCAAAAACACCCGGAATATGTGTTTCTCATTCCTGCGATTAATGATGCACGCAAGCAGCAGATTGAGGCATTGCTACAACAATATCCTGCAGATTTGGTGGCTAAAGTATGCCTGCTGGAAAATACCGATACTGAATCGAAGATTGGCCGTCAGGTGATGAATGCTTCCAATATTGTAGCATTGGCTTCGGGAACCGCTACCCTAGAAGCGATGCTGTTACACCGTCCGATGGTGACTTTTTATAAGTTAAACTGGCTGACTTATGTAGTGGTCAAGTTCCTGATCAAGATTCCGTATTATTCCTTACCGAATATTATTGCGGGCAAAAAAGTCATTCGGGAATTGATTCAGCATGATGCAACACCAGAAAATTTGGCTGCCGAAATTGAAAAACTGATGAATATTGAAACTGCACAAATTCAGGCCATGCAGCATATCACTATGCACAAGCAGCTGCTGGCAGGAAATAGTGAAGATCCGGTTCAGGCTATCTTAAATACCTTAAATGCAGCCCCATCTGATCAGGCATAATTTACTGGAACTGCTGGCGATATTGGCTCGGAGTTAGATGAAACAGCCGTTTAAAGGTTTGACTAAAGGCGGTTTCGGAAGAATATCCGACACGGTGGGCAATTTGCTGGATCGATAATTGCCCTTCACGCAAATGCTGCGAAGCCAAACGGAAGCGGTATTGCTGTAAATAAGCCAGCGGTGTTTCCCCAACAATCGTGCTAAATAAAGTCGCAAATTTGGAACGAGACATGCAACATTGTTCGGCCAGACTTTCTACTGTCCAGGGCCGTTCAGGTTTGCCATGAATGGCTGCCAGGGCATTGGCCAGTTCGGCATGGGCAAGCGCGCGCAGCCAGTTATTGGAATCCTGTAACTGGGCAATATAATCACGTACACATTCAATAAAAAGAATACTCACCAGATGGTCGAGAATTTTGTCGCGACCCGGACGCAGCTGATAGGCTTCCACAGCCAAAAAATGTAGGCCTATTTGCAGCCATTCAGGCGCGGTACTGCCGGTAATATGCTGAATATGAATATAGTCGGGCAGGGCATTCAGTAAAGGCCGAGCCATAATGGTATCGATATGACAACGGATGGCCAAAATTAGCGCCGGTTCACCGCTCTCACTGCCAAACTCAATGGTTTCTTGCCTTTTTTCATCAAAAAGCCCTGTAATATTAAGTGCTTCAATTAAGTTATTTTTATTATTACTGTGACAGCTATGGGTCTGTCCAGAAGGGATCAGGATCAAATCTCCCGCTTCCAGTTGCAGCATTTTTTGCGATTCAAATTGTATGTTGAGCGTGCCCACCAGAACCACATAGCCAATCATGGCATCCTGTTCCTGATAAGCATAGGCCCAGTTGCCTTGCGGTTTTAAATAAATATATTCAGATTTATTCAGATGAATATCATCAAAAATTTTACTTAAGGCATCCATGTCTTATGTTTCTGTCTTCATCTTGACTAAAAATTATAAAAAGCCTGAATTTATTCCAGCATGTGTTTATAGGACAAATTGGGGCTATTTACGCCAAGAACGCTTGCATAGGTTTTTTGGACGTTTACAACTGTTCTTGATGCTGCATTTCTAGAAATATAAAGGGAGAACAGAAAATAAGGAAGATCGCGAGCATGAATGCACCAGTACAAATTGATCAAAAAACAACGTTAACCATGCAAACTGCTTCAGGTCTGGCACTCGATAAAAAACGTTATTGGTGGCTGCTGAGTCCAGGTTTACCAGTGATTGGCATGGGGATTTTGGCCGGTTACCAGTTTGGCCCTAAAGCTACGAAAAAAATATTTGCCTTGGGTGGCCCTTTATTGCTGCACGTGATTATTCCCAGTATTGATGCACTGGTGGGCAATGACAGTAATAATCCCAATGATGACGAAATTAAATCGCTGGTTGCAGACCCTTATTATGACCGGATTGTAAAATTATTTATTCCCTTGCAGATGGCTGCCAATCTTTTTGCCGGTTATGTGGTGAGCCGTAAAGAGACTTCTTTTGTCGATCAGATCCTGTTGGGAATTTCCATGGGGGCGATTAATGGTGTGGGCGTGAATACAGCGCATGAGCTGTCACATAGACCGCATAAGAAAGATCATTACCTTGCTCATGCCACATTAATGCCACTATTTTATAATCATTTTCGTGTTGAACATCCTTATGGCCACCATAAACGTGCGGCAACACCTGAAGATCCTGCATCTTCTAAAATGGGAGAAAGTTTCTATGAATTCTGGCCAAGAACGGTATTTGGCGGCATCAAGTCGGCCATTGAAATTGAAAAGAACCGTTTAAAACGCAAAGGTTTATCTTTCTTTAGTGCGGAAAATGAGCTGTTTCAAGGCTGGGCAATGAGTGCTGGTTTTCATGCCACCATGCTGAAGTTGTTTGGCAAAGAAGTGTTGCCTTATTTAGCTACGCAGGCTTTTTATGGGGTGAGCTTATTTGAAATTATTAACTACATTGAACATTACGGTTTAATGCGCGATAAAAAGGAAGATGGGACTTATACGCGTACCATGCCTGAGCATAGCTGGAATAATAATAATATTACTACCAACCTGTTTTTATACCAGTTGCAGCGTCATTCCGATCATCATGCCTATCCGACACGTCCATTTCAGGCCTTACGCCATTTTGATGAAGCGCCTGAATTGCCGAGCGGTTATGCCACCATGCTCTTGCCAGCAATGATTCCATCGCTCTGGTTTAAAATGATGGATAAACGCGTATTCGATCATTATCAAGGCGATTTAAGCAAAGCCAATATTCATCCAAAACGCCGTGCCAGCATATTCAAGAAGTTTGGTGTGGTTGATCGGTTGTTAAATAAAGAATAACGGGCGGCAAGTTGAACATTTAATATTTTTTGAATGCGTCTTTAAATGATCAATCATAAAAAAAGCCCATTCGAGGGTGAATGGGCTTTTACAACATCGTATTATATTGATTCTATATGACAATTTAATTACATTTTGCATAACGTGTATTATGTTAATTTCAGAAAACTATAAGGTGTCTAAATAATTTCTAGCAATTTAACTAATACTATATTTGTCTAGGCAATTATGAACTGTTTCTATTCTCATACTATCGATTTGCTGAAGTTTAATTTTATAGTTCTTAGGTTTCGGATACTGAAAAACTTTATCGATAAGATTATTGCTTACTTCAATAAAATCTTGTGGTTCGGGAAAATTAGGAGTGTTATTTATAAGATTTCTAATTTTAGCTATGACTTCATCTTTAGATAGTTTTTCTTCCATCCTAGATCTATAAATCAAATCTGATAGCTTTCCCATACCTATACATTTTTTCGCAACGTGTTCGCTATATGGTCCGTTATATGTTTTTTCAGCCTTAGCTGATGCAATACATAAAGGAATTATTACTAATTTTATTATATTTCTCATATTTATAAGATAATTATAGTTAGCCATATGAATTCTTAATATATCAGAATAGATTTAGCATAAAACCTCTTATTTGAAATTTTAAAAACTGGATTTTTCTACCAATTCGCTATCTATTTAACATAATGGTGCTTATACGAAATACATTTTAATTATTTAAATAAAATCATATATTTATATATTTTAGACTGCTCAAAAAAACAGCTAAAAACTAGCCTGGAAGCAAGTCGGCTTTTTTATGAGCGGTTTTGATATAGTCAGTCAATAGAATTGATTATTTTTTATTCAAAATGAAATTTTTCAATGTTTTCGACCTTCTCAGAGCAAAAACTATCCCCAATTTTTACAGATAAAACCGGGATGGTTTTTAGCCAATCTTGTACGCATATGCTCACATAAATCTCGGCCCTTTGCGGCTATACGACTTCACTGTAATTTCTTATGATGGGGACATAGAGAACAGGAAGTTCCACAGAATAAAAAGAATAGATCGAACAAGGAATGTAAGATCAGACAGGAGTCAGATCTAAGCATCAAATACGAAAAATCCCGGCAGGACGCCGGGTTTTTTATTTTATACGAATTTTGTTAGACAACATTGAATATATTTTGTAGCTTTTTCGATCAATTTATAAGAAACTGAATATCTCAATAAGCAATAAAAATAATTTAATACATATTGCAAAAAACAAATTATTTTAAATAGTTTTTCTAAACTTAAAATAATTTAAATTACAACAATAAATTAGAGGTCATAATGATGACAACCAAGTACAGTAAATTTTTTTCTGCAGCATCTGAGTTCAATCTAGATAATTTTCCATACTACTGGATTACTCAAGTACATTCTCAATATGTGCAAAATGTGGATCATGCGTTAAAAAAATATGGTCTGGATAATTCTCGTCGTCGTATTTTACTGGCTTTAAAATCCAAGCCCAACGCGAGTGTATCCGATTTATCCGATATGTTGATTTTCAAGATGTCGACCACGACGAAAATTATTTACCGTCTGAAAGATGAAGGCTTAGTGCATACTTATTGTTGTGAAGATGATGCACGAATTACCCGGGTCGTTTTAACCCATATGGGCGAGCAAATGGTGCAAAAAATTAACGATCTTAGTCACATTGTTCTAGATCAATCTTTTGAAGGTTTGACCCCGCTACAAATTGAAAAAATGCTAGACAGCCTTAAACTTATCTTCAGAAACTTGGCACATTGATCTCAATTTAATTAAAAAGCGTGGATGCAATGTCCACGCTTTATATCATCACTTGGATCTACTTTTTTAAATTCTAAAATCATATTTTTTAAGAGATCTGATTTACACCTAAGTATTTCTCTATAGCAGGTTGCTTGGATAAAACCAATTTTTCAATCAATTGTATATCGATCAAAGTTAGGCCGAGTAAGGGAAGACATATCCTAAGTATCTCCATTGTTATTTTTAGAGAAATGCCGAGTCTAGTCGACAGTAGAATATGGGGAAGCACTTAATACTTCTTTAGGTTTTAGCCACATCTATAATTTGGTTTTAAAATATAAGTCCTAAAACGGTTTTCAGAGTTTTTATAGATTCATTAGATATAAACATGAAACCAAAAAATAGCCTAAGCAAGCTAAACATTCACTTTTAAAAAGCCTATAATTTACTTATCTCGTTTTTAAAATCATCAAAAAATGACACCTGCTTGCAAAGTTTTAAAATCAAATAAAATTGAATTTTCTATCCATGAATATGAACACGATGCCAATGTTAAAAGTTTCGGTCTGGAAGCGGCCGAGAAACTGGGGCTAAGTGTTGAAGAAGTATTTAAAACCTTATTAGTCACCGATGATAAGAACTATTTTGTAGCAGTATTACCAGTGAATCACCAATTGAATTTAAAAAAAGTGGCAGCGGCAGTGGGCTGTAAAAAATTGCAGATGGCCGATCCTAAAAATGCCGAACGCTTAACAGGTTATCTGGTCGGGGGGATTAGCCCAGTGGGTCAGAAAAAGCGTTTAAAAACGGTCATCGATGCTTCAGCACAGCAGTTGCAAAAAATATATGTCAGTGGTGGTAAAAGAGGCCTGGATATAGGTGTAAAACCACAAGATTTAGCCCAGATCTTGGGCGCAGAATTTGCAGATGTGCTAGACGTGTAAAAATTGACTTCAATGATTCTAATCAGCCCTAAACAAATTTAGGGCTTTTTTATATGCTATACACTATGGATAGACATTAGGTGGAACACTGGCTAATACTCGGGATCAATAAAAAATACTCAGAGTGGCTTGGGCAAAAACTGAATCCTAGTTGTCTCATGCCATTAAAAGAACCCGATCTAGCAGTTGGACAATTTAATAATATGATCTTGCGCGTACAAGCTTTGGCGATTGGCGGTACTGACAAAGTCCGGCAAGATACGATTAAATATAGCTCGGCTGCAAACTGAAACAATGGGCTTGCCACAATGGATGTGATTGCCAATACCAAAATGGGCTTCGGGAACCTGCGATTGATTTTTCCAGCGTCTGAAATACTGAATATAACTCTTTTTATAATCAATTTATTGCATTGGTATTACCTGTCCAAGGCCGAACTTATGTCCTGAGCTATAGCGTGAAGTCCTAAATTTCGTTCTAAAAAGCATGAAAGGGCTAGTGTGTGTTGCCTCTGGTCTCTTATAAATACAAACCACAAGTGGGAATTAAAAATAAAGCATGGATAAAAATAACAAAATCTTCATTGCAGCAAGTCTGGCCAATGGGGCGAGTTTCTCGATGATTTTACCTTTGCTGGCGCCTCTGGTTCGTCAGTTAAAGCTCTCGGAACTGCAAGGCGGTGCCATGGTCTCGGGTGGAGCATTACTGATGGCGATAGCAGCCATTTATATTTCTAAAAATCAAAATAAATTTTCGATTTACCAGTTGCTCAGCCTTGGTTTTATTGGCATGACCATTACCTGGGGCATTTTCACTGCCGTCTTGCTCTATGGCCTGTCGGTTCAGGTGTCATTAATCAGCTTGTTTGGTTTGCTCATGGCGGCTCGTGCAGGAACCGGGGTATTTATGGCCATGCCGCAAATTGCGCTACAAACCTATGTGATGACCCGTTATGTCGAAGAACAAGAACGTAGCCAGACCATGTCAAAATTTGGCGCGTTAAATAGCGTAGGAGTGATTATTGGCCCATTTTTAACGACTTTACTGTTAGCGTGGGGCATCCTGGCTCCGTTATGGGCTGCGATAATCATTTTGAGTTTGATTAGTCTGGTGATTGTGTTTGGATTTGAACGTAGCAGCACGATTCAATCTGCTCAACAGGAGCATGTTCTAAATGCAGCCAATACAGATTCAGACTTTTCCATTTATCAATGTTCTGCCTGGTTGCTGCTTGGCTTTAGTTTGTATCTAGCAATTGTGACTGTGAATTTGACTGCCGGTTTTTATATCCAGGATCATTTTCACATGAGTATTGCAAAAGGCGCCGTATATTTTTCCCAGTGTTCTTTAATTGTGGGTATTGCACTGGTGGTTATGCAAAGCCTGATTTCCAGATATCTGCAATGGTCGGTCTATCGTTTGTTGTGGGTAGGCATTTTTTCCCTGACCGCAGCACTACTCATTTCTGTACTGACCGAACAGATCCGTATTTTCCAGTTCGTTTATCTTCTTTATGGGATTGCGGTCGCGTGTTTAATTCCTGCATTTACCACGGGGGCGGCAAAAGATGCACCGAAGTCTATGCAAGCCAAAGTCGCCAGCTGGTGTACCGCAACCCAGGCCTTTAGTTTTGTTTTAGGCCCAATCTTGAGTACCGGCTTGTATCAGTGGCATAAGAGTTATCCCTATTATTTTCTGCTGTTGTTAATGCTGGGTTTGATGGTTTATTTTTCTATGATGGTTATTGCCCAGGACAAGAAGAAAATATCCTTGAATCAGAATGATATGGCAGATAGCTAAAGGCTCATCGGAATGAACTGTATACAGTAATTCTCATGGCGCTGGATCTATAAAAAAGTCATTTATATAAGGCTTTGCATGACGAGCTGAATAAATTTCAGCATAAGCTGAATATTGTTAAACCAAAGCTTTGATTCATCTGGCAAAATTCATGGTTAAATAAGCCGATTGAATTTAATGTGAATTTTACGTGTTTCTGAAACCCTCTATGCCAGTTGTACCCACGCTTGCACAGGATTATCCTGAGTGGCATAAGGGGCGCATGGATTATTCACTCTGGTATCTGGAAATACAGCAGCCTGAATTACTGCATTATTTACACCACCTGCGTCAGCACTTTTCCGACCTGCTGTATACGCCCAATACGCGCCAGTTTCATATTACCTTGTTTATTTGCGGATTTCTGACCGCACATAAACCTGCTTGGGATGACGATTTTAGCCAGCAGCAATTACAACAACAGATTGAAACTTTAAACTCAGCACAAAAATCTTTATTTAAATTAAAGACGGGTAACTTAAATAGTTTTGAAAGTGCGCTTTTTATTGAAATTGAAGATACTGAAGGAAGCTTGGCCCAGATACGCCAACAGTTCTATGCCTGTTCAAAAGAAGTCGCCCCCTTACAGTATTGTCCGCATATCACTTTGGGTTTATATAAAGACAATATCAATAGTGATGCTGTTTTTGAGCGTATTGAAAAAATTTCACAGCAGCAATTTGAATTTCAAACCCGACAATTAACTTTTGGGACTTATCATGCCCAGGTTTTGCAGGGGCCATTAACACCGTACCATCAATTTTTATTGGGTGATGCATGATCCAACTTATTTTAGGCGGTGCCCGTTCCGGCAAAAGTCGTCTGGCTGAACAAATTGCGAAAGATTCAGCTTTAGCTGTAACTTACATTGCAACCGCTCAAGCCTTAGATGCGGAAATGCAGCAGCGAATTGCCCATCATCAAATGCAACGTCCTGCCCATTGGCAGCTGATTGAAGAACCTTACTCACTGGCAGAACGATTGCAGCAAATTGATGCGCCGAATCAGCTGATTTTGGTCGATTGCCTGACGCTATGGATAAGCAATCTGTTGATGCATGAAGATGCAAATCTGCAAGTTATGGAATGTCAAAAATTACTTGATGTGTTGCCTAAGTTGCAATCGCAGATCATTTTAGTGAGCAATGAAACCGGATTGGGGGTTGTTCCCATGGGCGAGATCAGCCGTAAATTTGTGGATGAATCTGGCCGTTTACATCAACAGCTGGGACAGATTGCCGATAAGGTGGTGTTTTGTGTGGCGGGTTTTCCAATGATTTTAAAAGGAGAGAAGTAATGAACTGGTGGTTAGATGCGTGTAAAACGCCGAGTGCAGAAGCCAGACTACAGGCTACAGAGCGTCAATTACAGTTAACCAAACCGACCGGTTCACTTTCCGAACTGGAAAATGTTGCGATTCAACTGGCCAGTTTGCAAAACAATCCGCGTCCCAATATCAACCAGCCCTGGATCAGCATTTTTGCCGGTGACCATGGGGTGATGGAAGAAAATATTTCGGCTTATCCGCAAGCTGTAACCCGGCAGATGCTGCAAAACTTTACTGGTGGTGGTGCCTGCATCAGCGTGATTGCCAAAGAATATCAGGCCAAACTGCAAGTCATTGACTGCGGTTCTGTCGGTGATGCTTATGAATATGCCGGTGTCGAACGACATTGCATTATTCCGGGCACGGCTAACTTCGCCAAACAGCCGGCCATGACCGAAGCGCAATGTGCCGAGGCCATGATGCTGGGTGCAAAAAGTGTGGAACAGGCTGTAGCGCATGGGGCATCTATTTATGTGGCAGGGGAAATGGGCATTGGCAATACCTGTTCCGCTTCTGCGGTCGCCTGTTTTTTACTGAATGAACCTGCCGAGCAATTGACCGGCGTGGGTACAGGCATTCGTGCAGAACAACTTAACCATAAAAAAAATGTGATTAATCAGGCTTTGGCTTTACATCAGCAATATGTCGGTCAGGATGCTTTCAAGGCACTATGCGCCGTTGGCGGTCTGGAAGTTGCAGCCATGGTGGGTGCCTATATTCGTTGTGCGCAACTGGGCCTGGCCATGGTGGTGGACGGATTCATTAGTACGGCATCGGCTTTGGTAGCGGTACGTTTAAATCCGGCAGTACGTGAATGGATGCTGTTTGGTCATCAATCGGCTGAATATGGGCATCTGCGTTTATTGCAAGAGCTGAATGCCAGTCCCTTACTCAAGCTGAATTTACGTTTGGGAGAAGGCAGTGGTGCCGGTGCGGCTTTAGGAATCATCAAGTTGGCCTGCAGCCTGCATAACAATATGGCGACTTTTGCTGAAGCGGCAGTGATTGGCGACAAGGTTTAATGGGTTTTTTATTTAGGATATGAACATGTATCGCATTGATCTGCTGCGTCATGGTGAAACCAGTTTAAGCCATACTTTGCGGGGGTCTACGGATGATGCCTTGACCGAGTCTGGCTGGCAGCAAATGCGTCAGACAGTAGAGCAAGCGTTACAGCATGATCCTAAGGCTTTGGTTTGGGATGCCATAATCAGTTCACCTTTGCAACGCTGCCGTGTATTTGCAGATGAATTGGCCCTCAAACTGAAACTTGAAGTGATACTGGATGCCAATTTGCAAGAAATGCATTTTGGTGACTGGGAAGCCCTTTCGACCCAAAGCATTTATGCAACCCAGCCGGAATTACTGGCGCAATTCTGGGAGAAACCCTCCCAGTTTAGTCCGCCAAATGCTGAAACCCTGCAGCAGTTTCATCTGCGAATCAATCAAGCACTACAGCAGATTCAGACTTATATGCAACACGAGCAGTTTGAACATGTACTGGTGGTCACCCATGGCGGTGTGATTAAACTGTTAAAATGTCTGGCAATGAATCAGCCGCTGGATAATATTCTGAAAATGTCGGCAGAACTTGGGCAACTGAACCGCTTTGCTTTGCATGACAATTTAACACTTCAATATCTGGAGCAATAACATGACTCCATTTTTGATCGCACTCCAGTTTTTAACGACTTTCCCCATACAACTGAAAGCAATGCCTACGAAACAGCAAAATGGGCAATCCTTGCTGTTTTATCCAATCGTGGGTTTGATGATCGGGTTAATCCTGTTTGGACTCGCACTGAGTTTGCAGGCAATTCCAATCATCTTATTAAGCAGTTTGGTGCTGGTGGTCTGGATTTGGCTAACAGGCGGTTTGCATCTGGATGGCTTGGCTGATACTGCCGATGCCTGGGTGGGCGGCTTTGGTAATGCTGAACGTACCTTAGCCATCATGAAAGACCCGAGTTGTGGCCCGATTGGCGTACTGAGCCTATTCATTGTGTGCTTGTTAAAATGGTCAGCCATTTATGTGTTGTTAGAACAGCAACTTTATTCAGCGCTAGTTTTATTTCCGCTGCTGGGGCGTTTAGTCCCTCTGATGTTATTTTTAAGTACGCGCTATGTCCGTACCCAAGGTCTGGGATCTTCCATGGCTGAGTTTATTCCCAAAACTGCTGCAATTTGCATAATTATTTTGTGTTTGCTGATATCAGCATATTGGGGCTGGTCCGGTATTTTAAGCAGCGTCTGTTTTATAGCGACTGTACTTTATTTAAGAGCCAAATTTATACAGCGTATTGGCGGCATTACCGGAGATACCGTTGGTGCCAGTATTGAAATTGTAGAAGTGGTCAGTCTGTTGAGTTTCGTCATCAGTTTATCTTTATATTTTCCATCTGCTTTACAAGCTTGAAAAAGAATTTTATGTATGGATTTTTAAAATTTTTTTTATACAAGGGAAGATTAAAGCAGGAAAGATTGAATGATTTTATGATGAAGAAAAAACTTAAATAAATATAGGATTTGTTAAATATTCAAATAATAAATTAAGTGAAAAATATATTACACTCAAAATTATATAAAAAGAATGACAAAAATATTTTATTAAAAAAATTAAAAATCGAAAGTTACATAAAAATACATATAGTGAATTTATAGTGCTGAATCTTAATGATTATTTCTTAAATATTTAATTTTTAAAATATTTTAAATGTTGTTGTTTTGTGATCAATATACCCAATTACAGTGATATCAATCTCAATTTATTTCGCTTTTAATTAGCCATAATCATTTTTGATTGAACTCGCGATGCTGATAAAGGGATGTCGTATGAAATTTGCCAACATTTTGTTGATGCTTATTTTATTGCAATTTTCAGGAAATATTTATCCTGCAAAACAAACATCTTCGATCGATGTTGTTACGACTATTCCTGTGAGTTGTCAATTTTCCAATGTCAGTCCACAAATTATTGTTTCTGAAAATGGTGCAGTTACTAGCGGAAATTTTACCTTGAACTGTAATAAAAATTTTCAACTGCAAATCAGTTCAAAGTCGTTAAAAGATGGAGATATTTCAACTTCAGTCAAAATAGACAATGGGGGGAAGTTGAATACCATCGTCAAGGTCAGTTTTATGGGGAACATTTATCAACTGGATGGTGTTAAACAGATTCAAGTATTAGACCCATCAAGTTCCGAGCTTGGAACAATCAGTATAAATCTGGCAAGTCCAGTGCATACAACAACACCTGCTGGGGTTTATCAGGACGTCTTGTATTTGGATGCAACTTTTTAATCACTCATTTTATGAGAGCATAACAATGAAAATATTGATTCAATCAGCTGCAACTTTAGCTGTGTTATTGGGGAGTGGCTTGGTTCAAGCCGATACTACGACAGCCAGTATTCCTATGGGGGTAGATATACCTAAAAGCTGTACTATTTCGAATTTAAGTTCCTCTGTTGTGGTCCCTGAAGATGGCACGGATACAACAGGTGGTTTCACAATGATATGTAATATTCCTGACTTTACTTTTAGGATCACAACAGACTCTTTAGAAAGTGGAAACCTACAACTAAAAAATCCAAATGGTGTGGGGTTGCCAATGAACATTCGTGTGAATTATTCAGTGGGTGGAACAATATTTAATAATGTAACAAATCTGGGATCTTCGACTAGAGATTGGTATACGCGACATGGGACAGTTGGAACACCAGTTGGTGCGATTCTCAACTTTAATCTCTCTAATCCAACCACAGCAACTACACCAGCCGGTGTGTATACAGACACATTCCGTGTGACTGTAAATTATTAATTTTCACTTCAACTCAAAAAACAAATGAGAAAAACCATGAAAACATTAACAAAAATTTCTTTAGTTGTTATTGCGGCTTTATCGAGTGCTTTAGTACAGACTCAAGCTGCCACAACTTCAGCAAGCATTCCAGTCAGTTTAACCATTTCTAAAAAATGTACCATTAGTGATGTATCAACGAATATTGTTATTCCAAATGATACAACAAGCGGTACAGGTAACTTTAAAGTGACTTGCAATACACCGTATAGCATTAGTACCAGCACGACCAATACAACCAATGCAACCACTTTTGTTAAATCGACAACCAATGCAAGCCATACTTTAAATACTCATATTGCTGTGGATTTAAACGGTACAGCTGTACCTGTCAATGTAGGTACAGCATTGTCTCAGCCTGGTTTAACGGTAGATACATATAACGTGAATGCTGCACTTGTCGCTGCTGTCGTGGCAACAACTCCTGCAGGTTTCTATAACGATACCTTAAACATTAGTGTTGATTACTAAGTTTGCAATTTCATTGAGGATAAAATCATGAAAAAAATGCTCTTAGCAATTACAACACTGATGATGGGATGTCCGGCATTTGCTGCTACAGCGACTTCATCTATTCCTATGAGTGTGGAAATTGCAAAGCAATGTACGATTGCAGATGTTCCATCAGGTCTGATTTTAAAAGAAGACAATACTTGGACCACGGAAAACTTTTCAGTAACTTGTAATGTCCCTTACGGCATTTATACAACGTCTGATAAATGGGATGCAGGTCAGACCTATTCATATGTTTCTAATGCCAATAATAATTGGTTAAAGACGCAAATAACTATACAAAATGCACAAACAGGTACAGGTTTGCCGTTGCGATATCCTATGGTCTATTTACCTCAACCAGGATATATCAAAGCAGATTATAGTTTGTCTATGCGTGTTTCAGACTCAATTACAGCAACGACACCCGCTGGTTTATATACTGATGTATTTCATGTATATGTTGAATATTAATTCTTAATAATCGCATAAAAGGTAAGCCATTTACCTTTTATGCATTTTTAATTGTGACGCTAAAAATATTAATTTGTACTGGGGTAAAAGAAATATGCGAACTATAACGAATAAAGCAAGTCTTGTTTTTGCTTTACTGACTTTCATGCAGTCCATAGCACATGCAGATCTGACGATATCTCCAGTTCAATTATATATTTCCGGTGAGCGTGAACAGCGTAGCACTACGGCAACACTAAATACCAAAGGTGAAAAATCAGACCGTACCTATGAAGTTAGCGTATTTCGCTGGTCTCAGGATGAACAAGGCAATGATGTTTTAACACCCGATACAGACCTGGTTGTTAATCCCAAGGCACTGATTTTAAAACCCGATGGAAATAAAGTCATTCGATTTGGATTTCGCCAATCTATTGAAGCCATGAACTTACAACAACAAGGGACCTGGCGGGTAAAATTCAACGAGATTCCATCACCCTTACAAAAAACCGGAATGAGCATTGCGCTGAATTTTAGTGTGCCTGTATTTGTAGGAAGCGGTTTCCAACCGGAGATGTCCTTTTACCTTGCGCAGGATGCCAAACAGAATACCGTATTAAAGGCAAAAAATAGTGGTACAGCACATTTTCAAATGACCAAGTTCAGCATTCAAGATGCATCAGGCAAAGTGCTTAAAGATGTCGATACCATGAAATATGTTTTGCCTAAACGTGAAGTTTCTATTCCTTTGGAGGGATGGAATGCTTCTGCAAAAAAATTAAAATTTGTCATGCAGTCCGATGCCAAAAAAAGTGCCGTAGTTTATGATATTGCGGAGCACTAAAATATATGCTTAAAGCAAAATATAATCTTATATTCCTTGCGCTTTTGACCTTGGTGCGAGCAGATTATGCTTTGGCAAATGAATTGCCTATACCTGAAAACAAAGATGAATTACAGCAAGATGCCATTCTTGGCTTATGGATTAACGGTATAGATCAGCATCAGGATGCGATGCTTAGTGTGGTTGAACAGAATAAATATATTGAGTGCAGTGTGCTGCAGGCAAATTTTATGGATCTTGCCAAATTCCAGCAGATTACTCAAAAGGGAATAGCCTATTGCCTGCTTTCTCAAACGGATATTCATCTTGAGGAAGATACCGATTTACAGCTGTTAAAAATTAATATTCCAGCCCGTTATATGCTGAGCCAGCATATTCAAAATAATGAAATTCAAATGCCGGAATTGCCCGGTTTAGGTGGCTTTTTAAATTATGATGCCTTTTATCAAAACGGAGATTATTCAAAACAGGCAAACGCCGTCGCAGATTTAGGCATATTTTGGAAAAATACTTTTTTTAATAGCAGCCATATTTTTCGAAAAAAATTTGCAAATAGTGGCGAAGACTTCAATACCAATACCCGGTTAAATACCACGCTGATATTTGAATTTCCAAAACATCTGACCACTTTGCAATTGGGCGATATTGTCAGTACCAATACCGGATTATCCCAGTCTTATTATTTTGGCGGTTTTCGCTGGGGGACCAATTTTACTTCGCGGCCAGATTTCGTTTACTGGAATACGCCTTCATTTAAAGGCAGTGCACTGGTTCAATCCACAATTGATTTAATTATTAACGGTAATAAAGCCTATAACTCTAAAATAAATCCGGGTGAATTTAATATTAACAGTAATATTAATTTTCGGGGTCTAGGCAGCGCCGATATGGTGATTGAAGACATTATGGGAAACAAGACTGTGCAAAATATCCCTATATTTGTCAGTGAGCGCTTATTAAAACAAGGTTTAACGGATTACAGTATATCAAGCGGTAAGTTACGCTATAACTATAGTGAAGAAAGCGATGATTATCGTGAATGGTTTGCGAGTGCTTATTTAAGGCGAGGAATGACCGATAGCACCACTTTGGGCATGGTGGCTGATTATAGTCGTGCTTTAACCAGTACCGGATTACTGTGGAGCCAATATTTATATAAACTTGGATTATTAGAAATCAATTCGGCTTATAGTGATGCGAAAAGCAGCGATGGTTATACGCTAAGTACAGAGTTTAAAAGAGATAAAGATAAATACAGTCTGGGATTAAAATCACAATATTATAGTCGTAATTTTCGTATGTTAGGCATGGAAGATCAAAAAGAACACTTTTTGCCTGAACAAGAAAACCTTTTTTATTTGTCCAAATCAGGTATACCTGTGCTGGGAAATTTATCTTTTACCTATATAGAACAGCAATATAGAAAAAGTGCAGAACGAGAAGATCAACGTATTTTTTCACTGCGTAATAGCCGCAGTTTATTTGATAATTTAAGCATGTCTTTAGGCTTCAGTTATGATGCAGTGAATCAGGATAATAATCGTGTCGATTTATCACTCAGTTACCGTTTCGATGATAAACATGCTGCCTATTTTAACCAGACTGATTCAGATTCGACCAATCTTAGTTTGGTGAAAACCAGCTCTAATGCTGTAGGTATGGACTATGCGGTTGGCCTGGGACGTGCAAATGAACAAAATACCGGCAATGTCGCGACCCGTGTCAAAACCCAAGCGGGTGATTTAGACCTGCAATATCTAAAAACGGGTTCTAACGACAGTTATAGCGCAACTTTTCATGGGGCATTAACCTGGTTGGGACATAGCGTAGATTTAACCAAATCGGTGAATAACGGTTTCTCTCTGGTCAAAGTTACCGATAGCCCGAATGTTGATGTTTATCGCAATGATTTATATATAGGTAAAACCAACAAAAATGGTGAAATATTTGTCCATGATTTAATTGCCTATACTAATCAGCATCTTTCATTTAATGAAAACCAGTTACAGATAGAAGATAAGGTAACTACAGCTCGTAAAACCATTATGCCGCTGAATAAGCGTGGCTATATTGTTGAATTTCCTGTCATTCATACACGTGAAGTGGATATAAAACTTGTCGATTTGGCGGGGCAGCCTTTAGCGCAGGGCAGCCAGGTTAGCGTGGATGGAAATCAGGCAGATATTTACCCAATCGGCAGTGATCATCTCGTCACCGTCTATGGAATGACTGATGGGCCGCATCAGTTACATGTACAGCTATCTTCGAATGAAGCCTGTACGGTTGATTTCAGCTTTAAAAGCAATGAGGCCAGTCGTGTCCCATTACAGCTGCTGTGTAAATAAGGGAGTATAAAGACAATGATTTTAAAAATTTTGGCGAGTAGTGTTTTCTTCTTTACATGCTCCAGCGCATATGCGCTTTGTACAATTTCCGATACCGGTGCTGGAACCATTCGTTTACAGCCTGGCTCTGGAGCAACTTCGTCTATTCAGTTAACCGCGAAGTGTGATACAGCGTTTAACATTACTTTTGACAGTCAGAATATGCTGAATAGTAGCGGTAGCAGTACTCTAAAAAATGAGTCTGCATTGGCTTATACAAAACTGAAAAACACGATAGATGTCAAATATGAGCTGTCTGGTGATGCCGGTTCACAGTGGCAGGTAATCACCAATCAGAAAAAAAAGGCCGCTCATAGCTATGTGATTGTTGCCCGATTAGGCACTGTGAATTTAGCAAACCTGGCTGCCGGGGATTATCATGACCATATTATTATTAATATAGATTATTAAAGCTTAATCTCCGAGAAACCAGGAATTAAAAAAGCATGGTATTTACCATGCTTTTTTTTTAAAGAAAATGAACAACCAGATGAATAATCGCAGGTCCAAACAACACCATAAATACCCCTGCAAGTACCATACTTAAACAGGCAACCACGCCTTCTTCTTTATGGCGCATGAAGGCCTTACTGGTACCAAAACCATGTGCCGAATTACCCAGAGCAGCGCCTTGGGCAAAACGTGAATTGAGCTTTAAACTTAAGAGCACGACATCTGCAAGTACGCCGCCAGCAATGCCTGTAATCATGGTAAATAAAATGACCAGTTCCACCGAACCGCCTATATGTGAAGTTAATTCCATCGCAAAGGGAGTCGAAATAGACCGTGCCATGAGACTATAAGATGTTTCCTGATCAAACTGAAACAGTTTAGCCAGGTAAAAAGCACTGACCACACCTGCCAGCATGCCAATCACAATACCTAAACCAATTGAAATGGCATGTTCTTTAATGACCTGACGATACTCAAAAATTGGAATGGCAAAGGCAACGGTTGCCGGACCCAGCATCCACACAATCCAATGACTTTCTTGCATATAAGTGTCATAGGAAATATGAAATATGACCATGAAAATGATCAACAAAAAAGGCACAAAAAGTGCAGGGGAAAGCAGCATATAAGGAAACTTTCGATAAAGCCTCTTCGCCAAGATATATCCTACAATCGTAAGAACAAAACAAAGCATTGCAATCATGTTCATATTATTCCCCGTGTTTAAGCATGGTTGCTTCTTGGCTGTGCTGACGCTGCTTTAAACGTGATTCAATTTTAAATCCAAGGTGTACGCTATATGCGGTAATCACCATCACGCACAGGGTTCCCAAGACAACAGCCAAAATCAGTTGCCAGCCTTGAGCGAGAAATAGGCTTTTATATTTGACCAGGCCGACTACGCAGGGAATAAATAATAAAACCAGTTCTGCCAGAATAAAGTCAGCACCGGTTTTGACCCATTGCAGTTTAAACAACCCTGTCAGCAATGCAGCCAGTAACAGCAATAGTCCGATCACACCGGCGGAAATCGGCAAATTGAAGGCATGCTGAATGACTGAGCCTAAAAACCAGATTGCGATTAAAATGCCGAGTTGCAGCACAATCAGCAAAAAGTGCGAATATCGTTGTGACATAGCCATCGTCTTAATAGGAGAATTTTCATATATTTTAAATTTGACTGACTTAGTCAATTATGAATAATAAGAAAAAGATTATGCTTATTTGGAATATTTGTGGATATTAAGAGCCTGAATATTTTTGTCAAACTTGTGCAATTGCAAAGCTTTACCCGCACAGCTGAACATCTGTGCGTGACCCAGCCAACCATCAGTAAAGCAATTCGCCAACTGGAAGAAGAAACTGGTGTAGCCTTATTTCACAAGGGGCAAGCTGGACGTAAACGTGAAGTTTTACTCACCTATATGGGCGAACAGATTTATCAACATGCTTTGGTGATTATTGAAGAACAGCAGCGTATTTTTGACTCCATTGAGCAAGTTCGGCATTTACACAAGGGCAAGCTCATACTGGGCTTGCCGCCACTGGGGTCGGTGCTTTTAAGTAGCCTGATTGCCAAATTTCACAAACAATATCCGCATATAGAATTAAGGTTTCTGGAAGTTGGGGCATCTGGCATTGAAGAGGCGATTTTGGCCAAAAAAGTCGATGTCGGGATTTTACTGGGGAATTTAAAACCGCAATTCAGTGGAATTCCAATTATGGATTCGCCATTATGCCTGCTTTCACGCAAAGCCACTCATTGGAAAGGCCGGAAAAAAGTTCAGCTTATTGAATTAAAAGAAGAGTCGTTTTTGCTCTATGACGACACCTTCAGTCTAAACAATATGATTATTCAGGCTGCGAATTATGTCGGTTTTGAACCGCATGTGGTGTGTAAAAGCAGTCAATGGGACTTTATTGCCAAAATGGTGGAATCAGATGTCGGGATTGCCTTATTGCCAAAAATTTATTGTGATCAGCTCGATCAGGAAAAATACAATGTCAGTCTGCTGGAAAGTCCCAACCTGAACTGGACCTTAAGCATGGCCTGGAATACCACGGTTGCCATGAATCCGGCCACGCGGGCATGGTTAAAAATTATTGAAGAAAATCAGGATAAAATTCATTTTTAAAGCTTTGCTACACTAATTCTAGCATTGGTTTTTTTTGATTTTGAGGGGTACATTTTTGTTATTTTAGGCGGAATCCTTGTCCTGATTTAGGCTCAAGTATTTACTGATTTGCCAAAGTAAACAGCGGTATTGAGTCATGACGATAGATCATGATTCAGGTATGAGAGCAGCTATAAACTCCTTGCAAAAATTCATAAATCACTTCATTTTAGTATCAATTTAAGCGCGGTGACTCAAGAAAATGAAATGGGACGAAATTGGCGAACAACCCTGTTCAATTGCCAGAACCTTATCGGTGATTGGTGACCGCTGGACTGTGCTGATTTTGCGAAATGCTTTTTTAGGCATGCGTCGTTTTGAATCCTTTCAGCAAAATCTGGGTATTACCCGCCATGTGCTGTCTGACCGTTTAAAGCATTTGGTTGAGCATGGTATTTTAGTCAAAAAACCCTATGTACAGCGGCAAGAGCGATATGAATATTGCCTGACGGAAAAAGGGCTGGCGCTTTATCCTATTTTAATGTCTATGGCACATTGGGCAGACCAATGGATGAATGAAGATATTGGCCAGCCCATGCGATACATTCATCAAAGCTGCGGGCATAGCATGAAGCCACGTTTGGTCTGTTCAGAATGTAATGAAACCATTCAGGCCAAGCATATTAAAGCTGAACTGACTCCGGATTATTTCAATTATCTGCAACAACGCAAGACCCAGTCCTAATCCATCTGCTAGGCATTAGAGGCAATTCGGTGGTTTGGGAATTCCTGCCAGACGGCTTAAATGACGTGCCACTAAACCGGTCTGAAACCTATCTTGTAATAGCGCATTATTGATGTCGCTACTGACTGTTTTCATTAGAAATTTAATCAGCGGACGGGTGGCCGGGGAATGTCCAAACTGCTGGTAGAACTGGCGCACGGCATGCAGAACTTCAAAATGCCAGGCGGTAAGTTCTAAACTTAAAGTATTTGCTAATTCTTGTGCAACCTGTTCATTCCAAATGGTGTAATCGACTAAGTGACCATCTTGATCGAGTTCTAAATTCATCATTAATCTCAAATTAGTTCAAACGGATACAGCGGCTATAATTCAGGCAGAGATCTGCAAATTCGGCATAAGAAATAATCTGCAGATGTTCTGATGTTTGGCTTGCCAGAATTTCTGCATCTGTATCCAGCACATAAATGCGATCCAGCTGTTGCAAAAATGGCTGTTGAAACTGTAAGACCGATTCGCCCATCAGTACAACACTATCTTCAGGGCCGTAGAGTTGTGCTAATTTTTCCAGAGTGGCGGGTATCGCTGAAAAACTACTTTGTAGCAAATATAAACTTTTGTTGATCATTATTGTTTCACTCGTCATCTTTACCAGTACAGCACAAAATCGAAACTTTGAATCAGCTCGGGACTAAATTCAACAAATTCAATCTCTTGTTGAGCTTGGGTAACAAAGATGGCGTTACGGTTTTTATTTTCCACCAGTACGGGACTTAAGTCGTAAAATTCAAAGCTATCGACCATGTTCGAAGCAACTTTAAAGGCATGTTTAAGCTGATCAAATTGCACTTCTGAATGCAGTAAACTTAGGGCGGCATCTTGCAACAAAACTTTGACGTCACAGCCAAACGTTGCCAGTACCATCGTGGCAGACAAGCTTTCATGCACTTGTAAATTGGCAAGATTTGCTTGAGTTAGAATAACGAGTACAGATTTCACACAATTTACCTTTTAAAAGCAACAAATTCCCAAAAATAACATCTTAGAATTGAATCAGACGTTGTGTTGATTGTACTGCATCGGCAAGTTCACCCAGTCCAACCAGTTCAAAGCCTTGAGCAAGATTATGTTGGCTAATCTGATGTCGTTTAGCATTTTCCTGATCCGAAATACCCCGCGCCAAAGCAGCACTGACACATACCGGTAAGCGAATGGCCAGCTTCTGCCATTCTTCAGTCAAATTACGCTGGTCATCTGGAACCCATTGTAAGGCATTCGCAACCGCGACTCCGTCCTGATAGAAAAACACGCGAAATGGCTGCTTTTTAGCCTGTAAAGCCTGTGCCAGACCTAGCGCGTGCCAGGCATAGATCGAGGTTGGAGCGGAGGTAATTAGTAATAAGGTGCTCATCGAAATTCACTTGAGGAATGCCCAATCCAATATTGATGCATCCAAACTTCATAAGAAAAGGGTAGTATACAATGATTTTAGTGACTGGTGGTTTAGGCTTTATAGGCTCACATATTGCGTTAAGCCTGATGGCTTATGGACAAGAAGTCATCATTGTCGACAATTTATCCAATGCAAATTTACAAACCTTAGAACGACTTGAATATATTTCGGGCAGCTATGTGCCCTTTGTTAAAATAGATATTCGCAACACGCCCGCATTAAACAAAGTTTTTGAACAATATTCTGTAGAAGCGGTCATTCATACTGCCGGTTTTAAATCGATAGAAGAATCGGCACTGAAACCGCTGGAATATTATAACGACAATGTCAGTTGTATCATGAGTCTGCTGCGCGCCATGCAGCGCACAGGGATCCGGACACTGATTCATTTATCCAGCTTGGCAGTATATGGGCAGTCGAGTCTGATCCTGACCGAGGATGTGCCTTTTAACTATTCTTATCCGAACCCCTATGTAAAATCACAACAAATGGTGGAAGAAATCATCCGTGATACTGCTTTGACCGACAGTGAATGGAAAATTGCCATTTTAAGATTGTGCAATATTGCCGGTGCCTTTGAACACGCCGTGCTTGGAGAATTTGTTGCCCCTTTACCGAAAAATATTATTCCATTGGCCTTACAGGCAGCAGCCAGACAGCGTGAATATATTGAGCTGCGTCAGCAGGCACAGACCTTGGACCGCACTGTAGAACGTAGCTTCTTACACGTGCTGGACTGCTGCGATGCCATTATGGCAACTTTAAAGTGGCTCAGGACGCAGCCCTATACCTGTGATGCCTTTAATATAGCCGGGCAAAATATGTCCATTCGCGCCTTGCTGAGTGAAGTGGCTAAAGTTACCCAGGCAGAAATTAAAACCATTGATGCCCCATTTTATAGTTATGCTGAAATGGATCAGGTCGGTGCAACTGCAGAAAAAGCCCATGAAATTTTACAATGGCAACCGAAACGCAGTATTACCCAGATTGTAGAAGATGGCTGGCGTTTTTATCAGCAAACATTAAAAGGACATTAATAAATAAATTGTAAACAATAATCATTTACATTAAGAAAGTGTTTGATTAAGATCATTGAATATGTCAAAACAGATGAATTGGCTAAAGCTATAAAATGGAAATGAGGTTGATGATGCAGACACGTATTGAACACGACACCATGGGCGATGTAGAGGTTCCGAGTGAAGCAATGTGGGGTGCGCAAACACAGCGTAGTTTGCAAAACTTTAAAATCGGGCAGGAGCGTTTACCACGGCCGATGATTCGTGCCATGGGGCTGGTAAAAAAAGCAGCAGCCATTACCAATGCCGAGTTAGAGCAAATTCCTCATGAATTGTCACATTATATTGTCGATGCCGCAGAAGAAGTCATTAGCGGGAAATGGGATAGCCAATTTCCGTTGGTGGTTTGGCAAACCGGTTCAGGTACGCAAAGCAATATGAACTGCAATGAAGTGATTGCCAATATTGCCAACCAGAAACTGGGCAATCCTTTAGGGGCACAAAAACCGGTGCATCCCAATGATCATGTCAATCGTGCGCAGTCAACCAATGATTCTTTTCCCACCGCCATTCATGTTGCAGCAAGTTTACAGATCAATGAACTGCTGATTCCTGCGGTCGCACGTTTACGCGATACTTTGGAAGCCAAATCTAAACAGTTTGCAGATATTGTTAAAATTGGCCGTACCCATTTACAGGATGCCACACCTTTAACACTGGGACAGGAATTTAGTGGCTATGTATCCCAGCTTGAACATGGGTTAAAGCGTTTGCATTATGCCTTATTGGGTTTATACGAATTGCCTTTAGGTGGTACAGCGGTCGGAACGGGGTTAAATGCACATCCTGAATATGCGGTCAAAGCGGCAGCACAGCTGGCTACATTAACCGGTTTACCTTTTGTGACTGCACCGAACAAGTTTGAAGCCTTGGCTGCGCGCGATGCCGCAGTATTTGCTTCTGGTGCCTTAAAAACCCTGGCCAGCAGTTTAAATAAAATTGCCAATGACATTCGCTGGTTGGCCAGTGGCCCGCGTTGTGGTTTTGGTGAAATTCGCATTCCTGAAAATGAACCCGGTTCAAGCATTATGCCAGGCAAGGTCAATCCAACCCAAAGTGAAGCCATGACCATGGTGGTCGCGCAAGTGCTGGGGAATGATACGACCATTAATGTAGCAGGGGCTTCGGGCAACTTTGAGCTGAATGTGTTTATGCCAGTAATTGCATTTAACTTATTGCAATCGATTCAGTTGCTGGGGGATGCATGTAATAGCTTCAATGACCATTGTGCCATTGGTATTGAACCAAACCGTGAAAAAATTGATCATTTCCTGCATAACTCACTGATGTTGGTGACTGCATTAAATCCGGTAATTGGTTATGAAAATGCCGCAAAAGTGGCGAAAACGGCTTATAAGGAAGGCAAAACCTTAAAACAGGTCGCGGTTGAACTGAATCTGGTTACGGCTGAACAGTTTGATGCCGTGGTAGTTCCGGAAAATATGGTTTCACCTAATGTGAAATAGCATCTAAAGTTTAGATGTCTTGTCAATTGATCATCAGTGGTTTTTATCTGTGGCAGATATGCCTACAATAGCTCTAGAAATTAACTGCTGATGATTGATTATGCTTGACGTTTTGATTTAAAAGCTCGCCAAATGGTGGGCTTTTTTCATCTTTATGGTAAATTAATTCACAAATAAAAGCCCACGGAGGATTTTCTGTAAAAGAAGCACTAAAAGAATATCGCATTGAAAGAACTAAGCTTGAAGATGAAATACAAGAGTTTCTTACCCAAAAATTCGCAGAATTTAAAGAAAAGACTGGGGCTGAAGTTATTCATTTAGATGTAAACATTGAAGTACTGGATGATCATGAGGCAGATGCTTTTATTGAATGCGTGTTTGTGAGTACAGATTTATAATGAACAACCAGAAAGTATAAGCTCATCGAAAGGTCAGCTTTCTTTATTTAATACACACTAATTACCTGCCATACAAAAAGCTATCGAAATGGGCTTGGGATGCAATCGATATAGGTGGTAGTTATATGTGCTTGCATTTCTGATGGGTTGAGTTAAAAGATGAAATTATTAACTTTGATTGGTGCAGGTGTGGCAGCTGGATATTGTTATAAAAAAGTTAAAAATAGGAAGAAAAATACAAAATCCAATGACTATTCGAGAAATAGAGGAACAAATCAAGGCACAAAATATCACTGTTTAATTTATTAAAAGGCCTCACAAATTTGTGGGGCCTTTGATTTTCCGGAGCCATGATTTTGAGTACACAGCTAAATTTCTTGATTCGTGATACAACTTAAATCGATGACAAGAATGATAAATTCTTTGTCTATTTAGTAATCTATAGATCTAATAAAGCGTGTAGGTGATTTAAACGACCTATAAAATTGAGTTTTTATTTCATATAGGAAATGCATATGGTTTGGCTTATTGCTAAATATGCTATAACTGCTGGGATGGTCATACTAATTTCAGAAGTTGCTAAACGTAGTGACCGTCTAGGGGGATTGATTGCAGCCTTACCTATCGTAACGGTACTTGTGCTGATATGGATGAAAATTGAGAATCAAGATCCCCAGAAAATTTCCAATCATGCTTGGTATACTTTTTGGTATGTAGTACCGACATTACCTATGTTTTTAGCATTTCCAATACTTTATCAGCGTTATGGATTTTGGCTGTCTCTAGCCCTTTGTTGCGTAATGACTATCCTTATTTTTCTTGCCTGGGCTATCATTTTGCGCCATTTCGGCATTGATTTAATGTAAAGCATTAAAACGATTACTCACATCGAATCAGGATGAATACTTGATAGGGAAATGTTAATTTCCTGCTGGAAAACCATGAAACATCCATTGGATGCCATACAAAATAACGAGGACTAAAATTACTGAAAAGATGATTTCTAATTTCTTCATTTTTAAGTATTCCTAACATTAACTTAATACACCTTATACAAAATAAAAAATTATTTTCATATAAATCATTTTCTTAATCTTTGTGTTAACTCCAATCATCTTTGATTGGGTTTCTTATTTGAATAGCAATTCCACACTTTGTTTATAGGATGGTTTTTTATTTAAGAAAAGCATCTAGTGTTTTGGTGTCAGATGTTAAATGCCAGCGTACTAAGTAACCAGCAAACCAAATACCAGGAATTACAATTAGACCCACACCAATCCATAAGGGAAGAGCAACTGGTCAAATAATTGATTGGGAGTGAGTACTGTTAAGTTAGGTAAATTTTGAAATGTTCACGAAAGCGATCAGGATTTCCGCCCTTTAAAACCATATAGAAAAAAGGAAGAGTAAATAACCAGACTATATTGGTAGTCACAATTTTAATTATTATCACATATTTCATCATTGGATAGTTCTTAGCATTCCTTCCCGGCAATGATATAAAACGGTGAATGAACGAACGACTTAAGAGCAGGAATGATAAAAAATACAGCTTTTATGATAAAAAATAAATATTTATTGAATACTTTTAGCTAAACAATTTAGAATAAAAACTACACAGCTCTAGGTTTCATTCAGTCCGTGAATCAGCCAGATACCCAATATTTTTTGTTAGTTTACCCGATTTGCTTAATGCTCATTGGTGCTGTTTTTATTGTTGCACATTTATGGTTTAAGGCTCCCAAATATTTATTGTGGATGGGGCTGAGTTGTATTTTGCCATCAGTAGCATTAGCTGCACAGACATTGATGACAAATGCACAATTGAAACTGACTGCGCCATGGTTTGCACTTTTCTATTTAGGCGGAGCTGGGGCAGTCACACATGGAATGCTGTTAAAAGCCAATTCTAGGTTAAATATGTTTGTAGCTTCTCTTTTTATGATCGCGGCTATGGTTTTTCTTTTATATTTCAAGTATATCGATGAGCAGTTATGGCCACGCATAGTCACAATTAATATTGCGATTTTATGCTTAGAAGCGTTAGCACTTCCGAAAGTGTATGCTTTATTGAAAAGAACAGACGTCTTAGAAAAGCTTTTATGCTTTAGTTACTTTCTCTTAATTACTTATGCTGTTATCAGAACTTTAATCGTCATTGTATACCTTCAAAATGTGCAAATGGTCACCTTAGCCACAACAACGTGGTGGATGATGATGATTGCAGTAAATATACTCATCAGTCTGTGGTTTGCAATTGTCGTTTCAGCTGTAGCTGTAAAAGAAAGGTTTAGTATTATTAACGAAGAAAGATTGAAAGATTCTTTAACGCAGCTGTATAACCGTAATGGTTTTTTAGAAAAAACCGAAGACTTGTTTAAAAAATTGCAGCATAGTGAAGTTTATCTTGTGATGTGTGATGTTGATCATTTCAAGATTATAAATGATACATGGGGACATACCGTAGGGGATAAAATTTTGTGCGCAATTGCGGATATATGCAGATCCAATATTCGGCAAGGTGATGTTGTCGGCAGATATGGCGGAGAAGAATTTATTATATTGCTGCAAAGTTCAGATGAAAAATCTTCATTAGCTTTAGTTGAACGTTTACGCAAAAAAATTGAAGATCAACTTTTTATTAATAATATAAGAACTACCGTAAGTTTTGGTGCAGCTCGAATAGATGCAGAATCTCAGTTCATTAGTGCTTTAGAAATAGCAGATAAACGTTTGTACAAAGCTAAAAACGCTGGCCGAAATAGGGTTTGCTTTAATTAAACTTTTTGATTGTATGTCCCGTAAAGAAATCGAGCCAAGTTTTCATTGTTTTGTCTTAAGCTTTTTTATTTATGTGTTGAAATAATGGCGTATGTCCCAAATCAGTGAGATTTATAAAGCTTAATTTAGCGTTGAATAAATTGTCATAATTGCTAAAATGCATTTCGTTTTTTATTACTGCTTTGCACTTATTTTGCATTAGTTTTGCAAGGTAAAAATAAATGTTTGTAAAACAGTAATCTATCTAGGAAAATTTTCAATGTTCGATATTTATTTAACAGATGTTCAGAAAAAGGTGCAATTCAAGGATTATCCGGGTGAGCATCCTGTTAAATTTATTTTGAATTTTAAGAAGATTTTCCCGAGTGTGATGGAACTGCTACTTCCGGTACTTCCTAATGATGAAAATCTGGATGAAATGACCTGGGAATCAACCACTGAAGATTTTGAACTGTTCAAATTATTGGTGAGTGGCTGGGGTGTGATTGAATTACGTTTAAATGCAATTTCCCAATTTAAAAATAAAAACTATGCAGATCAATTGGTCAAAACTGCACAACAAAAGCGTAAAGCCTTTGCCAAAAGCCATCCAAAATTAAAAACAGTTGAACTTGATTATCTATTTATGCATGAAGTTCATGCGTTGATTGATGCTGAGTTGGTCGAAATTGGTGAAAAATTCTATTTGCCAACTTTACGAGATCTCTGGAAGCATAAAGTAGCACAAAATATTTTGAATGCTAAATTCTAAAACTTGCTGAAATATAGTAAAAATCCTCCAAATGTTGGGGGATTTTTTTATTAATATTGAATATCCTAGAACCGCTTTGGGTGAACTAAACCCTTGCATATAAAAAATTAAAGATTTAATTATCAATAAAATATACTAGAAATTGTAATTATTATTGCATATGGTAGGCTCATTACAAGTTTTAGCTGCATTGTTGTAAAAGTTTATATTTCACATTTACTTAACAGTGTTGGCAGCTTGTCTAAAATCTTCCCGAAGAAATATCAAAGGATTTCATCAAATGTCGAATCAGTTTTTAGATTTAATTAATAAACGCCGTACTATTTATGCCATAGGTAAAAATGTAGAGCAAAGCCCTGAATATTTAACTGATTTGATCAAGCATGCCATTAAGCAAAGTCCTTCATCTTTTAACTCGCAATCTTCACGTGCAGTGATTTTGTTTAATGAGCAGCATGAGAAATTTTGGGGTTTTGTAAAAGAACAACTTAAAGCCTATGCAAAAGACCAAGAAAGCGCAGCAAAAACCAGTGCCAAAATGGACAGCTTTGCTGCGGGCGTGGGTACGGTTTTATTCTTTGAAGATATGGATGTCATTAAAGGCTTGCAAGAGCAGTTCCCGTCATATGCCGATAACTTCCCGGTTTGGGCGGAACATTCTACAGCGATTGCTCAGTTTGCCACTTGGACGGCCTTACATACCGATGGCTTGGGTGCTTCACTTCAGCATTACAACCCGATTGTCGATGAACAGGTTCATGCAGAATGGGATATTCCTGCCAGCTGGAAACTTCGTGCCCAGCTCGTATTTGGTTCGGTAGAAGGCGAAGCCAATGACAAAGGCTATATGGATGATGCAGCCCGTTTTAAAGTGTTTAAATAATTTTTAGATCAGCATTCTTTCTGATGTCAGTCATAGCTGTGCTTTATGACTGGCTTAGGGAGGGTGTGGTTTATTTTTTATAGCAGATAATTTTTTAGAAGATAATTTTTTAGAAGATTATCTTCGAATATTGCTTATTTTTCTTTCAGCTATTTTATAAAAAAAACGGGGCTCACTCCTTAGAGTATCACCGCCGTTTTAATTACAGATTTAAATTGATTGTGATACTTAAGCTTTAAGCAGAAGCCTGCTGACGCTTGCTTGCAGTACGTCCATGCAACAGATAATAGATGACAATACAGACCAATACCGCCATGGCACTATAAAAATATAGCTGTGAATAGGAAATATAGCCGAGTGCCTGACCAATGAAATAAGGACCAAAACCTAGGCCTGCATCGAGGAAAATGAAAAAGGTTGAGGTGGCAAAGCCCATCCGTTCAATGTTGGCACTTTTCACTGCCACGGTTTGGCAAACCGACTGAATGTTGCCATAGCCAAAACCGAGTAAGCCTGCACAAAGTAGCAGCATAAATGAACTGTGTGCCTGACTTAATAAAACCAGGGCAATGGCCATGATGATAAAGGCCGGATACATAATGATGTTTTCACCTTTACGATCCATTAGCGGGCCAGTAAACGGTCGTGATATCAAGATGGCAATGGCATACATCAAAAAGAAGAAAGAAGCGGTTTCAACCAGATCGATTTCTTTGGCGTAGAAATTGATAAAGGACAGCACACCCGAATAGCAAATCGATGCCAATAGCATAATGATTGAAATAGGCAGGGCTTTCATTTCAATAAACTGGGAAATGAAACTTGGTTTTTTTACACTGACTTGAGTTTCAACTGTTTTGGGATGTTGTGGCAAGTTGGGAACTTGAATCATCAACGCCACAATTAAACAGCACACAGCAATGAGGGTAGATAAGGCAAAAATCGCGTTATAACCGACATGCAGCATCATCCATATGGCCAGGAATGGACCAATCGCGGTACCCAAGGTACTGCTCATGCTGTAGTAGCCAATACCTTCACCACGACGGGTTGGCGGTAAAATCTGGGCAATGATGGTTCCCAATACGGTCGATGCCATGCCCATCATAAAACCATGCATGAAACGTACACCCAGCAAGGCAGCGACATTCAGGGGAATGAAATAGAATCCGGAAAAAATCAGAAATCCAATTAACCCTACAATCATGGTGGTTTTACGGCCAAAACGTTGCAGAAACTTACCTACCAGCAAACGGCCAATCAGGGTGCCAACAATAAATAATCCCGAAACCAGGCCTGCCTGAGCAGTCGTTGCACCCAGTTCAGCAACGGCATAACCGACAATGACCACCACAAGAAGATAAAAGGTCAGTACCAGCTGAAAGTTAATGGAACTGACAAGAATAAAATTTCTTGTCCATAAGGGGGCATTATCACTCATGCTGTTCACCTGTTTTGTTAATTTCAAGATCATTTATGATGGCATGCAGAATCTTGATGGAGCGTTGAATATCTTGCTGATCCAGATTTTGAATTAGCTGACTTTCAAAGTTGTCTATTTCGGCAGCACACTGTTGAAAAAGCGCGATGCCTTGAGTACTTAACATCAGTTTTTTTTGACGTTTGTCTTCAGTTTCGATGTGGCTTAAAACACCCATTTGCATCAGCACATGTATACGCTTTGCGATCGATGGCTTAGACACATTTAAATAATCTGCCATTTCTATAGAGGTACAACCATGCTTTTCCTGAATCACAAACAGGATTTGCCATAAGGAATAATTCAGCTGATAGGGAAGTAAAATTGTATTGATTTCATCACTCATCATTCGTGCGCAGCGCAGCAGTGAGGGACGAAATCCGAGTAAGGAATTCATAATAGTTAACCAGGGTAACTAACTATCTGCAATTTTATGCTTCTTTATATGATTGTTCAAGTTCAAATCAGGCCGGGATCAAGAGTCCTGATCAAAATACAGGTCAATGAAAGCTAGTATGTTAGGCTTTATTTCGGGGTATTGCAGTGGGCTGGAAATATTAAAGCAACATACTTTGCTTAAAATTTAGGCGTATTCTAAAAGCTGTTCAAAACAACAAAATGACTTTCCTAAAAATCTGCATGATCAATCATCAGCCGAACAAATTAAAAAAGGTGAGGTTATGAATCTAGGATTAACAGCACTTGAGCTTGCGCGAATTCAGTTTGCGTTCACTGTCTCTTTTCATATTATTTTCCCGGCTATTTCCATTGGCCTGGCAAGCTTTCTGGCGGTTTTAGAATGGCGCTGGCTAAGAACCCAAGATCCGGTCTATCAGGACCTGTTCAAGTTTTGGGTCAAAATATTTGCCATTGCCTTTGGTATGGGCGTGGTTTCCGGTGTGGTCATGAGCTACCAGTTCGGAACCAACTGGAGTGAATTTTCACGCATCTCCGGTAGTGTAACCGGGCCACTTCTAGCCTATGAGGTACTGAGTGCATTCTTCCTGGAAGCCGGATTCCTGGGCATTATGCTGTTTGGCTGGGGGCGTGTTGGTCCTCGGGCACATTTCTTTGCTACGGTCATGGTGGCCCTCGGAACCTGTATTTCCATGTTCTGGATTCTCTCATCCAACAGCTGGATGCAAACTCCACAAGGTTTCAGTATTGAAAATGGCATTATCGTTCCGCAGGACTGGCTAGCCATTGTGTTCAATCCTTCTTTCCCGTATCGCTTGGCGCATATGGCAATGGCTGCATTTCTGGTGTCAGCCTTGCTGGTGGCAAGTACAGCAGCGTGGCATTTATTGAAAGGGCGCCGTGATGCCATGGTCAAAACGTCTTTTTCCATGGCCTTATGGATGATATTGGTACTTACCCCTTTGCAGGTTCTGATTGGCGATCTGCATGGTATCAATACCTTAAAGCATCAACCAGCAAAAATTGCCGCAATAGAAGGCCACTGGGAAACTAATCACAATGAAGGCATGCCGCTGTATTTGTTTGGTATTCCGGATATGCAGGCAGAGCAGACTCGCTATGGATTGGCCATACCCAATGCCGGTAGTCTGATTCTGACTCATTCCATGAACGGTAAAGTGCCTGGCCTGAAAGAATTTGCGCCAGAAGACCGTCCAAACTCAACCATTATTTTTTGGAGTTTCCGGGTCATGGTGGGCCTGGGCGTGTTGATGCTGCTATTGGCCCTAGTCGGCTTATGGCTCAGAAAAACTGGCCGTCTTTATGAAAGTTCAGGATTTCACCGTTTTGCCTTGATGATGGGACCTTCGGGTTTTATCGCCATGTTGGCTGGCTGGTTTACTACAGAGGTTGGACGTCAGCCTTGGGTCGTGTATGGGGTATTAAGAACTAAAGATGCACTGTCCCCGGTGTCGGCAGAACAGGTTGGATTAACCCTGATTATTTTTGTACTGGTGTATTGCGTAGTGTTCGGGGTTGGCATCTATTACATGCTCCGAATCATGCATAAAGGCCCGGAATTTGTTCATTACATGCCGCATAGTGAAGAGAAGGTTATTCAAGCTTCACATCGTCCATTAGGCAGTACCGATGAAGAGCTGGATGGTCAGCCTTTAGATAACAACCAGGAGAATGACAAATGATTGATTTATCTTTTATCTGGATTGTAATTATTGCGGTTGGTGTGCTGATTTATGTGGTACTGGATGGCTTTGACTTAGGTATCGGCATCTTGTTTCCTTTCTTTAAAGCGCAACAAGAACGTGACGTGATGATGAATACCGTGGCTCCAGTATGGGATGGCAATGAAACCTGGATGGTGTTGGGCGGGGCAGGCCTATTTGCCGCTTTTCCTTTGGTGTATTCGACGGTACTTTCTGCGCTATATCTGCCTATCATTTTGATGGTTGTTGCCCTCATTTTCCGAGGAGTGGCTTTCGAATTTCGTTTTAAATCCAGACGTAACCGCCATCTTTGGGATATGGCCTTTATTGGAGGTTCTATACTGACCGGATTTTTCCAGGGCATCATTCTGGGAGCCTATATTCAAGGCATTAAAACCACCAATGGGATATACACTGGAGGCGGTTTAGATTGGCTCACGCCATTTTCGGTTTTTACCGGGGTGGGAGTGGTGGTGCTGTATGCTACTTTGGGCTGTGGCTGGCTCATTTTTAAAACAGATGCAGACTTGCAAAATCGAATGTTTCAACTCATGCCGAAGCTGATTATTGCCTTATTCATCATTTTCGGTTGTGTCAGTATTTATACGCCTTTGGCTCATCCTGCAATTGCCGAACGCTGGTTTAGTCAGCCTCAGCTTACCTATTTCAGTCCAGTACCAATTCTGGTTTTAGTATTTACTTACCTCGCGTTACGTGCCTGCAAGCAACGTAAGGAACTCAGTCCATTTGTTTATACTTTGGCCCTAGTTTTCCTAGCTTATACCGGATTCCTGATCAGTTTATGGCCTTATATCATTCCACGTTCAGTCACGATTTGGGAGGCAGCAGCACCTCAAAGTAGCCAGTTATTTACCCTGATTGGTGCATTGCTGTTGATTCCAATCATTATTATTTATACAGGGTTGTCTTACTGGGTCTTCCGCGACAAAGTACGCATTGGTGATAAAGGCTATCATTAGGGAGTAAATATGAAACTTTCACAGACGCAGTGGTTTATTGTGTTGTGGCTGGGTGGATTTTTTGCTTTGGCCCTCATTGCCGGAGCATTCCGGTTGCTGGTTCAATTGGCTTATTATCTTTAACTCTCTAAAAAAGCTATTAAAGTGGCCAGCTTTAAACAGGCCACTTTGTTTTATAGAGAAAATTTGATGTGATGATACCCATTCAAATCCATTTTTAACGTCGAATTTAACCTCGAGCGTTTTTCTATACTTGAATGCTATTTATTTTGCTTACGATAAACGCTGGGACGTACCGGATGTGCATTTTTCCATAAGCCTTTTTTCTGCTTTTTGGCCTGGTTTTGTAGCGCCAGCCATTTTTGTTTTTGAGTCGGATTTTTAATATATTCCTCGTATACCCAGGCTGCGCCGCGTTTGACCAGCTCCTGATTGATATTGCGTCTAAAACGATAAATCACCCCAACGCAGCGGCCATAGCGATCGACATCGGTAATCTCGACACGGACCAATTTGTAATAGACCATTTTTTTCACCAGACGCTGTGATTCCTTGCCATAAGTTTGTGTCGATTCTGGGGCATCGACATAGGCAAAGCGCAGTTTGGTTTCTGAACGCCGTAAGTTAAAACGTGTGCAGGTGAGGGTATCGCCATCACTGACGGCAATGACTTTACACCAGTATTTTTTTCCTTTTTTGAAGGGTTTAAAGAGTTGGGTCAAATACAGGTTAATTTTTCGGAAAATAAAAAATGAAACCGCACACAACAGCATGCCCAATACAATGAGCCAGAAAGGGGAGAGATTTGCCAACATAGAAAAATTTTGGATAAATGAGCCGGAAATTTCAGCGCCCATTCATCTATAAAAATGAGAAAAATATGGAGGTCAAGTTTAAGTGAATTGGCATGAATTAAGGGCTGAATAAATAACCAAATAGCACTCAATCCCTTGCCAATTCAGCATTTCGTTTATTTATTCGGCAATAGCTTATATTTGAATCACAATTAACATAGATCAATTTTCCATCCCAAAGATAATATAAATAGCCTAAGTAAATTCTATGTCTTTCTTATGTGGAAGCTAAGCTATAACAAGACCCTTTTTTAGAAATGACATATATTGATTTTACGTTCAAATAGCCTAAGCAAAAATTTTAGAAATTTCGCTTCGCAAAAAATGATGCCGTGAATTTTCTTTCAAATCTTTATGCCAATACATCCCCAAATAAATAAGCGGCAAGTCTACAGGCACCGGAAAAATATTTAATGCTGGAGAAACTTGCAAATGGGTCAGCAAATTTTGAGGAATGGTTAAAACCGATTTTGGATTTTGCAGCAAAATCTGTAAAGCAGTTGAATAGTGCTGGCAGCGTAAAGAAATCTGTCGTGACAGTTGTTGGCGGTTTAAATAAATATCTTCAACTAAAACACCAGTACGCCGTGATGAAACGCCAATATGCGATGAGGCGAGATAAATTTGTTCATTCATATTTTGCTGCTGTGTACAAACCACAAAATGGTCTTGCACGAGTTTTTGGAATTGAATTTTTTCACCAAAATTTTGCTCCAGATCAATGACAAAATCTATTTGCTGGGTAGCAAGGTCCGTCACGATGCTTTTACGGTCGAGTTTGCTACTGAAAAATTGAATATCCAGATCCAGTCTTTGGAAGTGCTGAACCAGTTTGGGAAAAATCATCGGTTCAATTTCATCATGTACCGCAATTTTTAGGCTTTGCACCATGCTGGGATCAAAACTTTGCTTTTGTATAGATATATTTTGAATGGCAACCAGTGCATTTTTAACGACAGGATAAATTTGCTCGGCAAAAGGTGTAGGCAACATTTTACTGCCGGCACGTGCAAACAAGTCATCTTGCAAATGCTGTCTTAAACGCTGTAGGGCATGGCTGGCAGCAGATTGGCTAATACACAAAATCTGCGCAGCCTTGGAAATGCTTTTTTGTTCATAAACAGCAATAAATAAGGGATATAAGTTGATGTCTATGCGATGAAAAACAGCCATATCAATCACGGCTTTATTATGCATACTATTCATGATGTTCTATTGAATTAAATCATTTTATTCATAATAGTTTTCAGGTTATGTTGTTGTAAAGATTAGATCACATAATATTTTAAGGAAGTTGCCATGTTTGAGTTGTCAGCACGAGCACAGGATTTCATTGAACGAACCAAAGCCTTTATAAAAAACGAAATTGAACCGGTGGAAACCGAGTTTTGGAACGATGTTCATGAGTTAAATCAAGGCGGTGATTGGACAACTTGGCAATGGCCTGCGCAACTTGAAATATTAAAAAATAAGGCTAAAGCAGCAGGGCTTTGGAATATGTTTTTACCCTGTCCGGAACTTGGCCAAGGTTTGTCGGTTCAGGAATATGCGCATATTGCCGAACTTTCAGGGCGCAGTTTAATTGCACCCATCGTATTTAACTGTAATGCGCCTGACAGCGGCAACATGGAAGTGTTATGGCGCTATGGATCTGAACAACAAAAACAACAATGGTTAACGCCATTGCTTGAAGGCAAAATCCGCTCAGTGTTTTGTATGACTGAACCTGCCGTTGCATCCTCAGATGCCACCAATATGCAGGCGACAGCTGTAGTCGAGGGTGATGAAATTGTCCTGAATGGCCGTAAATGGTGGTCGTCAGGTTTGGGCGATCCCAATGCAAAAATCATCATCTTTATGGCGCATACGCCTGACGCAAGCAAAGACCGTCATCATCAACATTCTATGGTTCTGGTTCCTATTGATACGGCAGGAGTAAAAATTGAACGTATGTTGCCGGTTTTTGGCGATTATGATGCTCCGCATGGTCACGGCGAAATCAGCTTTAACAATGTACGCGTACCGGTAGCCAATTTTATTGGCGGTGCAGGTCAGGGTTTTGAAATTGCCCAGGGTCGTTTAGGGCCGGGCCGTATTCACCATTGCATGCGCTGTATCGGTGCAGCGGAAAAATCACTTGAGCTGATGATTGACCGTGGCATGAGCCGTAGTGCTTTTGGCAAGGAAATCTTAAAACTGGGTGGCAATCTGGAACGTGTTGCAGAAGCACGGGTCGCCATTGACCAGGCACGTTTACTTACACTTTATGCTGCTTACAAGATGGATACTTTGGGTAATATGGCAGCACTGACTGAAATTTCAGCAATTAAAGTGGTTGCGCCAAGTGTACTGGAAAAAGTGGTGGATATGGCCATGCAGATTCACGGCGGTGCTGGCGTTTCCCGTGATACGCCACTGACAGGTTTCTTTGCTCAGGCACGATCTTTACGTTTGGCTGATGGTCCGGATGAAGTTCATAAAGGCATGATTGCCAAACTTGAACTGGCTAAACGTGGTTACGGTTCACGTCGTAAGTAATATCTAAAAAATATAGCGAGTAGATGAGACTTCTTACAACTTTATTCAAATTTCCCTATGAATGGAAAATGAAAAAGGTGTAAATAAGGTGATGTAAGAAGTCTTTTGAAATTAAAGATTTAGGGAAATAAGAATGTCAGTTATTGATGTGGGCGGAAATGTCCGTCAAGGCGAAGAGCTAGATGTCATTGCAGTTGAGCATTGGCTCAAAGCACAAGGCATTGATTTACACGGTCAGGTCGAAGTCACGCAATATTCAGGCGGAGCGTCTAACTGGACTTATCGTTTGAAATACGACAATAAGGACTTGATTTTACGTCGCCCACCTAAAGGAACCAAAGCCAAATCTGCCCATGACATGGCACGTGAATACAACGTGCAAAAAAATCTGGCACCTTTCTATCCGGTCTTGCCGGAAATGCTGGCGCTGTGTCAGGACGAATCCGTAATTGGGTGTGACTTCTACGTGATGCAGCGCGTGGAAGGCATTATTCCACGTGCCAATTTACCTAAAGAACTGAACTTTAATGAAGCTCAGGTTCGCGAATTATGTATTAATGTGATCGACAAACTGATCGAGCTGCATCAAGTTCCTTATGTCGGTACAGAACTGGAAAAACTGGGTAAAGGTGAGGGCTATTGCCGCCGTCAGGTGGAAGGCTGGGATGCACGCTATGAAAAAGCCAAAACCTTAAATGTGCCTTCATTCAAATATGTACGCCAGTGGCTGAAAGATAATATTCCTGCCGATTCAAAAACCTGCGTGATTCATAATGACTGGCGTTTTGACAATGTGATTTTAGACCCCAACCATCCGACTCAAGTGATTGGGGTGCTGGACTGGGAAATGGCTACACTTGGCGATCCTCTAATGGATTTAGGTTCCGCACTGGCCTATTGGGTGGAAGAAAGCGACAACCACATTTTTAAAGCCACGCGTCGTCAGCCGACCAATTTAAAAGGCATGTTCACGCGTCAAGAAGTCGTGGATTATTATTTAGAAAAAACCGGCTTGCAACCTGAGAACTGGACCTTCTACGAAGTATTCGGCATTTTCCGTTTAGCCGTGATTGCACAGCAAATCTATTACCGTTATTACCACAAGCAAACCAATAATCCAGCCTTTAAGGATTTCTGGATTGTGATTCATGCCTTGCATATCCGTGCGCTTAAATTGATTGGTTTACAGAAACTTGAAGCCAATCAACTGGCGCAAAAATATATCGCCAAATTTAAGGAGCTGATGCCCTCATGACCACAATCTATCTGATTCGTCACGGACAGGCTTCTTTTGGAGCGGAAAGCTATGATCAGCTTTCCCCTAATGGTGAATTACAGGCGAAATTATTGGGCCAATATTTCGATCAGATTCTAAAAGAAACGCCCTATGTGGTGGCAGGCTCGATGCAACGTCATCAGCAAACGGCGCAACTGGCTTTAGCCGAATGTTTTCCCGAAGCTGAAATTCAGATTGACAATGCCTGGAATGAATTTAATCATCAGCAAGTTTTTGCCAAGTACGAACCACGTTTTAATGAACCACACTTGTTAAAGCAGGATGTGGCCAAAGAAGAAAATCCGCGTGCTTATCTGGCGAAAATTTTTGAAGGGGCCATCGAGCGCTGGACCGGTGGTGACTATCATCATGAATATGATGAATCCTGGCCACATTTTAAAAACCGGGTAGAAACAGCATTGCAAAATTTATGTAATGAACTGGCCAAAACCAAACCCCGTTATGCTGTGGTATTTACCTCCGGTGGCGTGATTTCAGTGGCTGCCGGAAAACTGTTAGAACTAAATGCCAACCGGACTTTCGCCTTAAACTGGGCGATTGCCAATACCAGCATGACCACATTGCGTTTGGTGGGGAATGAAGCGCAGTTATTAAGCTTAAATGAACATCATTTTATTAAGGCTGAAGATTCCAAGTTACTGACATGGATCTGATTTAAAAAAATAGCAAAGGAAGAGAACATGGCAAAAACAATTTTAATTACCGGAGCAAGTTCAGGCATTGGCGCGGGTATGGCACGTGAATTTGCACAAAAGGGCTATAACCTGGCCATTTGTGCGCGTCGTCTGGAGCGTCTGGAAGCTTTAAAACAAGAGCTGGAAAGCAAGTATGGCGTAAAAGTCATTGCCAAAACCTTAGATGTGACTCATTACGATCAGGTCTTTGAAGTGTTCCGCGCATTTAAACAAGAGTTTGGCACTATTGACCGCATTATTGTGAATGCGGGCGTGGGTGAAGGCCGTCGAATTGGTAAAGGAAATTTCGAAATTAACAAGGCGACCGTCGAAACAAACTTTATTTCAGCTTTGGCTCAATGTGAAGCCGCGGTGGAAATTTTCCGTGCGCAAAATGCAGGGCATCTGGTGATGATTTCATCGATGAGTGCAATGCGTGGCATGCCTAAACATTTAACGGCATATGGGGCAAGTAAAGCCGGTGTTGCACATTTGGCAGAAGGCATCCGTGCCGAACTGATTGATACCCCGATTAAAGTCACCACCATTTTCCCGGGATATATCCGCACTGAACTGAATGAAGGTGCCAAAAAACTGCCTTTTGAAGTGGATGAAAAAACCGGTTCGCATTTACTGGTTAAAGCCATTGAAAAAGCACCAGTTAAAGCTTATGTGCCACAGTGGCCTTGGTTGCCGCTCGGTTTGGCCATGAAAATTTTGCCTTTGAAACTGGTCAATAAATTGGGCTGATTTTAGAATTTTAAAAAGCCCATTCAATGGGCTTTTTATATCTTTTTTAGATATGAGGAAAATGCTTTTAACATTCGTGTGATACTTTAACTCGACGAGCCATTTGATAACAAAACTGTGCAATAAGACTTGCAGCCAATAACACACACGCAGCCGAAAATGCGGGATTATTTCCTAAAGCAGTTAAACTGGTACATATTGCGCCAATGGCCATCTGTAAAAAGCCATATAAACCAGAAGCAGAACCTGCAATTTTAGGATTGACATTTAAAGCATTGGTCAGCGAAGCAGGAGAGGTTAAACCTACCCCATAGCAAAACCCCACCACTGGAATCATGACACTCCACGGCGTTAAATAATCAAAATAAGTATATCCAAATAAAAGTATAGAAAAACCAATACTAATACTGCTGCCAAGGGCCATCATCGTATTCAGGGAAATTTTCGATACTAAACGGGTCGAACTGAATGTACCTAACCAAATTCCCACCATCACTAATGCAAGGTAAACACCAACATCGTGAATGGTGCCATGCAGTTGATGCAGCACGATATAAGATGCAACACCTAAAAAGCCATAAAATGCTGTTGTAGCTAAACTTCCACCTAAGGCATAGCCCAAAAACTTGGTTGATGTAATGAGTTTCTTATAATCATCCATTACCGCTTTTGCTGAAGTTTCACGTTTTAGTGCTGCATCGGAAACAAAGATCCAGACAAGCATGAGATTAATCAAACCCAGCAGAGATCAAGCGACAAAAATACTTTTCCAACCCGCAGCGGATGCTAAAAAACCACCAAAAATTGGAGCCAGTCCAGGCCCAAACATCACCATCATATTCATTAAGGATAATCGTTTGGTCGTTTCAATCCCTGAAGATGTATCTCGTACGATCGCGCGCCCCAATAATAGACCGGTACATCCACCAAGTGCCTGTAGGAAGCGCATTCCGATTAACATATGCAAATTCACTGCATATAAAGCGCCTAATCCCGCAAAGGTATACAGCAGCATACCAAACAGCAGTACAGGACGACGGCCAATACTGTCTGCCAAAGGACCATAAAAAAGCTGTCCAATAGCCAGACCAATAATATAAACGCTTAAAGTGAGCTGAACTTCATGCAGATCGGCCTGAAAATATTGCCCAACCAAGGGCAAAACCGGCACAAAAATGTGCATGGCAAGTGTGCCGCTTAAAGTCAGTATCGCTAGAAACCATAAAGGAATATTTTTATGCTCAGCTTGAGGTACAGACATATTTAAACCTCATCTGACAGATGATTCATATCTGAGAGTATCAGGTAAAGACTTTGTAAAACCTGACGTGCGATTTTTAAATCATTAGCATCCAGACTGGCTCTGATTTCATTTTCCAGATCCTGAGATATCGATTCCAGATGTGCAATAATTTCCTTACCTTGAGGGGTAATGCAGGTGGCTTTAGCACGGCGGTCATGCTGTTCAGCTGTGCGCTCCACAAAGCCTAATTTTTCCAGATTATTCAGTACCCGAACCACAGAAGAACTGTCTAAAGACAGCATTGCAGCCAGATCTTTTTGTCTGACAGGTTTATCCAGGCGTGACAAATATACCAATGGCAACCAGGTGGCTTCGGTCAATTCATATTGTACCAGTCGTTGGTCTATCGTTTTACGCCAGGCGCGGGCAACTAGGGCGGCTAAACTGCCAAAACGAAGCTGATCAAGATTTTGTGTTGGAGTCATCATAGAAAAATAGATTGTATGTCATCTATTTTTAAAATAGGCCGCTAACTGAAAATTGTCAATTTAGAAAGGAGGATTTGGATGGTAAAAAATATAATGAATGATGAGGGTTGATAAAGATAAAATATCGGCGGATAGATCCTTGGATTGAAGGGAACACCTTGTAGTTTCGGTCAATGCTTTTAACGCGATATAATCATATATTGATGTGGATATGATCGTGAATTTTATTGTTTATGCTGTTAAAAATTTCAACTCTTGCCCTGATTCCATCTTTGATTATTCAAGGTAATGCCGTTAAAAAAAATACTTTACGCTTACCCGAACCCGAGGGAAACCGTCAGGGATCGGTTGGAAACGGAAAACCTTTATCTATCCTGATTGTAGGTGATTCAGCAGCGGCAGGTGTAGGCGTTGAAATTCAGGACGATGCTTTACTCGGTGCAGTGCTGAACCAGTTACAAGATGGATATGAAATCAGTTATCAACTTGAAGCAACAACCGGTCATAGCAGCGGGCAGGTGATTAAAACAGTCAAAAATATGCCTGCTCAACACTTCAATGTGGTGATTACTTCTGTCGGGGTGAATGACATTACCAAACTGACCTCGCCTAAGGGCTGGATTAAAAAGCAGCAACAACTTTATGCCGAGATTAACCAGAAATTTACGCCTGAATTGATTATTGCCGCGGGTGTGCCGCCAATGAACCTGTTTCCGGCTTTACCCAATCCGCTGGCCTGGCTATTTGGACAATATGCCAAAGGCATGAATAAAAATCTTGCAAAATTTGTGCAGCAGCACGCCAATATGCAATGGATTGAATATGATCTGCAGCGTTTTAGGGCTTTAAACCTGGAAATGGCAAAGGATGGTTTTCATCCCAGCAAGGAAATTTATACACTTTGGGGCGAACAGGTAGCAGATAAAATTCGCCAAATGTTTTAAATTCAACTGAAGACGGATAAATTGACTGTTATGAGCACTGAACTTGAAATAGAAACTCATCCATTGGAACCCTTTCTTCCTTCAAATGCCAAGTTGCTGATGATGGGCAGCTTTCCACCGCCTAAAACACGCTGGAAAATGGAGTTTTATTATCCAAATTATCAAAATGACATGTGGAAGATTTTTGGTTTGGTCTTCTTTCAAGATAAAGAATATTTTTTGGATATCGCCAATAAAAATTTCAGGGAACAGCAGATCCGTGATTTCTTAATGGAAAAAGGGATCGCAATTTTTGATACGGCGTATCAAATTATTCGCTTAAAAGGCAATGCCTCGGATAAATTTCTGCACATTGCACAAGCAACTGATTTAGCCAAGCTTTTACAGCAGATTCCTGATTGTCATAGCATTATGACGACTGGAGATAAAGCCACCGATACCTTAATGCTGTCCATGCCTGAAGCTACGGAAAAACCGAAAATTGGACAGCCCTCCAAAGCCTATTTTGCTGAACGCGAGCTGACTTTATACCGGATGCCATCTTCATCACGTGCTTATCCCTTGGCAATAGAAAAAAAAGCTGAAGTCTATGCTCAATTATTTAAGGAAATAGGCTTACTATAAGTTAGTTTAATATGTCTGTTTTTAGGCGAAGGGCATCATTTTGGGATATTTCACCCATTTAAAAGCATGCACCTGAAAATCCCGTACATGGCTAAAATCGGACCAGATCAACTGGCTGCCTTTGGTCCATTTTAGGCTTTGAATGCGGCGTGAAATCTGAGCCAGTTCTTCGGCATTGGCAAGACGAAGATCGCCAATTTCCACATACAGCCGAACACCAGGATAATCACTAAACTCGCCTTTAAATAAGGCTTTTAACCAGAATAAGCGGCTACTATTAATCGCCTGAATACAGGCTTTACTATTTTTCGGCAAATTCTGTTGTAACGATTCGGTATAGGTATCAAAGAAAAAACCGCTTGGATTTTCTCTAAGAAATAAAGTGCCTATGGGACTAATGGTCGGCTGCAAGTTGCTATCTACCGTAGCAATAGAACAGTGCATTGCAGCACGTTGTGCATCATTCACCACCTTGCAGATATGTTGCCATTCTTCTGTTTTCATTTTATTTCCCCTTTTTTATTTTTAAATAGTATTCAGTGAGTTGAATAAAACACAGATCATTTAAACATGAATGTCACTTGATCTGCATTGATCCGATTGACTGGTCATTCATGACTCTTTTAGGCAAATCTTTTTGCCAACATGACACAAATCACCACAGCCATACACACCACGATCATATCTAAATGAATATTTTCGCCCAAAATGATTGCGCAAAGGATTAATCCGATAAAGGGTTGTAGCAGTTGTATCTGGCCCACTTTAGCAATTCCGCCCATAGCCAGTCCCTTATACCAGAAGAAAAAACCTATGAGCATGCTGAAGATGGATACATAAGCCAAGCTTGCATAAGCAGAATAAGAAACTTCAGTGAAATTGGCTGGAAAATAGTACAGCGTTAAAACCAGCATAAGGGGAAAGGCAACAATCAGTGCCCAGCAGATCACTTGCCATCCGCCTAATACTTTGGATAAATGTCCACCTTCTGCATAACCCAAACCACAAGCTAGAACAGCTGCAATCATATAAACATCACCACTAGCCAGATGATAGGACTGATCCTGAAGCAACATATAAGCAAGCACAAAGCTGCTTCCCAGCAGGGTAAATAACCAGAATTTTGCATTCGGATTTTCACCGGCTCTCATCACTCCGAACATGGCCGTGCAAACTGGAAGCAAAGCTACAAAAACCAAAGCTCTAGAGGCAGATATGTTTTGTAATGCCAGCGCACTAAATAAAGGAAAACCGATGACCACGCCCAGACTGACAATAATCAGGGATGTGTACTGATGGGTTTGCGGGCGCTGCTGTTTAAACCATAACAAACACAAGAGCGCCAATACTGCTGCAATCGTTGCCCGAATTGCGGTTAAGAAGGTCGGACTAAAACCTGTTACTGCAATTCGGGTGGCAGGCATGGAACCTGCAAAAATAATTACCCCTAATAATCCGTTTATCCAGCCGATATTTGTTCTGTTCATTTGATACTGCTCATTGAATTTAGAGCAATTTAATAAGAAAAAAAATACAGCTGCTATATACAGGGCAATACAATTTAACATCACTGTTATGCTAGATTGAGCAGTACAGTTTGACTGTTGGGGGATGCGTGAATGACAAAAACTAAAATTGAAGTTGTAATTGAGCTGATCAAACAGAATATCAAAAACAAGACACTGATAGCCGGCTCACGCTTGCCCTCAGTGCGCCAGTACGCCCAGCAATTAAATTACTCGGTTTCAACCATTGTGGAAGCCTATGCACGCTTGCTAGCAGAAGGCATGATTGAATCCCGAGCAGGGGCCGGTTATTACATTCTTGGCAAACCGGTTCAACACATCAATATTGAACAGAATATTCAATACGACAGGGAAATTGATCCGCTGTGGATTTCCAGACAATCTTTAGAAGCTAAAAATGAAATGCTCAAGCCGGGCTGTGGCTGGTTGCCCGCAGAATGGATGCCTGAACAGACGCTGCGCAAAGCCTTAAAAATAGTGGCAAAATCGGAAGAATCACTTTTAATTGATTATGCACTTCCGCATGGACATTTGGCTTTAAGACAATATCTAGTTCGAAAAAAGGAAAATTATGATTTAAAAATTCATCCCAATCAGATTCTGCTTACCGATTCAGCCACTCAATCGATTGATTTGATTTTCAGATTACTATTGCAGCCGGGTGATATTGTGCTGCTGGATGACCCATGTTATTTCAATTTTCAGGCACTTATTCAGGCACATCATTTACGTGCAGTCGCGATACCCTTTACCGAACATGGCCCCGATCTTGAATATTTTGCGCAGGCACTCGCGTTAAAACCAAAAATATATCTGACCAATTCAGGCATTCATAATCCTACAGGAGCAACGCTTTCATTAGCGAGGGCTTATCAAATTGCCCGACTGGCTGAACAGGCCAATATGCTGATTATTGAAGATGAAATCTTCGCTGATTTTGAATATTTACCTGCCCCCCGATATGCGGCACTCTCTGGACTTTCCCATGTGATTCAGATTGGCAGTTTTACCAAAACGCTTTCGGCAGCAGTACGTTGCGGATATATTCTGAGCAATATAGATAACATTGAGAAATTGATTGATTTAAAGATCGCAATACACTTCAGTAATAGTAATCTGAACGCAGAAATTATTTATCAATCGCTGATGGATAGCAGTTATCCGAAACATTTGGACTGGCTAAAAAAACAATTGATTAAAGCCAGCAATGAAACCATTCAAAAGCTTGCCCATTTGGATATTCATCCTTGGATTGTCCCCAAAGCAGGCATATTTTTATGGTGCAGATTACCGCCACATATTGAAGCGTCAAAACTTTCCAAGATATGTCTGCAACAGGGCATTATATTGGCGCCGGGAAATTCATTCAGTCAGTCTGAACAAGCCGGTCAATTCATTCGTTTTAATGTGGCTCAATGTATTGATAAAAAAGTTTTTGATGTACTGGAAAATGCCATCAGAACTTATTCCAGTGTGGTCATTTAAGCTGAGTCAGCCACAACTTTTATCCATCATATTCCACATAATCCCATAAATTTAAACGGGATTTAATCTCTTTGCGGATATTGGGCAGCATCGGCAACAGGGTTCCGTCAATCCAGAGGCTTAAGGCTTGTGCTGAAATCAGCTGTTGATTGGCATCGACGATTTTTGCACCCTTAACCATAAGTAAAGTTTCTTCACATGCTTCGGTTTCAATGCCTTTAAACAGCACCTGAAGTTCAAATCCGGTATCCTGAATCAGCCATTCCAGTTCAAGTTGCACATTCTGATTGGATTTTAATACCGCCTGACCTTCAACAATTTCAGAATCTGACAGACAGTCGTGCTCCACACGGACTTTAGATAAAAACCAGTCTTGAGTACCTAAATCCTCAAGGGTTTTATAGGGTGTTAAAATATCACTTAAATTAAATTGACGACTTAAATCAAAAAATTGCATTACAAAAAGATCACGATGGGGAGAGCGGAGTTAAATACTCGAAAAATAGAATGTTAAAGCAAATCAGGAAATGAGTAAAATCATTGTGTTGATTGATCTAAAATATGTATAAATCACACTCAATCTCTTATAAGTCCTCACAGCAATATCACTTAAACGACCAAACTTCATTACTTTAAACCATCTAGAAAATGCACAGCAGTGGTCCAATCATGTGAATATATCAAACTGCAAAAGCAAATTATTGAAAGCCGGTGTCAGCTATTTACTATGTGATCTTTTACTTGCAGCAAGCCGGATTTCAGTGGAGCTTTCACTATAAAAAGTTTTGTATATCTCAATGTCATTCAGCTGTCATTACATCATCCATTCAAATGGGAAATATGACGCCACTTGCATGGCATAACGTTGAAATCGAGTCGATTCAGGATCTTTTGAATATTCTGTGTAGGTTCCATCTTTATGATGCTCTAGCCAAATGACTTCATCCTGTGGATTCAGTTTGAGTTCATAGGCAATTTGCGGTAAATATTTATCTAAAGCGTTCGAAATTTGTTCTTGTAACACATCAGATTCTACCACCAGTCCGACTTCGCTATTTAAATTGGCGGAACGAGGGTCAAAATTGGCCGAACCAATAAATGCCATGCCATCTATATCAAAAAATTTGGCATGCAAACTGGAGGCATTTTTGCCTTTAGCTGGAATAACATTCCCTGTCACCACCTCATACCAAGTGCGTTTATTACGCTCTATATAGGGCTTAAATTCATAGAGTTTTATCCCATTTTTTAGTAAATCATGGCGATATTGTCTATAAAAGGCATGCACCACAGGAACGTCATTGGCAAGGAATGAATTGGTGAGTATCCGGACATTTACGCCTTTTTTAACTAAACCGGTTAAATAATCCATACCTTTCTGTGTAGGTACAAAATAGGCAGAGACCAGTTCCATATGTTGTTTCGGTTCTCCCATAATCTGAAAGATCTGATGGTAAATCAGCTGATTGCTGGATGCCTGACCACGAATTTTATCGGGAGAGTCGGCAACAAAATGCGCTTTTGCCCAGTTAATCGGACGGTCTTTTAAGTGTTGATTGATCTGTTTTTCAGCCAGTTCAATCCGCCTTTTTAACTGGTCTTTTTGTAAGGCAGTCAGTTCATAATATTTACGTAATTTGGCAAGCTGTTCAGGCCGACTTTTACCCAGCAGCTGCGGTACCGAATAACTCAAATCATCATTCCAAAAGTCTTGAAAGACTTCATTGGCATGCTGAACGGCAGTGCCATAAAACAGGATATCCATATCGGTAAACTGGAAATTTTCACTGGCTTCAAAATATTCACGGCTGATGTTGCGTCCACCCGTCACCGCTATGGCACCATCGGCAATAATCAGCTTGTTGTGCATCCGGTGATTGATCTGGTTGAAACGAAAAATATAATCAAACACCCGTAATTTTCTAGCTCTAAAGGTGTAAGGATTAAAGATTTTAATTTCAAAATTAGGATGTTGAGCCAGTTGTTTTAAGGTTGCATCAAGTTGAGAACCGTTCTGGTCATCAATCAATAAACGGATTTTCACCCCACGATCTGCAGCTTTGAGCAATTCCGCCAGCATCAGGTGACCAATTGAGTCATCTTCCCAGATGTAGTATTGCAAATCGATATTGTATTGCGCTTTATTAATCAGGTGCAGTCTTGACGCAATACTGATAAAAGCATCATCTAAAGACAGATAGGCAGTTAAACCCTGAGTAATTTGTGTATCAACATTGGAACCGTTTAGCCAGTGCTCGGCATGAACCTGAATGGGAAGCTGCTTTTTTGATTCATTCATCGGCAAACTGCACCCCGTCATTGTGAAAAATATCAAAGCAAACATGACAGCACGCAAGGATGTTCTCATCTGCATAATTATTATGAAGTCATAAAGTTATAAGTACATATTATCATCATGTTATAGGTTGAATCTGACAATAAAAAGAGGTTACTGTAGCTCATCTGTTAAAGAACCAATCAAAGGATGGTCAATTCATGAAATCACGTGCTGCAGTCGCATTTGGTCCAGGTCAACCACTTGAAATTGTTGAAATTGATGTGGCACCACCCAAAGCAGGTGAAGTTCTGGTCAAGATTAGCCATACCGGTGTCTGTCATACCGATGCCTTTACTTTGTCCGGTGATGATCCTGAAGGGGTATTTCCTGCGGTACTGGGCCATGAAGGTGCAGGTGTGGTGGTTGAAGTGGGTGAAGGCGTTACCAGTGTTAAACCGGGTGATCACGTTATTCCACTATATACCGCAGAATGTGGTGAATGTCTGTTCTGCAAGTCTGGTAAAACCAACCTCTGTGTAGCGGTTCGTGCGACTCAAGGTAAGGGCTTGATGCCAGATGGCACGACACGTTTTTCTTATAATGGTCAGCCGATTTACCACTATATGGGCTGTTCAACCTTTAGTGAATATACCGTGGTGGCGGAAGTATCCTTGGCGAAAATTAATCCTGAAGCGAATCATGAACATGTTTGCTTATTAGGTTGTGGTGTAACGACCGGATTGGGTGCAGTAAAAAATACCGCTAAAGTTCAGGAAGGCGATACCGTAGCCGTATTTGGTCTGGGTGGTATTGGTCTGGCGGTGGTTCAAGGTGCCAAGAAAGCCAAAGCCAGCCGCATTATTGCCATTGATACCAATCCTGAAAAATTCACACTGGCTGAACAGTTTGGTGCCACAGAATTTTTGAATCCGAAAGATTATGACCGTCCAATTCAGGAAGTAATTGTGGAGAAAACCGGCTGGGGCGTAGACCATTCTTTTGAATGTATTGGCAATACCAATGTGATGCGTTCTGCACTGGAATGTGCACATCGTGGTTGGGGCCAATCCATCATTATTGGTGTAGCTGGTGCAGGTCAGGAAATTTCAACCCGTCCATTTCAGCTGGTGACTGGTCGTACCTGGAAAGGTACTGCTTTTGGTGGCGTTAAAGGCCGTTCTCAATTGCCAGGTATGGTGGAAGAAGCCATGAGTGGTGATATCCAGCTTGAACCATTCGTAACCCATACCATGGGACTGGAAAAAATTAATGAAGCCTTTGATTTAATGCATGAAGGTAAATCAATTCGTACCGTGATCCATTTCGAAGACTAGGGTCTGTTGACATTTCATAAATAGTTTGCGTTGTAGGCTAAAATTGAGCATGAGACGTATACGTCGCAAGAATGAAATGCAAAGAATGGTGGTTCCATTTTTAAATTTCATGACGCAGTCTGAGATAATTTTAGCCACAACCTGAGCAAAATCAAAGCACTGCTTTGTTTGCAGCGCAAGGCGCAGCTGGGGACTAGAGTATTTTTTGACGCTACGTCGTTATGAACTACGCATTTAGAATGACTAAATTTTGTAGTTCATGCCTAGTATCCTCTAAAAAATACTCGTCGTCGCAAACATAGACGAATTGTCAACAGACCCTAAGCATCCATAAATAAAAAGAGAAATAAAAAAACGGGCAGATTGCCCGTTTTTTTAATCAGACCGATTGATAAGCATCAGCCCAATTTAAGCCGTGGCTTTAATGACTTCGGCAATGGATTCAGCCACATAATCGATATTGCTTAAATTAAGACCCGCAGCGCACATGCGGCCACTACGCACCAGATAAATGCCGTATTGATCTTTGAGAATATCGACCTGTTTAGCCGTTAAGCCAGTATAGCTAAACATGCCTTGCTGTTTCACCAGATAGCTAAAATCACGCTCTGGTAAGGCTAGACTGAGTTTATCTTTTAAAATGTGACGCATTTTAATAATACGCTCACGCATTTCCTGCAGTTCAGCTTTCCATGATGCCGTCAGCTGTTCATCTTGCAAGACATTATTCACTAACAATGCTCCGGTCGTTGCCGGACTTGAATAGTTGCGGCGTACTGTGGCTTTTAGCTGGCCCAATACTTTTTGTGCAGTGGCCGAATCATCACAAACAAAGGTTAGGCCGCCTACACGCTCACCATAAAGAGAGAAAATTTTGGAGAATGAATTGCTGACAATAAAATTCATGCCCGCCTGATCAAGCGCGCGGATCGCATATGCATCTTGCTCTAGTCCTTGAGCAAAACCTTGATAGGCAATATCCAGGAAGGGAATCAGATCCTGCTTTTTCAGTACTGCAATCACCTGATTCCATTCTGCAGGCGTCAAATCGGCACCGGTCGGGTTATGACAACAAGGATGTAATAACACAATGCTTTTTGCCGGAAGCTGGCTTAATTTTTCCAGCATCGCTGGCACATTGACACCATTGGTTGCAGCATCAAAATAAGGATAGAAATGTGAGTGAATACCGGCACCGTTAAAAATGGCAATGTGGTTTTCCCAGGTCGGCTGACTGACCCAGACATCAGATTCAGGAAAATATTTTTTCAGAAAATCGGCACCCACTTTCAGTGCACCAGAACCGCCTAAAGTCTGGATAGTGACTGCACGATCATCACGGCGTGCTGGACTGTTTTCGCCCAGCACCAAGGCTTGAGTGGCTTGATTATAGGGTTTTAAACCATCCATCGGTAAATACAACTTGACCTGATCATTGCTCGCTTCAATATTCTTATATGCTGCTTTGATGGCTTCAAGTTGAGGCACAATATTGTCCTCATTATAATAAAGCCCGATGCTTAGATTCACTTTTTGAGTCCGTTCATCTTTAGCAAATTCTTCCATCAAGGAAAGAATCGGATCACCTGCATACGCATCAACATGTTGGAACATAAATACATCCTTAGTTATATGGAGTAAAACAAATCAAGCCTTCGGTATAGCAGGCATTTTAGCGGTTTATTGAAATAGCTGGGCTTCTTTTTTCATATTTTAAAATAAGCTGTCTGGCTGAATTCAGGCCTGGAATTGGGGCAGAGCATAATTTTAAAAACCCGTTCTAGGACTGGTTATAGATCAGATAGAGATCTGACACATGTCATGCCTGATAAGCCATAACAGGTTGATAAAGCAGAATGCGTAAAACACCAAACCAGAAATAAACCTAAAGCCAGATGCAATCCAGCTATTTTGCTCATCAAAAAAATAAACAGAAATTTGCTGGAAAAAGCACCCGGTCGATGAGCATAGCACTGGATAGCAGCTTGAAGATGTGAGCTATGTTGATGATGTTCATAAATGGATTAAATTTTATCTTGCTGGATTTTTTATACGCAAATGATAAGTAAAAGTTTAATGATTGATGTATTTTTATTTTGAATAAAACTATTGTCAAATAAGGCAATACAGCGTATTTTAATTTCAAGACACATACTTTTTTGAAGAAATAAAGATGTTAAAGCAACCGATGATCTCAAACGCAACTTATTATTTTTGGCAATTTAGATAATTGCCTGAACGCGTTCGGGCAAGAAAAGGTTGCCCACCAAGTTTATAACCTGATCGGCAAACCTGATCAGGTTTTTTTATATCTTATTTTTCTTACATTTTTTGGAGTTTACTCATGCAAACATTAAATTATTCATACTTTAGCAACTTTTATTGGTCTTACTTTAGTCAATTGATGACTCTTCACACGCAATCCATTAGACCCATAACGCTCAAATAAAAGATTGGACTAAAATAGTCCCCAGGAACGACCAATGAATGCTTTGAATACTGCTTTACAACAAACTCAAACAACTGAAAAAGAAACCATTTTAACTTTGCCGCATCAATTGAAGGCACAATTGCCTTTATCGAACAAGCTGGCGCAACAAATTGCCGATCAGCGTCAAACCATTGAAAACATTTTAGATGGCAAAGACCATCGTTTAATGGTCGTGACCGGCCCATGCTCCATTCACGATCCAGCTTCTGCACTTGAATATGCACAGAAATTACAACAATTACAAAGCCAAGTAGCAGACCAGATTTTCCTGGTCATGCGTGCCTATATTGAAAAACCACGTACCACCGTTGGCTGGAAAGGCTTCCTGTATGACCCAAATTTAGATGGCTCCTCCAATATGCAATTGGGCCTGGAAAAATCACGTGAGTTATATTTACAAATTATTGAAATGGGCTTGCCGATAGCATCGGAAATATTAAGCCCAATGGCAACGGCCTATTTCGACGATTTACTGGCATGGGGTGCTATTGGTGCACGTACCAGTGAATCCCAGATTCATCGTGAAATTTCAAGCCATATGCCATACAGCATCGGTTTCAAAAATGGCACTGATGGCTCGATTCAAATTGCCCTGGATGCCATTCAATCTGCATCTCATCCCCATCAATTCCTGGGTCTGGGCCAATCGGGATTACCGTGTATTTTAGAGTCTCAGGGTAATCCAAAAGCGCATCTGATTCTGCGTGGCTCGAATAGCGGCCCGAACTACCAGTTGTCAGAAATTGAAAAAATCAAAGCCAAGCATGCTGCTGAATTGCCGGCACTGGTAATTGATTGCAGTCATGGCAACAGCTCGAAAAATCCAATGCTGCAACCTGAAGTGCTGCAACAGATCGTGGCAGAACGCTTGCAGACCAATGTGCGTGGGGTAATGCTGGAAAGCCATATAGTCGATGGTCAGCAAAAAATTTCTGAGGAGATGGTTTACGGTCAGTCGGTTACGGATGGATGTCTGGGCTGGACAAAAACCGAACAACTGTTGTTAAATATGACTGATTCACTGCGACTCGAAAGTTTAAAGCGTAGTGCTTAAACTGAAGCTCAGGTCTTTCCTCAATCCATTGGGGAAAGACGGTATCCGGTGTAGCTGATCAGCCGGATCTACACAGAAGTTCAATGTAGTGCATGCAGTCTTTTGCAATGCAGAATAATGATAATTAAAACGATTTTAAAAATTTAATTCAATAATAACTGATTTAAAAAAATCAACAATAACAATAATTTATCAGTGATCAGCCTCAAGCTGTTTTTATACAGCTGGCAGGTAATGATCCCAGGAATCTCGATATGTATACAACCGAATTGCTCGATGAAGCACGTAAACTCATGCACCATATGCTGACCAAGGTGGTTGAATATGGTGGTTCAGATCTTTTTATTACTGCAGACTTTCCGCCGAGTATCAAACAGCAGGGTTTGATGAAGCCTTTCGGTCAGCAAAAACTGACAGCGGATAAAACCCGTTTATTTGCTTATTCCCTGATGAGTGACCGACAGATCCAGGAATTTGAATCGGTCATGGAATGCAATTTTGGTATGAGCGTACCGGGTATTTCACGTTTCCGGGTGAATGTGTTCCAGCAACAGCACAATGTGGGTATGGTGATCCGAACGATTACCACCGATATTCCAAGCTTTCAGCAATTGGGATTACCAAGCTCGCTGCAACAGGTGATTATGGAAAAACGAGGACTGGTGTTGATTGTTGGTGCGACGGGTGTCGGAAAATCTACCACGCTGGCGGCCATGATTGATTACCGTAATACCCACACTGAGGGGCATATTATTACCATCGAAGATCCGGTGGAATATGTTTATCAGCATAAAAAGTCGATGATTACGCAGCGAGAGATTGGCGTAGATTGTATCTCCTGGCATAACGCACTGGTTAACACCATGCGTCAGGCTCCAGATGTCATCGTCATTGGTGAAATCCGTGATACAGACAGCATGGAACATGCCATTGCCTTTGCCGAATCAGGGCACTTGTGTCTTGCCACACTACATTCCAATAATGCAGACCAGGCCCTAGACCGCATCATTAACTTCTTTCCGGAAGAACGCCGTAATCAGCTGCTGATGGATTTATCTGCCAATATGAAAGCAGTGATTTCCCAGCGCCTGATTCGAACAGAGGATGGAAAAGGTCGCCGTGCTGCGGTGGAAATACTGCAGAATACACCTTTGGTCTCTGACCTGATCCGCAAGGGTGAATTCTATGAGCTAAAAACCATTATGGCACGCTCGCGTGAGCTGGGCATGCAAACCTTTGATCAGGCACTCTTTGATTTATACAATGAAGGGGTCATTTCTCATGAAGAAGCCTTGCGCAATGCGGATTCAAGCAATGAACTGCGTCTGCAGATCAAGTTAAAGAGTAGTCGCATCAATCCAGTTTTACAGGCAGAAAGCGGTCAAATTTCCATGCTAGAACCATCCAAATCTCGTGCACTCTCTCCAGATTAATGCATGATTCTTTGACCAAGCTGAAATGCGGCTTGAAACGTAGTTGAGTGATGAATCTCTCAAGGTGGCCGAAAGCTGAAGTAGCTTTCGGCTACCTGTTTAGATTTTTAATTTCCTATGCTGGATGAAAAGAGAGATAAGGGATAATTTTTCCTCAACCGTGATCTCCGTAATTCCTGAATATTATTTCCTATATGAAAAGTCTTTTTAAAAGTAAGGTTTTAAAATTCTTAACTATTTCTTGTTATCTTTGTTTTTATTGAATTAAGTCACATAATTGTCTAAAAATATTTTCTTTATAAATCAAATCTATTTGAGGCTTAAAAAAAAACGCTGCACAATGAAATCAAAATATATGGGCATGAGCCTGCTATTAAGATGCATGCGTTTTTGCATGATCGGGGAAAATATGTATAGTACGGAATTACTGGAAGAAGCACGTAAAATAATGTTCCATATGCTGACCAAGGTGGTGGAATATGGCGGCTCGGATTTATTTATTTCAGCAGATTTTCCACCCAGCATTAAACATCAGGGTTTAATGAAACCCATTGGTCAACAGACATTGACTGCCGACAAGACCAAGCTGTTTGCCTATAGTTTGATGAATGAAAAACAGCGGCAGGAATTTGAAACCGAGCTGGAATGTAATTTCGCGATTAGCGTTCCCAATGTTTCGCGTTTTCGCATTAATGTTTTCCAGCAGCAATTACAGGTGGGAATGGTGATCCGAACCATTACCGCAGAAATTCCAAATTTTGACCAGTTAAAGCTACCTGAATCCTTAAAACATGTGATGATGGCAAAACGTGGACTGGTCCTGGTCGTAGGAGCCACCGGCTCGGGTAAATCGACCTCTTTGGCCGCCATGATTGATCATCGTAATGAAAATTCTGCCGGGCATATTATTACGGTGGAAGATCCGGTTGAATATGTGCATAAGCATAAGAAATCGATGATCACGCATCGTGAAGTCGGCGTGGATAGTCATTCTTGGCACAATGCCTTGAAAAACACCTTGCGTCAGGCACCCGATGTGATTTTAATTGGTGAAATCCGTGATACCGAAACCATGGAACATGCCATTGCCTTTGCCGAAACCGGGCATTTATGTTTAGGGACATTACACGCCAATAATGCCAATCAGGCTCTAGATCGAATCATCAACTTTTTCCCGGAAGAACGTCGTAACCAATTGTTGATGGACTTATCTTCCAACATGAAAGCCATTATTTCACAGCGTTTGGTGCGTACCGAGGATGGACGCGGGCGTCGTGCAGCCATTGAAATTTTGCTGAATACCCCATTGATTGGCGATAATATCCTTAAAGGTCAGTTTCATGAATTAAAAGAAATCATGAAAAAATCCCGTGAATTGGGCATGCAAACTTTCGATCAGGCTTTATATGATTTATATAATGAAGGTTCGATCAGTTATGAAGAAGCTTTGCGTAATGCCGATTCCATGAACGAATTACGCTTGCAGATTAAATTGAAAAGTACCCGACAGAATCTTGCCAGTCCAGCTGAAAATAGCGGATTCAGTATGGTGCAAGAAGCAAGTCAAGAAAAAACCGAAGAAGCTGCTCCTGAATAATCAGACTGTTAAGTTATAGATAAAAAAGCATGTTTAAAAGCATGCTTTTTTAAATTCATAGCGAGGATCATTTTAGTCAGTCACTGCTGGTTTATCGACCACCAGATTATAGAAAAGCAGGCTTAAAATAATCATCCCTGCACACAGCATATAAGCAATACTATAGTCAAAATGAGCAATTACAATACCTAAAATCAACGATCCCAGCGCAATACCTATGTCATAACAGGTAAAGTAGGTTGAGGTCGCATGACCAATTCTATGTTTCTCAGATCGTTGGATGGAAATGGTTTGCAGACAAGGTTGGGCAGAACCAAATCCCATCCCAATCAGTACAGCAGCAAACATAAATCCGGGTACGCTATCAATTTGACTAAGCACCAGTAAACCTAATGCAAACAAGGCTAAGGCTGGGTAAACCACATAATTCGCACCTTTACGGTCAAAGATTTTTCCCGTGATCGGGCGCAGTATCATCATCGAAATCGCAAATACCACAAAAAACAGGCTGGCATAAGACAACATATGCTTCGATTCGGCAAAGGTTGAAATAAACGACATGATGCTGGCATAGGCAAATGAAACCATCATAGCCATGATGGAAACAGGCACTGCCTTTTTCTCGATAAAATCCTGAAGACTCAGTTTACGCTTTTCCGGTTTTTCGACCGGGCTGACTTTATGTTTGAGTGGAATCATAAAACAGAACATAAAGCCCAGGAGCACAAATGCCGCTAAAATAGCAGAGATGGTGATATAAGGCAGGGCTTGAATTAAACTTAATCCAATCAGCGGCCCAAGCACAATGCCTAAATTTATCGACGTGAGGAAATATCCCATACCTTCGCCTTTACGTTCAGCCGGGATAAAGTCATTGACAATCGGAACAATGACCGTAGTTAAAATACTAAACCAGATCCCGTGTAAAAAACGAATGCACAGCAATAAAGTTAAATTGTCTGCCAGCATATAGGTCAGACAAAATAGGCAGAACAAGGCTTCAGAGATATAAAGGGCTTTTTTTACCCCAATTTTTTCAACAATCAAACCACTAAAAGGCCTTACTGCAATGGCAGATGCCATAAACAGGGTCATGGCTAAACCTGCTTGTGCCAAAGTACCATGCAACTCGTTAAGAATATAAATCGGCAAGATGGTGGTTTGAGCAAAATAAAATATAAATAAGAATAAGTTATTTGCCAGACATAGAATAAAGGACTTATTCCATAACTGGGGTACAGTTGCAGTAGACATAATTTACCTAAATCAGTATCAATGGGATATACGACTTATCAGGCTTATGACCACCATTATTATTGTGGATTGTTATAATTATTTAAGATCAGTCAGAAGGCTATATCGATGTTTAAATATTATCCGATTATATGGGAAAAGTGTAGTAATATAAGAATAAATTGCAATAAATAATTTAAATGGTGATTTTCATTCGATCTAATATCGTCATTTGATATTTTTATTAAAAGTCATTTAAAAATAAAAAAATCAGCCTCTAAGGCTGATTTTTTTATCTAAAACAGGATTATAAACCTGCTTCGTATTCACTGCTTGAAAGTAATTTTTCTATATCTGCCATATTGTCTGGCTTAATTTTATAAATCCAACCCTTGCCATAAGGGTCATCATTGACAAAATCAGGATCATCTTCAAGTGCCGAGTTCACTTCAACCACTTCACCTGAAACAGGCGCATGAATATCAGATGCTGTTTTAACTGATTCGACCACGCCTGCCTGTTCACCGGCAGTGATTTGCTGACCCACTTCTGGTGCTTCTACATAGACCAGATCACCTAAAGCATCTTGAGCATGGTCGGAAATACCGGTAACAACAAGATCACCTTCAATTTTGACCCATTCGTGAGTAGTGGCGTACTTTAATTCTGAAGGGTGATTCATTGATGACTCCTTTAAAATATTCAAATCATTTTTGCCATGTTTTATACATGTTTTTTGATAAAAACAAAAGTTTATAAATACGGATCTTTGCGCCAATTGCTTGGGCTGCGACCACTCCAGCGTTTAAATGCACGGCTGAAATTGGCCACATCGCTATAACCAATTTCATCGGCAATCTGTTCCAGGGTGTAATCGGTACGTGAAAGCAGGGAAGTTGCATGACGATAGCGTACTTCATCCACCAAAGTGGAAAAGGAGGTGCCTTCAGCTGCCAGTTGACGCTTTAAAGTACGATCCGACATATGCAGCCGATCTGCAACATTTTCGATGCTTAAATAATGCTGCTCCGACTTGGTCAAAATATCACGTACCCGCATGGCCAAGCGGCGGCGTTCACCCAGTGCAGATAGTTCCGATTCACATTGGTTAATCGCAATCTGGCTGGCAATCGGGTCCGCATTGACCATCTTTAACCCCAGATATTTTTTATCAAAACTGCTTAACAGGTGCGGCTGTTCAAAACGGAACTGATGCGACGGGAATTTCGCCATATAGCGTTCAAAACCGGCAGGTTTCGGAAAATCAAAATCAATTTCCCCAGACAGATCTTCACAACCTGTCAGGGCTTTGGCCATGGTGATAATACCAAAGGTCAGGGCGATGGCGATTTCAGTGCGTAATGGTTCAATGTCAAAGTCACATTGCAATTGCAGCGTGGCTTTTTCACCAAAAGTGGAAAAATAAAGCTGTAAAAAAGGCAGACGTAGCTGAATAAATCGGTTGGCCAGAATCAGGGCATCGGTAATATCATGCGCCGTCATAATGGCATAGCCAATAAAGCCATGAATCGAGATACGCATTTGGGTACCCAAGTGGAAACCCAAGGTCGGTTCACCTGTTAGGCGTAGTGCATGTTTGACCAGCTCATTGGCAATTGGGGTCGGAATACGAAAGTTGGGATCTGCCAATTGTTCACTATTTAAGTGAAAAGGTGTAAATAGTGCTTCAGCAGTGTAGCCCCAGCGGGAGACCACATCTAATAGCAGCAGGCCATAAACGCCGGGTATTCCTTGATCCTGTCTTGGAGAAATCGTTTTCATGCGCCATCCATTGCATTCATTCGTTTTTCTATTTGTAAGTGCCATATTGGCACGAATTGGAAGACTATCCTATTAAAATTGTTCAACAATATTTTTAAAGCCTGCACATTATTCAGGCTGATAGTCTTTTTTGAAGACCAAAATTTTAGTGGTGGAAATAAGTAACACATCATGATTCTGATTGAATGCCTGGGTCACATAACTCACTATAGCGCGGTCAGTCTTACTTTTTGATGGCGTAATTGCCACAATTTCGACTTCAACATGAATCTTATCGCCAGGACGGGTCGGGCGTGGCCAGCGCAGACTGGATTCCGAACCAATCAGGCCGTAAGCGACTGGAAAACATTCGGTCCATAAACGCATGGTCACTGCACAGGTGTGCCAGCCACTGGCTGCTATTCCGTGAAAAACAGGATGCGCTTTGGCCTGATGTTCATCGGTATGAAAAACTTGCGGATCATAAGCATGGGCAAACTGTTTAATTTCTTCTAAGGTCATTTCATATTCACGGCTAATGAAACGATCACCCACTTTTATATCTTCTAAATACAGCATTAATGCAATTCCTTTTTCTTCAATGCCTGTTGTTCTATCAAAAAACTGCCACTTTGTCTTTGCCACAAATGTGCATAAATACCGCCTAATGCAACCAGTTCATCATGCGTACCTTGCTCTACAATGCTGCCTTCATCCAGTACAATCAAACGGTCCATTTGGGCAATGGTGGACAATCGGTGCGCAATGGCAATCACGGTTTTGCCTTCCATCAAGTCATCCAGACTGGATTGAATCGCGGCTTCAACTTCAGAATCTAAGGCACTGGTGGCTTCATCTAAAATCAGGATCGGTGCATCTTTTAAAAACACCCGGGCAATGGCAATACGCTGGCGTTGACCACCTGACAGTTTGACGCCGCGTTCGCCAACATAGGCTTCGTAACCGGATTTGCCGCGCAAGTCGGTGAGCTGTGGAATAAAATCTTCCGCCTTGGCTTTGCGTACGGCTTCAAACATCTCTTCATCGGTTGCATTAGGGCGACCATATTTAATATTTTCAGCCACAGTACGGTGTAACAAGGAGGTATCCTGAGTCACAAAAGCAATGCTTTTACGCAAGCTGTCCTGAGTTACATCTTGAATGTTTTGACCATCGATCGAAATACGACCTTGGTTGATATCGTAAAAATGCAGTAACAGTTGAATCAGCGTGGACTTTCCCGCACCGGAGCGGCCGACAATGCCAATTTTCTCACCCGGTTTAATGGTTAAATTAAAATGATCAATCACATTTTTATTCTGATAAGCAAAGCTGACATCTTCAAATTTGATTTCACCATGCTGTAACTGCAAGGGTTGCGCATCAGGTTTGTCCTGAATGTGAATCGGACGCCCCATGGTTTTCATACCATCTTGAATGGTACCGACATTTTCAAACAGTGCGGATGACTGCCACATCATAAATTCGGCAATACTGTTAAGTTTTAAGATCATGGCTGTAGTTGCGGCAATAATACCGAGTTCAGCCTGACCGTTAATCCAGAGCCAAATTGCGGTACCTAAAACACCACCATATAAAACCACGCTGAGCAAATTAATGCTGATTTCATACTGCACGCCCAGGCGCATTTGCTTATATACCGTGACCATGAAGCCTTGCATCGACTCTTTGGCATAGTGGCTTTCACGGCCAGCATGGGCAAATAGCTTGACGGTTTGAATATTGGTATAGGCATCGGTCACACGACCGGTCATGACTGCACGGGCATCGGCTTGCTTACTCGAAATCTGGCTTAAACGTGGAATAAAAAAGCAGGCCGCAGCAATAAACAGCACCAGCCAAAGCATTAGTGGCACAATCAGCAAGGGAGAAATCGCTGCCAGTACCAGACTAATAGTGGCAAAGTAGATCAGAACATAGGCCAGCATATCGCCTAAAATCACCCAGAATTCACGTACTGCCAGTGAGGTCTGCATCACTTTGGCAGACAAACGCCCGGCAAAGTCGTTATGGAAAAAATCCAGGCTTTGCTGTAACAGTAAATTATGGAAACGCCAGCGTAAACGCATGGGAAAAGTACTGTATAAAATTTGATGTTTAATAATCGATTGCATGCTGGCAAATAGAATATTGGCCAGTAAAATGCAGCTCAGGATTGTAAGATTTTGGCTATGTTGAGCTAAAAAAGTGTCAGGTTGGCTTTTGCTTAGCCAGTTGACCAAATCGCCGATTTTGGAATAAAGGAAGGCTTCAAAACTTGCAGCAGCTGCGGTAAACAGTACCAGCAACAATAAGTAAGGGCGTACACCTTGGGCTGCTTGCCAGACAAAAGGGAAAAAGCGGGTAGGGAGTGGTTCGTTTAAACCTTTGGATGGATAAGGATCGACGAGTTTTTCAAACCACTGCAGCATGCGAATTTCCTTGAGTGAATGTCAATTAGGCTTAATTTTATTGGAACTTTAATATTATAAATAATAATCAAAGTGATATCTAAAAACTTGTTTCATTCAGTAAAACATACAATTCGATAGCTGAAGCTATTGATGTCAAACAACAAAGAATAAAGTGTAAATTCATCAATACAGTGTATGTCTGGTGCTAGAAGGCTTTGTAAAGTATCAGGGAGAAAATTCTTTGTTTCTATACTAGCGATGAAAACTGTCAAAAGCATCAGAATAAACTCCAATGAATTAAAAAAATTCCATGCTTTAACATCAGTCAGTTAGCTTATTTATTATATAAAAAATTATAAAATTAATATTAAAAATGTAAGCATATATTTTAATTAAAACCAGCTTATATCAAGCTTTGAGAAATAATTGATTGAATATAAATATTTATTTTTACAAAATAATAATTAACAATTGAATAACAAATAATCTAATTAATTTACACATTATTTCAAGTTATATTTAAAGTTAATTAGATACTTTCTGGAATATTGGAAATGAAAAATACTGCTAATTTTCAGATGTTGCAGCAAGTTTATAATTTTATCGCTGAGCGACCAGGATTTCAAAGCAAAGGTGAACTTGATCTCATGTTGGATTTTTTTTCGGTTATTCATGAAGATGATCAAAAAGGCATAAGACTGGATTCACCTTCTAAAATTATTGGTAAATTTGGAAGCCGAAATATCGTGAATATTCAACTGGCACCTTCCTTAAAAAATAAAAATGAATTTCTTAGCTGGGCCTATAAGCAGCTGCATCGTTAGTAAAAAAGCTATTTAAGAGATTATTTTATAAGGTTCTGATCAGATCAGAATCTTATTTCAAGGCCTAAATAAATAGGATTATTTTAAATTATTTCAATATGTACGGTGTTTTAAAACTGAATGGTTTGAAGGTGACCATATTATTGATTTTATTGGATAATTATGAATAAAAATGCTCTGTAAATAAAAAATATTTTGGAGCTAATTTAAAAATATTTACCTAAAGATATAATTAAACACATATATAGACATAAATTTAACACCTTTAAAAGCTGCTCTTCTATAATTTATTAGGCTTAATCATAATAAGAGCAAAAAAAATGGCTAAAATTTTGATTCTAAAAGAGGTGAGTGCGAAAAGTGCATGTGGCACTAAAATAATTGTAGAGCAGGTTTTTGAAAAGATTTTAAACCCCGAGGGATTGATCTGGTTGCCCTTACCTAAAATTGTGATCACGGAAAAGGTGATTAATTTAAATGAAAATAATACTTTTATTCATCCTGGAACAGGAAAAATTTTCGAGGTAATGAAAGAGAAACAATTCTTTAAATTTAAAAGAAAAACCCAACCATTATATTGATCTCATTTTGGTAAAATATTAGAAATAAAATACAAAGACATATTTATATATCTTTTAAAAATTAAAAAAATAACTCATATTTGAAATTAATCTAAAGCTGGAACATTAGTACAATTTCAATTTATTGGTAAGTAATAATGATTACCTTTTAATTAACGAAAAGAAAAATGATTTAAATTTATGGAATAATTTATTCAAGTCAATTTTATTTATCAATGAAAACAATCACGACTAGAATATTGATTTTGAATTTGCTTGGTCTTATTCAAGCGATATCTAGATGAATTGAGCCAAGTCAAAAGCTGGAGGGATTTCAGTGAATTTTGACTTAGCCTGGTTTGGAAGGGAACTCATGATTGATAGCTAAAGTTATATCGCCTTAAATGCCTCTATGGCACGTTTGCGCGATAAGCTTAAATCCACAATGGGACGTGGGTAATGTAATGCTTGAGCTGGTTCAAAAGCATAAGGTTCATGAATTTTTTTTGCATCCAGATGCGCCAGTTCCGGTACCCATTTACGGATATAATCGCCATTTTTATCAAATTTTTGCGATTGATTTACCGGGTTGAAAATCCGAAAATAGGGCACCGAATCTGTTCCCGTTGAAGCACACCATTGCCAACCGCCATTATTGGCTGCCAAATTGCCATCAATTAAATGCTGCATAAACCATTTTTCACCCAGACGCCAATCAATCAGCAGGTTCTTGGTCAAAAACATTGCAGTAATCATGCGTACCCGATTATGCATCCAGCCGGTTTGCAGTAACTGGTGCATACCCGCATCTACAATCGGAATACCGGTTTGGCCTTGCTGCCAGGCAATCAGGTCTTGCTCTGAATTTCGCCATTCAATCTTTTGAGTATTGATCTTAAACGGTTGATGTTTGGAAACGGCAGGAAATTGATAAAGAATATGTTGATAAAATTCTCGCCACAGCAATTCATCCAGCCAGGTTTGCTGTCCCAGATTGTCGATATGGAAATAGCCTGCTTGCTTTCTAAAGATAGCCTGTAAACACTGCCGGATTGAAACCGCACCAATATTCAAATAAGGCGACAGCTGGCTGGTGGAATTGAGGTGAGGGAAATCCCGCTCCTGTTGATAATGCTCTATTTTAGCATCGATAAAATTGTCCAGCACTTCTAATGCATAGTCTTTGGTTACTGGCCAAAGTTGCTGTAACTGATCTGTGTCAGGACTTTGCATAGATGTTGATGCGCTAATGAGCGCATGACCCAAATCAAAGTCCAGCTGTATTTTTTCTTGCTGTGCGACTGCTGGATAACATTGCGGCAGGCTGATGCTAAGAAGTTCATAGCAGCGCTTTTTAAAAGCACTAAACACTTGATAAGGCTGGTGAGATTTATTGCAGATCGAACCGACGGGAAAAATCGTCTGGTCATGATAAAGCTCAAGGGAGATCTGATGTTTTTCCAGTTTTTTTTGGGTCTGGGCATCACGCTTTAATTCATTCACTCCAATTTCGATATTGGCATGTACAGCATTAATGCTGAGTTGCTGGCAAAGTTGCAGCAATTGATGAGGGACATCATCCCATAAGGGAATCTGTTTGATGAGCAGGGGGATATTCAGTTGATTGAGCTGGGATTTTAGAGTTTCCAGTTGGCGCAAATAAAAAATTTGCTTGGCAGGACTATCATCATGTCGTTGCCATTGCTCAGGTGAGAGAATCACCAAGGCCATACAGTTTCCAGATTGAGTCGCATGCCAAAGTGCAGCATGATCCTGTATACGTAAATCCTGTCGAAACCATATTAATTGCATGAACCGGGATGCCTTATCTGAAGCTGAATCATTCAAGTCTAACAGGAACGGTAGGATGCTTTAAATTACCATGCTTTAAATATTGCACTTTATAGCATGACGTTTAAAAGCCTAAACTTCAGGATCACTGGATTTTTCTTGATCTGCCGAGCTTGCCGTGAATTGCCTGAAATCCGCACCGGATGGCGCCTGATAAACTTTCAAGCCAAATTCAGGAATAATGGCAATCAAATGATCAAAGATATCGGATTGTATTGCTTCATAATCCTTCCATACCGTGGTATTTGCAAAAGCATAAATTTCCAGTGGCAAGCCTTCACTGGTGGGCTGTAATTGCCGAATAATCAGCGATTGATTTTGCGCGATGCCGGAATGCTGTTTTAAGTAAAACTCGACATAGGCGCGGAAGGTGCCTAAATTGGTTAAACGGCGCTGATTGTATGAGGATTGGTTCGAGAGTTGCTGGTTAAAGCTTTCCAGCTCATCATGTTTGCTATTTAAATATTGATCCAGCAATAAAAATTCTTTCAGCTTCTGCTGTTCAGTCGGGGTCATAAAATGCACGCTGCTTTGATCGATAAAGATTGATCTTTTGATCCGCCGAGCTCCCGCATAAGCCATACCGCGCCAGTTTTTAAAAGTATCTGTCACCAGTTTATTGGTCGGAATAGTGGTCAGGGTCTTGTCAAAATTCTGAACTGTAATGGTATGTAATGACATATCAATGACATCACCATCGGCATTCAGTGAAGGCATCTCTATCCAGTCACCAATGCGCACCATGTCATAAGATGAAATTTGTACCGAGGCCACCAAAGACAGAATGGTATTTTGAAATACCAGCATCAGTACTGCCGCCATGGCACCAAAACCTGCCAGCAAGGTAAAGACATCTTTTTTAAGGAACGTACCTAAAATCATCAAGCCACAGACAATAAAAATAATCAGTTTAACCAGCTGTAAATAGCCTTTAATCGGCTTGTTTTTTGATTTGGGATTACGTTGATAAACCAGATTGAAAATACTTAAAAATTCACTGATGGCCAAAGCAAGAGTAAGAAAAATAAACGCCTGTGCCGCCATCTGCACAAAAACAATTACTTTTTCTGAAAGATGTGGAACAGTGATAATTCCGTTCATAATCACAATAGCGGGCACAATGTTGGAAATCCGTCGGATTACACTGTGCTGGGCAAAAATTTCATGATTGACAAATTTCATCTTGGAAATCAGTTGGCGAATTCCACGAACCACCACCTGCTTGGCAATAAAATTGGCAACGATTGCCAGTAGAATTAACAGGCTTAAGGAAGTCAACATTTCCAGCCAGGGATATTGATCTGACCAGTCCTGAATATTTTGTATAAATGCCAATTGTTCCAAAAACTTACCCTTAAATTTGCAAATTATGGAACAGTCTATAGGGTTATTTTTTTATTATTATAAAGATAACGTTTTATATACATGAACTAAAACAAAATTCACCAGCCGGGTGGATGCTGGAATTGATTAATTTTTTATTATTATTCTGTTCTTGTAGTCTATGCCAATATGAATACTGGCATAGAGAATTATTTTAACTATTGATGAAGCGAACTTACCACATTAAATCGTCTGGAATCACATAAGCTGCATATGGATCATCTTCATCTGTGGTTTGTTCATTCTGTTCAGAATTATTGACAATAATAAAGCCTTCCATCTTGTCATTAATTCGCTCAGCCAAGGCTTTGGGTAAAACAGCATAACTTTCGGCTTCTTTGGCAATGATTAATGAACCCGCCACCAAGGCATTATAAATCTGCTGATTGAGATAGATTTTTTTAACTTTATTGTCATCAATAAACTGATAGACCACCTCACCATCAATCTCTTTAATTTTGTGCTGGTTGATCATTTGAACAATGGCAGCTTTGAGTTCTTTACCCTGTAACAGGCGTTTTTTTTCTAAATCCAAAGCCTGATCTTTCGCCAGCTTTTCTTGCTGAGTCTGTGCGATTTTTGCTTTTAATTCAGCTTCATCGCTTTGACCGGTACGCTGCTCATGGACTGCCTGTTTGGATAGTTTTTTAGCTTTCTTGTTATCAACTAAACCTGCTTTTAGCAATTGAGCCTGTAATGCATTTTTGACCATAATAAATTCCGATATTACTCTTGAGTCTGCCGATAACGATAGTAAATAACCCAGTAAATTGAGCTAAGTGTCAAACTTAACATCGCTGGGACAAGGTAAGCATTTAATTTTAAATAAGGATAAATCAGGCTGGCAAGCAAACCGCCAAGGAAAAATCCAAATAAAATGAGCAAGTGAAGAATAATGCGTCTACGCTCTACTTTTAGACCACGTAACTTATAGCCTAACGCCAAACCCAAATCCGTCAAAACGCCAGATAAGTGCGTTGTCCGAATGATGGTACCTTTATAGTGACTTACCATAGCATTTTGTACGCCCATGGCGCTACATGCCCAAAGTAAGGCATAACGTGGAAAATAGGGAAGCAAAAACCAACACAACAGGATAAAAAGAGCCACCAGGCTTAAAGGTAAACCGTAGCGGCTGCCTAACTTAAACTGGCTATTCCCAAGAATGAATCCGCTATAAAATGAACCGGTCACATAACATAGAACAACCAGGCCCAAGAACAGAATTGTATCCGGTTCCCACTTCAGTAAAGCCATGGCCAGCATGCTGACATTTCCGGTCATATGGGAAACGGACTGATGCAATACGGTCACCAGTCCGAGAACGTTAATCATCCCTGCATTGACTGCAAGGAAAAAAGCCCCTAATTGAACCCAAAGCGGTAAAGTTTGAAAAGGCATAACGTCATAAAAAATACTTAATAATGACTATCTTAATCTAAACCGCGATCAACAGCAGCAGTAAATAGCACATCTGTTGAAGAATTTAATGCAGTTTCGGTCGAATCCTGTAACACACTGATTACCATACCGATGGCCACCACTTGCATGGCAATATCTGAACTGATCCCAAACAGGCCACACGCCACAGGAATCAGCAGTAAAGATCCACCGGCAACACCCGAGGCACCACAGGCTGAAATTGTTGCAAGTACCGATAAAACCAGCATGGTGGTGAAATCCACCGAAATACCCAAAGTATTCACAGTAGCTAAAGTAAGCACGGTAATCGTTACAGAAGCACCAGCCATATTGATGGTCGCACCGAGTGGAATAGCCACACTAGCGGTAGATTCATTCACGCCTAAACGTTTGGCTAAATCCAGGTTTACCGGAATATTGGCTGCCGAACTTCGGGTAAAGAATGCAGTAATACCACTTTCACGCAAACATTGAAGCACCAATGGATAAGGGTTCGCGCGGGTAACAAAGGCGACCATAATCGGATTGACCACCAATGCCACAAAAAACATGGTACCAATCAATACCGCCAACAATTGTGCATAGCTTTCAAAAGTACTTAAACCGGCTTCAGCAAAGGTCACTGCAACTAGACCAAAAATACCGACTGGAGCAAAGTTAATCACCAGACGAATCACTTGGTTCACTGCAGTAGCAGCATCGGTTAAAAAAGCTTTCGTGCTGTCAGATGAATGACGGAACGCAGCACCTAAAGCAACCGCCCAGGCCAGAATCCCAATAAAGTTTGCTTCACTAATGGCAACCACAGGATTCGCTACAAAACTAAGCAGCAGATTTTTTAAAATCTGAACCAGACTGCCCGGCGCCTGAAGGTCAGTTTGCGCAGGAACATCCAAAAATAATGTGCTTGGAAACAGCATGCTAGAAACTACGGCACTTAATGCCGCCAGAAACATACCCACTGCATACATCAGCATAATGGGCTTGATTTTGGCACTATGTCCGACTTTAAAATTGGCAATGGAAGATAAAACCAGGACAAAAACTAAAATAGGCGCAACAGATTTAAGTGCTTTAATAAATAAGTCACCCAATAGGCTTAGATAAGGAGCCACATTGGGGCACAAAACAGCTACACCAATACCTAAAATAATGGCGATAATAATTCGGGAGACTAAACTCAAACGCATTAAAGCAGAGAACATAAAGGTGCCTTGTCACACATACGAGGACTAAAAAAATCACAAAGATGGGTGGCATTTTATACCTAAAAATGATCTTGCTAAAAAATAATTGCCATATAAAAACTAACTGTTTATTTTTAAAGTTGATATTTTCAGTTTTTAATAAAATTTTTGCCGATTTTTAAATATTCAAATAATACAAATGCTTCGGATCATTCTGCTGTGCTGCATTATGTTTAATCGTTCTATTGCAATCTATTTTAAGTGCTATATGAAAATACTGAGGAGATATCCAGCATTATTTTAGATATCTCTACTAGAAATTTAGAAATTGCGTATTGCAATATTTATCCCATTCATCTTAAAAGACTTCTGGTGAAAGTTCTTGCATGGCCTGAAAATGAGTCAGATAAATCTGGCCACTTAACTGATTCAGCAGTTTTGAATGCTGTAATTTATCCATGACTGGACCCTTAATTTCGGAGAAATTCAGTTTAATCTCCAGTTTATTTAACTCGGCATTGAGATCTTCCAGCATTTCCAGCGCACTCAGGTCAATGGCACTAATACTGGAGCAGTTAATGACCACATGCTCTAAATCAGCATACTGACTCACAGCATTAATCAGGAAACCTTTAAAAGTATTGGCATTTAAAAAGGTCAGATTCTCATCTATACGCATGGACAGAACTTTATTTGATGTGAGTACATCATGGCGTTGTACATTTCTAAAATGCTGGGTGCCTTCTACCAGGCCAATCACGGCAATATGCGGACGGCTGATCCGCCACAACAGCAGAATAAAGGTTGAGACAATACCCAGTATCAAACCGGTCGAAATATCTATGCACAGCACGCCAAAGAAGGTGATCCACATTGCAATGCCATCTGCTTTGGAATAACGCCAGGTGTCTATAAAGGGCTTGAAATCGACCAGTTTCCAGATTGAAACAATAATGGTTGCAGCCAGAATAGCCAAAGGCAAATCACGGAAAAAAGCCGTGAAATAGAGGCTAACCAAGACTATAAATAATGAGGATATCACGCCTGCCAGCGGTGTTTTAGCACCGGCATCCGCATTCACCACCGTGCGCGATAAGCTACCGGTAACCGGAAATGCCGAACTTAAGCCCGCGCTTAAATTGGATAAACCCAACGCGATCAGTTCCTGGTTACTATTTAAATGACTGCGTTGCTGTAATGCCGTCGCCTGAGCAATAGATAAAGACTCGACAAAGCTAATCATGGCGATCATGGCTGCACCGGGGAATAAGGTGATGATCAGTTCCATATTCCAGTAGGGCATGCTGATGGGTGGAAAACCTGAAGGGATTTCACCTACGGTTTTAATGCCTACCGCTTTTAAATCCAGAAAGTACACCGCGGCAATCGAAATCACCACCAAGGCCAAAGGCAAGGCTTTAACAATAAAAGCAGTTGAACCGACCCGGCTTTGAATGGCATTGGAATTTAAAACTCTGGGAAGATAAATCAGAAATACTAAGGCAAGCAGCCCGAAAATGAAGCTTTCGATATGGCTATAACGCAGGTACTGCCAGGCACTTAGAAAAAATTCAGGAAGATTATTGGCTTTTAACGGGATATCGACTAAAAATTTAAACTGGCCTAAAGCAATCAGCAAGGCAGAGGCAATAATAAAACTCTTGATCACCGGATGGCTAATCAGCTGAATCAGAAAGCCGAATCGGAAAATCCCGAGCAATAAAGAGATAATACCAACCATCACTGCCAGCAGACAGGCGGCCTGTATATAAACTGGAGAGCCAACCTCAAACAAGGGATTCAGCGTCGCGAAGGTCATCATGGAAATAATCGCGACCGGGCCAATCGAAAGCGTCGGGCTGCTCCCCACCATGGCATAAATGATCATGGGTAGAATACTGGCATACAGCCCCATAATAGGCGGTAGTCCAGCCAGCATGGCATAGGCCATGCCTTGCGGAACCAGCATGGCGATGACAATCAGGGCCGAAAGAAGGTCAGATTTAAATTTGGCTGGGGTATATTGACGCAGCCATTGCCATGCGGGCAATAACGAGCTTAAGCGGGCATTAAAATCTGACATATCTAAAGCTAAATCACTATTTTAGATATATTATGCACAAAAAGTGCTAAGAAGTCTTGTCAGGAAGATAGGGCTTGATAACCTTTACTGTGCAAAAATGGCGAGAACTTAAAATTTAATCGCCAAACCAAATTTAGCAGCAAGTTCAGTCCAGATAAAAGGATGATCTTTTTTCGGATTTAAAAAGTAAGCGCACAGAGCATTCCTTGAGTTCTGGCGTATATGATGATTTTGTCATTAGGACATTGACTTAAAAAGCTTTGCTCCGATAGTCTAGGCACGCTTCAAATGAAAATTCACGATTAAATCTTTGTTAATTTTATCAATAAATATGTTATAAAATGTAAATATGGTCACACTATTTCAGGGTCAGGTTTTTGAAACAGATTCTTTTGGCACTTAAATTAAATCTTCGTAAACTGATCCTGATTTCGACTATTATCAGTGTTTCGTGCTTGTTTATTGTTTCTGTATTTATTCTCAATTATGTGATTAAAGACCAGCTCATTCAAAATTCACTTTTAGTGAATGTCAAATATGCTTCAAAGGTTGCCAACAGTGCAGATCAGCATTTCGATGATATGCTCAAAGAGCTAAAATATAGTGCTGACCTGTTAGGACAAAATTTTTCTAATCCTCAATTAATACAAGAAGAAGCAAAGCGTCTTAAAAATCAGTCCAACAAATTTAATAGTTTACTAATTGTGGATAAGCAAAGAAGAATCATCTCTTTTGCACCGCAAAGTTTAAATTTGAGTACCCATATTTCATATAAATCAGTGGGAATTATTGAATCTTTAAAGTATAAAACCACTTATATTTCTCCTCCCTATTGGTCAGTTCGACATAATTTGGTTGTGATGCTGTCCCAACCCATTTATGACCGAAATAAAAATTATCAGGGCATGATTGGTGGCACGATTTATTTACAAAAAAATAATCTCATCCAGAAAATGCTTTCAACCGAGTATGACTTTAAGAAAAGTTATATGTATGTCATGGATCAGGATAATCGAATTATTTTTCATCCCGATCCGACTAGAATTGGCGAAAAAATTGTCAATAATACGGGTCTGGACTATATGGTCCATAAACGGATGGGGAATATCCGGCTAATCAATAGTCGGGGGGTCGAAAATTTGGCAGGTTTTGCCTACATTCCGAGTACGAACTGGATTGTCGTTTCCCAGCAACCAACCGAAGAGCTGTTAAAGCAGGCCAATGTGATTCTTTTAAAAGTTTCAGTGGGAATTTTAATTTTTTATTTGTTTATATTTTTTATTGTCTGGAGAATGTCGCGCTTTATTTCTTCACCTTTAAATAGCTTGGCAAAAATGGCCAGTATGCTCAATCAGCCAGACATTCAAGATAAAATCAAGCAGGTTGATCCTTGGTATTTTGAAGTTTTAAAGTTTAGAACGTCATTGCTGCTCAGTTCACAAGCATTCAGTGAAAAGATTACTGAATTGCGTCAACATGTAAATACCGATCCATTGACAGGTTTATATAATCGGCGGGGGATGCAAATCTTCTTAAAAGAAGTAGTGAGTTTAGAGAGAGATTTTGCCGTTCTTGCGATTGATATCGATTTTTTTAAAAAGGTGAATGATACCTATGGCCATGATCAGGGGGATATGGTTTTAAAAAACCTGGCCAGTCTTATGAATCATAACTTCAGAGATGGAGACATTTGTTGCCGTATAGGAGGGGAAGAGTTTATTGTATTAATGACGACTTTAGATCCTAAGGTAGCTTACAATGCTGCGGAGCGTTTAAGAAAAACAATGGAATCAAGCAACATCAATTCTATTGGACCAATAACAATATCTATTGGAATTGCCTTTTGGCCTAAAAGCTCAGACAGTGTGACCGAAGTTTTTAAAATGGCTGATAATAAACTTTATCAAGCCAAGAATAACGGACGTAACTGTATTCGTTATTAGAGAGTGGAACGGTATTTATTTTTCTACTTATTCTACCGGCTTATAATGAAGTTTGAGCTCTGTAAGGGAAGCTGGTTTAGCAAAATAGTAGCCTTGAAAATGATCACATTCATATTCTCTGAGAAATTTGGCTTGGGCGTGAGTTTCTACACCTTCAGCGACCACTTGTAATCCGAGTTGATGAGCCATGACAATAATGGCTGCGACAATAGCACCATCTTTCTCATTTTTAGGTAAATCTTCAATAAAACTACGATCAAGTTTTATCTCATCAACAGGTAAAGTACGTAAATAACTCAGACTGGAGTATCCTGTTCCAAAGTCGTCGACAGAAACTTTAATGCCCAAATCACGAATCGCCATTAAAATTTCTAAAGAACGGTCAGCACCTGCAATTAACATGGTTTCAGTAACTTCAATTTTTAATAATTCAGGCTGTAACTGTGTAGTGGTCAGAGTTTCCTTTAACTCATGCAAAAAGCCGGTGCGCTTGAACTGTAAGGGAGAAAGATTGACGGCTACACTCAGGCTAGCGCCATTTTTCTTATTCCATTCAACAATATCCTGACAGGCCTGCTGTAAAACCCATTGGCCAATGACTACAATTTGACCGGTTTTTTCGGCGAATGGAATGAAGTCTGCTGGAGAGATAAAACCTCTTTGTGGATGCTGCCAACGGATTAAGGCTTCTACACTTTTTACCTGGCCTGAATGAGCATCAATAACCGGTTGATAGACTAACCTAAACTGTTTTTCTTCCAGAGCAACCATTAATTCATGCCGCATAAGCACATAATCGATTTTCGGTGCGCACATAGCGTCAAAAGCATACCAGTGCCAGGCATTTCCACCTTCTTTTTTGGCTTCATTCATCGCATGTATCGCATGATGAAGCAATTGGGTAGATTTTTCTATTTGAGTTCCATCATCTGCAATACCAATACTCGCGCTCATATGGATTTTATGGCCATCGATATCAAATGGAACTGACAGGCTTCTTAATATTTGCTCTGCAATGACCGCGGCCTGTTTTAAATCATGGCATTTATTCAACAGTATGCCAAATTCATCTGCTGAAAAATGAGCAATGATATCCTCTTCTTGAACGATCTGACGCAGGCGATTTGCTACAGCAATCAGGAGCTGATCACCACTGAGGTGTCCCAAACTTTGATTTAAAGGCTGGAAACCATCTAAATCAACATACATGACGATCAGAGGGTGATGATGCTCATGTTGCATGTGGAATGCGACATCCAGTATTTTTTCGAAGGTATGATGATTAATTAATCCGGTTAAACTGTCGTGGGTTTGTTGACGGGCGATATATTCGCTATTTGCCCGTTGTTGAGTAATATCCTGCTGAATTCCGATAAAATGTGTGCAGAAATTTTTGTCATCAAAAACCGGTCCTAATATCAGTTGGTTCCAGAACCAGCTCCCATCTTTACGATAATTTTTTAAGGTGATCTGGATTTCTTGTTGCTCTTTAAGCGCATTATGTATTTTATTAACTGCTTCAGGATCTGTATCAGGACCTTGCAGAAAACGACAATTTTTACCAATAATTTCTTCTTTTTTATAACCGGTCAGGCATTCAAACGCAGGATTAACATACTCAATGGCCTGATCTGGGGCGGCATTGCTCAATATAATTCCATGAGGATTAGCATCGACACTTCGTTTAAGTAGACGTAGCATTTCTTCAGTTTCACGCCGTTCTGAAATATCACGAGCGATTGCAAATACGCCAACCACATGTTGAGCTTGTTGAATGGGTAAATAAGTCAGGTCTAACCAGTAACATTCACCTGCGGCATTCAGTGCCTGAATTTCCAGGTGCTGACTGTTTCCCTTTAAGGCTTGTTCAAATGCAGTTTGCGCTAAAGATTGAAATTCAGCACAAATAAAATTCGAGAAATGTAAGCCCCGAGCCTGTTCAAGATTGAATTTAGTAATTTTTTCAGAGACAAGATTAACATCAATCACGATGCCTTCTAGATTATGTTCAAAAATCGCGTCCGGATGGTAAGTGAAGAAAGAGCGATATTTATCATGAAGAGCCAGTCTTTGTTGCCGTTCTTCATGCAGATCCATACTTAAGGCAATTAAAGATGCTGCATGACGAAGTAATTTAATATGAGTCGGTGTGGGACATTTAGGCGAACGATAATATGTCCCAAAGGTACCATAGAGTTTTCCATGGGCATTAATAATAGGCGTAGACCAACATGCGTTCAGATTTTCCTCTTGAGTCAAGGTCCTGAAAGGTTCCCAGTTCTGGTCAGTGGCTAAATTTTCACAAATCACAAGTTTTCGGTGAAAAGCTGCTGCACCACAAGCACCGACATTTGGGCCTATTTCTAAACCATTAATCGCTTCTTGATATTGGGGTGAAAAATGTTGGGTACCACTGATCAGGCTTAAAGTTTGTTCTCTCTCTGAGTACAACATAATGGATACCATTGAATCAGGTATCCGGGCTTCTAGCCATTCACTGACAGTTTGAAAGATGAGGGTTAAGTCAGCGTGTTGCCCAATTAAATTAAAGATAGATTGAGTATCTAAATAACTCGCTGTTTGACTCATATCGCATCCCTTCCTTGAGTTGTATCGCGTATTTTTAATAGATTCTCAATCAAAAAACTTGAAATCAGATCGATATACTGATTATTAATTTTATATAAACAATATAACAAAAATGTGATTATACTTACCTACAATTATCTGAAAATCTTGATGAATCTCAAGCGTTGACTTAAACAACTTGCATCAATATTCATTCCTCTAAAAATAATAGCTATTGAAAGTAGAACTATTTCTTAAAAACAAAAGCGATCTGACCTTCTTAAAACCGGATAACAAACTTACAGTACCAGGTGTTCTGTTCAGAGCCATGAAAAATCCGTGCTTATTTTCTAAACGGTAATAGTCAATATTGCAAAGAAATTGAATAGAAAATCAAGTCATATCCAGATAGAAGGGTATTTATATAAAATCAGGCATTCAGTGGAAAATGCATGTGCAAGATTAAAACAGTTTGAGCTGTTGCCACCCAATATAACAAGCTAAAGCAAAACTATAAAAGTACTGTTGCCTTAGCTTGTATCTTTATCTGGTTATCACTATAAAATGTCAAAAGATTTTAATATCTTCCCAATTCTATTGTATAAGTATGATTAAATTAGATTTTTAGGACAATACAGTTGATAGAGGGTATTCAGTACCTGAACCAGTTTTTGATCTTTAATGGAATAAAAAATCTGTTTGCCGTCACGACGCGTGCTCACTACATCACTTTTACGTAACATCATCAGCTGCTGGGACAAGGTGGGCTGATTAATTTGGGTCAGCTCTTCTATTTGTGAAACATTCAATTCTTGTTTTGCGAGATAACATAAAATAAGTAAACGATCTGGATTGGCTAATGATTTTAATACCGTGACCACGGTATCAATAGCATCATGCATAGAAGCAATTTCAAGATCGGTATTCATACAGCATTTCCATACTACATATCAGTAATGTACGCAGTATATAATGCCTGAATAATCCAATACATTATATAAAATACCATTTCAATGGTTTTTAATGAAAGTAATTATCAGATATTCTTATATAAATAAGATAAAGCATTTAATTTTTATTAAATGCTTTATCTTGGTGCGAGTATGGGTGAGAAATGCTGATTATAATTTCTTGGACTGTTTAAATCCTTTTAATTCCTTTTCATTAAATTGCAGAGCTTCAATAATAGCTTGTCGTGTTTCCGGATTATACCAATTAAAAATAGCGGATATTTTTTCTTCAAAATTTTCGCTGATAATAAAACGATCTTCTTGAATGCTAAGTAATCCATTGTTTTTTAGAATGGCAATAAAGCTTTTTAAGGTTGCACTGTCAAAATAATAACCTGCCTGAATCTTTTTCGTTTGCGACAGTTTGTTCAGTACTGCTTTACCCATCTTCTCCAGTTCTTTCAGGCTAAGCGCTTGCAGCGGAGCATACTGCTGTAGCAATGCAGCGATCATGTTCATGTTATTCAGACTAGAAGCAGACAAATGCGCCAGAGTTAAAAGCTGCTTTTGCAGTTGTTCATCAGCCGGAATAGAAAGGCTACCATCCTGACGAACAATCCAGCCTAAATGTTCTAACTTGTCTATAATTAATACTATTTCTTTTTCTAATTCATCCATAGACCATTTTAAGAAAAATTCTTCCTTAAAATAAGGGTAGATATTTTTAATGGTATCGCTTAAATAATGAGTTGAGATTTTTTTATAGGAATGAATAAGCATGGCAATTAATGCCGGTAGAATAAAACAATGCAAAATATTGTTGCTAAAATAACTTAACAGTATCTTTTGACTTTCAGCAACCTGTACCCATTTTTCATTGTTTTGGTTTAATGTTTCAACCTGTTTTAATTTTTCAGCATACTGAATCATTTCAGCGCTGGATAATTCGCTCATTATCATTCGCGAATCATATTGAGTCATTTTTAATAAATCACGATACTGGCTAATCTGTGAAATTAAATGCTTTTCGCTTAAAGCATGATCATCTGCATTGAGTAAAATAAGCGAAATTAAAGAAATAGGATTAATCACTACCGCTTTATTAATATTTTCCTGGATTGAATTGGCCACCTGATTGACCGTTTGAATGACCGGTTGGGGCAATTCATCATGAATATTGAGTTTAATTTGCTTGGCCTGATGTTCAGTTAACACCTGGTCCAGAAATACCGGTTCACCAAAATTGACGTGTACCTGGCCAAAGACTTTTTCAATTTTACGCACCGAACTCAAAATGCCCCAGATCGATTCGGCTTCTTTAGGCTTGCCATTCAGTTCATTTAAATAAGAGGTGCCTTCAATCAGTTTTTCATAACCAAAATAGGTAGGAATAAAGGCAATTGGCTTGGTTGCACCCCGTAAATGACTTTGTACCGTCATCGACAGCATGCCTTTTTTCGGCGGTAACAGCAGGCCAGTACGGGAACGACCGCCTTCAATAAAGTATTCCAGTGGGGTATTGCGAGATAAAAGGCTGTGTAAATACTCTTTAAACACAGAAGTATAGAGTTCATTGCCGCTGAAGGTACGTCGGATAAAATAAGCGCCACCACCACGCATGATTTGACCGACCACAGGCAAGTTCAGGTTAATACCGGCAGCAATATGCGGAACCATCAAGCCACGGTTAAAAATCACATAAGAAAGTAGTAAATAGTCGATATGACTGCGGTGGCAAGGGGTATAGACAATTTCGTAATCTTTGGCTAACTCGCGCACGGTATCGAAATTATGCACCTCAATACCATCGTAAAGTTGCGTCCAGAGTTTGGTCAGTGCCAGTTCGGCAAAACGCAGGGTGGAATAGGAAAAGTCCGAAACCACTTCGGTTAAATAGCCCTTGGCACGGTTTTCCGCCTCAAACATGCTGATTTTGTTATCAATGCTTTCTTTACGAATCGCATCTTGCACCGTTTCGGTTTTCATTAACTTGTTAATGAGATTACGGCGGTCAGATAAGTCAGGACCTAAAATGGCTTCTTTGTATTTATTAAAATTGCTATTGAGTTCCTTCACCACAGAATGTGCCGGAGAAAAATTGGGATACTCAATCTTGGAATGTTGAATAGCCGATTTAAGGGAAATCGGTTTGTGAAATTCGATGTAATTTTCACGGCTGTATAAAGAAATATTCAAGGCTTGTTTTAATTTGGAAGGCGTTGCCCAGGCATCAGCAAATAAAGCTTTAAACCAGGAATCTTCATAGGCAGGTGAACGTCCCCATAAAACTGTGACTGGAACCAGTTCAATATCGTATTCGGGATATTTTTCCAGAGCTTCAATCAGGCGGATCAATTTTGCTGAATAATGATAGGCCTCATGGGTTGAGTTCGGCACATTTAAAGCCAGAATGGAATCATCTTCCTCATATTCATGAATGCTCAAAGGCCCAAACACGGAAGGCAGCTTACGGGCCTTTGCTTCAGTATCAATTAAAACCGTATTGCTGAGTGAGGCATCCTGTAATACATAGCAAATTATTTTTTTATCTGTTTGATCTTGTATGGTTTTTTTTAATTCTTCAGTATTGCCTAAGACTTGAGGAGTCACGATTTTATCTAGAATTTTCTGCGTAAATTGACGATAGAACCGGCTATAACTCTTGTTAGACATTTGATTCCCTAAATCAGTTTTTCATTTGCTTGATATTGTGTGCAATTGCATGAATAAATACAAACCTTATTGATGACAAATACGTCATTTAAGTTGTAACGATTTGATTAAAAATAGCTGTGTATTTGTTTAAAAAATCTTGACTTTTAATCTTAAAAATACATCTAAGTCTTATAAGAGAAGTGATAGAAAAACTTATCTTGCAGGCCCAAATGGCTTATGATGAAAGCATGACTTTAAAATCAAAAGACAACTCAAGGAGTTCAAATGAGTACTGATTCTGCTTTTCCAACACCAAAGAATTTAGGTATAGCGGTTTATAGCGATAATGCTGAAGCGATTGGTAACACCCCATTAATTCGTATTAATCGTGCTATTTCATCACCAGCAACTGTATTGGCAAAAGTAGAAGGCCGTAATCCTGCATTTTCGGTAAAATGCCGTGTGGGTGCCGCTTTAATTGCGGATGCTGAAGAAAAAGGTTTGCTTAAACCGGGTATGCACATAGTCGAGCCAACCAGTGGTAATACCGGTATTGCATTGGCATTTGTTGCAGCTGCCAAAGGTTATGAGATTACCTTAACCATGCCGGCAAGTATGAGTGTTGAACGCCGTAAGGTGTTGAAGGCTTTTGATGCAAATCTGGTGTTGACCGAACCGGCAAAAGGCATGAAAGGCGCAGTAGATGAAGCAGTACGTTTAGCGACTGAACAACCGGATGTGTATTTTTTACCGCAGCAGTTTGAAAATCCGGCCAACCCGAAAATCCATGAACAGACCACAGGTCCTGAAATCTGGGAAGCCACAGGCGGAAAGGTTGATATTCTGGTGTCTGGCGTAGGTACAGGCGGCACCATTTCCGGTATTTCACGTTATTTTGAACAGGTACAAAATCAGCCGCTTTATTCCGTTGCTGTTGAACCTGCGGAATCGCCGATTATTGGTCAAGCGAAACGTGGTGAGCCATTAACACCGGGACCGCACAAAATTCAGGGTATTGGTGCAAACTTTATTCCTAAAAACCTGGATCTGGATCTAGTGGATGAAGTGATTGCCATTGAAAGTGCTCAAGCGATTGAATGGGCACGTAAAACTGCCACCCATGACGGTATTTTGGTGGGGATTTCAAGTGGGGCAGCGATGGCAGCAGCAGCTCAATTGGCAGCCCGTCCTGAAAATGCCGGTAAAACCATTGTGGTGATTTTACCGGATGCCGGTGAACGCTATTTATCTTCAGTGTTATTTGAAGATATTTTAGCAGAATAATTGACGCATGCTTTAAAGTTTGACTTAAATCTGAACAATTCGGATTTAAGTCAAACCGCTTGAATGATTGCTTGATTTAAATAAGTGCTTTATTTGAATGGTTTGAGTGGTGATTTTTATTTATAGGCTTCATTTTAGTATTATAAGATTAAGACGAAAATTATTCGCATGACATGCTATTTCGGTATAAATGGACATTGGAAATAGCACTAAAATGGCAGAAGATGTAGTGCCGTTACCAATCAAAGATTTAGGGATTTTAATCGGTGTTTGAGCTCGACTGTAAATTACTCAGTGTTTTTCTTTATATTTACAAATATAAAAGTGTTTCTGTCGCGGCTGAATATTTGGCCATGAGCCAGCCCACCGTCAGTAATATCCTGAATAAAATCCGCCAGCATTATAATGACCCGCTGTTTTTAAGAATTGGCAATGAAATGGTGCCGACTGAACTGTCGAAACAGCTGTTTCCACTGGTCAGTGAAGCTTTAAGTAAAGTCGAAATTATCAATAATTTCACTGTTGATTTTGACCAAACCACCTCACAGCAAAAATTTACCATTGCCATGACCGATGTGTCGCATTTGGTATTATTGCCGAAAATTTCCCAATATCTAAAACAGCATGCTTCGCATATCCGTTTAAATGTTCGCGCCATTACTTCTGAAACCAGTTATCAAATGGCCAATGGAGAAATTGATCTGGCGATTGGTTTTTTACCCAATCTGGAAAACGGTTTTTATCAGCAAAAACTGTTTGAACAATATTATGTGGTGATCGCCTCCAAAAACCATCCGCGGCTCAGTGAAAATAGCTTAACGACCGAACAATATATTGCCGAAACCCATATTGATATTGATGCCGGAATGGGGCATTACCATATTGAAAACGAGCTGTTAAATTTAGAACTGAAACGCAATATCTTGATGCGCTTACCCAGTTATCTAGGCGTGGGACTGGTGGTACAAGAAACCGATGCGATTGCGACCGTACCTTATTATTTAAGCGAAGTGTTATTGTCGCGTGGCAATTTACAGATTTTTGATGCACCGATTACTTTTCCCACTTATGCAGTCAAGCAGTATTGGCATATGTCCTGCCATCATAAAACCAGCCATCAGTGGCTGCGTCAGATGTGTTATGAATTATTTAGTCAAATGAATGATATAGAAGATTCAGTGCATAAAGTCATTCATCCATAACTGAATCATATAAGCTGGATGAGCTTAAGAAATTTTATCTGGCGTCATTAAGGCCTGGTTGATATACAGTTTAATCAGACGTTCACGTGAACCAATTGATTTCTGGTAATGGGTTGAATTAAGCAAGAGCGAAGCGCCGTAAGTGACCGTCCAGATATAGGATAAATAATCGCGAATCGACATGGCACTATTAAAGGATTTTAGATAATCATCGGTCATGTCCTTAATTTCAATAATCCGTTCTTCACGTACTTGATATAATTCTTCAAATAATTCTTTCAGTTTACGCTCGTTATTGGTTAACCGTTCTTCAATCACATGCAATAAAATGGTCCGGTTGGAATTTAACATGTTATAGAGCATGTACTGTGAAACATAAGTTTTAATATTATTTTTATACTTTTTTGAAATTTCTAATAATCTTTTTTCATTTAAGATGATGAGTTCTAAATAGAGCTGATTCTTGCTTTTAAAATGCTTGTAAATGGTGCCTTTGGCAATATCCAGCTCTGAAGCAAGTTCTGCGAGGGTAATATCTTGATGATTATCCAGCAACAGGGTTTCTGCCATGGCTAAAATTTTCTCTTTACGGAGTAGAAAATTTTGTTGGCGTACGGTATTCATCACATAAGTCCCGGAAAGACATAAAAAGCCAATTCAACATATACCGATAAAATAAATATGGCAACTCAACTAATGTCGCATGTGAGTAGCAAATTACTGTTTAATTTAATTCATATTCTCAAAGGCATAGCACAAAATAAAAGTCAATAAATGAGAACCTTTGAGGTCAATAATCATCAATAAAATTCCAATTGCAGCGTAATTATTTTATTGTCTTTTGGCGTTGCCAAAAGGGATTAACCCATAAAACGCAAAGCGCAGCTATGCTGATTGAACAGTATTTCATTCGTACATTTGAGTTTTCGCTTAAAGATAAAACCTTCAGTTTAAAGTGATTTACAGAAACCATGTTTTATTCGTTATTCATAAGCGTGATGATAAAATTATGAAGATATGCTTAACACTTAAGTTGATGGACAAAGCATTCAACCCAGGTTTTTCGCTCCATGCATTTCTCCTCATGAATGTTGAAAACCGCGTGAATGCCCCGATTTTATTTGGATAGATGTTCGTTGGAATAAAACCGTAATTTCAGTATAGGTTCCTAAAAATTTTAAAAGCACTTCAATATTTTGATGCGAAGTCTTCACACAAGGAAAGCAATATGCCTATTTATAACGCACCCCTTAAAGACATGGAATTTATTTTAAATGATGTATTTAAGGCAGATGAATTCTGGAAGGGCAATGAAAATCTGGCTCATTTAGATATGGCAACGGCTAACGCGATTTTAGAGGAAATGGCCAAGTTTTCTAAAAACGTCATCCTCGATTTAAACCGCAGCAGTGATGAAGAAGGCGGCGCACAGTTTAATAATGGTGTGGTGACCACGCCTAAAGGATTTAAGGAAGCATTTAAACAGTTTGCTGAAGGTGGCTGGGTTGGTCTGGGTGCATCTGAAGAATGGGGCGGCCAGGGCATGCCTAAAATGCTGACGGTACTGGCTGATGAAATGATCTGGAGTACTAACCCATCATTTATGCTCTACCCATTACTGACTGTGGGTGCAGGTATGGCCATTAATGACCGTGCTTCTCAAGAACAGAAAGAAACCTATTTACCTAAATTTTATACCGGAGAATGGTCAGGGACCATGTGCCTGACCGAACCACATTCCGGTACCGATCTGGGCATTATTAAAACCAAAGCTGAACCGAATGAAGATGGCTCTTTCAACATCACCGGGACCAAAATCTTTATTACCAGCGGTGAACACGACCTGTGTGAAAACATCATCCATCTGGTTCTGGCAAAAACCCCGAATGCACCAGCTGGCTCACGTGGTATTTCCTTATTCATCGTGCCGAAATTCCATGTCAATGCAGATGGGTCAGTAGGTGAACGTAATGCGGTGGCAGCGGGTTCAATCGAACACAAAATGGGGATCAAGGGATCTGCGACTTGCGTGATGAACTTTGACGGTGCCAAAGGTTATATCGTAGGTAAGGAAAACGAAGGCTTGGCAGCCATGTTCGTGATGATGAACTACGAACGTTTATCCATGGGTATTCAAGGGATTGGTGCAGCAGAATACGCTTACCAGAATGCTGCGCAATATGCGACTGACCGTTTGCAAGGCCGTGCAGCAACCGGTGCAAAATCGCCAGAAAAACCAGCCGATTCCATTTTGGTGCATGGCGATGTGCGCCGTATGTTGTTGAATGTCCGTGCCAATAACGAAGCATCACGTGCCTTTGCGGTCTATGTCGGTCAACAGCTCGACATTACCAAATACTCAACCGATGCTGAAGCAGTCCGTAAAGCCAATGACCGTGTTGCACTGCTCACCCCAATTGCAAAAGCTTACTTAACCGACAAGGCGCTCGATTCAAGCCTGGAAGCACAAATGGTGTTTGGTGGTCATGGTTATATTCGTGAATGGGGCATGGAACAGTGTATTCGTGACCTGCGTATTTCACAAATTTACGAAGGCACCAACGGCGTTCAGGCGATTGACCTGATTGGCCGTAAAACCATCAAATGTGGTGGTGCATATGTTGCTGAATACATCGCAGAAATTCGTGAATTTGCCCAAGGTCTGGATGATGCATTGACGATTAAATCTGCTGTATTAGACGCCTGTACACAAGTTGAAGACATTACTGCCTTTATTGTGACTCAGGCGAAAACAGCACCTGATTTTGCCAATGCCGTGGCAGTGGATTACTTGCATGTTGTGGGACTGCTCAGCTTTGTTTATATGTATGCGCGTATTAGCCAGGCCGCTCAACCCAAGGCTGAAGCGTTCTTCCAGAACAAGCTGGTGTTGGCGCAGTACTATGTGGCCAAAGTTTTACCGGACTTGGCAGCACGTGTACAACGTATTCAAGCTGGTGCCGATGTGGTGATGCAGTTGCCAGAGGAGTACTTTACTGCTCAATCTTAAATTTGGCATTACGCTTTAATACAGGCTTTAACAAAGATGGAAATGATATGGGCTGAGTGTTCAGCTCATGTCACACAACAAAATATATAAATTAGGATGGAAAAAATGATTGTTATCGTAAATGGTGTTCGTACAGCAATGGGTGGCTTCCAGGGTGCGCTTTCTTCCTGTACAGCACCAGATTTAGGTGCAGCAGCCATTAAAGAAGTTGTTGCACGTTCTGGTTTACAACCGACAGATATTGATGAAGTAATTTTTGGCTGCGTACTTCCAGCCGGTTTAAAACAGGGGCCGGCGCGTCAGGCTATGCGTCAGGCGGGTTTACCCGACACCACAGGTGCAACCACCATTAATAAAATTTGTGGTTCAGGCATGAAAGCGGTGATGCAGGCTGCCGATGCCGTAAAAGCGGGTTCCGCTGAGATTGTGGTCGCAGGCGGCATGGAGTCAATGAGTAATGCGCCATATCTACTCGATAAAGCCCGTGCCGGTCACCGTATGGGTCATGGAAAAATTACCGATCACATGTTCCAGGAAGGCCTGGAAGATGCGGAAACTGGTCTTTCCATGGGTGTACTTGCCCAGCAAATGGCCGACAAGAAAGGATATACCCGTGAACAGCAAGATGCCTTCGCGATCAGCTCATTGAATAAAGCAGTGACTGCCATCAACAATGGTTATTTTAAGGAAGAAATCGTGCCTGTAACCGTGACTTCGCGTAAAGGTGATGTGGTGGTTGAGCAAGATGAACAGCCGCTAAATGCCAAGGCCGATAAAATACCGACTTTACGTCCGGCATTTAAAAAAGATGGCACCATTACCGCTGCCAATTCCAGCTCCATTTCAGATGGTGCATCCGCTTTAGTCATCACTTCAGACGACATTGCTGCACAGCGTGGTTTGGCTCCAGTAGCCAACATTGTGGCTTATGCTTCAAATTCACAGCACCCGACAGAGTTCAGTATTGCACCAGTCGGCGCGATAGAAAAGGTTTTGAAAAAAGCCGGTTGGGACGCTAAAGACGTAGATCTGTGGGAAATCAATGAAGCATTTGCCATGGTCACCATGGCGGCGATGGATGCTTTTGATTTAGATCCGGCAAAAGTAAACATTAACGGTGGTGCCTGTGCACTCGGCCATCCATTGGGCTCATCAGGTTCGCGCATTATTGTGACCTTATTGCATGCCTTAAAACGCACGGGCGGCAAAAAGGGTATTGCTGCGCTATGTATTGGTGGTGGTGAAGCAACCGCAGTTGCAGTTGAACTCCTTTAAAATCTTCATAAAATAGATTTATAAGTAACGCATTTAATCAGCAATAAAAGCCACCATTCCAGCACGCTGGGATTGTGGCAAAAAAATACGCTTATTTTTGAGATTTTTATTATGAATGGTTTAGATCGCATTCGCTTAGTCTCCCTTCGCGACAAAGTTATGTCAGCTGAACAAGCGATTGAATTGATTCAAGACGGTGCTGTAGTGGGTTTAAGTGGTTTTGGTGGTGCAGGTGAGGCAAAAACTGTACCTTTGGCTTTGGCTGAACATGCCAAACAACATCCATTAAAAATTACCCTCGCTACAGGTGCAAGCTTAGGCAATAGAATTGACGGCCGTCTAAATGAAGCCCATGCGATTGCGCGCCGTTATCCGTATCAGGCCGATCCTGGCCTGCGTAAAGCAATCAATGCTGGCGAAGTAATGTATATCGATCAGCATTTGTCTGAAATGGCCGATAATATCCGCCATCACAACTTGCCGTCGATTAATGTGGCAGTGATTGCAGCCACCGCCATTACTGAAGATGGCCAGATTATTCCAACCGGTTCTTGCGGTAACTCGGCAAACTTTGTGGAAATGGCAGATCAGGTCATTATTGAAATTGACAATACCATTAATCCAATCCTGGAAGGGGTACACGATATTTATGTACCCAAAGCCCGTCCAAACCGTTCACCGATTCCCTTGATTCATGCGGGCGACCGGATAGGAACGGTGGGCATTCAGGTGAGTCCGGAAAAAATTGCAGCCATTGTACTGAACGACCTTCCCGATACTTCCTTTAACATGGATGAACCGGATCAGGATACCTTGGCCATTGCCAAACACCTGATTCAGTTTTTTGAAGGCGAAGTGGCAGCAGGGCGTTTACCGCAAAATCTGGGCCCGCTACAGTCAGGTGTCGGTTCAATTGCCAATGCAGTTTTTTCAGGTTTTGAACATTCTAATTTCCATCATCTGGAAATGTATTCCGAAGTTCTACAGGACTGTACTTTTGACTTGATCGATTCGGGCAAAATGACCTTCGCTTCAGGTTGTTCCATGACCTTGTCGGATTCTTGTGCACAACGTGTGATGCAGAATTTTGAGCAATATAAAGACAAGATTGTGCTGCGTCCGCAGGAAATTTCCAATAATCCTGAAATCATTCGCCGTTTGGGAATTATTGCCATTAATACCGCACTGGAGTTCGATATTTACGGCAACGTCAATTCGACCCATGTCACCGGCACCAAAATGATGAACGGAATTGGCGGTTCAGGCGACTTTACCCGTCATGCCCATTTGGCGATTTTTGTGACCAAATCGGTTGCCAAAGGCGGAGCCATTTCTTCCGTAGTACCGATGGTGAGTCATACTGACCATACCGAACATGATATTGATGTTTTGGTGACAGAAAACGGTCTGGCGGATTTACGCGGCCTTGCTCCACGTGAACGTGCCCGTAAGATTATCGATTTATGTGCGCATCCTGATTATCGCGATGCTTTAAATGATTACTTCGACCGTGCTTGTAAGCGTGGTGGGCAAACGCCGCATCTGCTGGAAGAAGCCTTGTCCTGGCATGCCAAATTTGAAGAAACCGGAAGCATGCATAAAACTGCATAAATGCAGCTAAATGTATAAAACAAAACCCATCTCATGATGTAATGCCAGTCAGTTAATAAATTGACTGGCATTTTCTTTTTTAAATTCATCACTGTAGTTGATATGTGGAAAAGTCATCCGCAACTGTTTGAGGCCGGACTACATTAAAAAGTGATTGTTTTTGCGATAAATTTGCTAATTGATAGTGGCTGACGAGTTTTGCGGATGACAAATGCCTTTGGTTACTTTGGGCGAAACCAAAGTAACAAATGGGCTGCAAGGGTTTGATTTAAAATGGTAAGGCTCCGCCATGAATTATTAAAAAATTAAAGAGTTTATTTCTAAACTCCTTAACTGATCAGCATTAATCTCATGATGGGTTTTTTTAATTTCTAATTTAATTCTAACCCAAGTTTTTATGAATGAAATGTGGAGAGAATTTTCAAAAAATGACCAAAGCAAAACAGAGCGAGTACGGCTGAAACGCTTTGCCTACAACAAGCCACTTCATCAGCAGCGTGTTGTTCCTATAATGGCCGCGTCGCAACACTCAAGGTCTTAAGTTTTGAAATATCTTCAATATTTTTCAGCAATCTCATTATTACTGCTGTTAACTGCTTGTAGCACAGAAGCACCCGATTATCAGGGAACCTGGAACAATACCTTAGAAAATCCACAGCTTGAAAATTCACTGGTGATTGCCAAAAATGGTGATAATTATTTCATTACCAATACCTTAAAAGATAAAGCCACCGGTAAAACAGAAAAGAAAAATCCGGTGCCTGCCTCAGTGGGCAAGAGTGGTTTTCTTCAGGTCAATGCCGGTGCCGGCATGGTTGATTTTGCGATTGACGAAAAAACCGGAAATCTGGTGGGTTCAGGCTCAATCTATAAAAAAGCCAAATAATCATTCAAGTAGTGTATCTACAGAAGCTGCCATGAACACGGATGATTCATGGCATCTTATTTAGTTTACGAAGCTTTTTATTTTATGAAACTTAATAAGGCTGCAAAATCTTCTACAAAATAATCTGCTTTGGCTTTAATTTCTTCAATTTCATGCGTTGAATATTGATCATAGATGGCCACCACATCGATTCCTGCATTGTTGGCAGCTTCAACCCCAATCAAAGAATCTTCAATAATCAGGCAGTCCTCAGCTTGAACATCAAAATGCTGAAGTGCTTTTAAATACATTTCTGGGTGTGGTTTGATGTTTTCGACATTTTCACGCGTTAACATGCTGTCAAAATCATCATTAAAACTGATCTTTTGATTAATATTCTGGTTGTTGTCCTGATAACGCTGAATATTGTACACACTGGTAGTGGTGGTCAGTGCCAGTTGCATACCTTGATGTTTCAGCGCTTGAATCAAAAGTTCCGCTTGGGGTTTAAGCTCCACCACGTGATCCAGAAAATGCCGTGAAATAGCATAACGGCGGGTTTTTACCTCTTCTTTGCCCAGATCAAAACCATAGAGCTCATTTAAATAAGCACAGTATTCCAAATATGGATCAGCGGATTGTCTAAAAATTTTCAGCTGAAGATCGCGTTGTTGCTGAATTGCGTTGAGATCTACCTCAATATTCGATAATTGTTGAATCAGGGTTGCATCGACCTGATTCCAGATTCCGACTGAATCAATAAGCGTTCCATCCAAATCAAAACAAATTAACTTCTTCCCTTGAAACATTTTTATCTTACATGTGGTTTGAATGAGCCGAATTATATCTGGTTTGAATCAGCAGATCGGTTAAAGTACAAAACTTTTCCAGTTTCAACGGTGATTGGAAAATCGTTTTTCAAGCTGTTCAAATAGCATTTGCATGCCTTGAGTTGCGGTTTGAGGAATCAAATGATATTGCGTGGGGACACGAAGATGATCGGCTTTAGGATCGATATAATAGGCTTCACATGTTGCAGGTATTTCATGAATCAGTCCTGCAACTGGGTAAACCACTAGACTGGAGCCGATCACAATAAAAATGTCGGCATTCTGAACCAGTTGAATGGCCTGTTCATAAGCAGGAACAGCTTCGCCAAACCAGACCACATGCGGACGTAGCGGATAGCCTTGCGGACATTTATCGCGTTGCAGGTTTAGTTCCCAGCCTTGAATCGGATAGAAAATCTCAGAATACTGTGCCCCCGGTGCAGAGCTTTTAGCCAAGCGGATATTGCCATGTAAATGTAAAACATGACGATTTCCTGCACGCTCATGCAAGTCGTCTATATTTTGGGTAATCACATGACACTCTGCAAAGTCTTGGATTTTGGCAATAAGTTGATGGGCTAAATTGGGCTGTGCTTCCAAAATACTTTTGCGCCGTGCATTATAGAAACGCTGCACCAACTCCGGATTTCTTTGCCAGGCTTCCGGTGTCGCGACTTCTTCAATCTTGTGGTTTTCCCAAAGTCCATCATGATCGCGAAAGGTATTTATTCCACTTTCTGCACTCATTCCTGCACCGGAAAAGATCACGATTTTTGGCATTTCTATCGATTCACTATTTTAAATTTTTAATCAACTTAGCATAAAATATTGATGTTTTTTTATAGGTGTTATTGAACAGTTTAATTTTATTGTTCGCCGCTATAAAACTAAGCCCCACTCATTAGCAGGGCCTAGGAATTTCATTTTTCACATTAAGCGATAAACTGCTGAACAGCCTGATTGAACTCGTTTGGACATTCAATATTTGAAATATGCGACGCATTAATTTCAAACAAAGCGCTATTTTTAATATGATTGACCATATATTGACCGTCTGAAACGGTAGTGACAGGGTCTTTTTGACCTGCAATAACCAGTACCGGTACACGAATTTCTTTTAACTGTTCACATAAATCTGCTTTTGCCAAAGCCTCACAACAACTAGCATAACCTTCCGGGCTACCCAGACCCAGTTCATTTGAAAGTTTTGCAACAATTGGTGCATTGCTTTCAATAAAGCCTTCAGTAAACCAGCGCCCGGCTGCGGTTGAGGCAATAGGCTGTAAACCTTGTTCACGTACCAGTGCTGCACGCTCAAGCCACGCTTGTTCCTGCCCAATTTTGGCTGCAGTGTTGCAAACAATCACATGGCTAAAACGTTCGGGTCTGTTAATGGCTAACCATTGGCCAGTTAAACCACCCATGGAAATACCACAGAACACCGCTTTCTGGATATTCAGGTGATCAAGCAGATTTACGACATCCTGACCTAGCTGTTCAAGGCTATAAGGGCCTTTGGGCGCCGATGATGCACCATGACCGCGGGTGTCATAACACACCAGATAGAACTCATTTTTGAGCGCATCAATTTGCGGCTGCCACATGCTGTATTGGGTCCCCAGTGAATTTGAGAACACCAGTGCAGGTTTGGCCTGGTCACCAAAAGTCTGGTAATTGATCTGGGCATCGTTAGATGTAAATGTTGGCATTTTTTTAAATCCTTAATCTTATAAATCCCCCTGAATCCCCCTTTATGAAAGGGGGACTTTTAATGAGGATTAAACACGTTCAATAATCAAGGCAATGCCTTGACCGACACCAATACACATTGAACATAGGCCGTATCTACCCCCGGTTTGTTCCAACTGGTTCAGTGCAGTAGTGACTAATCGTGCACCCGATGCACCGAGGGGATGACCAATCGCAATCGCGCCACCATTTGGATTGACTTTCTCTGAGCCATCCTCTAAACCTAAGTCACGAGTGACTGCCAAGGCTTGTGCGGCAAAAGCTTCATTCAGCTCAATGACATCCATCTGCTCTAAAGTCAGACCGGTTTGTTTCAACAGCTTTTTAATCGCAGGTGCCGGGCCAAAGCCCATGATGCGAGGTTCAACACCCACCACGGTTGCACCAATAATTTTGGCCCGTGGTTTTAAACCATACTGTGCTACAGCATCATCCGAAGCAATCAGCAGCGCTGCGGCACCATCGTTAATTCCTGATGCATTACCCGCCGTTACCGTACCTTCGGCTTTCACCACCGGTTTCAGTTTATTTAAACCTTCTAATGTTGTTGAAGCCCGTGGATGTTCATCGCTATCCACGACAACAGGCTCGCCTTTACGCTGTGGAATCACCACAGGCACGATTTCGTTGGCAAAGAAACCTTTGGCTTGTGCTGCTGCTGTGCGTTGCTGACTTGAGAAAGCAAACTGGTCTTGGTCTGCACGGTTAATGTTGAACTGTTCAGCGACATTTTCAGCCGTTTGCGGCATGGTTTCCACACCATACATTTCTTTCAGTTTTGGATTGATAAAACGCCAGCCCATGGTGGTGTCTTCAAGCTTCTGGCTGCGGCCAAAGGCACCTTCAGATTTACCCATCACCAAGGGTGCACGGCTCATGGATTCCACACCACCGGCAATAATCAGGTCTGCTTCACCGGCCTTAATGGCACGTGCGGCCATCGCCACCGCATCCAGCGATGAACCACATAAACGGTTGACGGTCGTTGCCGGCACCTGATACGGCACACCGGCAAGCAGTGCCGACATCCGGCCGACATTACGGTTGTCTTCACCGGCCTGGTTGGCGCAGCCGTAAATCACGTCATCCACTTTCTCAAAGTCAACCGATGGATTGCGTTGCATCAAAGCCTTAATTGGCAGCGCACCAAGGTCGTCGGCACGAACAGGAGCGAGGCCACCGGCATAACGGCCAAATGGCGTACGGATGGCATCGATAATATAGGCGTTTTTCATTTATTAAATCCTTAAAACCTTTTAATCCCCCTAAATCCCCCTTTAAAAAAGGGGGACTTTTCCTCCCTTTCTTGTGCTGAGTTTTAAAAGCAGTGCTTTAAAACTCGCTCAGGGAGGTTAGGAGGGATTTTTTAACCCTGAGTCGCATCAATCAGTTTGGCGCCAGTCAATGACTGCAATTCTTCAAAGCTCAGGCCTTCGACTTTCTCAATCACTTTCATGCCATCGCTTGTAACATCAATCACGCACAGGTCGGTATAGATGCGGTCGACACATTTCAGGCCAGTGGCAGGGTAAGAAAGTTCTGCCACGATTTTTGGCTCGCCTTTTTTAGTGACGTGATCGGTGGTGATGAAAACTTTCTTTGCACCTACAGCTAGATCCATCGCACCGCCTACAGCCGGAATCGCATCAGGAGCACCGGTATGCCAGTTGGCCAGATCACCATTTTCAGCTACCTGAAAAGCGCCCAGTACCGCAATATCCAGATGACCACCACGCATCATCGCGAAGGAATCGCCATGATGAAAATACGCGCCGCCCTGTAATAAAGTCACAAACTCTTTACCGGCATTGATCAGTTCCGGGTCTTCCTGACCTTTCGCCGGCGGTGGACCGAAGGCCAGCAAGCCATTTTCAGAGTGTAGAAACACGTCTTTGTCTTTTGGTAAGTAATTGGAAATCTTGGTCGGCAAGCCAATGCCCAGGTTCACATAAGCACCATCGGGAATGTCTTGTGCCACACGCTCTGCAATTTGATCGCGGGATAGTTTGCTATAGCTCATTTTTTAATCCTCACGTAATTAAGCAGATTGCTCAAGGGGTTTCGTGCCAACAGCAACGACGTGCTGTACAAAAATACCCGGGGTAATAATGTGTTCGGGATCGAGTGCACCCAGTTCTACCACTTCTGCAACTTGCGCAATGGTCACATCTGCAGCCATCGCCATGATCGGGCCAAAGTTACGCGCCGACTTGTTATAGACCAGGTTGCCCCAGCGGTCGCCCTGATGCGCCTTGATCAAGGCAAAATCCGCCTTGATCGGGTTTTCCAGTACAAAGTCCTTGCCTTCATAGTTCAGGGTCGGTTTGCCTTCAGCCAGCAAAGTACCAAAACCGGTCGGCGTATAAATGGGGCCAAGACCCATGCCAGCGGCCTGGATACGGCAAGCCAGATTGCCTTGCGGCACCAGTTCTAGTTCAATTTTTCCGGCACGGTAAATTTCATCAAACACGTAGGAGTCGGACTGACGCGGGAAAGAACAGATAATCTTGCGTACTGCACCGGTTTTAAGCAGCTTGGCTAAACCATAGTCGCCATTGCCGGCATTGTTATTCACAATGACCAGATCTTTCACTCCAAGTTCGATTAAACCGTCGATCAGTTCAGCCGGTTGTCCAGCCGTACCAAAACCACCAATCATGATGGTGGCACCATCTTTAATCTGGGAGAGCGCGTCGCTGAGAGACGCTGTACTTTTATCAATCATAGTTTTTCCTGACGCAATAATGGCGTTTCTTGATTAGACATTGAATGAGGAGGCGGGGTGTCTGCTTTTTTACTCAGCATGACATGGGCAATTAAGCCAATACAAATTCCCCAAAATACGGAACTGAGACCTAAGAAGTGCATGCCAGAGGCAGTGGCTAAAAATGTTATCAGTGCGGCATCTCGCTGATGTTCATCTTTCATGGCTGTTGTAATATTGATGCCAATTGCACCCAGCAAAGCCAAGCCGGCCAATGCGGCGACCAGTTCTTTAGGCAGTAAGCTGAATAACATGACGATGCTGCCGGCAAATAAACCGCCTAGAATGTAAAAAATGCCGTTGGCAATCCCGGCGATATAACGTTTTTCTTTCAGTTCATGCGCATCTTTACCCATACACAAGGCTGCGGTAATGGAAGCCAATACAATGGTAATCCCGCCAACACAAGCCACCGCTAATGAAGCAATACTGGTGGCTGTAATGATGGGTTTGGCCGGCGTGTCATAACCGCTGAGTTTCATGATGGCCATACCCGGTAGAAACTGCCCGGACAGACTGACCAAAATTAAGGGAATGGCAAAATTCAGCATGCCGTTCAGGGTCCATTCAGGCGCAATAAATTGTGGAATAACCAAGCTAAAGTTCATTTCCACCGGATTCATTTTGCCCAGTACCAGACTTAAGATTACACCGGTGATCAAGACCCAAAGCATGCTATAACGCGGTGAAATCCGTTTAGACACTAAAAACACCAGCAGCATGCTAAATACAATCCACGGCATACTGTCTGTGGCAGTAAAGAGTCCCAGACCAAACTGGAACAGAATTCCCGCCATCATCGCGGCAGCAATAGACTGCGGAATCCAGTGTAATAATTTGTCGAAGTAGCCACTTAAGCCAATGAATAAAATCACTAAAGCAGCCGTAATGTAGGCTGCTATGGCTTCATTCAAACTTAAACCTGGAAAAAGGGTCACCAATAAGGCGGTACCGGGCGCAGACCATGCGGTAATTACGGGTACTTTGTATTTAATCGATAAAAAAATGCCGGCGACTGCCGCCCCGATGGAAATACCCCAGATCCAGGAGATCATCATCTCGGAGGAGACATTGGCTTTTTGTGCAGCCTGAAAGAAGATGATCAGTGGCCCTGAATAGGAAATCAGCACAGCCAGAAATCCTGCGACTGTTGCTGAAAGTGACCAATCATCTTTTAAAGTTTTAAACAGGGATGCCATTGGGCTATTGCCTCCATGCGTAGATTTCAATGATCCTGTTGAATTTTGATGAGATCAGGTTTAACCCTGATCGCCACCACCTACAGGGACCACAGTTCCTGTCATATATGAAGATTCATCTGAAGCCAAAAATACGATGGCATTGACTTGCTCTTGAATGGTGCCGTAGCGGCCCAAGAAAGTACGATCAATGGTTTGATCAACCACTTCTTGCATCCAGGCTTGTTCAGATTCGGTTAATGGATTGGCATTGCGTGGTACTTTACGAGGAGGTGCTTCAGTTCCACCGGTAGCCACTGCATTGACACGAATACCATCTTTGGCATGTTCAAAGGCGAGGGCAGCAGTTAAACCATTTACCCCGCCTTTAGACGCAGAGTAAGGCACGCGGTTAATCCCGCGAGTGGCAATCGATGATACGTTTACAATGGCACCTTTCTGATTTTTAATCATTTCAGTTAACACTGCGCGGCAGCACCATAGCGTTGGGAACAATGAACGGTTTACTTCCTTGAGAATTTCTGCTTCAGAAAATTCTTGGAAAGGTTTCATCCAGATTGCGCCACCCACGTTATTGATCAGGACATCAACACGACCATAAGTCGCTATTGCTTTTTCAACAACGGACTGTGCACCTGCAAAGGTTTCCAGGTCGGCATTGATGGTGACAGCATCGCCACCTAGTTCTTCAATTTCCGCTAACACTTCTTGCACATAAGGAGAAAGGTCAGCCATGACCACCTGTGCGCCTTCGCTTGCCACTTGTAAAGCTACACCGCGACCAATGCCTTGCGCAGCACCAGTGACAATCACGACTTTATCTTGAAATCTTTGACGATCAGACATTTGATTGATTCCCGAATTAGTTTGCAGAGAATTTTTCAAATAAGAAGCTTGCAGGTTTAACGCCTTCTGCATCTAACCAGCCACGTACAGCTTCTACCATCGGAACAGGACCACACAGATAGATATCGACATCACCTGCATTTAACCAGTCATTTTCAATATGACCGGTCACATAACCTTTACGTTCATGCGCAGATTCCGGGTTGGCAATAACGGTACGATATTCAAACCAAGGGAATTTTTCTTGCAGTTCATTCAGTTTTTCAATCGCTACCAAGTCAAAGTCATTGGTCACACCAAACACCAAACGTACCGGATGTTCTGAACCTTTTTCTTCTAAAACTTGCAGCATTGACATAAATGGTGCAATACCTGTACCACCTGCCAGCATTAATACCGGGCGGGTTACAGGACGTAGGTAGAAGCTGCCAAATGGACCGGCAAACGTCATTTTGTCGCCCGCTTTGGCATTGCTGCTTAAGAACTCGCTCATTTGGCCATTCGGTACGTTACGAACCACGAAGCTGGTTAAACGGTTACCTGGTTTAGAGCTGAAAGAATACGAACGGGTTTCTGTCGTGCCCGGAATACCCACGTTGACATATTGACCTGCCAGGAAGTGAATGTCCGGTTGACCTTCGTCTAACTGGATATCAAAAGTGATGGTTGAATCTGATAGTTTTTCAACACGCTCAAGCGTACCCTGAAAGGCGTGAATTTCAGTTTTACAAACTTCCGATGAAGCTTGAATCTGGAATACTGCATCTGAAGTCGGTTTACACTGGCAGGCCAAAATGTAGCCTTCAGCTGCTTCTTCAGGGGTTAATGCATCTTCAATATAGGTTTCTTCAGGCATGTCAAACGAACCTGACTCGCAAAACGCACGGCATGTTCCACAAGCACCATCACGGCAGTCCAGAGGAATATTGATCTTTTGACGGTAAGCTGCATCAGACAAAGTTTCGCCTTGAACGACACTGATAAAACGTGTAACGCCATCTTCAAATTGAAGAGCAACATTTAAGTTTGACATGGCTGAATATCCTATATAAATCTTTAAATCTGGAACTTTCAGCCAAATTTCCATATGGCTGAAAGGTTTTACCTGGCTGTCTGAACAGTCTTAGAGGTGATAAATATCGATCACCTGGTTGATGTAATCGTTTTTCAGCACTACGTATTTGTTCAAGATTTTGAACTGCTCGCCTGAACAATCAATTACATAACGTGACATGCCGAAGTAGCTGTAATTGGTTTTGTAACGGAAACTTAAGGTGTTCCAGTTAAAACGAACCGTCACTTGATTACCGTTTTGCTCAACAATCTCAATATTGCAGATGTTGTGGCTGGTACGGGTGTCGGGCATGGTTGCAGAAGAACGTTCAGTCTTGATACGGAATACACGGTCTTCTAAACCTTGACGGTCAGGGTAATAAATCAATGAAATTTCTGACTCTGGGTCTGTGGTCAGCTTGTCGTCATCGTCCCAAGCTGGCATCCAGAAAGAAGCAGTAGGGGCATAACAAGTTAACCAGTCATCCCACTGTTCATCATCCAGAAAGCGCGCTTCTTGATACAGGAATTGAGCAATATTTTCTAAAGTAATCGTGCTCATGCGTTTTCTCCTTCAGTTGCAGCAAGTTCTTTTTCAGAAGTAATCGCTTCTTTCATCAGATGTAACCAGTGTTCATGCTGAGCCAGATACAAACCTTCATCTTCAGTTTTAATGCCTGAAAGTTTTGGTTTTAAACCAATTTCATTGGCTGCATCATCTGGACCTTGAATCCAATGCTTGGAACCACGGCTCATATCATTCCATTCAAGCGCAATACCTGCATATCCGGCTTGGCATGCACGGAATTCTTCCAGGTCATCCGGAGTTGCCATGCCTGAAGCATTAAAGAAGTCTTCATACTGGCGAATACGGCGGGTACGTGCTTCTTTGTCTTCACCCACAGGGGCGATACAGTAAATAGTGACTTCAGTCTTAGAGGGAGATAAAGGACGAAGTACACGAATTTGTGAACCGAACTGATCCATAAAATAGACGTTTGGATAAATACACAGGTTACGAGAACGCTCGATCATCCATTTCGCCATTGCAGCACCGAATTTCTCGGTATATTCCGCGGCTTTCGGGAAGTTTGGACGGTCTTCAGGATTGCCCCATTGAGTCCAAAGCAGCATGTGACCATTGTCAAAGCCGTAAGAACCACCACCTTGTTTGCCCCAAGATCCTGCACTCATTGCGCGGACATTATCACCAGCTTCTTTTTCTTTACGCTGTTGAGTTGTGGCTGCATAGTTCCAGTGAACGGCAGAAACGTGGTAACCATCGGCACCATTTTCGGCAGTGAGCTTCCAGTTACCTTCATAGGTATAAGTAGACGCACCACGTAAAACTTCAAGACCTTGATCAGACTGATCAACAATCATGTCCATAATTTTGGTTGCTTCGCCAAGATATTCTTCTAGTGGTGGAACATCCGGATTTAAGCTGCCAAACAGGAAACCTTTATAGCTTTCAAAACGGGCCACTTTCTTAAGATCGTGAGAACCGTCTTTGTTAAAGCAGTCTGAATAGCCTGCATCAGTAGGATCTTTAACTTTGAGCAATTTACCCGAGTTGTTAAATGTCCAACCGTGGAAAGGGCAAGTATAAGTTGCTTTATTGCCTTTCTTATGACGGCAAAGTTGTGCGCCACGGTGTGAACAGGCATTGATCATGGCATTCAGTTCACCTTGACGGTTGCGCGCAATGATGATCGGTTGGCGACCCATATGGGTGGTGTAAAAATCATTATTATTCGGAATTTGGCTCTCATGTGCCAAGTAAACCCAATTGCCTTCAAAGATATATTTCATCTCTAAATCGAATAAGGCCTGATCTGTGAAGACTGAACGATGAAGCTTAAATTCACCGGTTTCATAGTTTTCAACAAGTAATTCATCAATGCGATCGAGATGGCTGGTGTTAATTACAGGGATACGAGGCATGTCCGTTCTCCGACTTTCCAAATTTAGGCAAGTCCCCGAAATGTCATTAAATTGACATCTCGGTTCCTTATCATGAGCTCATTAAGCGCTTGCGCGACGACGTTCAACTTCAGTCGATGGTGCTGCAGCTTGTTCTTTTACAAGTTCAACATTGAACTGAATGTGTTTGAATGGTTTATTCAGGCCACGTTTTGCAATTTCAGCTTCGTCTGTTACATCAACAGCAGTTGCGACTAAACCTTCACGGGTTGCAAATGCAAAGTCATCCCAAAGGTACTTGTCGCCTTCGATGTTAAATTGCGTGGTTAATTTGCGGTAGCCCGGTGCAGAGATGAAATAGTGCACGTGCGAAGGGCGGTTACCGTGACGACCAAGTTTGTCTAAAACAAATTGAGTCGTGCCTTCTGGAGGGCAGCCATAACCGACTGGCATGGTGGTTAATGCGGTGTATTGACCATCAGCACCGGTAATAATGCTGCGACGCAAGTTAAAATCAGATTGTGATTTGTCAAAGAACGAGTAGTTCCCCAAGCTGTTGGCATGCCAGATTTCAACTTTAGCACCTTCAATGAGGTTGCCTTGGGTATCCGTTACCGTACCTTCAATGATTAAAGTCGGGATTTTGCCTTCTTCAGAACCGTCATCCATACGGGCAAAGCTTACCGATTCCGGTGCACCAGCGACATATAGTGGACCTTCAATAGTACGTGGTGTACCGCCAGTAATGCCTGCTTTGGCATCTGCTTCATCTGCACGTAAATCTAGATAGTGCTCTAGACCTAAACCTGCCGCCAAAAGACCCAATTCATTGGCTTGACCTGCATCAGTCAAATATTCCAGACCTTTCCACAACTCAGATTGTGAGATATCAAGGTCTTCGATCGCTTGGAAAAGATCACCCAATAAACGCACAACAACCTGTTGTACACGTTCATCGACTGGCTTTGTCGCTGTGTCGACATTCATTTCTTTTACAAGTGCATCAATTTCTTGGCGATTCATACTATTGCTCCTGAAGTATGTATACATTTTTGGGTGGCAGGCTGTTTAGCGTTTATATTGGCTGGCTAAAGCTGGCTGGCCACAATCCTTGTCATTACCCTTTAAGGGTGCTTTTTTTTGCAGCGGGTGAATAAATTCACCCTTTTGCATATTGTTAAAATTAGCGGTCGTCTTCACGAATAGAGGAAGGGTGGCGATTTAAAGCCATCACTTCAATATTCATATACGGATATAGGGGAAGACCTTGTAAAATGTTGTGCAGTTCTTCGTTGCTTTCGACATCGAAAATACTGATGTTTGAGTACTGACCGGTGATGCGCCAGATATGACGCCATTTACCTTGATGCTGTAAGTCCTGCGAATAAGCTTTTTCAACCGCTTTAATGTCGTTGGCTTTATCGCTTGGCATATCTAGCGGAATATTTACATCCATACGTACTTGGAAAAGCATGTCTAATTCCTTTAATTACTGACGACGTAAGTTGTCAATTTTGTCTAAATCCAGTTCGATACCTAAACCGGGTGCAGTCGGTAAAACCAACTCATAGTTTTGATATTGAAGCGGTGTTTTTAAAATTTCTTCGGTCAGTAGCAGTGGACCAAATAACTCTGTGCCGTAGGCCAGGCTTTCAAAAGTAGAAAACACATGCGCTGAAGCAATCGTACCGACCGGTCCTTCAAGCATGGTGCCACCGTACAGGTCAATGCCTGCAAGTCTGGCAATTTTTCCAACTTCACAACCTTCAATCAGACCACCTGACTGGGCAATCTTTACTGCAAACACTGATGCACCGTTGTTACGTGCAATCTGATAAGCACTCTGCGGACCGTATAATGATTCATCCGCCATAATGGCAATATCGAAGCGACGGGTTAAACGCTGCATTGCATCCAGATTTTCAATCGCACACGGTTGTTCAATCAGGTCGACACCGCCATCCTGCAATAACTGAATGCCTTTAACCGCTTCAAGTTCTGACCAGGCACGATTGACATCGACACGAATCGAGATGTCTGAACCCAAAGCTTTCTTGATTGCTAAAACATGGGCAACATCGTCTTCAACAGGACGTGAACCAATTTTGAGCTTGAATACGTTATGACGTTTCAGCTCAATCATTTTTTTCGCTTCGGCAATGTCTTTCTCAGTATTACCTGAAGCAAGCACCCAAAGTACCGGCACGCTATCACGCAGACGGCCACCGAGGATTTCACTTAACGGCAAACCTAAGCGTTGTGCCTGAATATCCAGTAATGCAGTTTGAATGGCACATTTAGCAAAACGGTTACCATTGATATTGCGTTTAAGGGTTTTAATCGTTTGAGCGATATTTAGACCGGTAAGGCTTTTTAATAACGGTGCAAAATAAGTCTCAATATTGGTTTTAATACTTTCAGGACTTTCTTCCCCATAGCCCAAGCCGCCAATAGTGGTCGCTTCACCCCAACCGGTAAAACCATCTTCAGTCGTGACTTTCACCAACACTAATGTTTGGGTTTGCATCGTCGCCACCGCCATCTTGTGTGGGCGAATGGTTGGAATTTCCACCAGCAACGTTTCTATGGATTTATACATCTTTGAGCTTCTCAATCTTGCTTTGTGTATCTCTTGTGATATACCTTAAAAGAATAGATAAACACTGTCTAAGATCAATTTTGCATTTTATTATGCTTTAAAGGTATGGAATATCATGGAACTGAGACATTTACGCTACTTTGTGGCCGTCGTAGAAGAGCAGAGTTTCACCAAGGCGGCGGAAAAACTGTTTATTGCTCAACCACCTTTAAGCCGACAGATACAGAACCTTGAAGCAGAGCTGGGAATCCAGCTTTTTGAGCGAGGTAGCCGACCATTATTAACCACTGAAGCCGGTCAATTCTTTTATCAGCATGCGGTTAAACTTTTGTCTAATGCAGAAGAAATTAAAGCCATGACCCAGCGGGTGGGAATGGTCGAAAAAACCGTAACCATGGGTTTTGTCGGTTCGCTGCTATATGGTTTACTGCCGAAAATTGTCTATTTATTCCGTCAGCAGCAACCGCATTTAAAAATTGAACTGATTGAAATGAGCACCAAAGATCAGATTCAAGCCCTTAAAGAAGGGCGTATAGATGTAGGCTTTGGTCGGCTACGAATTTCTGATCCTGCAGTGAGACGGGTGCTTTTACGTGAAGAGCCTTTAATGGTCGCGGTGCATTCCAGTCATCCACTTGCCACGCAAAAGAAGGGCGTTTTTCTGACCGACATTGTGGATGAGAACCTGTTTTTATATCCAAGTCATCCCAAACCTAATTTTTCCACCCAGGTGCGATCACTTTTTTCAGAATATGGTCTCGATCCTAAAAGTCTCAAAGAAGTTCGCGAAATTCAGCTGGCTTTGGGTCTGGTTGCCGCAGGTGAAGGCATTTGCGTGGTTCCGGAAAGCGCTAAAACCATACAGTTACCGCATTTGCACTATATTCCGATACTCGATGATGCTGCGGTCAGCCCGATATTTCTGGCGATTCGCAGCATGGATGAAAGTGAAGATATCCGTTCATTATTTGATTGTATTTATCAGGTTTATGACCTCGAAGCGATTGTTTATGACCGTGCGGTGATTTAACCGGTTGAGGTCTGATTTGCATACAATTATTCGTATGCTCATTCCTAAATCAAAGCGTGATTTCTGAAATATGCCTACTGATCAAGTGCTTAGATTTGATCAGTAGGCATATTTTTTATAGGAAAATAAAGCTCGAAATAAAAAATAAAATGTCACAACCAACAGCATTCAGTTTTTAGATATCTATAAGGTATTGTTTTCGTTTTTAATAACGCAAATCTAACTTTTAAGGTATGAATATATATGTAATCGGTTTTGGACAAGAAAAACACTTTGCTGCATTGTTGCCTCAAATCTAAAGATTCATATGCAGGAGCGCAAAGTGAATACCAATAAACTGAACATAAACACTTTAGTGGATGAAGCCAAATTTACCCCTTTTCATTGGGGAGTCCTGATTTGGTGTTTAATGATTATTATTTTCGACGGTTATGATTTAGTCATTTATGGCGTCGTTTTACCGATTTTAATGCAAGAGTGGGCACTCAGCACCGTACAGGCAGGTCTGCTTGCCAGTACCGCATTATTCGGCATGATGTTTGGTGCCATGAGTTTCGGAACACTCTCAGATAAACTGGGCCGTAAAAAGACCATCATGATCTGTATCGCTATTTTTAGTGGCTTTACTTTTATGGGTGCATTTGCCACCACACCGACTGAATTTGGAATTTTACGCTTCCTGGCAGGGTTAGGTATTGGTGGGGTCATGCCAAACGTGGTGGCGCTGATGACTGAATATGCCCCTAAACGTATTCGCAGTACCCTGGTGGCCATTATGTTTAGTGGTTATGCCATTGGCGGTATGGCTTCTGCCTTGTTAGGTGCATGGCTGGTGGCAGATTATGGCTGGAAAATCATGTTCTATATCGCCAGTATTCCGTTATTTACCTTGCCGTTAATTTGGAAATACCTTCCAGAATCATTGATGTTTTTGACCAAAAAGGGCGAAACAGAAAAAACCCGTATCATTGTGAAAAAAATTGCGCCTGAACAAGAGATTGGCCCACAAACGGCGTTTGTTCTGAATGAACCGACTGTGGGTGATGACGCACCATTACGCGCTTTATTTCAGCAAGGCCGCATGTTCAGTACCTTAATGTTTTGGGCAGCCTTCTTTATGTGCCTGCTGATGGTTTATGCGCTAGGCAGCTGGTTGCCAAAATTGATGATTCAGGCCGGCTATTCATTGGGTGCAAGTCTGATGTTCCTGTTCGCCTTAAATATCGGCGGCATGATCGGTGCAATTGGTGGCGGAGTTTTAGCAGATAAATTCCATTTAAAACCGGTACTGAGCACGATGTTCACTGTGGGTGCGATTGCTTTAATCCTGCTTGGTTTTAACAGCCCGCAAGCCGTGCTGTATATTCTGATTGCGATTGCTGGTGCTGCAACCATCGGTTCACAGATTCTGCTTTATACCTTTGTTGCACAGTTTTATCCAGCCGCAGTTCGTTCGACAGGTATGGGCTGGGCATCAGGAATTGGACGAATTGGTGCCATTGTTGGGCCAGTCTTGACCGGCACTTTACTGACCTTTGAATTACCGCACCAAATGAACTTCTTGGCTATCGCGATTCCAGGAATTATTGCAGCCATTGCGATTTATCTGGTGAATTTAAAAGCGTCTGTGGATGGTGCAAAACAGCAGTCACAGCCAAATATGCTGAATAAAACCAATACCGCTAAAAATTTAGCCAGCTAAAATCGGGTCGCCTGCAGGATGTCAGGCGACCTTTTTTATTTATATATGGAAACACGTCATTCATTTGACGGGATAGAGGTCAGGATGAACACTCAAAACAATCTTTTTAAATTAAAAACTTTAGTCTTGGCTGTAGGATTAAGCAGCACAGCTTTAGTCCATGCACAATCGGCCACTGAAGTCGAACAACTGCGAAAAGAAGTCAAAGAACTGCGCAGTTTAATCGAACAATACGCCACACAATCCAAGCAACAAGGCGAGGAGATAAAGTCTTATCAAGCCCAAGTTTCAGCTTCACCGATTCAAGCTACTGAAAAAAAACCAGCGAAAGATAAAAAAGGTCTAGCCATGAGCCTGGGTGGGGCAGAAGTCAGTTTTTATGGCAATGTGCGTGCTGATGCGTCTTATCAGGCGGAAGGTGGCGCTGCATCCCGACTTTATAACCAGATTAATACGGTACCGCTTGAGGGCACAGGAGAACGTAGCGATGAATTTAAATCGACACTTTCTGCGACACGTTTAGGCATGGATTTTAAAACCGCAACCTCTCAGGGGGATGTCGGAGGCAAGGTTGAAGTTGATTTCTTGGGTGGGCCGAATTTTGATAACTTGCGTATCCGTCATGCTTACTTAACTTATGCCGACTGGTTAATTGGTCAAACCTGGTCAAACTTTGCGGTTCCAGATTATATGCCTGAAACCGTTGACGCATTGGCTTATGTAGGCGGGTCTGTGAAACGTACTCCCCAGGTGCGTCATACCACCAAATTTACGCCAAAAACCAATCTGGTTATGGCACTTGAAGATCCGAAAAATGCTTCAATTACGCAACGTTTACCGGCTTTAACTGCACGTTTAAACCATCAATTTGCCAATAATTTTAATGTCAGTGCACGTGCCATGGGGCATGAAAAACGTGTCAATAATAATGAAGAAATGGCATGGGGTGTGGGCTTAGGCGCTAAATATGAAGTGATTCCCGGAACGACTTTAAAAGCAGACTACTATCATGTCAAAGGCGACAGCAGCTTTGTTTCATATAGCAATAGCGGGGTCGTGGCACAAGCAGAGGGTGGCCTGGTTCAGAGCGAATTTGATTCGGTTACTGTAGGTTTGACCCAACAGTTTAATGAAAAACTGCGTGGCACCGTAGGTTATGGCTATATGACTTTTGATGAAAATCAAGATTATATTAATGCCTTAACCAATAAGACTGCAGCCAATAAAGATTTATGGCAAGCTTGGGCAAATGTTTTTTATAGCCCAACCAAACCTTTAAGCTTTGGTCTTGAATACGTTTATGGCGAGCGTGAGGCTTTTGCTGCTGCACCCAATGGTAGCAAAACCGGTGAAGATAACCGCCTGAATGTTGTTGCGATCTATAACTTTTAATTTTTTATAGCGACCCATTAAGAAAGCCCCTATTTTAAAATAGGGGCTTTTTGATCTGAATCATTGTTTAGATTTTATCTATTTATAAACTTTATTCAGTCACTTCAACGGTTAAGCCATAAGTAAAGTTATCTGTTGCCGGTTTTTTAGTGGCATCAGGATTTGCTTCCGGATAAGACGCAGTCATTAAGTAAATACCGGCTTGTTCGAATTTAATTTCGACTTCACCCTTGGCATTGGTTTTGACATGCGGCTGTTCACGTTTGGCATTTGGCTCGTAACTGCTGGCACCTTTAAATACGTCCACTTCAAGATTCGGTACCGGTTTACCATTCATTAACACTTGAGCTTTGAGTGATTCACCGGCATAGAGCTCATTTGGGTGAGTCAACAATTTAAACTCAAAACCTTTTTTGCTTGGTAAAGGAATAGCAGATGGTTTGCCTTTGGTGACATAGCTTTCAGCAATCAGGTGATTGGTCACTTCAAGTGTTTTTGCATTTGCTGGCACTTGGTCTGCTGCAATCATACGTGGTGGCTGGGTCGGCGCGGGTGCTTTTTGAGCCGTTGCTGTTTCAGCAGCTTTGGCAGGTGCAGGATTTTGCATGCCTGCGCGTACTGGACGCACACGTAACCAGCGGCCATCAACCAAGGCATATTTGCCGCTATTCCCTACGGCATCCTGAGTACGGATACGGTAAGTGCCATCCGTAGGTAAATCGACTTCTGCAATATTAAAACGCTTTAAAGTCGCTGCTGCGGTGACCGGTTTTTGCTGGCCATCAGGTTGGGTAATGACATAACTGGTTTTAAAATTATTTCCTGCGACAAAAAATTTCTCGACCGTAATCGCACTTTGGAAGCTGATATTAGATGCTGCCTTGGTATCGAATACTTCAGGCAGTAAAAAAGGGCTCATGGTGTGTGCATGAGAAAGGACCGGTAATGAGGTCAGTAAAGCAATTTTGAGCCAGTTATTCATTGTTAAGAACTCCAGTAAAGATTTATTTAATATAATGCGTGTAATCTACTTGATAATTACTATCATTATCAATAATATTCATAAAAAATATTCTGGAGAATCAGCATGTCATCTGCTGCAAGAAATTTCTATCCGCTGCATAAAGCCTTTCGTCTTTCGCCACTGGTCATGGCACTGGCACTGATTTCTCCTTTTCATGCCAATGCTGCTGAACCTGGCGATAAAATAGAACAATTCGAACAGATCGCGACCCAGACTCATCGTTTTCATCGTGACTATGTCTTGGGAACTTCTTTAGATGTGGTGGTGCAAGGAGCATCTCAACAAGAAGCCAAACGTGCTGTAGATGCCATACAGAAAGAAATTGGCCATTTGGATAAGTTGTTGTCTATCTGGCGCGATGACAGTGAAATTACTGCCTTAAATAACAATAAGCAGGGCAATGTCTCCGCTGAACTGTTTGAAGTGATTGCAGCCTGTGAAAACTGGCGTGATAAAACCTGTGGTGCTTTTGATGCCCGTTTAGGACAACTGATCACTTTATGGGAAAAGTCCCAAGGTGTGGTTCAGCTGGATCAAGCCACCCGTAGTCAGGTACTGAATCAGTTAAAAGCAGACAGCGTAAAACTGGATGCAGAACAACGCAGTATTGCCATGGATGATGCAGTGAAATTTGCACCGGATGCCTATGCCAAAGGTTATATTATTGACCGTGCGCTGGTGGCAGCACGTGAAGCTGTTCCAAGCATTGAAGGTCTATTGGTTGATATTGGTGGTGACATCCGGGTTTGGGGTAATGCACCGCAACAACAGGGCTGGAAAGTTGGTGTGCAGAATGCATTTGTGAATACCGATAACACTGCGCCACAACAGCTGCTGAATTTAAATGATCAAGCCATTGCCGTAAGTGGCCAAGGTTACCGTACCCTTGCCGGACAAAGCCATCTGCTTGATCCGAAAACAGGCATGCCTCTACAGCAAGTTGAACAATGTGTTGTAGTCGGTCAATGTGCAGCAGATGCCGATGCTTTGGCGACAGCCTTGGCTGCAATGACACCTTCAGAAGGTTTGGAGCTGATTGAAGCTTTAATTGGTTATGAAGCGAAGTTGACTTTAAGCAATGGTGATGTGCATCAAACTTCTGGCTGGAACAGTCTGGTGCAAACACCACAAAATGCAGAAATGCGTACCGTGGCCAGCCAGTCTTCTGCAAAATGGCCAGCGGGTTATCAAGCCATTGTTGATTTGACTATTCCTAAAATTGATGTTGAAAAATACCGTGCGCCGTATGTTTCAGTTTGGGTCACCGATGCCAATAAAAAAATTGTGCGTACCTTGGCAGTGTGGGGCAAAGATGAAAAATGGATCAACTCCAACTATGTCTGGTATCGCCGTTATGGCCGTCAAATGCCCAATCTGGATGCAGTGGCCAAGCCTTCACGTCAACCGGGTCATTACAAGTTGGCCTGGGATGGTAAAGATGAAACAGGTAAGCCAGTCGCAGCAGGTAAATATCTGATTCATATTGAAACCTCACGCGAACACGGCGATCATTCTTATCAAACCTTTGACCTGGATGTAAAAGCCAAAGCTTCAAACCAGACCTTGGCTGCACAAAAAGAAATTGGCGCAGTTAAACTTAATTTCCAGAAAGTGAACTAAGGCTAAATACGTGTATCAACGTCGTGATTTTTACCGCCATGCGCGCTATCTGCATGGCTGGCTTTCAGCTTTTGCCTTTATCACTTTGTTATTTTTTTCTGTGACCGGTCTTTTGCTGAATCATCCTGAATGGTTTGAACCTGCCAAAACAGAAGAAACCACTAAACTGATTTTACCTGAGTCGGTTCTAAAATCGATTAAGCAAACCGAGAACCCAAGCGATACGATTTTGAATTTCGTCCGTCAACAGCACAATCTGGTGGGCCGTTATCAAAGCAGCGAAGTGATGGACAATGAGGTGATGATTCGCCTGGAAAGCCCGGCCGGTGCGACCGATATTTGGGTCATGGCCGATACCGGTGAAACTGAAATCACCCAAAAGCCGGCTTCTACAGTGTCGCTGCTGAATGATTTGCACCGGGGTAAAAATTCAGGTCTGGCGTGGAGCTGGCTGATTGATATCAGCGCGATTATTTATATTGTGTTGTCCTTGGCTGGTTATATTCTATTTCTAAGCATTAAAACCCGTTTGGTCACCCATCTTGTGCTGACGGCAGTCAGCCTGGCAATGATTATTTTACTGATCTGGTCTGCGGTATAGGAAAGATCATTTCATGACATATTCTGTTGCTATAGTTTTAATTGCATTGGTCATTTTACTGTTGCTTTATGCGATATGGATCGCTTATCTGATTCTGATTAATCATCAGCACAAACCAAAGGCGGTATTGGGCCAAAATGATGATCTGATTGTTTTCGCGACGCAGTCCGGTCAGGCAGAACATTATGCCCGGCAGACGGCGCAACAGTTGGAACGCATCGGGCAAAGCATGAGCGTCGTTGATATTCAATACTTGACGGTTGAACAATTGCGAGCAGCCAATAAAGTTTTGTGGTTTGTGAGTACTTATGGGGAAGGCGATGCGCCTGATACGGCACGACTGGCGATAAAAACCATCTTTAGCGATTCTTCTTTAGACCTTTCACATCAGTCGTATGCCATTTTAGCTTTAGGCGATAAACGCTATACGCATTTTTGCCAATTTGGACAGGTTATAAATCAATACTTGCAGCAGCATCATGCGAAAGCTTTGTTTGACATGGTCTGTGTCGATCACTTGAAGCGGGCAGATTTGAATCTCTGGACACAAAGTTTAGAACAGATCACAAAACAACAGTTCACAGTTGTTGAACCAGAACAGAATTGGCAGCCATTTATTTTAAAAAATCGGGTGTGCTTAAATACGGGTAGCCAGGGCAATCCGATTTATCAAATTCAACTGTCTTATGCAGAAAGTACAACTTGGTCATCAGGCGATATTCTTGAAGTTCAATGTGGTAATCGGCTTGAAGATATACAGGTATTTTTACAAGCTCAGCAACCAACAGTGAATGAAGATTTACTAGTGGCATTGCAGTTTAAGAATTTAAGACAAGTTCCTGAACAGTTGCTGAATGAGTCTTTTAAAGATTGGATTCAACGTTTTGATAATTTGGCTATGCGTGAATATTCTATCGCCAGCATCCCTGAACAAGGAAACGTTGAATTGGTGGTTAGACAGGAAATAACCGCGACTGGTCTAGGTTTAGGCTCGGGTTGGTTAACGGAATATGCAACGTTGGAACAGAACATTCTGGCCAGAATTCGTTCTCATCCATCTTTTCATTTAAAAGCCTCGCATCAGCCTTTAATTTTAATTGGCAATGGTACCGGTATTGCAGGCTTGGTGGCTCATCTGGTACAAAGACAGCAATGGAATGAGCCGCAAAACTGGCTGATTTTTGGTGAACGACAACAGCAGTTCGACCATCTTTATAAAGACCAGATTCAACTGTGGCAAGCGCAGGGTTTTCTGCCTGAAGTGGATTATGCATTTTCCCGTGATCAGGCGGAAAAAATCTATGTTCAGCATATCTTGCAGCAAAAATCGGCACAGCTTTTAAGCTGGATTGATGCGGGCGCCGCCATATATGTTTGTGGCAGTTTAAAAGGCATGGCACAAGAAGTGGAGCAAACCCTGTTAAGTCTTTTAGGTGCTGAACAATTAGCACAGCTGAAACTTGAAGGGCGTTACCAGCGGGATGTCTATTAAGTTGTCGCATTAAACTCAGCATAAAAAAGGGCATGTTTACATGCCCTTAGTTCATTAGTTTATCGTTAAAAAGTAGGCGGCATATAAGTTAAAGTTCGACCCAGGATCCATAATAAGAATAAGACCAAAGGAACATGGAAAACCAGCTGGGTCACGGTAAAGCCAATCACATCTTTGGCTTTGAGTTTTAAGATGCCTAGCATTGGTAACATAAAGAAAGGATTGATCAGGTTTGGAAGTGCCTCAGCAGCATTATAAATTTGCACTGACCAGCCTAAATGGACTTTTAAATCATGTGCTGCCTGCATCACATACGGCGCTTCAATAATCCATTTCCCGCCACCAGAGGGAATAAAGAAACCGAGAATGGCTGAATAAATACCCATCACAATGGCAAAGGTTTCTTTAGAGGCAATCGAGACAAAAAATTCCGCAATATAGTGCGACAGGGACAAGTCTTGTGCATTCATGGCACTGGTCATAATGAAAGCAATACTGCCATACAACGGAAATTGAATCAGCACACCGGATACCGCAGGTACGGCTTTGGACACGGCATTTAAGAAATTTCGGGGTGTGCCATGCAAGGCAATTCCGAGCATTAAGAAGATAAAGTTATAGGTGTTCAGGCTGGAGATCGCGATAATCGGATTGCTTTTGGTAAATTCGTTGAACATCCAGATCAGACCTAACGCGACAATCAGAATACTCAAAACGGGAGAATTTTCCAGCCAGTCTCCTGGTCGTTTACTGAGCTGAACGTCTTTCTTTTCATCTTCAAACTGGATGGGAAAGTCGTCCAGGGTTTTAATGCTATTGCCTTTCGGCGCGGACCAGAAGGCAATCGCGATCGAGGCAATAATCAGTACGCCAGTCATGATCATTGACTGTGGCAAGAAGATGGTTTCAGTAAAAGGAATCACGCCAGTTAAGTTGTAAATCGGCTCAGGCAAACTGGCTTTATTGGCCTGTAATTGCGCAGCGGATGAACTGATGCCCAGTGCCCAAGTCGCGCCCATGCCAATAATGGCAGCTGCCGCGGCAGCACGATAGTCCATATTCAGCTCTTTACGTTTTGCTAGGGCAATGACTAAAAGAGCGGTCAACACTGTGCTCATGGCCCAGTTAATTAAAGAAATACATAAACTGACGGTGGCCACCATCACAATGGCCTTACGGCCGGAAGTCGGAATCTGTGCCATTTTTTGAATCAGTAGTTCTACCGGTTTGGATACGGAAACCACATAGCCGACCACGATCAACATACACATTTGCATAGTAAACGGAATCAGGCTCCAGAATCCGTTACCGAATGAAATGGCCACATCTTGCACAGGTGCGCCTATACCGATGGCTGCAATCGCCACAATGACTACGCCTAAAAGTGCAAAGATGTAGGAGTCGGGAAACCATTTTTCTGACCAGTCACTGACTTTCAGGGCAAAGCGTTGCAAGATATTTTGCGAGTTATCCATACTTTTCATTTCCTTGTTATAGTTGAAACTCTTGTTTTAAAGCAGGCAAATCCATGCCAGAAATGATTTCCCCTTAAAACTTTAGTCAGCTTTAAGGGGAGCAGGAGAATAGAAGATTCCATCAACACAGCATTACTGAAGCAGTTTTACCCCAGTGACTTTTTGAATCTCTTCAAAGCTGACATCTTTCGCCAGTTCCACCAGTTTGACACCCTCAGCGGTAATATCGAGCACCCCCAAATCACTGATAATCCGGTGTACCACGCCCTTACCGGTCAGTGGCAGGGCACATTGCTGTACAATTTTTGGCGTGCCATCTTTGGCGCAGTGTTCCATCAACACCACCACTTTTTGTACACCTGCGACCAAGTCCATGGCTCCACCCATGCCTTTGACTTTTTTACCCGGAATCATCCAGTTGGCCAAATCACCGGTTTGGGAAACTTCCATGGCACCCAAAATGGCAATGTTGACATGACCGCCACGAATCATGGCAAAAGAGTCAGCGCTGGAGAAAAAAGCCGCACCTTTACGAGCCGTGACGGTTTGTTTGCCGGCATTGATCAGGTCGGCATCGACCGTTTCCTGAGTTGGAAATTCACCAATCCCGAGCAGGCCATTTTCCGACTGTAACCAGACATCCATATTTTCAGGAATGTAGTTTGCCACCAATGTCGGCAAGCCAATGCCTAAATTGACATAGAACCCATCTTCCAGTTCCAAAGCGGCACGCTGTGCCATTTCATTACGCGTCCAAGCCATTTATACCGCCTCCGCTTTTAATGTCATTTGTTCGATGCGTTTTTCAGGATGGGGATTTAAAATAATCCGGTTAATATAAATTCCGGGAAGGTGAATTTCATCTGGATCCAAATCGCCAATTTCGACAATTTCTTCCACTTCAGCAATGCTGATTTTGCCGGCCATGGCACAGACAGGATTGAAGTTTTGTGCGGTTTTACGGAAAATCAGATTGCCGGCTTTATCGGCTTTATAGGCTTTGACCAAGGCAATATCGGCAGTTAAGGAATTTTCCAGAATATATTCCTTGCCATCAAATTCACGAACTTCTTTACCTTCAGCAATTAAAGTGCCGACACCGGTCTGGGTAAAAAAGGCCGGAATACCGGCACCGCCAGCACGTAATTTTTCAGCCAATGTACCTTGCGGGGTCAGTTCGACTTCCAGTTCGCCGTTTAAATATTGACGTTCAAATTCTTTATTTTCACCCACATAAGATGAAATCATTTTTTTGATTTGTTTGGTTTCCAGCAAAAGACCCAAACCAAAACCATCCACACCGGCATTGTTGGAAATACAGGTCAGCTGTTTGGCACCAGTGTCTTTGAGGGCCGCAATTAACGCTTCCGGAATACCACATAAACCGAAACCACCGACTGCTAAGGTTTGACCGTCTTTGACAATATCTTGTAAGGCCGCTTGTGCACTTTCATAAACTTTATTTGGCATTTAATCCCTCTTGTTATTCCTGGTCAGTCCTGGGTATGACCAACTTTAATTTTTTTATCAGTTTAAAAATCGCCGCTTTGTGTCAGGCACACCGGGTTTGCCAATAGGCATTGGCATAGTTTGATGGATTATTGCGCTTTAACACCTGACTGATGTTACGGCTAGCCTGCATTAAGGCATCCAAGTTGATGCCGGTTTCAAAACCCATCTTAGACAATAAGTAATACAAATCTTCCGTAGCCACATTGCCCGAAGCACCTTTGGCATAGGGGCAGCCGCCCAAACCGGCAATCGAAGAATCAAACACCCGAATGCCTTGATTAAGCGATTGATAGATATTGGCAATCGCCATGCCGTAGGTATTATGAAAATGCCCGGCTAGAACCTGACTGTCCAATTCGGCAAGGCAAGCATCCCAGACCTTTTTCACCCGATCGGGAGTGGCAGTACCAATGGTTTCTCCTAAGGACACTTCATAGCAGCCCATATCCAGTAAGCGTTTACTGACTTTGGTGACTTGAAGCGGATCAATGGCACCTTCATAGGGACAATCCACCATACAAGAGACATAACCGCGAACTTTGATGTTATTGGCTTTGGCAGCTGCCATGACATCGGCAAACTTTTCAAAGCTTTCGTCAATGGAACAGTTGATGTTCTTGCGGGTAAAACTTTCAGAAGCTGCGGTAAACACCGCAACCTCTTTACAGCCAACTGCCAGTGCAGATTCAAAACCTTTTAAATTCGGGGTTAGCAAGCTGAACTGGATATTGGGATCTTGCGGCAATTGGGCAAAAAGTGCATCACTGTCTGCCATTTGTGGCACCCATTTCGCCGAAACACAGGAACCTACTTCAATTGCCTGCAAACCGGTTTTCATTAAATCCAGAATCAGGTTTTTGCGGTCATCCAGAGTGAGGGGCGTCTTTTCATTTTGCAGGCCATCGCGTGGCCCAACTTCAACGATTTTGACGAAATCAGTCATGCGACTTCCTCCGTCAAGGCCTGAAATTCCACCAGTTCATCACCGGCTTTGACTTGGTCACCGGCCTGGAAATAGGAAGCTGCAACAATACCGTCATGTGGTGCACGAATTGAATATTCCATTTTCATGGCTTCAAGCGTCATCAGCACATCGTCTTTTTTTACCTGATCGTTAGCAGCAACCAGAACTTGAGTAATTACGCCTGGCATTGGTGCTTTTAAATTGCCTTCAGTACTTTGTGCATCATCAGAACTAAATTTTTGATTCAGATAACTAAACTTATGGCTTTGACCATTTTTGAAAATGGTGAGGCCATGTGCATTTTGGCTAAATGCAATTTTGTCCTGTTTGCCGTTAATATTGAAATGTGCAGTATTATTATTATTTAAAAGCTGTCCGGAAATATGGAATTTTTCACCTTGATATTCAGCCACAAAACCTTCTTTTTCAGCACTTAAATTGACTTGAACAAGGGTCGCATCCAACTTTAATTTAATGGCATAGCTTGGGCTGATATTCACGCGCCATAGCGTTTCACTTTGCCAGACCGGATTGCTTGCCGGTTTATTTTTGCTAAAACGTAATAATAATTCGGTCAGTGCCGTTGCCACGATCAATTCAGGGGCTAAAGATTGAATATTTTTAAATAAAAATTCATCTTCACGCTGGATCAGGTTGGTATCCAGTTTGGCACTTTTAAATGAATCACAGCGAATGATGCGGTCCAGGAAAGCGATATTGTTGCCCAAACCATCGACATGGAACTGACCTAAGGCATGGTGCATTTGCAATAAAGCAGCTTCACGGTTTTCGCCCCAGACAATCAGTTTGGCAATCATCGGATCATAATAGCTGCTGATTTCATCGCCTTGAACAATGCCGCTGTCGACACGAACATGCTGATTTTGTTCAGGGTAATGCAGATAGCTAATTTGACCAATTGCAGGAATAAAGCCTTTTTCCGGTTCCTCGGCATAGACGCGCGCTTCAATGGCGTGGCCGTGAATTTTTAACTGATCTTGCTGTTTCGGTAATGGCTCACCAAAGGCTACACGCAACTGCCATTCCACCAGATCAACACCCGTGATCATTTCAGTGACCGGATGTTCAACTTGTAGACGGGTATTCATTTCCATGAAATACGCGGTACCGTCTTGCTCGACAATAAATTCAACCGTGCCGGCACCGACATAATCGACCGCACGCGCGGCATCAATCGCGGCTTGGCGCATAGCATCGAGTTTGTCTTGTGAAACCAACGGTGCTGGCGCTTCTTCAAGCACTTTTTGATGACGACGCTGTACTGAACAATCGCGTTCAAATAAATGCACATAGTTGCCGTGTGAGTCGCCAAATACCTGTACTTCAATATGACGCGGATTAATCACATAGCGTTCAATCAAGACTTCATCATTGCCAAAGCTGGATTTAGCTTCGCTTTTACAAGATGCCAGTGAACTCAGGAAATCTTCACTGCGTTCAACCAGACGCATGCCTTTACCACCGCCACCGGCACTGGCTTTAATCAGCACAGGATAGCCAATGCCATCAGCCTGTTGTTTTAAAAATTCAGCATCCTGATTGCTGCCGTGATAGCCCGGGGTTAAAGGCACACCAGCTTTTTCCATCAAGGCTTTAGAGGTGGCTTTTAAACCCATGGCCAAAATGGCGGCGACCGGTGGACCAATAAAATTGATGTTGTTGGCTTGGCAGGCTTCGGCAAACTGGTCATTTTCCGACAAGAAACCATAACCTGGGTGAATGGCTTGTGCACCAGTTTTTACCGCGGCTTGAATAATACGATCAATCTGTAAATAACTTTGTGCTGCCGGGGATTCACCAATATAAATGGCTTCATCGGCAAGTTTCACGTGTTGTGATTGTGCATCGGCATCGGAATAGACCGCCACCGTTGCGATTCCCAGTTTTTTTGCGCTACGAATCACACGGCAGGCAATTTCACCACGATTGGCAATTAAGATTTTTTCAAACATTGTATGATCCTTATTATTGTTGTGCTGTAGAGATAATCCAGGAAGGACTTTGCTTATCTAAAAAAGCACTCAAGCCATTTTTTGCCTCTAATCCTTGGCGTACATGAGCAATATGTTGCGCTGTTTGCAGCAGTAATTCTTCAGTTAATACCTGCTGGTCGACCAGTTGAATCAGCTGTTTGGATGATGCCTGTGCTTTAGGGCCACCCAAAAGCAAGGCTTGAACAATTTCATCAATCTTGCTATCCAGCTCTTCAATCGCCGTGACTTCATGCACCAGACCAATTTTTTGCGCTTGCTCGGCAGTGATGCGTTCTGCGGTTAAGAAATAGCGAGAAGCCTGACGCGCACCGATGGCACGAATCACATAGGGGCTAATGGTCGATGGCGCCAAACCTAAACGAACTTCAGAGGTAGCAAACTTGGCATCAGAGCTGGCAATACAGATATCACAGGCTGAAGCCAGTCCCATACCGCCACCAAAAGCAATGCCGTGTACCCGGGCAATAGTTGGCTGTTTTAAAGTCGCCAGACTTTGTAACATTTTCGCCAGTTTCAGCGCATCGGCTTCATTTTCCGCTTGCGAAGCCTGACCTGCCTGTTTCATCCAGTTCAGGTCGGCGCCGGCCGAGAAGCTTTTGCCACGTCCGGCTAAAACCACGACACGTACATCATCACGGTTATTTAAAGACTGAAAGCAGGCATGCAGTTCTTCAATCACCTGGGTATTAAAGGCATTATGCAATTCAGCGCGGTTAATCCAAACCGTAGCCACCTGATTCTGTTGTTCGAGTTGTAAAAATTGATAGCTCATTTTTTCACCCCTTACATGCGGAATACGCCAAATTTGGTTGGTAAAATCGGTGCATTCAGCGCAGCTGCCAAACTTAAGCCCAAGACCTGACGTGTTTGCGCAGGATCAATCACACCATCATCCCAAAGGCGCGCTGAAGCATAATAAGGATGACCTTGGCGCTCGTATTGATCACGAATCGGTTGTTTAAATTGATCTTCCTGTTCGGCTGACCAGCTTTCACCTTTTTGCTCAATCTGGTCGCGTTTTAAGGTAGATAAAACGCTTGAAGCTTGCTCACCGCCCATCACCGAAATACGCGAGTTTGGCCAAGTCCACAGGAAGCGCGGAGAATAGGCACGACCACACATGCCATAGTTACCGGCACCAAATGAACCACCAATCACTAAAGTCAATTTAGGCACATTGGCATTGGCAACCGCCATCACCAGTTTGGCGCCATTTTTGGCAATGCCTTCATTTTCATACTGGCGACCGACCATAAAACCGGTAATGTTCTGAATAAAGAGCAGGGGAATATTGCGCTGGGTACACAGTTCAATAAAATGCGCGCCTTTTTGTGCAGATTCTGAAAACAGAATACCGTTATTGGCAATGATGCCGACTTTCATACCAAAAAGTTCAGCGAAACCTGTGATCAATGTCGTACCAAAGCGGGCTTTAAATTCATCAAAACGTGAACCATCGACAATACGGGCAATCACTTCACGCACATCAAAAGGCTTACGTGCATCACTTGGTACAATGCCGTACAGCTCATCTGCATTAAATAATGGTGCTTCAATTTGATGTGCGGTTTTATTGGGTTTTTTATTTAAGTTCGCCACGATGTTGCGGGCAATTGCAATCGCATGTTCATCATTTTCAGCCAGATGATCGGCCACGCCTGATAGACGGGTATGCACATCACCACCACCCAGATCTTCAGAGCTGACCACTTCACCGGTTGCGGCTTTTACCAGAGGCGGACCACCGAGGAAAATGGTACCTTGATTACGCACGATAATGGTTTCGTCCGACATGGCAGGCACATAAGCACCACCTGCGGTACAGCTACCCATCACCACGGCAATTTGGGCAATGCCTTGGCTCGACATACGCGCCTGGTTATAGAAAATACGTCCAAAGTGATCACGATCCGGGAACACTTCATCCTGCATCGGTAAATACGCACCACCAGAGTCCACCAGATAAATACACGGTAAATGGTTTTGTTCAGCAATCTCTTGGGCACGTAAATGTTTCTTCACCGTGAGTGGATAATAGGTTCCACCTTTTACCGTGGCATCATTGGCCACAATCATGCAGGTCACGCCATTCACCTGACCAATTCCGGCAATCACACCCGCAGCAGGCACATCATCCGGATAGACGTTATAAGCTGCCAATTGCCCAATTTCTAAAAAGGCAGTTCCGGCATCAATCAGATGATCAACCCGTTCACGCGGTAAAAGTTTGCCGCGAGCCAAATGTTTTTCACGGGCTTTTTCGCCGCCGCCTAAAGCGATCTGCTGCGCTTTTTGTTTCAAATCATCCACCAAAATCTGCATGGCAGTTTGGTTGGTTTTAAAATCTTCGCTTCGAATATTGATTTTGCTTTGTAATATATTCATTCTCGAACTTCCTTGTTATTCAGTGTACTAACGGACCGTGATTCAAGCTGTTTCATTAAACAGTTCACGACCAATCAGCATGCGGCGGATTTCAGAAGTTCCCGCACCAATTTCATAAAGTTTGGCATCGCGCCATAAACGTCCTGCTGCAAATTCATTGATATAACCATTACCGCCTAAGGTTTGAATGGTTTCACCTGCCATCCAGGTGGCTTTTTCAGCGGCATATAAAATCGCACTGGCTGCATCTTTGCGCAGACTGCGGCTATGTTCCGCCTTGTCACATTCCGCGCCCACGGCATACACCAGTGCTTTACATGCCAGCCAAGTCGAATACATATCTGCAATTTTGCCCTGCATCAACTGGAATTCACCAAGCGCCTGACCAAACTGTTTGCGGTCATGAATATAAGGAATCACCGTGTCCAGGCAGGCATCCATAATGCCCAGTGGACCGGCACTTAAAACCGCACGTTCATAGTCCAAACCACTCATTAAAACTTTGGTGCCATTACCCACACCGCCCAGCACATTTTCTTTCGGTACTTTTACATTGTCGAAGAAAAGCGGGTAGGTGTTTGAACCGCGCATGCCTAACTTATCGAGATGGGTGCCATGACTAAAACCCGGCATGCCTTTTTCAACCAGAAAAGCCGTCATGCCTTTAGAACCGGCTTTCAGGTCAGTTTTGGCATAAACCACCAATACATCAGCATCGCCGCCATTGGTGATCCACATTTTTGAACCATTCAGCAGGTAATGATCACCTTGATCTTCAGCTTTTAATTTCATGCTGACCACGTCTGAACCGGCATTGGGTTCCGACATCGCCAGAGCACCGACAAAATCGCCAGAAACCAGTTTAGGCAAGTACTTTTGCTTCTGTTCTTCGCTACCATTTCGCTTAATTTGGTTTACACATAAGTTAGAATGGGCGCCGTAAGACAAGCCAATCGATGCTGATGCACGGGAAATTTCCTGCATGGCAATAATATGGGCCAAATAACCAAGGTTAGTACCACCGTATTCTTCACTGACAGTCAGGCCAAGCAGTCCCATATCACCAAATTTTTTCCAGAGGTGAGCGGGGAATTTATTGTCTTGGTCAACTTGCTGAGCAATCGGTGCAATCTCCTTTGCACAGAATGCTGCGATTGAATCTTGTAAGGCAACTAGCGTTTCATCCAAACCGAAATTTAAGCTTTGTAGATTCATTTCTTCATTCATCCTGATGGTTATATTTGTTGTTCCAAAAAAGCATTGTTGTTGTGCTTGATTTTTACAATACAACTATTTTTTAAAAAAGTGAATCTAAATTCACAAAATGATTTACAATTCATTTTATCTGGTTGAGAATAAGATTATGAGTTATAAAAGATCATCGTTGATGCAGGAGCGAATGGAGCAAAACCGTGAAACGATTTTGCAGTCTGCTCGTGAACTGATTGCTCAAGGGGGATTTAAGGATGCGCAAATTCAGGCGATTGCTGAGCGTGCTGGCGTTTCCAGTGGTCTGGTTTATCGTTATTTCGATAATAAAAGCCAGGTGTTAATTGAAGTATTGTCGGATGCCATTCAGCATGAAATTCAAATTTTGAATAGCATTGCTGCAAGTCATCTGCCCGTTACTGAAAAATTGCACAAAGCAGTATCAACTTTCGTCAAACGTGCATTAAACAGTCCCCAGCTTGCGTATTCGCTGATGTTTGAACCTGTCGATGCTTCGATAGAGCATGAGCGTTTTCGCAGCAAACAACTGATTAAACAGAGCATTAATGAAATACTTGCCGAAGGGAAAATCAATGGCGAGTTTGGATTTGAAGATTTAAATACCGCAGCGCTGTGTGTGGTGGGCGCAATGACTTTTGTGGTCATTGAACCGTTAAATCCATCTAAAAATGTCAGGTTTGATCAGGCCTATAAAGACTATTTTGTCAAACAGATTGCCGATTTTTGTGTGAGTGGTGTTGATTTAAAGGAGGGCGAGTAATTAGTTAAACACAAGAACTAAGGCTGTTTGGGAAAGTCGTCTGAGTCAAAACAATTAAAGTGAAAGAATCATAATTACAAAGAATCAAGGAGAATGATTCAATGACACAAGTACGGTTAAGTTATGCCTATGGAACAAGCAGTCAGCCTTTACTTGGGATGACCATTGGTGAAAAGTTTGATCAGGCATGCCAGCAATATGCTGAGCAGGATGCGGTGGTCAGCGTGCATCAAAAGGTACGCTTAAGCTATAAACAGCTGCAGGACCAGGTCAATGCATTTGCTTGTAGCCTACTTCAACTAGGCTTGGAAAAGGGCGACCGGATTGCGATTTGGTCGCCTAATTGTGTGGAATGGACCATCACCCAGTTTGCAGCCTTTAAAGCCGGCATGATTCTGGTCAATTTGAATCCTGCCTATAAAAGCAGTGAACTTGAATATGTACTGAACAAAGTATCCTGCAAGGCATTGGTCATTGCCGCGCAATTTAAAACCAGTCATTATCAGGAAATTTTGACCAAGATTGCCCCTGAAATTACCGAATCGGTAGATAAACGACTTTCTGCACAACGCCTGCCGCATTTACAGCACGTGATTAAAATTGATCATGAACAGCATATCGGTATTCACCGTTTTGCTGATTTATTGTCAGAACCTACTGCTGCACAGTTAAATCAATTGCAAGCCATTGCCGCTGATTTACAGTTTGATGAAACCATTAATATTCAGTTTACTTCGGGTACGACAGGTAATCCGAAAGGAACCATGCTGACGCATAATAATATTTTGAATAATGGCTATTTTGTCGGTGAAGCGATTCATTTAACTCCCCAGGACCGGGTTTGTATTTCGGTTCCGCTATTTCACTGTTTTGGCATGGTCATGGGTAATTTGGCCTGTATTACGCATGGTTCTACCATGGTGTATCCATCTGCCGTGTTTAATCCGCTCGACACCCTGAAAACGATTCAACAAGAAAAATGTACTGCATCTTACGGCGTTCCGACCATGTTTATTGCCATGCTCGAACATGAGCAATTCGAGGAGTTTGACCTGAGCAGCTTACGTACCGGAATCATGGCGGGCAGCCCGTGTCCACGTGAAATTATGCAGCGTGTGATTGACCGTATGCATATGAGCGAAATTACCATCTGTTATGGCATGACTGAAACTGCACCGGTCAGTGCACAAAGTTCGACTTCAGATTCGGTTGAACGCCGTGTCGGAACTGTTGGCCGGGTACATCCACATCTGGAAATCAAAATTGTCGATGAAAATGGCAAAGTTGTGCCGCGTGGAAAACTCGGTGAACTCTGTGTGCGCGGCTATTCAGTCATGTTGGGTTATTGGGAAGACAATGACAAAACTCAGGAAGTGATAGATGTTGCCAAGTGGATGCACACCGGTGATATTGCAGAAATGGACGAAGAGGGTTCTGTTAAAATTAAAGGCCGGATCAAGGATGTGGTGATTCGTGGCGGTGAAAACCTGTTCCCCAAAGAAATTGAGGATTTCCTTTATACCCATCCGGATGTTTCGGATGTACAGGTGATTGGATTGCCAGATGCCAAATATGGTGAAGAACTCTGTGCCTGTATTATTTTGCACGACCATCATCAGGTCAATGAACAAGCGATTCGTGACTATTGTGCAGAACATATTTCTCACAATAAAGTGCCACGTTATGTGCGCTTCTTTAGCGAATTCCCAATGACTGCTTCAGGCAAGGCGCAAAAATTCAAATTACAGGAACTGATGCGCCAAGAGTTGCAACTCGAAGAAATCGCTTAAGATGCACTGAATCGTATAGCTATTTAAATCCCTCTTTATTCCTTCAGCAGAAATAAAGAGGGATTCAGCTTTTTAAGGCGTTTAATTCCATATACCGCATTTACCGCTTTAAATTGAACCTATGTTTGATAGGCCAGCTATAGCGCTGCATATCGAGTGCAGATTTTTTATCAACCAGCATTCAAAAAAATCCATGATTTACTTTCTTTTTTAAATGAAATGTAACTGCATTGGTTTTCGTTATTTTTTATGATTGTTAATCTCACCTTTGATTATTGAAATGTATAAGTTAGGTGAGATGGCATATTCAAACTGCAAAATACAATTAATCTAAAAAGAGAACAGCCGACAAAATTAGAGCATTTTTTCTTATTCCATTTTAGTTTCAGGAGAATAGTTATGACAGATAATCAAAATCGTGAAAAATTATGGGAATTGATTAAGGATGTACGATTTTCCATGATCAGTCACACCACTGAATCTGAGGAAATTCATGCTCAACCGATGACCATGCTCAACTCTGAACAGATCAATGAAAGCCAAAATCTTTATTTTATCTTGAGAAATACCAATGATCTGGTCAATGCGATTGAATCTGGCCGTAATCAGATTGGATTATCCTTCGCCAAACCTTCTGATAGTATTTATGTTTCGATTAGTGCGCATGCACATATCAGCACAAACTCGGCCCTGATCGATGAACTTTGGAATTCATGGGCTGAAAACTGGTTTGAAGGAAGAGATGATCCGAGTGTACGGGTTTTGGTTGCGGAAGCGATCAGTGCCGAGTATTGGAACGTTACAGACAATAAAATGACCCAACTGTTTAAGGTGATGAAAGGTAATCTCACCGGTAAAAAGGATGTGCCTCATGCAGAGCACCAAAAACTTGATTTATAACTACGCTCAGCTTGTATGATTTCCGCATATCTATAGCCCGTATTCAGTTTAAATCACTCAATCTGAATATGGGCCAGCGCTTATTTGTTTTCTCTTGGATCAAGTTTGAATGACTTAACACTGATAAAACTGAATCATTTAAAGTTAAGTTAATTCTTTTATCTATGGCTGATCATAAACAGGGTAAAGCAAATCAGTAGGTAATGGTCACAATGACATCATCGCTATAGTTTCCTGCAATATTGGGCAACACGGTGCTAGTGGCAATTCTGCCAAATACAGCTGTGGTTTGATTAATACCTGTGCCAGTGAGTGAAACACCTCCCGAACCACCGACTGCTACTGTACCTCCGGTGGCATCCCAAATGGCACTATAGGTCGAACTTTTATACAGCTGATAAGGCAAATAATTGCTTCCATTTCGCATTCTACGATTGCCTCCAGAAATCCGGTTATTTCCATCCCCGAGATAAATAGAATACGGGGTACCGCTGGTACATTTTGAAGTAATGGCACCAGCAGTGTCATAATTTTTTGAAGCAAGCCCGATATCTGAAATACTTCCGAAATCAATATTATTAACAGACTGTAAAAAACAGGCCTTAGGCAGGCTAAAGGTCGTGGTAAATGTTGGACTATATTGATCCCAGCCGCCATTTTTATCGCAGCTTCCGCTAATCCCTTGCATGTCAAAAAACAGTTTTACGTCGTTAATGGTATAGGTATTGGCAGGACGCAGCGTTGTTTGAGCAGGAATGCTGATCTTGACGGTGTAGGAAACGGCATTATTGTTCGGATTGGAACTGCCTACTCCATACCAGACACCACTGGTTAATGGCGTTTCAGCAATCGAGCCCACACTGGCTGAAACCGTATAAGGTAAAGTCGCTCCATTATTGGGCTGGCTATTTCCTGAAAAGGTTGCGGACATGCAAATATTGGCACTGGTTGAAGCTTGTTGTAAAGTTTCAGCCAAAGCGCCGTTATAGCATTTAAAAGAACCGCTGAAAGTAATCACCGCATCCGTTGTAAGTGTAGCCGCGGTGTAAGTATAGGATCCTGAAGTCGGGTCTGTAGATTTGCACACCGCATAAGCAGACTGGGCACATAAGGCCAGCCATACAATGAATATGATGCCTAGATATTTTTTTAAGGGTTTAAAGAAAGAAGGATCAAAAGCGTTTGTATAAACCCTAGAAAATGACGCAGCAAACGATGGAGATAAAATTATTGGCATATCAAAGGCCCCATTTTTTTCTGTGCAGAATGTGTTGCCGTATATTTAAAACTGACCGAGCAGCTGCCCTGATCTAACAAATCGACTTCAATTAAATTGTCTTTTAAAAGCCCCCTAATAAAGACTTCGCCGCCATAACCGACCATGGCTTGGTCGGGATGCTGGTTAACGGTCACGGCATAGCCCGGTTTTAGAGCTTGTCCATTTTGATCATGCAAAATAACCGTAGCAGAAATCACTTTATGTGCCTGAAAATCCAGCACTGTACCTTGACGATAACGAGTGATGGTATTTAATGAGGTTTTATCCACTTGCCAGTCCAGTGGCAGATTTTGCGGATCAAGGAAAATCTGATGCTTTTCATAGGGACTGAGATGGGAAATAAAGAAACGACCTTTTTTATCGGTTTCTCCCAGATTCACCCCGCCATTTAAAATCTGGCTGTGCGGACCGGCATTGGTCACAATGGCATAGGAATCGCCAATTTCATGTGCCATAAATAAACGTCCTTGTGCAGCCACAAGTGCACCGGTGGCAGAAAGCGCGATTTGTTCAGTATTATCATATTGATGATATTGCGCTGTCAGATAGGCCGGTCTGGCACGATAATTCACATAGGCACTTGCAGTACTGGATTGACCTTCACTATGTCCAACCGAGGCACCGACACCCAAGCCACCAATACGCTGGTCAGTGACTGCGTTCACTTCCTGTCGATAAGAAATCGAGCCGTCATCTCGGCTGATGCTGCTGATACTGTTAAAGCGTGCAGATGGGGTAAAGCGCAATGCAACAAAACCGCCATAATCCTGATCTTTAACGAAATCTTTATAGATTGAACCAAATATGCTCCAACTATTGGATAAATTGGCACTGATATTCAGGGTCGCCAGTTTATATTGTTCATCTGCATATTTAATTTGACTGTAATTGGTTGAAACATTCACTCCGCTATTGATGTTCAGATTGAGGCCAGCACGAAAAATCTCATTGGCAGAGGAGCTGAGCGTGGCAGGATAATCGGGATTCGTATATTGATGATTCTTGCTCAAATACAGCTTTTCACTGACCCGCGCCAGATCATGATAACCTTCTGAGGCCTTCTGGTAACTGATATTCATAGACAGATCTTTACTCAGACGGCTTTCCAGCCCCACTACTGAAAGCAGGCCCTGTTCATCATCATAATGACTCCCTGTAACACTGGCATTGATCACACCGCGGCCTAAAAAATTCTTGGCAGCACCGATCCCCAGATTGACCAAGCCATCACTACTTGCTTCCAGGCCTGCACTTAAAGTGAGTGTGTGACTCAAACCGTAACGGGAACTGGCCGCAGCAAAAAGGGTTTCATCATATTGATTGGATTCATTGGCAAAGTTATAGCGGGGAAATCCCAGATCGACAGAAAATTGATGAATGTCCTTGGCTAAAATTTTGGGTGAGAAATAATAAGCCTGCTTTTTTACAATTTGCTGCCCCGTGATATCGGTAGTGACCAGCGTGACTTCATTTCCGGAAATAAAAGGCAATGACTTTAAGTCAAATGGACCCGAAGGAATTTCTCCGCTATAAATTTTTTGTTGATTCACATATAAATCTAGGCTTGAGGGCAAAGCGGCTGAACCGGAAAACTGTGGCAGGGCAGTGGTGACAATATCGGAACGCTGTGCATAAGCAGATGACCATTGCAAACCCGCCAGTCGCACGCTATTTCCCCAATCTGGAGTATGGCTAATAAAATCACCGACGGTATATTGCTGAATTTTTTCAGCATCAATTTTTTGCCAAAAACTATTGAGTCTGACCCAGTGTTCTGAAGAGGAGTTTAGGGGTTGAGCATTTCGGTACAGAAAACCTGAATTAAAATTACCATATTGGCTATTGTGTAAAGCATCAAAAGTTCCAGAAAATGAATTTTCATTATTCGTCACTGTATGATAAAGAGCATAATTTAAAATAAGCGCATTCATACTTTTTATATTCAGATCAGAATTTTTTATTTGTGGCTGTTTATTTAAATCTATACTGGAAGCAATCAGTTTATTTTCCGGAATAGAAATTTTGATGGTTTGATTGTTTAGGTCATATTTATATTTTAATTGAGGAATCTCATCTAGTGAAATAAAAGTATTGTTTAGTTTAGGCGGGAGTATGCGGATTTTTTCCAGGTCTTCAGGACGAATATATAACTGACCCTCTTGGTCTTGATAAAAACGTACCAGTTCATTGATCTCGGTGCTATTTATATTTGTACTTAAAAACAGGGTGGTATAGTGATTTTCAGCTTTAGATATTGGAATTTCCGGCAGAACATCATTAGTATAAACTTCTGCAAATACCAACCGGAAAGGACAATTTAAAGCAAATAATATAATACAATATTTCTTGTATATCATATAAATTCCCGCCTTAATTTATATTTTAAAATTCATAATTCCTGTCAGTGGTATTTATTTTTATTTTATAAGTATGTTGGGGGTTATATATAAAACCTGGATCTTCAATTAAAAATTCTTTCTGTTGCTTGGCAAGAATATAACCATTAATCGTATTCACTTTAATTTTGTAAGTTTTGTTGGTAGATCGATCCATTAAGTTCAGGTCTTTGATAAAGGTATGACGTCCTCCAGAATTGGAAATATGAATGACTCCATTTTTATCCTGTATTTTTAAATTTGCCGTTAATTCAGCTTTGGATTTTTTAGGGCTAATAAATAAAGGAAGAGAAGAGCGGAGCAAAACATTTACACTTTGGTCTGTTGTATCGCGATCTATGGGATGGGGTAATTCATCAATGATCACCCGATAAGCATGTTCATCAGTTAATGCTACGGGTTTTTGCCGTACAACCCTTAAATTTAAGGCGGTATTTGATGCCAGCTTGACGATGGGTGGACTCACCACGATGTCGTCTGTAGCAAGTAATTGATCCTGATTATTTTTTTGAACCCATTTAAAAACACGAATCTGTAAATGATTGCTTTCGGCTGATTCATTAAATAAAGAAAGGCTGGTGGCTTGTTGAGTATCTGCTAACTGCATTTTTATAGGGGAGATTCTTAAAGAAGCAGCAAAAGCAGTAGAACATGTCAGTGTGAATAGGCCAATAGTCAGTTTAAATACCGTTTTCATTCGTTTAGCTCATATATGAGTGGGCTAAAGGCATACGCGAGGAGTATGCCTTTTTTATAAATTTATTTATTATTAGTAAGTTATGGTTAGAGTTACCGTATCTAGATAACTGTCTGCACCCGGAAGCGTAGAGCCGGAGGGAATACGGCCGTAAACATCATAAGTTTGTAAAGCTCCTGTTCCAGTCCCGGTCTGGAAGGCAGTTCCAACAGGAATGGCTGTGGCTCGGGTACTGTCACTATAGAGGTTATAAGGAAGATATTGTTTGGTGGTTAAAGTTTGACTTGCCATGCGACGTTGAGATGCATTCACATTTACCCCACCATCTGCAGCCAAAGACCAGGTGGTTCCATTATTGCAAAGCACCCCAATTTTTGTTCCTCCTGTGGTAGAGGTAGAAGCATCGACATTGGCGGTTAATCCGGAAATATTACCAAAATCTAGCACTGCCCCTGACACAGCCCCGGTAGCACTGGTGTTAATAGCACAACTTGAAGCAATGGTTGCTTTTACAGTGAGCGTCCCGGTTGCAGTTGCAGCTTGTATATTTGCACTCATGAAAGCGGCTGTAAGTGTAAGGGGAACAAAGATAATGTTCTTGGTTTTCATAAGCTTTATCCTCAATAGTAGTGTTGTTATTTTCAATACCATTGATTCTATGCAACGCTACCCAAGAATTGAATAAAGGATAAAATTTGTACAACAAAAAGATTGTGTTTGGATAAATAAACTATACATTTCACATATATTTTCTTATATTTTGCAGATTTAACTTAATTTCCTTTTATAAGTGTATGCTCATTGTTAAGTAAAGCTTTAAATATGGATTGTTTAGTCAGTCTATTTACGGTTCGAAATTTAAACCAAAAACGAAATTTTGTGCTAAATAATTTAAACAATAGGAAGGCAATTCATTCTGATTAAAAGGATACGCAGAAAGGCTAGTGGCTGATTTTTAAAGTTAATTAGAGGCCCTGATTTAAGGGCTTTAGGAGTAGGATGCCACGGTTACAAAATAGTTTAAGAATACTTAAAAAATATGATTGATTAATGATTATTTTGTGTATAATTTCGCCAAATTGAAGCCCTTGTTAATTTATAGAAAATTTCTATAAGTGTGCAGGGGTTTTTCTATGGGAATCATCCTGAAAGGGACTGCCAAACAGCTTATTTATTGTGGTGGCACACACATATGTTTTTATCTAAAACAGCACATCTGGATCATGCAACTCAGCACTCTGCACAGCGTCTATCCACCTTACTGAGTTTCTTTAGTTTAGGACTCAGTACTGCGGCGTGGGCACCGCTTATTCCTTTTGCACAGCAGCGACTTCACCTGAATCATGCCGATTTTGGTACTTTATTGTTGTGTATCGGTGCAGGTTCTATGCTGGCTATGCCTGCAACAGGTTTATTGATTCAGAAAGTGGGTTGTCGTGCCATTATTTCGGTAGCCGTTTTATTATTGCTCGTGGTGTTACCTAGCTTTGCCTTGACCAGCAGTATATTAATCATGGCGATTGCTTTGTTCCTGTTCGGTACAGCAGCCGGTAGCTTGGGGGTAGCCATTAATCTTCAAGCGGTCATGGTAGAAAAATACAGTGCTAAAAGCATGATGTCCCAGTTTCATGGGATGTGCAGTCTAGGTGGCCTGGCTGGGGTAATGACGGTAACTGCATTACTTGCAGCAGGTGTGAGCCCGTTGATGAGTGCTTTGGCGATTTGCAGCCTATTGGTGATTTTGAGTGTAATAGCTGTGCCTAACAGTTTATCGGTCATTGAAAAGGAACAAAAAGCCGAGATTGCTGAAGACGAAAGCAAGACTAGAAAGTTGCCGAATCCCTTGATTATCTTGATGGGGCTGGTCTGTTTTATTGCCTTTCTTTCAGAAGGTTCTGCTATGGACTGGAGCGGGATCTATTTAATCAGTGAGTATGGGGTAAAGCCTACTGTTGCTGGGCTGGCTTATACCTGCTTTGCAATCGCCATGACTTTGGGGCGTTTTGCGGGTCAGTATTTAATCAAGGCTTTGGGCGAAAAAAATATCATTATTTACGGTGCACTTTGTGCAGCGTTTGGATTGCTGATAGTCGTTGCAGCTCCGCACTGGACCGTGGTTTTATTGGGCTATGCTTTACTGGGTTTGGGCTGTTCAAACATTGTTCCGGTGATGTTTTCACGTGTAGGCCGTCAAAATGTCATGTCTAAAGCAGCAGCATTGTCATGTGTTTCAACTATGGCTTATACCGGGTCATTATTGGGACCTGCATTGGTCGGGATCAGCAGTGAAATGATGGGTTTAACCATGGTTTTCACCTTGATTGCAGCTTTATTGAGCATGATTGCGTTGCTGAATCATTTTACTCAAGTCAAAACTTGTTAATTCATTTTCCTAGTTATTTTGTTAAAACTGAACGGGCATATCTAAAAATGGATATGCCCGTTTTTTTATAGTTAAAGAATATAAATTACCAATTTAAAATCCTTAATAATTCACAATTTTATGATAGGTTTGTTTTGTAGGTGATGGAAGAATATTGAATTCGTCAGCACCTTTCAGATCGGCTAAAAATGCATTACGCCAGTCATTGATATCAAAAAGTTTTAACCCATTCATTAATTGTTGATAACGCTCTAATCGTTCTGATTTTGCCATGGTTAAGGCTTTTTTTAGCGCCTGAATCATACTGCTACAACTTTCAGGATCGACAATTAATGCTTCAGACATTTGCGCTGCTGCCCCGGCATATTTGGAAAGTATTAAAACACCAGGATCTTCAGGATTCTGTGCCGCGATAAATTCTTTGGCCACCAGATTCATTCCATCGCGTAATGAATTGACCCAGCAAATATCGGCCTGCCGGTAAATTTTCATTAATTGATCATGGGAAATGGTGTCATGGCTACAGTTAATCGGCAACCAGTCATCTTGGGAAAATTCCTGATTAATCAAATCGACCTTGGATTGCAGATGCTCAAATAAATCTTTATACGCTGCAATCTCCATCCGGCAGGGACAGGCAATTTGTATGTCGGTCAGGTGTTTATGATATTCAGGATTGTTTTGTAAAAATGTTTCCAGCGCATTAAACCGTTCGATTAATCCTTTGGAATAATCAATGCGATCGACACTGATTATGGTTTGTTGATCAGCCAAACCATCGAATTCAAATACCGTAGAAGTATTTTCATCTTGTTGTTGCGCAGCTTTTTGTATCAGTTCCGGGTTAACCCCAATCGGATAACATTTCACTGTCACCGAATGATGATTACAGTTCAGCATTTGGCTATGAACGGGTTTTGTAGCCAGATAATAACTACATACTTGCATACATTTCTTTTGGTCATGTTCAGTTTGCAAACCCACCACATCATACTGGCAAAGGTCTTGAATCAATGAATGTACAGTAGGAATTAAATTCCAGATTTTTATACCGGCGAAGGGAATATGCAGGAAAAATCCAATTCTATTATTCATACCCAGTTCACGACAGTAACGGGCCACACTAAAAAAATGGTAATCATGCACCCAGATGATGTCATCGGGCTGAGCAATTTTCTTGAGCTGCTGGGCAAATAAGCGATTAACCTGTTGATAGGTCTTATATTGCTGAGGCTGATATTCAATTAAATCTGCTCGATCATGCATGGCTGGCCATAAAGTATTATTTGCAAAGCCACAATAATAATTTTGGTATTGTTCCTCGGTTAAAGGGCAAGTAACGTATTCCACACCCTTATGTTCAGTTTGATTAAAATATGGCTGCTGATGATTCTCAATTTTTTCACCATTCCAGCCTAGCCAAACTCCGCCAATATCGGTCAGTGCATCTTGTAAAGCCACCGCAAGCCCACCAGCCGTTACTTTATCCGGGTTGGGTAAACTTACACGATTTGATAATACGATTAATCTAGACATGCTTTTTCTCCATTTGATACTTGAGACAGTCCCAAAACACGTGCTTTTAAAAATTGCGAAAATAGATTAAGAAAATCGGCGACATCAGAAACATTCTTCAGTCGGTAGTGAGCGTGAGTTGATTCTGAACCAACTTTTATACTGATACCGTTATAGTGATTAATGACTTTGAAGCCAGATTCATCGGTTCTGTCATCGCCAATAAAGATAGGCAAAACATCACTGAAATTTAAATGTTTTAATATTTTTTCAATGGCTTTGCCTTTATCGGCCTGTAACGGAAGCAGTTCAAATACAAACTTGCCTTCATTAATTTTCAGTCCCGAATGCTTGTGCTGTACATCTTTAGCAATTTTTCGGGCAATATCAGCCAATTCCGGACTTTGCCGATAATGAAGGGCAACGGAATAGGCTTTATTTTCAATGAGCAGCTGCGGGTAAGGGCGGCAAAGTTGTTGGATCTCTTGCTGGATGAGTGATGGATCAAATTCTTCAGCTGCAATATTAAATTGCACCTCATGATTCATTTTAATTTCTAGACCGTGCGTTCCGGCAATCGGCATTTCAAGCGGGGCAATCAGTCTTTCAGCAATCTGTACGGAACGTCCTGTAACAAAGCTAACGGCAACATTAAAATTGTTGATTTGCTGCAATGTTTTTAATGTGGTTTTAGGGATGAAACTGCGGGAAGGATCAGCATGAAATTCTGAGAGCGTGCCATCAATATCCAGAAATAAGCAAATTTTTTTATCTGCGTTTAAATATGAAGTAATAAGTTGTAATAATTTTTTTGAATAGTATCTTTCATCTGGATAATAGGAAATAGGGTTATACATTTTCAATACTGCTCATTATCTGGTCAATAATTAATAGCATTAAAAAATGAGTGAAGAATACAAATTATTATTTAAACTACATAAATTAAATAAAGTTTACACATTTTACTCTTGTTTCAAATTTGAAACATTTTTACTTTAAATAACATGATTTTATTGGCAGTCGATTGAGAATAAAAACCTCAAAAAACTGTAAAATGTATGATATATCACATTTTTATGGTTTATTTAAATTTTCTTTTTTTCTCAATATCGTTGCAAAATTTCTTTTTTAAATTAAATTTCATTTAAGTTGTAGGTGATTTAAGTTTTTAATAAATATGATTAAATTATAAATAAAAGCTTTTTTTAATAAAAAAAATATTAACAAAGTTACATTTCAGATAACTTGTGTTACATGAATATATATTGACCTGAATTTAATGCAGTGCAATATTCGCTTAGCTAAATAATATATTGAATTACATATTTAATTATTCAATTAGAGAAAATTAGACATATTTTGAGACATATTTTAAATTGTTATTAGAGCTAAAAATAATTATTTAAAATATGGGTCTGAAACATTAAATAATGTTGAATAGGAGTCATTTTTACTCCATCATCATTATATCTAACCTTCAAATATATTTAAAAGTTAAAAAATGGCAACTTTAGGAAAATATTGTTATGGAATTTATCTTGTTTAATTTGTGCTTTCGTTAAAACTGAGTATGAAGCCGACAATATGCCTGATGATAAAGCAGAGTATTTCACCAGATGTCTAATAAAATATGCAGAAACAAAAGGATATGAGTATTTAATCGTTAACACCCATGTCAATATCACGCTGATTATCAATGAAGTTAAATTCACGTTCTGGATGGTAGAAATTCCCGACTTTCAATCATGGCGGGCATTTATAAAATATGTATTTAAAGCGTTACAGCATAATTTTTATAAAATCTAGACCAATCCCAATCTATACTTAAATAGGACCAAGAATATGAATACCAAAAATGAACTATGTAGTTTGGAACAAATTTATAATTTTTTACTGATGCGTCCATATTTCCATAACTATAGCCAGTTTGAGAAGTTAAAAGAATTTTTCTATGAAATCCATGAAATGGAGAGTGGCTTTTTTGAAGTGAAAAATTCTTACCGTTTTTTGGGTACATTCAATGGTCGTGAAAAACTCATAGACTCTAGCCATTCACCTGATTTTCTTGATAAAAGTCGATTTTTACAATGGGTCATGCATCAGATAAACGAATGACCAGATAAACAGGTTTGCTAGCATATATGAACACCCGATTTATAAAAGGATAACAATGATGAACAAACTTATATTGCTCGGCATGATTTCAGTCATAGGTTTACTGGGATGCCAAACCAATCTAACGGATAGGAATAGCACCGATAGAAATGATTTGGTTCTGATCTCGAAACCCTTAGGCAGCAAACAATGTTCAGAAATCCATGCGGATCTTCTGCTTCAAAAGCTTCAGCAAGGATTAGAACAGCAGCATATTAAAGTTTTTTCTGCTGAAATTGGCACGGACCAAAGGGTACATATTGCCTTATGTGGAGCAGACGACGGAAAAATAGCGATTTTTAAAGTGAAGCAGGATTCGGTTATTCAAGCTGAAAAAATGGGCTATACACAAAAAAGTGAGAATTAAAAAAATTTATTGCTGAAAAAAGCGACTTCATTCAGTCGCCTTTTTTATTTTAGATCAATCATAGATTAACTAAAATTAGTTGATGCGGATCCAGGTCTGACTGCGGCCTAAAGCCGAAACTCCAATATAACCACGACCATTTAAAATCTTGCCATCCTCGGATAATTTGGCATTAAAACTATAGGTCTTACCATTTTTAGGGTCGGTAATTTTCCCGCCATCATAACTGTTGTTACCGGCCTTTTTCAGTCCAGATACAATTTGTACACCTTGAAGCGGTTTGTTATAAAATCTACCCTTACACTGAGTGCATTTTTTCCCTTCAGTGCCTTCCAAGACATCAATGATTTTTGCAGAAAACACACCCGGAGCGCTTTCTTTAAATTGCACAATGGATAACGGTTTTTTGGTCTCATCATCTATGGTTTTCCACTTGCTGCCATGTAAGGGATCAGAGGCTAGAGCTAGGGTAGACACTAGAGATAGAGCCAATAGACTGAGCGTTGTTTTTATCATCGTTAGACCTCAACTGATTTGAGTAAGCTTTATTTTGGCTGACGTCAGATGGCTTTTAACAGATTTAACAGACCTGCGATATCTGACTTCAATAGCTACAAAATGCATCAAAGCACCATGTTGAGCCCAAATGATGCTAAAAAATATTGTAATTATTGTGGATTTTTCATGGATTTATGTTCCAAATCAGAAGTATTTCTACATTTTTTATCCTATTTCTCTACGGAATTTTATTCAATTGTTTAAAAATATGAATAAATATTACCCAATCTAAAATGATAACAAGATGAATAATCGTGAAGAATATTTAAGATGATAAAACTGTAGCCTGCACATTATAAAAACCGGCTGTTTATCACGGCGTTCAATAAAAACCATTTAAATTCAGCACATTTTTTCAATAAAATCTATTATTTCCGAAATTATGCTAGTTTAAAGTGAGAACTAAAAACCTATTCAGCTTTTAGAAATAAAGGTGCTTTCATAATGAATAAAAAAGTCATTATTGCCGGGGTTATCCTTGTTGTGATTGCAGCAGCCATGACCTATTGGATGCTGCATAAAAACAAAGACTCCAGTACTGAACTCACCTTGTATGGCAATGTTGATATTCGTCAGGTATCACTTGCCTTTGAAGAAGCCGGACGTATTAAAGCATTAAATGTTCAGGAAGGAGATAAGGTCAAAACCGGACAGATCGTAGCATTACTGGATACGCAAGCTTTGCAGATTCAGGCAAAACAGGCAGAAGCCCAATTAAAGGTTCAGCAACAAACTGTGATAGAGCAAGATGTCGGAACACGTCCCGAACAGATTACTCAAGCCAAAGCACAATTGGCATCGGCACAGGCACAATTAGACAAAGCCCGTAAAGACCTCGGCAGATTTCAGGCCTTATACAGCAGTACCAATGGGCAGGCAATCAGTCTGCAAGAACTGGATTCGGCAAAAAGTAATGAAAATACGGCGATTGCGGCAGTAAATGAACGCCAGGCCAATCTGGAACTTTTACAAAAAGGGGCGCGTAAAGAAGATCGTGCTGCCGCCAAAGCTGCCTATGAAGCCATTCAATCCAATCAGGAGCTGATTCAATACAGAATTGCACAAAGCGAGTTACGTTCACCCACCAATGCAGTAGTACGTGCACGCCTGCAGGAAGTTGGCGATATGACCACACCACAAAAAGCAGTCTATACCTTGGCTTTAACCGATCCGAAATGGATACGTGTGTATGTGAATGAAACCGATTTGGGTCAGATTAAAATGGGTGCAACCGCGCAAATTTTGGTGGATTCACAGCCGAATCATCCGCTATCCGGGAAAATTGGCTATATCTCTTCCGTGGCTGAATTTACCCCGAAATCGGTACAGACTGAAGAAATTCGGACCACCTTGGTCTACGAAGTACGGATCTATGTTCAGGATCCTGAAGACAAATTGAAAATGGGACAGCCTGTCACGGTTAAAATCCAGAAATCAGCCGTCCATACAGAGAATAATAAAGATGACTGATTGCATCATCAGTGCATGTGATCTGGTGCATGTCTTTGCATCGAAAAGCAAGGGCACAGCAGATGTTCGTGCCCTGGATGGCCTGAATCTCAAGATTAAGGCCGGTGAACTGACGGCGCTGGTGGGGCCTGATGGTGCCGGAAAAACCACATTGATGCGGCTAATTGCGGGCTTATATCAACCGAGCGCTGGGCAACTGAAAGTGTTGGACATCGATGTGGCGCAAGATCCTCAATCCGTTCAGGACCGGATTAGCTATATGCCACAGCGCTTTGGCCTGTATGAAGATTTAAGCGTGCAAGAAAATCTGGATCTGTATGCAGACTTGCATGCTGTACCACAAGACATCCGGCAACAACGCTTTGAGCGGCTGCTGGCGATTACCGATCTGACGTATTTTACCCAGCGGCCGGCAGGTCAACTTTCGGGCGGAATGAAACAAAAGCTGGGCTTGGCATGTGCCTTGATGCGTACTCCGGACCTGCTGATACTGGATGAACCCAGTGTCGGGGTCGATCCCTTATCACGCCGTGATTTATGGGGCGTGATTGAACAGCTGGTTCATGAAGAGCATTTAACGGTCATGATCAGTACCGCTTATATGGATGAGGCTGAGCGTTGTGACCAGGTCTATATCATGTACGAAGGTAAAATTTTGAAACAGGGCAGTCCGCAGCAGCTCTGTGAAGATGTAAAGGGGCTGACCTGGGAGCTAAAACCTCCACAAGAGATGAAAGCCCGGGTTCTACAGGCACATTTACTCAGAAATACTGCGTATATTACCGACGCCGTGCCCAAAGGAAACACGGTGCGCTTTATGACCACGCCGCAGCAACCAGTTTTACCAGCGACTGAACTTCCTGAAGGTGTGAGCGCACAATCGCGTGAGGCCGAACTGGAAGATGCTTTTATGTTGATCTTGCATCAAATCCAAAACCAGCAGGATCAAACAGCTATCGATCATGATGCACATTTGCCCAGTGATAAGAATGCGTTAAAGAGTGAACCTGATCAGGCACCGGTAATTCTAGTCAAAGACGTGGTGCGCAAGTTCGGCGATTTTACCGCGGTGGCCAGTACTTCCTTTCAGGTACAGCGCGGGGAAATTTTTGGCTTACTGGGTCCCAATGGTGCAGGAAAGACCACAACTTTCCGGATGCTGTGCGGCTTATTGCCGGCCACCAGTGGAGCGCTTGAAGTTGCAGGCATGAATCTGCGTTATGCGCGCGCTCAGGCACGTGCCCGGATTGGTTATGTCTCACAAAAATTTGCCCTGTACAGTAATTTAACCGTACTGGATAACCTGCAGTTTTTTGGTGGTGCCTATGGTTTAAGCGGCAACAAGCTTAAAACCCGCATTGATCAAGCCCTGACACAATTTCATTTAGACCTGCATGCAAAAAGTGGTGACTTGCCCGAAGGCCACAAAAAGCATTTAGCGATGGCGGCCGCCTTGCTGCATGAACCGGAAATTATCTTTCTGGATGAGCCCACCAGTGGCATCGACCCAATTGCACGGCGAGCGTTCTGGTCGATTATTGGTGAACTGGCTGACCAAGGCATCACCGTGATTATTACTACCCACTTTATGGAAGAAGCCGAATATTGTGACCGCATTGCAATTCAAGATGCCGGAGAATTACTGGCTTTAGGTTCACCGCAACAGGTGCGCCAATTTGCAGGTAGCGATATTTTAGACATGAACAGTGCCTTTATTGCTATTGTAGAAAAAGCACGTGCAGCCCAGAAAACTTAAAGGAGAACAGGATATGAAGCCATCTTTGTTTTTTGTTCGTCTGCGGGCTTTGCTCAAAAAGGAAAGCAAACAGTTACTGCGTGACAAAAGCAGTCTGGCGATTGGCTTACTGTTGCCGATTATCTTGATTCTTTTATTTGGCTACGGCCTGTCCTTTGACTTGAGTCATGGTCGGGTGGGCGTTGTAATTGAGCAATCTTCTCCACAAAGCAATCAGCTGATTGCAGGCTTAAATGGCTCCAAATACCTCAGCACCCAGCAATATACAAATTATCCCGAAGCGGAAAATGCGATTCAAAATGCTGAAATAGATGCCATCTTGCGTGTACCTGCGACCTTTGCAGAAGATATTGCCCATGGCCAGGCGAAGTTGCAATTATTGCTGAATGGACGATCCACCAATATTGCTTCGTCCTTACAGGGCTATGTCAGCGGGGCAATCAATACTGCATTTGCCATTAATGCCGACCGGCAAAATATCGTTGGCTCATCTGCAATGGTCACGGTGGAACAACGGATGTGGTTTAACGAATCTGGCAATAGTAGCTGGTTTTTGGTTCCCGGGCTGATTGTGCTGATTCTGACGTTAATCGGGGCGTTTTTAACGGCCTTGCTGATTGCCCGTGAACGTGAGCGCGGGACTCTAGAAGCCTTATTTGTCACTCCTGTACGCCCTCTGGAAATGGTCATTGCCAAACTTATCCCTTATTTCGTTATTGGCATGGTCGATATAGTGGTGTGTCTGCTCGCTTCACACTACCTGTTTGAAGTTCCCATGCGTGGTTCATTGCTTGCCATTATGGGCGCATCATTGATGTACCTGCTGGTTTCACTGTTGCTGGGACTGGCTATTTCAGGTCTGGCGCAAAGCCAGTTTCAGGCCAGTCAAATTGCCTTATTGGCCAGTTTTATGCCAGCGCTGATGTTGTCCGGTTTTGTCTTTGATATCCAGAATTTACCGGTATTGGTACAGATCATCAGCCAGATTTTACCTGCGACACATTTTATGTCACTGATTAAAACTTTATTTTTGGCAGGAGATGACTGGATGCTGTGGTTAAAAGAATGCGGAATCTTAATGCTGTATGTGGTGGTCCTGACCATAGTGGCCTACAAATCACTTAAAAAACAGCTGAGATAAGATCATGCTCACTCATCTAGTCGCCTGGTTAAACCACTTAAGCTGTCTGGTGAAAAAGGAATTTCTCAGTATTTTTAGTGATCCAGCCAACCGCATTATTCTGTTTGCACCTGCACTCATGCAGGCGCTGATTTTTGGTTATGCTGCAAGTTATGATGTCAATCATGTTAATTATGCGGTGCTGGATCAAAGTAAAGGGCAGGTTGCTACGGCATTATTGTCTAAACTGGATGGTTCCGGCATTTTTATCCGTACAGCCACCTTGGAAAATAATCAGCAAATTGAGCAGGTGGTGAATGACCGGACGGCCTTGGCAGTGATTAGCATTCCACAAGATTTTGAAACTAAACTGAATCAGGGACAAAGCTCTGCCATTCAACTGATTCTGGATGGGCGAAATTCTTCCACCGCCGCAGCTGCGGGAGCTTATATCAATGCGGTCGTAAATCAATTTAATCAGCAACAACTGGGTTCTATCTCACCGGTTAATATTGAAACCAGAACCTGGTATAACCCGAATCAGCAGTCACGCTGGGGTCTGATGCCTTCACTGATTGCCGCTTTAAGCATGATTCAAACCTTGTTGCTTTCGGCCTTATCGGTTGCACGTGAACGTGAACAGGGCACCTTTGACCAGTTGCTTGTCACGCCATATACACCGTTACATATTATGATTGGCAAGGCTTTACCGCCAATTTTTGTTGGCATGATGCAATCCACCATTATTCTGCTGATTATATTGTTCTGGTTTCAGATTCCCATGAATGGTTCACTGGGATTATTGTATTTTGGCTTGGCGGTTTTTAATATTGCCGTGGTCGGAATTGGCTTATCTATATCGGCGCTTTCAATGAATATGCAACAAGCCATGCTGTTTACCTTCTTGTTGATTATGCCGCTGATGTTGCTATCAGGGCTGCTTACTCCCGTGCAAAACATGCCGCAATTTTTACAGATAGCAACCTATGTGAATCCTTTACGCTTCGGTATTGATCTGGTACAACGCGTATATTTGGAAGGAGCACAGTTTAGTCAGGTGAAAAGGGATTTTATTCCCATGCTGATGATGGCGATAGTGAGCTTGCCTTTAGCGGCATGGCTGTTTAGAAATCGTTTATAAAGGACAAATAAGCCGGATAGAGTCATTAACTAGATTGACTAAAATCCATAGTGAAGTTTTATATCAAGCCTGAATTGAGCAGCCATATATAGATACATTATGCGACCTTCTTCGAGGTGAGTGATAATTTATCTTCCGCAATCGCTTCACTGGACAGTATTGCTTTGTATAAAAATACGGGTATCCCATCTTCCGAGTCTTTGACTTTGAATTCTTTGCTTCCATTTTTTGCCCGCTGTCTTTCGTTATAGCTTAAATATACATTTCTGGTTTGGGATACTTTGGCTTTGGGTGTGTCTTTTTTATGTTGAGTATCTTTAAATAAGTAGCCCACAATAAAACCCAAAATCAGACAGAAAATAGCAATTCCCATGGGGCATCTTTTTCCAATATTTGTTTATCTATTATTGACTTATAACACATTGATTTATATTAAGTAAAATTAAAAATTCAAGTGGTTTTATTTAACTTATGTGTCTAGCGATAATTGAATCTGAAAATTAAATTTAAATAAATTTATATATTTTAATTATTTAATATAAATATGAGTAAGTATAACGAAAATCTCAAGTATCAAGGGATACAGCTACTGAAACATTCACAGTAGATAGAATGCTTTGAAATTCTTGATTTGATACAGTCTCAACCAAGTTCTCTTTGCATCAGCATTTCTCATAAATCGGTGAGAAACACAGACAAAAGTTATCAATCAGGCAAAATCACTCTATAATACCGTCCATCTTTCTAGGGTCAGTCGTTCGTAACGCTGCACGAATGGCACTAGTCACACTATTGCTTAAGTCAATTTCTCATCCCTGATTCGGCTTATATTTTATTTTTTTGATTTTTATGTGTTGCACTGACACATAAGAATATTTAGGTGCCAGCATGGAAATTAAGGTCAATTATCTTGACAACCTTCGACAAGAAGCCAAGTTCGATGATTTCACGGTAATCGCCGATCAACCCATTCGCTACAAAGGCGACGGTTCAGCGCCGGGTCCATTCGACTACTTTCTCGCGTCCTCTGCATTATGTGCTGCCTACTTTGTAAAGGTGTACTGTGCAGCGCGTGATATCCCGACCGATAACATCCGTTTGTCGCAAAACAATATTGTAGACCCTGAAAACCGTTACAAGCAGATTTTTAAAATTCAGGTTGAGCTACCAGCCGATATTTCCGAAAAAGACCGCCAGGGCATTTTGCGTTCAATTGATCGCTGTACGGTAAAAAAAGTGATCCAGACCGGTCCGGAATTTATAATCGAAGAAGTAGAAAGCATTGATGCCGATGCACAAGCCTTGCTAATGCCTAGTTTGGCGACAGAAAGCAGTACCTATATTCCGGGTAAAGACCTGCCATTAGAACAAACCATTGCCAATATGTCCGGCATTATGGCGAACTTGGGTATGAAGATTGAAATCGCTTCATGGCGCAACATCGTACCGAATGTATGGTCTTTGCATATTCGCGATGCGCAATCTCCAATGTGTTTTACCAATGGTAAAGGTGCGACTAAAGAAAGTGCTTTGGCTTCGGCCCTGGGTGAATTCATTGAACGCTTAAACTGTAACTTCTTCTATAACGACCAGTTCTGGGGTGAAGACATTGCCAATGCAGAATTTGTGCATTTCCCGGATGAAAAATGGTTCAAGCCAGGTCCGAACGGTGAACTGCCAAAAGAAATTCTGGATGAATACACCTTAGATATTTATAACCCTGAAGATGAACTGCTAGGCACACATTTGTATGATACCAACTCAGGCAATACTGAGCGCGGCATCTGTTCACTGCCATTTGTCCGTCAGTCCGATGGTGAGACGGTTTATTTCCCATCCAACCTGATTGAAAACCTGTATCTTTCGAATGGTATGAGTGCAGGGAATACCCTAGCTGAAGCACAAGTCCAGTGCTTATCTGAGATTTTTGAACGCGCGGTGAAACGCGAAATTCTGGAAGGTGAAATTGCACTGCCAGATGTGCCTGAAGAAGTGTTAGCCAAATATCCTGGCATTGTGGCAGGGATTCAAGGTCTGGAGGAGCAAGGTTTCCCGGTACTGGTTAAAGATGCTTCTTTAGGCGGCCAGTATCCGGTAATGTGTGTAACCTTGATGAACCCACGTACTGGCGGTGTATTTGCCTCTTTCGGCGCACACCCTAAACTTGAAGTGGCGTTAGAGCGTAGCCTGACTGAATTGCTGCAAGGTCGCAGCTTTGAAGGTTTGAACGATTTGCCTAAACCAACCTTTAGCAGCAATGCCGTAACTGAACCGAATAACTTTGTTGAACACTTTATCGATTCTAGCGGTGTCGTGTCATGGCGTTTCTTTAGCTCCAAGTCTGACTACGAGTTTGTGGAATGGGACTTTACCAGCGAAGGTCAAAACAGCAATGCTGAAGAAGCCGCTACCATGTTTGGCATTTTGGAAGACATGGGCAAAGAAGTATACATGGCGGTGTATGAGCATTTAGGTGCAACCGCTTGCCGTATTTTGGTGCCTGATTATTCGGAAATTTATCTGGTTGAAGATTTAATTTGGGATAATACCAACAAAGCCTTATTGTTCCGTGAAGATATCTTGAACTTGCACCGTTTGGATGATGAACAGCTGGTGGCTTTAGTTGAGCGTCTGGAAGAAGTAGAAGTGGATGATTATACCGACATCACCACTTTGATCGGGATTGAGTTTGACGACAACACCGTTTGGGGTCAGCTCACCATTCTCGAGTTAAAGCTGCTGATTTATATTGCTTTACAAGAATTTGAAGAAGCCAAAGAGCTAGTGGAAACCTTCCTTCAGTACAACACCAACACAGTTGAGCGCGGCTTGTTCTATCAATGCATGGATGTGGTTCTGGAAGTAGAACTTGATGATGACATGGACTTGAATGATTACGAAGCCAATTTCCGCCGTATGTTTGGTGATGAGCGTATGGATGCGGTGATCGGTTCTATGGAAGGCAGTATCCGTTTCTATGGTTTAACTGAAACCAGCATGCAACTGGAAGGCTTGGACCGGCATTTACGTCTGATTGACAGTTACAAGAAATTGCATATGGCACGTGGTAAAGTGCTATCAAAGTAAAATTATTGAGAATGACTCAGGTTTTCTTCTAATGTAGATCCAAGAAACGGTTTATTCGTGATGAATAAGCCGTTTTCTTTAAATGGTTCAATTTCAATTATTGCTGTAAAAACATTCAGTTAGCAAATTTGGCTTGGTCAGAAAATAATTAGACTTATTCAAGTAATCCTTAAATAGATCTTATTAAAAAATTGAACCGTGGTTTCAACCCAAGATTTATTGACCTTGATCCGACTTTTTATCAAATAAACCCAGTACAAAAACAAAAAATACCGGCACCAGGAAGATCGCAAGGATGGTTGCACTGATCATTCCACCAAATACGCCGGTACCAATGGCATGTCGCGTTTCCGAACTTGCACCGCTGGCCATGACCAAGGGAAGTACACCAAAGGTAAATGCGAAAGAGGTCATTAAAATGGGGCGTAAACGTAATTTCGCTGCGGCAACTGCTGCTTCAGCCAAGCTTAAGCCTTCTTTTTTCAATTCTTTGGCGAATTCCACAATCAAAATGGCATTTTTTGCAGATAGCCCAATAATGGTAATCAGGCCAACTTTAAAGAAAATATCGTTGGGAATGCCGCGTAATAATACGGCGACGATTGCACCAATGATCCCTAAAGGGACAACCAATAGTACCGCTAGGGGAATTGACCAACTTTCATACAGTGCTGCCAAGACCAAAAATACCACTAACAATGACAATCCCAGCAGGAAAATCGTCTGAGCTTCAGATTGCTTTTCTTGCAAAGATTGGCCGGTCCACTCATAGCCAATCCCTTTTGGCAGCTGAGTTATAAGCTGTTCCATTTCTGCCATGGCCTCGCCTGAAGAAACGCCCGGTGCGGCACTTCCCCCAATGCTCAGCGATGAACGTCCATTGTAACGATTATATTGTTGCGGTAATTTCTGCCACTTTGGTGTGACAATCTCGCTCAGCGTCACTAATTGACCGTTGGATCCCTGAACTTTTAAAGTCAGGATATCTGGCACGGTCATCCGGGAGTGTGCATCCACCTGTACAATGACTTGCTGCATACGGCCCTGGTTTGGAAAATCATTCACATAGGCTGAACCCATGGAGGTCGAGATAATGTCATTAACATCACTGAAATTTACGCCAAACGCTTCAGCTTTGGTACGGTCAATCTCCAGACTCACCGTGCTGCCAGGCGGCAAGCCTTCAGGATACACAGCTGCCAGTTTTTTGTTTCCAGCCGCCATACCCAAAAGCTGACCCTGTGCGGCTAAAAGCTTGCTGATGCCCAAATTAGCGCGGTCTTGCAGACGCAGACTAAACCCCGAAGATGTACCTAACTCATCAATTGCAGGAGGAAGTACCGACATAATCATGCCTTCATTACTGTTCCTCATGGCCATATTGACTGCATCAGCTTCAGCCTGCGCTGTTGCACCGGCACTGCGGTCTTTAAAATCTTTGAGCATGGTAAAGGCCAAAGCCATATTTTGACCGGAACCACTAAAGCTAAAGCCTAAAATCGACATATTGACTTTAATATCAGGACGCTGTTTTAAATGCTGTTCAAATTGACGAATAACATGTTGGGTGCGTTGTTGTGAGGCTTCTGACGGTAACTGGAAAGACGTCATAAACCAGCCCTGATCTTCCTCAGGCAAAAATGCGTTAGGTACAGCACGGAAAGCAAAAACCATGGCTGTGGTAATCGCTACAAATACCAGCATTGCTGGATAAACATGTTTGACGATCTTTAATAAAACGCTTTCATATTTATGTGTTACCCCCTCAAAAAAGTGGTCAAACCAAGCAGAGAAACCCCGCTTTTGATGATTTGCATCAATCGGTTTTAATAGGGTTGCACAGAGTGCAGGGGTTAAGGTCAGTGCAAGGAAGGCTGAAAACAGGATCGAAACGGACATGGTGACGGTAAACTGTCGGTAAATGATCCCGACCGATCCGCCTGCAAATGCCATTGGTAAAAATACTGCGGTCAGGACCAGGGTAATCCCAATGATGGGTCGGGTGATTTCCGTCATGGCTTTAGATGTGGCTTCTTTCGGCGCTAAACCTTCTTTGGCCATAATCCGTGCCACGTTTTCAATGACGACAATCGCATCATCGACAATAATCCCAATGGCCAGCACCATACCGAACATCGTCAGTACGTTAAGGGAGAATCCTGCGAGCAGCATCACTGCACAGGTACCTAACAAGGCTATCGGGGCAACAATGGCAGGGATGAGGGTATAGCGAATGTTATGCAGGAAAATAAACATCACGATAAACACCAGCAGCATGGCTTCGATTAAGGTATGAATCACTTTTTCAATCGAAGTTTTTACAAACGGTGCGGTGTCGTAGGGAACGGTAAATTCCATGCCACTAGGAAGTGTTTGCGACAGTTCGGCAATTTTGCTGTGAATACCCTCAGCAGTTTTAACGGCATTTGCACCTGGACTTAACTGAACGGCAACCGCTGTGGTGGCTTTGCCATTTTCGAAAATCGCAAAATTATGATTCTGTGCACCCAGTTCTACACGCGCCACATCCTCTAAACGTACACTGGCACCTGAAGTGCTACCGCGCAAACTGATCTGCTTGAATTGCTCAATGGTTTCCAGTTGACCTTTTGCCGTTAAAGGCACACTAATCATTTGGCCCTGTACAGCCGGTAAATCACCCACACGGCCGGGAGCAATCGGAATATTCTGGTTTTGAATGGCGGTCGTCACGTCTTTAATCGATAAGCCATAGGCCACCAATTGATCCGGTTTAACCCAGATACGCATGGACTTTTCAGCGCCGAAATTCTGTACTTTACCCACACCATCGACACGCTTGAGGTCTTCCACCACATTGCGCGCCATATAGTCACTGAGATCGACCTCAGAATATTGATCATTGGGCGATTTTAATCCCACGACCATCAGGAAGCCTGATGCTGCAGCTTCAATGGTTAAGCCTTGCTGGCGCACAGTCTGTGGCAGACGTGCTTCAACCGCCTTGATTTTGTTTTGTATATCTACCTGTGCCAGATCGACATCCGTACCGGGCTGAAAGGTGACTGTAATGGTGGCAATGCCTGAAGTATCGGCTGTGGCACTGTAATACAGCAGACTTTCGACACCCGAGATTTCTCTTTCAATTAAAGCAATCACACTGTCATTCAGCGTTTGCGGCGTCGCGCCTGGATAGATGGCTGTAATACTGACCTGAGGCGGTGCGACAGAGGGATAACGTGCAATTGGTAATTGAGGAATACTCAGCACCCCAAACAGAATGATAAAAATCGCAATCACCCAGGCAAAAATTGGGCGATGAATAAAAAACTGAGAGATCATGATGGGTCTCCTGTTTTATATTCATCTGATGCAGCAACAGGAGCTTTCCATTGCACCGGCTTTAATTTTTGTTCAGGCAAAACACGTTCTATTCCTTCCACGATAATAGTTTCACCTGCCTGTAAACCGCTGGTGACAAGGTAATAGCCTTTGTATTGCTGTCCTAAAGTCACCTTACGCAATTCGCCCGTGGATTTTGGGGTGAAGACCATCAGCTGGGCATGACCTGAATCATCGCGCTGAATCGCTTGTTCCGGTACCAGCAATGCATTCGGCACCGATGCCCGGCTCAGGTTGACTCGCACATACATGCCCGGTAACAGCTTACGTTCCGGATTATTGACTTCGATCCGTATAATGACATCGCCGGTTTCAGGGTCAACATTGGTATCGGAGAACAAGATGCGTCCGGTTACGCCGTAGGCCTGGCCTTGGCTGTTGAGAATTTGTATGGAATTATGCGCGCTTTTTGCCAATTCACCTTTTTCTAAATCCTCCTGTAATCGCTCATAGTCATGAATGGCCTGAGTCACATCGACATAGACTTTATCGATCTGCTGAACCACCGCCATCGCATTGGGATCACTCTGAGTGACCAAAGCACCTTCGGTGATGAGGACTTTACCGATACGGCCTGCAATAGGGGCACGAACCGTCGCATATTGTAAATTCAGATTTTGACGGGTCAGGAGTGCCCGCATTTGTGCCACCTCAGCGACAGCTTGGCGATACTCAGACTGAGCATTACTTAATTCTTGCTTACTGATCGCGTTGCTGCTGATGAGTTGCTGATAACGATCGAGCTGGACTTTTAAACGTACTACTTCAGATTGCGCTTTCTCTAAAGCGGCTTGATTACTGTTAACGTCTGCCTGAAAGGTGGCTGAATTGATTTTAAACAAAGCTTGGCCAGCTTTAACTTCAGAGCCTTGAGTAAATAATACTTTTTCAATAATACCGCCCACTTGAGGGCGAATTTCTGCAATTTTATAAGCCTGAACACGTGCCGGCAGGTTTTCACTGAAATTCACGCTTTGCGGCTGTACTTTGAAAATACTCACTTGTGCCGCAGTGCTATCCGGCGTTTGCTGCTGTTGGTCTTCTGACTTGTGGCAGGCCACTACACTCATGCAGGTACACAGTAGCAAGAGCAAAGTGGAGAACACTCGTTTATCCATGAGAAAAGCACCTACAATTATTATTCTGGTTTGTTTAAATGCGGCGTTTAAATTATATAAATGGTCTGGAGAAGCAGTAAAAAGTTAAAAATCTTATTATAGTGCGAGGTTTTGCACCGAAAAAAATTATTATGTATCCGTATTTTTCTCCCATTAAAAATAAAACCATCCTTGTGCTCGAAGATGACTGGAATATTCGTGGTATCTCTGAACATGAGTGAAAACGGGAAAAGCTACTCGTCTTGCAATAAGTACTTAAAATATTTAATGAGGAATATATTTTGTAGGAACTATGAGGATCTTCAATAATATAAAATTGGTTATGAGTAAAATTAGACTTCTTTCATAAATCATTTTAGAAACTAAAAATTGTTCTTAAAACCAAAATTGAAAATAGCTTTTTAGTCGGTATTGGATTCATGAGTGTGGCATGGATGCCACACGTTTCCCATCCCTTGCGCTGCATTTTAAAGCAGTGCTTAAAACTGGCTCAGGATGTCGTGTATGGGAAATAAAAGATTTTTCTTGCGGACTCCAAATATATTTTGAGATCCTCATTTTGGCCTTTCAAAAGTAGAGAGATTGCCTACAAAAAGGTAAAAAATTAAATCAATCAAATGAAGCCGTGCTGATTTAAAAAAATCAAATATTGAACATTTTTTGATTTATGAAAGAGATACCGTCTGAAACGTCAAGCAAATTATTGAGAATTCATGCTCAATAATCTACTTGATAAGGCCGTTGGTGTTTGAGTACACCATAACAAAGATGAACTAACTTCCTCATCGCAGCTCCAATCGCCATCATCTTGGTTTTACCATTGGCCAATAATCTTTCATTCATCTCTTTAATGTGGGGGTTATGCCGAGTTGCGACAATGGCTGCCATATATAAACCGGCACGTATTTTGGAAGAGCCAGCTTTGGATAAACGGCTCTTGCCATGAATGGAGCTACCTGATTGCCTTTGAATGGGGACCAAGCCAACAAAGGCGGCCGCTTGACTGGCCCTTTCAAAAGTATAGCTGCGCAAGAAACTGAGCATTAATAAACTGGTTCGATCTGCAATGGCTGGAATACTGCTGAGCAATTCTTTATCATTTTTTAAATCAGGATTTTGATCAATGTGATCATCAATTTGCTGATCAATATCCTGAATGTGTTTGTTTAACTGTTTAATACTCTTATGGATAGACTGAAGTACCGGTTCTATCGTGAAAGTAGACTCTGCTTTTTCCAAACGATTTTTTTCACGTTGTAAATCTTCACAAAGTACAGCTCTTCTATCCAGCAAAGCATTCAGCAATTGAATATGTGCGGGTAAAGGCTGCCAAAAATGTAGATCCGCAGTCATCGCAAATCGAGCTAAAACTTCACTATCCACCTTGTCTGTTTTATTCAGCTTAGACATACTCTGAGCAAAATATCGAGCTCTAGCAGGATTGGTTACACAGACTTGATAGCCTGCACCAAATAAAGATTTAGCTAAGCGTTCATGATAAATAGAAGTAGCTTCCATTAAAATAATGGTCTGTGTAGAGCTTGCAGCATGATGATTTAGCCAAGTTTGAAGTTGTTCAAAACCTTTTGGCATATTCGAAAAAGTTTTGGTTTTCTTTTTACTTGCGGAATTTTCCAAAATTAAACAGCAATCAATTTTAGCTTTAGCAACATCAATACCAAGATAAAACATAATCTTTACCTGCTTTATTTATTTAATTATTCTTACAGCATAACCACCGTCTTTTCTTGTGAATACAGCATCAAAGTGCTTAGTTACCGTCCAGAGTTGTGCAAGTGGTTAGGGCAAATAGCAGGTTTTATCTCTTTCACAGACTAGAAGTCTTAGGTCTATTACAAACTCTACTATTTGCATATAGTGGAAGCTAATCACTACATGCTCCAAGATACAAGATCTATTCTAATAGCCTAAATTAATGATAAAAATAAATATTTCAAAATTACTCTTATTTTTATTAAAATTGCATATTACGAAAAAACTAAATACTTCTACATCTTTTTAATTGAATATGCAGTTAAAAACCCGATCGGAGATGTCCATTTGCGTGCTGCCGGCTATAAAATTTTGATTGTTCTCTTGCTGATACTGGCAGTGGGGTTTGTGCTTTTCCGCTGGTGGAAAGGGCCGGAATTGCCGAGCTATACTTTAAGCGCTATGCCGTTGGTACAAAATGTAGTGGCAACAGGACGTGTCGCTACCGTTTCGCGTGCTGATGTAGGCAGTGAAATTACTGGTGTGGTGTTAGAGCGACGGGTACAGGAAGGTGATCAAGTCAAACCGGGTGACCTGCTGGTAGTACTGAAATCGGATGAGTTGGCTGCCCAAGTCCGTCAGGCGGAAGTTGCGCTGACCGAATTAGCCACAAGTCGACGTCCGCAGGCAGTAGCAGAATTATCCTCGGCCAAAGCCCAGCTTGAGCAGGCCAGCCGTGAAGCAACCCGTCGACGTAATGCAGAGGCAGGCATCCTGTCGGCTGAGGAAATTGAAAAGGCGGTAGAAGCTGAAAGGGTTGCGCGTAATAACTTTGAAACAGCACGTTTGAAAGCAGCCGCACTGGCACCGGGTCAGGTTGAAGAGGCTTCATTAGGCGAACAGCTCGCCGTGGCACGTGCCCAACTGGACAAGACAAAAATCCGTGCAACGGCGGCAGGCACTGTGCTGACCCGTAATGTTGAACCGGGCGATCTGGTGCAGCCGGGCCAGACCTTATTTACCATTGCACTCGATGGTAATACCGAAATCCGTGTACCCCTGGATGAGCGCAATTTATCACGGCTAGCTTTACAGCAAAAAGCCACCGTGATTGCAGATTCATATCCAGAGAAAACCTTTCCGGCATGGATTAATTTTATTGCTCCAAGTGTCGATCCTCAACGCGGTACAGTAGAACTTAAGCTCACAGTAAATCCAGTACCTGATTTTCTGCGTCAGGATATGACGGTATCGGTGAATATAGAAACGGGTAGACGCGAGCGTGCTTTAGCCATTCCAAATGATGCCTTAACTGGACTAAAAGGAGATAAAGCCACGGTATTCCTGGTACGCAATGGCAAAGTCCAACGCCAGCAGTTGACTTTGGGAATGCGCGGACTTGATCGTTCTGAAGTAATTTCAGGCTTGAATGAAGGTGATCAAGTGCTGGCCAATCCAGACGCTGCTTTAGAAGAGGGTGCCCGGGTACGTTTAAAGCCACAAAATAGCTTAACTGAAAATCCTGCGAACCAAAGCAATACCAAAAACGAAATACCGGTGAAATTCGATTGAAAAAATTTTTCGGACGGCTATGGACCGAATGGACAATTGCGGTCAGTTTCTTACGTGAAGGCCGGGCACAGTCCATCATGATCACTGTCGGAGTTGCAGTAGGCGTGGCTGTGATTGTATTTATTACGGCCTTGATTCAGGGTCTGCAATCTAATCTGGTCGAACGGACTTTAGGGACGCAGGCACATATCCGCTTATTGTCCCCGGATGAAGTCAATCAGGTGGCTCCGACGAAAGAAGGGGTGACCCAGCTTCTACTGGAAGATAAACGTGCCCAGCGACTCCGTTCGATCAATAACTGGCAGCAAATCATTAGCACACTGGATCAGCTGCCCATTTTGACCGCAGTATCTCCGACCGTTTCCGGACCAGCACTGGTACAGCGTGGTGAAGCCATAGAATCTGTCGCGCTGGTCGGTATTGATCCAGAACGTTATCAGCAGATTATTCCTTTAAAGAAATACTTACAAAGTGGTCAGCTGCGAGTAGGTGCAGATGATGTGATGATTGGTAGCGAACTGGCCAAGGATCTCGGTGTTGAGGTCGGTAGCAAGTTGCGGCTGGATACCGGACAGGAAAAGAGTACCTTGGTCAATACTGCCGGGATATTTGAACTTGGGGTGCGTGAACTGGATGCACGCTATGTATATCTGGATCTGAAACAGGCGCAGTCTTTGCTGAATCTGCCGGGTGGGGTGACGGTCATTGATCTGAGAGTGAATGACCTTTTTCAGGCCGATCAAATTGCAGATCAGGTGGGACGTTTAACCTCCTTACAGGCTGAAAGCTGGATTAAAAGCAATGCCCAGTTAATGAATGCGATTTCATCCCAAAGTCTTTCCACCAATATGATTATTATCTTTGTCGCCGTTTCTGTGGCTTTTGGTATTGCCAGTGTCATGTCGGTGAGCGTGGTGCAACGAACCCGGGAAATCGGAATTTTACGTGCCACTGGTGCTACCCAAGCACAAATTTTAAGCGTGTTTCTATTTCAGGGAGCGATTTTTGGACTCATCGGTTCGGCCATTGGCAGCGCAGTCAGTTATGGATTGGTCTGGATATTTAATAATTTTGGTCCCGGCCTGTTTTATATTCCCGTCCCGATTGAGCTGGTATTTTGGGCCCTGTTATTGGCAACATTGACTGGCGTATTGGCGGCGGCTGTACCAGCACGTCGGGCGGCAGCACTCGATCCGGTGGAGGCAATTCGTCATGTCTGAACAGTCACAGGAAGTTTTGCGTCTAGAGGCGCTACGCAAATCCTATAACATTGGTCAGCCCAATGAGGTGGAAGTCTTGCATGGCATTGATCTATGTATAGAACGGCAAGATTTTGCTGCGCTGATTGGTCCTTCAGGTTCCGGAAAAAGTACCTTATTAAATATTTTGGGACTCTTGGATCAGCCGAGTAGTGGGGAATTATATTTGCTGGGGCAACCGACCAGTAAAATGGATGATACTGAACGGACTGCACTACGTGGCAATAGCATTGGCTTTGTATTCCAGTTTCATCACCTGATTCAGGCCTTTACTGCACTGCATAATATCCTGATGCCTCTAATGCTGACCCACGGTCGGCCTGATAAACAGGCCATTGATAGGGCGCGTGAATTACTTTCGGCAGTCGGGCTGGAAAAATTTGCTGACCGAAAACCAAATGAGCTGTCTGGTGGACAGCAGCAGCGTGTAGCGATTGCCAGAGCTTTAATTACCCATCCGGCTCTATTACTGGCAGATGAACCGACTGGAAATCTGGACACGCAAACTGCAGAAGAAATGTTTGCCCTGTTTCGTAAGGTACATCAGGAACGGGATTGTGCTGTGCTGTTAGTGACACATGATCCGCGTCTTTCAGCGACCTGTGATCGAACCATTAACCTGGTCGATGGCCTGATTCAAAGTGATACCAGAGAGCAGAGGGTTGAGGAAGTATCCAAGGAATAAAGCGCTCACCCATTTTAAAAAATGTATGATGCTTCTGGCTTGATGATGTAAATTTTTCTGTGACATCATGCTGAAATAGAAAAATTTAAAAGCATAAAAGTTAAAAAATATAAGGAAAGAGCATGTATTTTGGGTGCAGGTTTCCTTGATGTCATGAATGGTATCTTGGTCGCGATTGGCATTGAGAAAGTAACACCCAATTTACTCGCGTTACCTTATTTATATTTTGATTTGACCTTTATTGATTAGGATCATTCCTTGCTGATGGCAATCGTTTGGGGTGCATTTTTTCTAAAAGATAAGCGAATTGCAGCAGTAGCGGCATTGTCTTGTTTGTTGCATTTTGTCGCAGATATTCCCATGCATAATGCCGATCTGGCCTTATACCCTTATGCCGAGCAATATTTAGGTTTTGGTGTGTGGGGAAAATGGGGCATCTGGTCCTGGATTTTTGAAATTATTTTTTCGGCGATATTACTGGCCTATGCCTATAGACAGCATCTACAAGCCCATGAAAATATTAAATGGCAGCTAGGCTTTATCGGCTTGCTTGCTTTGCAGATGTCACCGTGAACCTCGCCAATGAAACAGGTAGCGATGTTGTCTGAACCCTATGCTTCAATTTTTCATGGCATATTAGTGACAGTCGGTTTTATTGTTCCGACGATCATTTTGGCGTAGCTATATAAAAGAAGTGCTCGGTTGAGAAAATGCAATTAGGCCTTTATTGGATTAAAGGACATCAGCTATAGATTCTGATCCTCTTCATCCTCATGTCTCTGACGGATCTGGTCTCGTTTTATCTGGGGGTCTTTGTCTACGCCTAACTGACCACGCTGAATCTCCCGATCCTGCTTTTCTTGCGGGTCTAATTCCTCTTCTGGAAATTCTTCATTCACTTCTTCATCGGTTTCTTTATCTGGATTAATCATAAGCATTTACCTACTAAAATATGGATGCCGGGTACGCTTAGCTGCATCTCTGCCTGAATATTCTTGTTATTGTATTAGAGAGCTGTAATTACACTGTTGTGTTTATAAGCTGCTTGATTTTATAAATTGTGGCTTGTGTTAATGTTGGTATTCGTAGATGACTGGTCTACGCAGCTCAGCATAATTTGATTTTCATTTGATAGTTTTTTTAGATGAATGTTTTACCCAATGCAAGAAAATCAAGCTGATGAATGAGGTAGCAAAAAAGATCTGGGAATAACTACCACTTAATAAGTATCAATTCTGCCACCGCTATTTATTGGTAGTGGCAAGTGGTATTTCAATCTTTCTGGCCTATAATTCAGCTCAATCTTTTTCTGATCCTTTAGATCTACTTTGTATATGCCCCAATTATCCTCCTTTTTTCAGCAAAACCAGTTTTGTATTCTGGTGGAATATCTCACTTCATTAAATGAGATTTTTCCCGTGAAAACGGCATTTGCTGGCTATCCTGCTGTAATGACTTTGGCAGACCGTGTACATTCAGATCATGACATGGCGCCGCTTGAAGCGAGTAAGCGATATCCAGACTCAGTGGAAAAGGTTCTGCATTTTGCTGGCAAAGGACGGGATATTCAGGATTTTGAGTTATTCCTACAGCAAGCTAAGGCGGCTAATATCAACAATCTTTTATTGCTGACGGGCGACAAGCTAAAAGAACATCATGATGGAAAAGATGGAACAGAACGTAGCCGATATCTGGAGTCCGTCAATGCTGTCATGGCGGCCAAACAATCTGGCGGATTTTGCATTGGCGTTGCATTTAACCCGTTTAAATATGTTGAAGCAGAACGCGATGCCCAGTACTTAAAACTGCATAAGAAGATCAAAGCGGGTGCTGATTTTATTATCACCCAATTGGGTTATGACATTGATGCGCTCAAGCAGGCCAAGGCATTTTTAAAACGCCACCATTACCCACAGAAAATCCTCGCATGTGTGATGCCGCTCAGTTTAGCGCGCGCCAACTTTATGGTAAAAAATAAAGTTGCAGGGATTGTCATTACGCCGCATATGCTCAAAGTATTGGCAGATGAGAAACAGGCTGGACTGAGCGAGCGGGTTTATTTGCGCTGTGCTTTACAAATTTTGATGTGCAAACAGCTTGGATTTTCCGGTGTTGATTTATCTGCGTGTCATAAACCTGAAGAACAGATGCTGCTGGAAAGTTATATTGAGCAATATCGGCATCTGGGTTTAGATGCGCTTGAATCGCTGTGGATGTCCTTATGGCAAATTAAAACGGGGAAGGAGTTCATACCGGAACTATCTTCTTTTTCCCGCCAGCCATCATCTAGTCAGATGATTAAATATTATCAATTACATTTAATGCATGATGCTTTATTTGATTCAAAAATTGCCAAGGGTGTCGGCCGCTTTATTTTTAAATCGCCATTTTGGGAACGCAAGGCTGCTGCAAAAACCTTGCTGAAAACTGAATTCATCAGCAAGCATAGTATTGTCGGCTGTGAAAGTTGTGGGCAATGCCGTTTGGGCGATACCTTATATATCTGCCCGGAAACCTGTCCGAAGGGTTTAGCCAATGGACCGTGTGGCGGGACAAGCTTAGACCGCTGTGAATTTGGTGATCGAGAATGTATTCATTCAGTTAAAGCAAGACTCGCCAAGGCGGTAGAACAAACCCAAGTGTTAAAAGAAAAACTGATTCCAACTGTACCGATTGAAGTACGCGGAACCAGTTCTTGGAAGAATTGGTATGCAGCGACAGAGGTTTAAAGGACTGTTACTTCAAGGATCATTGTTAATCTTCATCATCCTTGGCATTAGAATAGAATTTCACCCCAAGTTTGATTCGATCTCGGCCTTGGCTCATACGCCAGCGGTTGGTATCTCGCAGTGAATACACGCAGCCACAGTATTCCTGTTGATAAAATTCCTCATTTTTACTGATTTCTAGCATACGTACAGCACCGCCATTTTTACGCCAGTTATAGTCCCAATAAGTAATGCTTGGGTAATGTGAAGCAGAACGATGACCACAATCATTAATCTGTTTCATATTTTTCCAGCGTGAAATACCCAATGAGCTACTGATCAGGCTAAAACCATTTTCTGCTGCATACAGGGCAGTGCGTTCAAAGCGCATATCGAAACACATGGTACAGCGGATGCCTTTTTCAGGTTCATTTTCCATGCCTTTGGCGCGTTGAAACCAGAGTTGTCTGTGTCGTAGTCACAGTCGATAAATGGAATATTGTGCTTTTCTGCAAAGCGGATATTCTCCTCTTTACGGATTTCATATTCTTTGACGGGGTGAATATTAGGGTTATAAAAGAAGATTGAAAAGTCGATGCCCGATTCAATCAATGTTTCCATCACTTCACCTGAGCATGGTGCACAGCAAGAGTGGAGCAGAAGTTTGTCATGACCTTCTGGCAAAGTCAGTTTTTGGCGTTCGAGTTTGTTCGACATAATCATTATAAGCTTTAAATCTAGACCTACTATTCTAGTGATTTGCTTGGTCTAAAAAGAATGAATAGGTTGATCTTTTCTCATCTTAAAATGAGCTAGATTCACTTTGAATGAAATTCAAGCTTTCCTCATTAGCGCTTAAATCTGAATAAATAGGTATTGGATTTAGTTTGTAGGCTTTAGATGCTGCTATTAAGTTTTATTGATAAATCACAATAAGTTATTGTTATTTAATTAATTATATTTTTTTTAGTAGTAATTATTACTCAGATAATCCTCTCTTAATTTCAGCTGTTTGAATGAATTTCATTGAATCACACTGCTAAAAATGAATTTTTCTCACTTTATGTTGAGGTTAAATCATTTTTATTCATCTTTGAATTCACGTATAAATTGCTCCATACAGAAATTTTGATTTATTTTTTAGAAATTAGGGCAGTGAATACCATGAGCAATAAATTTGCATGTTCAATTAAAAAAATCCGTTTTGATGAGAACTACGAGCCAGCAAACAATACACGTTTGACGACTAACTTTGCTAATTTGGCACGTGGTGAAAGCCGCCAAGAAAATCTTCGTCGTACACTTGCAATGATTAACAACCGCTTTAATAGCTTGGCAACGGTCGATAATCCAAAAGGTGATCGTTATTCACTTGAAATCGATATCATCTCTGCAGAAATTGATATCGAAGGCAATGGTCAAACTTTCCCATTCATTGAAACCTTAAAAAGTACCATTATCGATCATCATACCAATGAACGTATTGAAGGCATGATTGGCAACAGCTTTTCATCTTATGTGCGTGATTATGACTTTAGTGTGGTATTGCCAGCACTAGGCTGCAAGTTTAATGAAAAGCCTGAAGACTTTGGCGACCTGCACGGCAAGCTGTATCAACATCTCGTGAATTCAGAGGTCTTTAAAGCTGAATTTAACAAACAGCCTGTGATTTGTTTAAGTGTTTCAACGACTAAAACGTATTACCGCAGCGCGAATGTGCATCCGATTTTAGGTGTGGAATATACCAATGATGATTACTCACGTACCGATGAATACTTCGCAAAAATGGGCTTAAGCGTGCGTTACTTCAAGCCTGAAAATGGCAATGCGCCGTTGGCATTCTACTGTGCAGGTGACTTATTACGTGATTACACTGATTTCGAATTGATCAGCGCGATCAGCACTATGGAAAGCTTCCAAAGAATCTATCGTCCTGAAATTTATAATACCAATTCACCTGCAGGTGTGGTGTATCAGCCAAGCTTGAGCTATGGGGATTATTCATTAACCCGTATTGTCTATGACCGTGTTGAACGTGGTGAATTGGCTGTGAAACAAGGCAAATGGACAGAAGAAAACTTCATCAAGCCTTATAAAGACATCCTTGATGAATGGGCTGCCAATTTCAAAGTGGAAACTGCTCAGCAAGACACCGCTGCCTAATACATCACACATATAAATGAATTTAGAGAAAGAAGATTAGACATGGCCATTTTATTACCAACATCAACTGCTGGCAGCTTACCGAAACCGTCTTGGCTTGCAGAACCTGAAAAACTTTGGTCAGCTTGGAAACTTGAAGGCGAAGAGTTGCTTGAAGCGAAACGTGATGCCTTAAAATTGTCTCTACATGAGCAACGCCAAGCCGGGATTGATATCGTAAGTGATGGTGAACAAACCCGTCAGCACTTCGTGACTACATTCATCGAGCATCTTGAAGGTGTGGACTTTGAAAAACGTGAAACCATGCGTATCCGTAACCGTTATGATGCCAGCGTGCCATCAGTGGTGGGTGAAGTTTCGCGTAAAAAAGCAGTTTTTGTTGATGATGCGAAATTCTTGCGTAGCCAAACCAATCAACCGATCAAATGGGCGTTACCTGGTCCGATGACTATGATTGACACGCTTTATGATGGTCATTATAAGAGCCGTGAAAAACTGGCTTGGGAATTTGCCAAAATTCTGAACCAAGAGGCGCTTGAGTTAGAGGCAGCAGGAGTGGATATCATTCAGTTTGATGAACCTGCCTTTAACGTGTTCTTTGATGAAGTGAATGATTGGGGCGTGGCGACTTTAGAACGTGCGCTTGAAGGGCTGAAATGTGAAACTGCGGTACACATTTGCTACGGTTATGGCATTAAAGCCAATACCGATTGGAAAAAGACTTTAGGCAATGAATGGCGTCAATATGAGCAAGCATTCCCTAAGCTGCAACAATCTAAGTTAGATATCATCTCTCTTGAATGTCAAAATTCACGTGTACCGATGGATCTGATTGAACTGATTCGTGGCAAAAAAGTCATGGTTGGGGCGATTGATGTGGCGACCAACCAAATCGAAACCCCTGAGGAAGTGGCGAATACATTGCGTAAAGCACTGCAATTTGTCGATGCTGACAAGCTTTATCCATCGACCAACTGCGGCATGACACCTTTATCTCGTCAAGTCGCTCGCGGTAAACTCGAAGCATTAAGCGCAGGTGCTGCCATTGTTCGTCAAGAACTGACCGCTTAATTCTAAGCTGTCTCAATAAGTGCAGGGTGGATGATATATCAAATCATCCATTTCCCTGACTTGAGTAAGAGACAAGCCATAAATACATTTGGGATAGAAGAGATGATTGAAGCAACCGAGTTTAGAAATGCAATGTCCTTGTTAACGACTGCTGTGAATGTAATCACAACCCAAGGTACAGCAGGGATGCATGGTTTCACCGCATCCGCCGTATGTAGTGTGACCGATACACCGCCGACATTACTGGTTTGTATGAATCAATCATCTCGCTCACATGCACATTTTATTGAAAATAAAGTCCTATCAGTAAATGTACTCAGCACACAGCATGAACAGATCTCAAATGCATTTGCATCGAGCAAATTCAGTTCTGAACAGCGATTTCAATTGGGTGCTTGGACAACACTAAAAACAGGTGCTCCGATTCTCGAAGATGCTATGGTGAGTTTTGATTGCCAAATTGAAGAGATTCAAAACGTCGGCACACACAGCATTTTCTTATGTCGTGTCTTAGCGATTAAACAAAGTCAGCAAGAAGAAAGCCTAGTCTATTTTAACCGTGCTTATCATCAAGTCGGTCAACTCGAACTTGCTTAATTAATCATTGCTTCAATATTCTATTCTTTAAAAGTCAGTATATCGTGGAACTTATTATTTTTTTAGCCATCGGGGCACTTGCTGGATTTGCAGCAGGTCTGTTCGGTGTCGGTGGTGGCACGATTATCGTCCCACTCTTGTTTATTGTCTTTACCCAAATGGATTACAGTCCTGATGTCATTATGCATTTGGCGTTAGGGACTTCACTCGCGACAATCGTCGTTACATCGATTAGCTCATTGATGGCACACCATAAAAATGGCGCGGTGATGTGGCCGGTATTTAAAAACCTGGCGCCACCGATGGCGATCGGCTGTTTTGCCGGAGCAGCCATTGCTGGATGGCTTTCAGGAATACATCTTCAACTCATTGTTGGTTTATTCTTGATTTGGGTAGCATATACCATGTTTACTGGTGCTAAAAAGGCAGTCGATCCAACAAAATCTTTGCCTTCAACAGGTAAACAAATTGCTGCAGGTTCTGTGATTGGTGTGGCTTCAGCCATTTTTGGGATTGGCGGTGGTAGTGTTACTGTGCCATATCTCACCCGTTATGGTGTGGTGATGCAAAAGGCGGTCGGAACATCTGCTGCATGTGGTCTACCGATTGCCATTGCAGGTGCTCTGGGCTTTATGATTTTTGGGATGAAAGCGCATGCAGCTGTTCCCAATAGTATTGGCTATGTACATACTTATGCATTCTTAGGCATCAGTCTCATGAGCTTCTTTACCGCAAAGTTGGGTGCAAAAGCAGCGCATGCATTATCACCACAAGTGCTTAAAAAATGTTTTGCCTTATTGTTGGTGATTGTAGGATGTTTTTTCCTGTTTAAGGGCTTCAATTAAATCATAATCAGCAAATAAAGCTCACTATATGTGCAATGCTGTTCACTTAAGCATTTGAGGCGTTGCTAAATTTATTAGAAAATCCGATGTCAGATTTGGCATCGGATTTTTTATGATTTTTTAAAAATAGGATATTCTAGACTTTTATAATCAGCCCATAAAATATTGACACAAAACATAGACTCAAAGTATTGATTTAAAATAGCATTTTTGAATGATTTGCTTAATTCATTATCTACAGAAAGGTGTTTGAGGCCTAAAATGCCTCGAACAGTAAAGATATCAAAAAAACCGTTATCAGGTAGACCACAATGCTGAACCTCTTAAGTGAACAGCATTGCACTATATGTGGGCTTTATTATTTTATAGCAATTAAATTTATATTCGGCTTTTTGCATAAGTCGAGTTTTGAATAATATTTGATTCACAATGAGAATTCCCTCATCCTTTGAAAAGGATGGGCGTTAATACGCGCAAGAGGGAAAGGATTTGTATGAAAAATTCCCTTCATCCTATTGCACAGCGTTGCTGCTCATCTAAATCATTAACAAATCAACAGCAGACGATATACATTATTTTCCACAGGCGCTCTATGTACACAAGGCAAAACTTGCTGTGTTGGATGATCAACTGCCAAGCGCCAAAGATGTCCTAGGCCTAAATTCACAGGTTTTGCATCAGCTTTAGGTTGGTAATGCAGATCAAAATAATATTCTTCAAGGAAGCATTCAAACTCAGCTTCCGTACCATCATGTAATGCTTGAAGTTTTTCTCTAATTTCAGGAATCAAAATCTTTTGCTCAACCTGATCATTCGGCAAGATATCGCTTGCCGCACCGTAATAGGTACATAAAAAGGTATCTGTACCAATCGGTGAGCGATCGACATGAAAGGAATAGACATCTGTCGAAATAAAATCCAGTTCATCATCCCGTTCATAACTTTTAAGCAAGTTCAGAGAAGGGGATGCTCCGAAATCGGTTAAAAGCTGCATATCCTTTAAAATATTTTCTCTAGCCAGATGACCATTTTCTGAAAGCTGAAGCGCCAAAAGATCTTCAATAGAAACTTCCGTAATGTTCTCTTTTAAATGAAGTTTAGCGACAATCTCTTTAAAATCACCCGTCAAATTTCTAGACCAGCAAATGGCATTCATATCGTCTTGAAAATTTGAATGAACAAGTTCAGAAAAAGTTGAAACCACACTAATTTGATTGTTGCCAGAAAATGTATTCGTCATACCCGAATGAAATTACTCATTAATCATGTCTAATTATATACACTCAGCGCTATAGAGATGGAGAATGATTAAGGACATAAGACAATTTTATAGACGACACCATTTTCGATATAAGTCATACAATCTCAATTGTCGTATTCAAGATCATGAGTGAAATCTTTTAATATGACTCTTTTGAGTTTTAATAACAGAAAGTGCAATAATGACTCCTTAAATATGAGAATGAAAAATTTCATAAATAAAATCATAATTAACTTTATTGCACACGAGTCAGGCAGGACATCATAAGAGCTAAGCGTTCTACATATATCTTATTTAACATAATATACATTATACGAAATGTTATCTATATCCCTTATATAAAGCATGTTCGCTATACATCGTTCATTTAATTAAACTTGTTACTCTATTGATTCAAAACTGATCGTTCGGCAATAATTATTCAATCTTAGTAAATTTAAATCAAAACAATTAAGTGTCATTAGGTATCTCATCTTTTCATAGTCTGCAAGTTATCTAAATATTAAAATTAGAGTTGTTACTTACCCAACAGTATTATTCTCCCTTAAAGTGACTTATTAGAAATGTTCTATTGAGTTGCTTCTTATTCCATTAATTTTTTCGGATTCCAGTGAGAACTTTGCGCAATAAAAATTTGCTTAGTTGAATCGCTACAAAATGTGTATTTATTTTAATCACTCTTACATATCATAGATATCAAATTAATTAATTTATATTTATAAATCAATAATATATATATTTATAAGCATAGATATTCTGTTTAAAATGATTGATTTAAGTACCTTCTTCTTACTTGCAATTATATATATTCAGCCACATCATTAACGCATAAGGCTTTATATCAAGTGAGTAGAATCATGACGCCTGAACAACGCTTCCAAGCCGTATTAGCCCAATCCAAACAGCATGATGATGAGGAATCCCAACGGTCAAAGTTGGAAAATAATTTAATCGTGATCAGTCATGAACTTAAGGAACTTGCAGATACGCTTGAAGAACAAGTCACCGATCTGATCTTCATTGAAATGGATAAATTTTTAGAGTCTCAAGGATGGACTTCAGAATTTAATAATGCCAAAAATAAAAGATATAGCCTAAATCATAAAAATATTTATATCACCGCCCTAAAACCTGTCAGTGGAAAATTTCTATTTGTAATCAAGCATGATCTATTTAACAGTACCGAACATCGGGTTGAAGTCTGCTTTAAAGACAGTACAACCTTAAGCCATTTTAAAACAGCGATGCAAGGTGGAGATATTAAAAATGATATACCAATCAAAGCACTTGAAGATTGGTTAAAGGGCTTACAGTCAACCCAACAACTGTTAAAAATAGAAAGTGAGAAGCTCCAACCGGATGGTTTGACTTATGAAATCATTAAAGTGGGACAAATTCACCATAAAAGACTACCTAACTTTATCGAAGCATTTTTATCCATTCTGGAAAATAGATAAACCAGTTTAAAGCCAGGTCTAAATTTTTTGCATTGGATTTATAATAGCTATTCATAGCACGCTTTCAATATGCTCCTGCAAATTTAAAACTATAACTGTTATATAAATATTTCACTTTTTTGTATCTATAGATGTTCATTTACATCGTCAATAATCAAGCTAACAGATAGACAAATTGAGATAGCCTGATGAACGATCAAGAGCAAAAAAGACAGCAAAAATACGCTGACAGTGGCATTTCAGATAAAGCTTTCAAACGCGCCATCATTTGGTTCGGGATTTATGCTTTATTGTTCTGTATTGGTGTCGCATTCGTGGTTAATGCAGATAATTCATATCTTCCATAATTTCAATATAACCAAATCTATGATCAAGCAGCATGTTTTCGTCAAGCATGCTGCTTTTTTTTAGTTTAATGATATTGAATTTTAGTCTGCATATATTCACCGTAGACTGAAAGTTTTTCAAAAATATGCTCTGAATAAAACATATCGTCTACCAGCAATTGCGCTTGATAAAATCCATATAAATCTAATATTTTCAATAACTTGGCATTAATTTGAGAAAATTTTGTACAAAGTTGTATGTATTCATCACTTTTATTCTTAAATAATAGTTGTAACATATTGATTTTATTTATATCTAAGTATTCAGATTGCTGTTCTAGAGCAATGACTTGAATCTGCACATGCAAAAAATCAGCGATTAGATTAATCAATTCCAGATTGACATTCAGACGCGTAACACAAACTATTCTAGATACTTTTGAATTACATAAACCATTGATTAAATTTAGATAAAATAAGTCTTCCCGCGTCATTCCTTCATCATTTAATTGTAGAGATAAGCCTAGGCTGTCCAATAGTTCATCAAAATTAAAGCTGAGATTGTTATAACTAGCCTGATAATACCGCGACAAAATGCTTAAAATTTGTTCATTTTTGGCTGTGTAATAAATGACCTTTCGATTCAGATTCGCCAATATAAAAGGTGAGAAAAAATAAGCTACATCTTCAATATGCGCTGTAATGGGGTCTTGCAGAATCACAATGTGCCCTGCCTTCTCTATTTCTCTGAGCTTTTTTGCTCTTAATAATGTGGCTTCGACATTTAAATATTTTTGCTTGAGTAACCCTTCAATCTGCGAAGAAACTTTATGTCCTGTAAGCAACTGCTGGATAAAATTTAGTTGCGATATTTCAAACATGTGTTACTCCATTTCAACATTTTATGCACATTCATCATGTGTCTGCATTCAGTGTGCGCTAGTATTGCAAATATTTTTGAATATGATAGATACAGCATCAGTCATAAAATTTATAACAGATCTGCATTTTTAGATAAATCTGTTATAAAAATACTTTAATATTTACCAAATACATTTATATTTATAGACAGTTACTTTTCATAAATCATACTTCCACATGTATAAGTCAGAACAGCTTGCTCATCAATTAAGACAACTGATTGAAAGTGGTATCCTGAAAGCCCATGAAAAACTCCCTTCCTTACGTGAACAAGTGCAGCTTTCCGGTTTTAGCCTGATTACCGTGATGAATGCTTATCAAGAGCTTGAATCTAGAGGGTTAATTTATGCGAAAGAAAAATCTGGCTACTACATTGCCAATACATATGCTGACCATGAACACAACACACCTTTAATTGTTTCTCTCAATTCTAATATTGAGATCAATTCATTAATTTTTAAGTATCTGAAATCCATTCAGGGTGAACATATTGTTCCGTTTGGTTCGGCATTTCCGGCCAGTGATTTGGTCTATTCCAAAAAACTGACCCAGATTATGGGACAAATTGCACGTAATAAAAAAAGTTATGATGCTATCGATAACTTGCCACCCGGAAATTTTGCCTTACGCAAACTGATCGCCCAACGCTATTGTATGCAAGGTATCGCAACTGACCCTGATGACATTGTCATTACATCGGGTGCTATGGATGCGCTGAATCTGGCGTTACAAGCAATTGCTCAACCAGGTGACTATATTGTTTTGCAGCAAAATATTTTTTATGGTGCCTGGCAAGCGGCTGAACGTTTAGGCCTAAAAGTGGTCACGATTCCAGAGCATCCAAAACATGGATTTGACCTGGACGCTTTTGAACATATCTTAAAAACCTATCCGGTAAAACTCTGCTGGTTCATGTTGAATAGCCATAATCCTATAGGTTTTACCATTTCAGAAGATATAAAATTCCAAATTTCAAAATTATTACATCAATATCAAGTTCATATGATTGAAGATGACGTATATGAAGAAATGTATTTTGGACATAACAAGCCTTTGCCCATGACCTATTATGATCAAAATAATTTGATCCTCCACTGCTCTTCTTTTTCTAAAACTTTGGGTGCAACGTTTCGTGTGGGTTGGGTGCATGCTGGGAAATACTCGCAGCATATTCAGCATTTGCAGTTAATGAGCACTATTTCGGTCAATTCTTTACTGCAAACCGCTTTAGTGGAATTTTTGTCTAATTTTCATTATGAAAAGCATCTTCGTAATTTACGAAAAAATTTACAGCATAATAAATTATTATTTTATAAATATTTAGAGTTAAATTTACCCCCTGAATGTAAAATTGAATATTATCCGAGTGGCTATTTTTTATGGCTGAAACTGCCTAAAAATGTAGACAGCATGCAAGTTTATGAAGTCCTTATCCAGCAGCACATAGGTATTGCACCAGGTCAACTTTTCAATATCACCGCACAAAAACAACATTATTTAAGGATGAACTGTTCATTTGAATGGTCAGATTCAGTTCAGCATTCACTCGATCAGGTTATTGCTACGCTGCAAGGTTTTATAATGGATGAATAGTTTAAATTGACAGTGAATATTGTCATGACTATGTTGTAAAATGATTTTGATCAGCCTTGTCTTCTTATGCTGATCTCTATAAGACAAAATGAAAAACAAAAATATACGGAAATACAGGGCTAAAATTATATGGAATCGCAAAATTCTAAACGAATTCATGCATTTGATAATGATGTAATGTCAGATCTAGATGCTGTGGGTATCGCACAATTAATTCGCAGTAAACAGGCTTCCGTACAGGAAGTAACAGCAGCCGCGATTGCCCGTGCACAACGCGTCAATCCACATCTCAATGCGATTCAGCTTGAATGTTTTGAGCGTGCTTTGTCAAAGCCACATTTCAAACCAACAGGAATTTTTGCCGGTGTTCCCTTCTTTTTTAAAGACAATACCGATTACCAAGGCCTGACAACCACACATGGCTCTAAAGCGGTACATGGTAAAACTGTATTAATTAATCCCAAAATCAGTCAACAAATTTTAGATCAGGGCTTTGTGGTTTTAGGTAAAACCACCCTGCCAGAATTTGGTTTAAATGCCACCACTGAGTTTAAAGATGGCAGTGCGACTGTTAATCCCTGGCATACAGACTATTCTTGCGGTGCATCTTCGGGTGGTTCTGCTGCAATGGTTGCCTCGGGTGTAGTGCCTATTGCCCATGCCAATGATGGAGGCGGTTCAATTCGAATCCCCGCTGCTTGCTGTGGTTTGATTGGACTTAAACCCAGTCGCGGTCGTACTTTTGATAGTGATGCAGCACGTTCTTTGCCCATTAATATCATTAGTGAAGGTGTAGTTACACGCAGTGTTCGTGATACAGCTTACTTTTATGCCGGTATGGAACAAAGATTTTATAATAAAAAACTGCCTAAAATTGGTTTAATCGAACAGCCTAACCAGCGCCGTTTACGAATCGGTTTAGTTACCCAATCCATCACTGGTCAAATTGATCAGGAAACATCATTCACCCTCAACCAGTCTGCGAAATTACTGGCAGACTTGGGTCATCATGTTGAAGAGTTTAAGTTGCCTATCTCCATTAACTTTGTTGATGATTTTAGTGAATATTGGGGTTTTTTATCCTTTATGATGCAAACCTTTGGCAAACAGGCTTTTGGGGCCGGATTTAATGCTAAAAAGCTGGATAATTTAACCGTTGGACTTGCTGGACTTTATAAAAAGAACTTTTATAAAACGCCGTTATTTTTGTACCGTTTAAAAAAAATGCAGCAACAGTATCAGGACATTTTTAACCAATATGATGTACTTCTTTCACCGGTATTAGCACATACAACCCCACAAATTGGTTATCTATCGCCTAGGCTTCCATTTGATCAATTATTTGATCGGATTCAAAATTACGTTACCTTTACTCCCATTCAGAATGTCGTTGGCGCCCCAGGAATGTCGATCCCGATGGGACAAACGCAAGTGGATGGCTTGCCAATTAGCATGCAGCTTTCTGCCAATATTGGTGATGAAAAGACTTTAATTGAATTGGCCTATGAAATTGAACAGGCAAAACCCTGGCGTAGAATTCAGGATGCTTGATCATAAAATGAATAAGGAAGCATCAAGCTTCCTTATTTAATATCGTTTTTAAAGGCAATTACTTATTGCACGTGAAACTCAATACGACGGTTTTTTCTACGACCCTCCGCAGTGGTATTATCAGCAACAGGTTGATTCGAACCGAAACCTTCTGCAGTTAACTTTGTAGCTGCAATATTTTTCCCAATTAAATAATTTTTCACTGTAGTTGCACGCTGCTGGCTTAAAGTCAGGTTTTTATTTGCATCACCAGAGCTATCCGTGTGGCCAATCACCTTCACTTTTTTACCGCTGACTTTATTCAATGCTACCGCCATTTCATCTAAAATTTGTGTGCCTGATGCAGTTAACACAGCACTTCCAGATTCAAATTCAATAATACGATGCTTTAATGTGGCATCAATCATTTGTTGCTCAGCTTGGTTTACGGATAATTGTGCATTTAAACGATAAGGCGCTGCTACAAGGCTGTGAAATTTTGTAGTTGTCGGCTGGAGGTCATGTTCATCGCTCATTTTTCCGGATAGATCCACCTGCGTACCACGTACGGTTAGTTTACCTTGTTTTACTTTTTTTAGGTCATCGGTAATGACATTACTCACAGCACCGCTCCAACCATTAGGAGCAGTAACAGCACGGACTTGAAGTCTATCGATGACATTCTCTTGCCCATAAGTCGTGTACATTTTATTTAAAATTTCTTGTTTACTGGCTTCATTGGGCACAGCCCCCTCAATGACAATCGATTCGGCATGGGTCACTATAGATAAGCTAAAAATTAAAAAAATGATCTGCAAAATAATTTTACTATATTGTTTTTTCATAATATTTTATTCATTAATAAATGTTTGTTTAAACAGTTTCATACTTTGGGTAAGACTTAGTTGGCGCTCACTTAAAACTTGTTCTAAAGCAGCAAGTCCTGCATTTTGTTCTAAATAAGGATCAATCCAGTTGGCTTGAAGCAGTGAAACCCAATGCCCGGAATCCATTTTTTGATTGAATATCTCGCTTAATGCAATAATATCGGCACCTTGGAAACCAAACAGCAACACGGGTTGCTTCAGATGCAAAATTCCAGTCCATAATTCTACATTTTGTTTTGAAACAAAATAACTGATCAAATTGACCCAAAAAGCGGCTATTTCATGGCTATAATTGGAGTTATTAACAGGTAAAATCAGGACTTTTTTGATCTGCTCCGTTCCTTGTTGAATCACGGGCTGCAACAATAATCCCAGACCGACCATACTTTGAGCCAGCTCATTGGCACTTAAGCTCATTAATTGTGAAAATGAATGAATAGTATGATCTTGATAAAATTCAGCACTTTCATTACGCGTAAGCACTTCAATTTCATTGCTTAATTTTCCCAGTTTATCCGGTAGAAGATCAGGCTCACTGAGCGACTGTATTTCCCTATTCTTTTGCAATAAATCAATTAAAGTCTGCTTATAACGCAAGGGTGCATAAAAAATATTATCACTGGGCGAATCAACTTCTAATAAATGACTCAGCAGCATTGGAAATTGACGACCTGAACTATCTTCACTGCTGATTAAATTGGCGACCAGAAAACTACTGTCCTGTGGATTTGCAATAAAAAAATCCAGCGCAGGGAGTTGTTTATAGTTTGTAGCAAAATCAGCTGATTGCATGGCATATTCCAATGCCTCAGTAATCCATTGATCTAGCAATTGAATTAAAGCAGACTGCCCTCGCGTTTTCAAAAAATCACCATGTGCGGGACATTTACCATAATAAATCGGGAAAGTTTTCATGGTAAGCATGAATATGCTCCCACTTTTTTTGTTGTGCGTATGATGTGCTTTATATTCATCATGGGGTAACTCCAGCACCATTATTCATACTTGCTAATGCAGGAGTGGCATTGGTTTTAACCATTGCCAGGGAGGTTGGGACTGCCTGTGCTGCAACCACACGAACCGATTTATCATTCACCACCTGATCAACCAGTTGCATGCCAGCATAACCACGACTCGAACCAATATGTCCCGAATTACCACTAATCAAACGGAAATTAACTTTTACGGCTAACTCAGGATTTTGTTGATCTTTCCAGATCATCTCAAAACTATCACCACGTTGTGTACGCTGTGCATGATCAATGAGACGGTTAATGCCATATTCTCCCGGCTCATCCAAGATGGTATGCATTTGTCCTTGCAAATCTACCGCGCTAATACGTGCACCAGGAATAGAACCTTGATTTGGCCAGACAAAATTCACCCATTGTTGAATGCCATTTTCATAAACCATTCTTTGGCCATCAATATCAATGGTATAAGACAGAAGTTGTGGATTTTCTAAAGGATAAAACTGGAAATTCGATTGATTGCTTACTGCGGTTGCCGTTGTTTGGTTCAGCTCCCCTGTTGCCATGCCATTATTGGGTGCCACATAACTTTGGAAATTCATTACAAATTGTGGATTCAAACTAACCCCCAAATCTTTCCAGGTTTTGGAGGTTAATAGATAGCCACGACGAATAACCAGCGGATCGAGATAGTCTTTGACAAAACGTGCAATACTGCCATTTTCACCCAAAATTTGACTGATTTCTTGGCGAGTGGCCTGCAATGTTGCAGAAGAGTTAAATGGATATTTTTGACTTAAATTAGCGCTAAATGGCTGATTCGCCTGGATCATCCATAATTTATTCATTTCATGCTGTGCTGGAATCAATAAGCAGGCAAAGGATTGAGTTAAGGGACTCATTAATAATTTTTGCAGAACTTGCTGATCTGGGTCATTCAGTCCAACAGTCATTTTTTCATCAATGATTTTTTGGCTATTATTAAAAACAGAGTTTTGATCATTAATCGTTTGCTTAACCAAAATAAAGGCTGCAGGACCAATATCTCCGGTACTTTTCAGATCATTAAATTTGCTCCTGACCTGTGCAAGTGACTGCATATATTCATCTAATAAAGATTTGTTTTGTTGATCATCGCGTTTACGAATTAATTGATAGAACATCTGGAATTCTTTTGAAATGACTCCTTGTGCCTGATTTGGCACATGGTTCATCACTTTAGGCTCATCCTGGGTTAAAATTTTAGATTTAAGCCATGCCATGAAACCGGTTTTTGGTGCAGCCAGTTCTGCCTGAAGCACAGGGTTATCCCAACTGGTTTCTTGAGCAATATGCTGAATAATGGCACGAATGGGGGAATTTTCTGGCTCGCCCAAAATATCAATATTTTTTGTTTGCTGGTTAAAATCGCTGGCTTTGGCATAGTAAATGCCATTTGAAAATTTACGCCACTCAGCTATATATTGCTGCTTATATAGTGCTGTTAATTGCTTACGGATCTGGTCTGAACTGCCACTAAAAGTGAGATCATCCGATTGAGTGCTATTTAACACCCAGTCTTTGCTATCTATTGGGCGGTTTGCGGCATCATCAATCGCTTTCTCTACATATTCATGCCATGCTTTATAGGTAAACATGCCAGGTAAGGCATAACTTCCCAGTACTGTATTTTGGCCATTTTCTCCCACTAACTGCTTTACGGTTACAGCAGGATAGCGCACTGCGGCACGCATTTTGATTTCGTTATACACACGGTCCCGTGCAGGCATCCCCCGAATGACAGCCAATAAAACCTGACGGGTCTGATCAACCAGCAAAGAGTCTGCTTCAAGGATTGGAAAATTTTGAGTATGTGCCAGTGTGATGCTATAGGATAATATTTGCTCCGCTTTCTGGATCATTTCACCGCGTGGCATCAGGCCACGATTTGCATCCAGCCAAGGACGCCAGAAACGTGTCAGCTGATCACCTAAATGACTTGGATCCATATATTGAGGATTACTCAGCATCAAGTAAGCCTTTAAAGCATTGTAAGCATCTTGGGGATTGCTTTCAGATGGTTCTAAATATTGCTGATTTTTATCGACTGTTTTTATTTCAACATTAATATGATTGGCCTTTAAAGTGGCTTCGTTGCTTTTTATACGCTGTAAATACTGTGCAATATTCTGTTGGGTCGGCTGCAAAAGCAGTTGTCTAATGCCTTTTAAATATTCAGCTTTTAATTTTTCTCGCAACGCATGACCCTGATACAGACCAAAGCTAAACTGTATAGGCTGATTTTCCTCGAATTGATCAAGCTGCTGCATACGCTCCTGTAAAATCAGCAAGGCATTCAGTTGCGTAGAGAGTTCTTGCCCGGATTGCTTTTCCAGTTGTACAACTTTGTCTAGATCGGCTTGCACATCGGCAATCAGTTGCTGATTATTCCGATATGACCAGACCCATAAACTTAAAATAATGGATATACCAAATAAGGCAATGATAAAGGCTAAGTAACGTTGTTTCTTGCGTACAGGATTAATATGCTGTTTAACCAAATTCTGGTCTTTCAAAATCACATTTGAAAATAAACCTTTTAGAAAGTAACCATGGTTTTGTGAAATCGAATTACTCAGTCCAGTATTTTCACTATTTAAGCTTTGTGATAAATGAAAATCCTGCGCAATCTGCTGGGTCATTGGACTTTCAATTACACCTTGTTGTAAGGCACTGGTAAAATAGAAACCACGGAATACAGGTTTAAACTGATAGGGATTTTCTTCAAATAAAGTCCCAATAAAAGTTTTCAGTGCTGGTTTTAAACTTTTGAACTCTAGAGGAAATGTCATCACACTGGGTGAAATATTCTGGCTATGACGTCGACTAAGATGCGTGGTACTTAGCCCTTTTAAACCATCATATAAAACAGCATAATGCTGTTCAAAAAGCGTCATTACATTCTGGACGGAATTTGGTTCGTACTTTAAAGTCGCTCCCCATACCTGATCAAACTCGTCGATCTCATAGCATTCAAAAAATTCAGTAAATCCTGCGATTAAATCCATTTTGGAAAATACTAAATAAACGGGTGCAAATATCTCTAAACGTTCGGTAATATCTTGAATGCGAGCTCTTAAATTTTTAGCCAGCTGGATTGATTTCTCGGGGCTTTGGCTGATCAGTTCGGCAATGCTGACCACTGCAATTAAACCGTTAACTGGCGCTCGGGTACGACTTTTCTTTAATAAATTCAAAAAGCCCAACCATTCAGGATGATCCTCGGCATAAACTGAATAGCGCCCGGCAGTATCCAGTAACACCCCTTCGGTAGAAAAAAACCAATCACAGTTTCGTGTCCCGCTTAGACCAGTAGAAATCATTTTTTGATGAGAGTCTTCAAAGGGAAATTTCAGCCCTGAATGATAAATTGCCGAACTTTTACCTGCAGCTGGATTGCCAATGACCATATACCAAGGTAATTCATATAGAGCTGCATTGCCTTTTTTATCTCCCAACTTTGATTTACGAATCAGTTGGATCGATTGTTTCATTTGCTGACTCATCAGCTGTAATTCTTGCGTATCTTTATGCTTGCCATATTCAGCTTGAGTATCATTTTCAATAGCTTTAGCAAGCACTGCACCCTGTTGCGTATGACGGTATTTTTGAATTAGCCGATATACGCCATAGCCGATGAGTGCGAAAACATAGGCTGCAACCAGCACCCAAAAAATATTTCGCGGAATGACATTATAGGAAGAAACCAATGCCACTAAAAAAGAGAGTGCAATTATGGCTTTGGGATGGGTTACATATTGCCAGATATAAGCTAAAACGGTATAAAACATGTGATTCTCGTTATTCTATTCATTTTTATTCATTTTTAAATGCTGAGTACTGAGTACTTCAAGTTAATTTTCTGCAATGTTAGTTTGAAAAAAAGCATAGCTTGAAACTTGATCGCTACTGTAAATCATTGCAGTCATTTCATCTGGCAAGTGCATACCCAACATAAAGCCAAAAATTTTTGCCAGATGTTGTGTATGACCCAGCATTAGTTTGGTATATAAAAAATGATAGGGTTCAATTAAAGCGGGGGCAAATTTCTGATTATTTTTTTTAATGCTTTTTATATCCGTTACATCATCTAAAACTAATACAAATGGCTGTTCTTGTTGAATTTGTTTTGTAAGACGAGGTATCGCCTGATTGAGGCAAATAGCTAAATCATCTACATTACTCGCAACTTTAACTATCTTGATGGCCTCTATATTATTGATCTTCACATCTGCCGCCGCCACACACCAGCTAGATGAAAATTCTGCTGCCAAATAATCATCCTTCAGCCACATTTTTTCATCCAGCAATGTTTGGTCAATTTCCGAATCAACATTGATGAGCAATGAAAATTGATCACTTTGTGCTGAAATTTTCTCTAATAATTTAAGCCAGTATGTATAAGCGTTTTGCTGGGCAATATAATGCGGCTGCAGATGTATTTGCTGCGAAAGAATTCCCAATGATTCTATAAAATGAAGCACTATTTCCTGAGTTAAATGTTCATCCCAAACCTGTAATAAGTTGTCTGATAACAAGAAATGAATATTAAGTCGATTTAGACGTGGTACTTGCTCAATTGAAATGTCCTGATCATCTTGATCATTGGTTGGAGCATCGAGGGTGCTCCATGCAGAATGCATCCGATATTGATAAGCCAGTTCACTATCATAAAATAATGCAGATTGTTTTAAATGTTCAGCCACTTGGGATAAGATTTCAGTTTGTTGTTCTAATTGTTGTTGAATTAAAGCTTTTATACGTACTACGCGACCTGCTTCATCTTCTTCATTCTGCTCATCATCTGCTAACTCTAAAATATGATCAAGCTTTTGAATCCTGTAGGATAAAACAGGTAAACCATAACTATTTTCCAAGTGATAATCCAATCCCGGTGTTTTAAAATTTTCTAGCCCCTCTATAATTGTTTCATTTTCACCAAATGCATGGCATGCAAATGCCGAAAAGACATTTAAATTAAACCATTTAATTTCTTCGACTTTGGGCTCCTTGTCTGTGTATGCTTTATTTAATTGCTGCTGTTCTAATAAGGCTCGATTTCGCTGTTCTCTACGTCGTATGTATGCCGGATAAGCCTGATAAATGAAATATGGCGCAAGCAAAATTAAAGATACAAGGACAGGTAAAATAAAAAAGTATGAGACCAAATCTAGAGCTGAGGGATCATATTGAATATCACGCCAGTAATAAATAATGACCATACCCAGCAATAGAAAGATACCGCTAAAAGTTCCCAGCATCAGCTTATTCATTGTATGTCTCCCAATAATGCATAACAGGTCTCTGAATTAGCTTCGTTACGTTTAGGCATTAAAAACGCACCTTGGGCCAAGCCCTGTTCTGATCTTGAATCCAGGCAAAGGGGCTGAATATCTTCTTTTTTTAAAATTAAACGCAAATCAACCATCATCGTTGGGCTACACCAAGTCGAAAGTATTTTCTTTAATTTTTCACTCATCTTTTGCTGAGGTAAAAAGCTGAGATAATCAGCTCTAGATAATGGGCCAATCTGAATTTCTATTTTCCCACCCATTTGACGGATACTTTCGCCACAAAAGGTATTCATTCCGAGTAAACCGGCATTTAAACCGCCTAAATTTGTTTTTTGTGCATCCTCTAATTTAAATTTTTCTTCCACCCACTCTTTTATGACAAATTCAGTTTTGAAAATACAAGCCAGCATAGTTTTTAAAGCATAGGCTGTATTATTTTGGCCCTGCATTAAACCCGAAAATTCAGCAAAATAATCTTCCAATTCAGGCTGATTCTGTTGTGTTTTGACATAACCATTTAAGGCATGCAAAATATCCAGATAATCATTTTCCCTTTCAATTTCATAACGTATAGGCAAATAATAGGCCAGACTCGCATCGACATATTGTGCTGTCAGCTTATGATTAAATAAGCCTAAAAAGTGAAGCGTTTCCTGTTTTTGCTGACGACGGCTTTGTTTAATTTTATGGGTATAACTATAAGGTAAAGCGCCTTGTATACCGGTTAAACCCATCATTAGATTAGTGATCTGAATATATTTATTATCCAAGCTTAAGCTTTCAATCTCAGTCACGGGAAAATTAAGATTTAAAGAACTATAAAATTTAAAATCATTCGCCCAGTACTGGGTTGTAGATGGATATGGGGCATGACGCAACAAACGCGTTGCCTGAATAAACTCATAAGCTGTCGGGGTTGTAATCAGATCATCAATTACAGAAGCTTCTTGCCACCAACGTTCTGCACGCATTGGTATAACTCCTGTTGGGTATTTGAATCACAGATCACAAGATCAACATAACTATTCATTTGTACTTTTAAATTAAAAATATGACTTAAAAGTTGAGTGAAAATATACAAACTATGTCCTTTAAAAATTTGTGAATCTATGAGCAAATTCACTTTGATGCCCCGGACAAATAAGGGAAAAGGTTGGGCTTCAACCAATTTTTGGGTCAAAGAAAAATCTATCTTTTTAATGGCATCGATAATTTGTTGGTTTTCTTTTAATTTAGGCAAATTATAAAGTGCTAACAGTTCCTTAATATGACTAATGGCATCCCCTTTCATCAGCGACAAAGTATTTAAAGATAAATGAGAAATTATGCGCCATTGTTCTTTTTTATTTTGCTCAAAGTAATAAGGCTTGGTCGGTCGCTTAAGAATCAGTGCTCGCCGAGCAAGATGACTATTATTTAAATTCAGAACATTTTTGGCCTGACTTAAGACTTCATACGGCAAGTCTTTATTGCAGCAAAGCAATTGCGCACTAATAAAATCAGCCCTGGTACTATGTGGCGACAAAGATTTGGAAATAATGGAATAATAGGTTCCAACTGAATTATTCTGTAGTTGTGTAGGGTGTAAACTATAAAAATATTGCTCACTATGCTGGTGATAATGACTCATGGCAAAAAAGGGTAAAATTGGAACAACTATCTGATCCTGATTACTTTTTTCCCGAATCATGTTCATCTTCCCTATTGAATATAACTGATAAAATTCAGGATGATGTGCATCGGTGAGCAATGGATATTCTAATTGTTTATGGTTTATTTTTTGCGGTTCTGCCTGTTTATAAAACAAGTTCACCACTGGGGTTGCAAACAGTTTAAAGTTTGCGACATTCAGCTCGCTATAATTTCGAATACAGGCCTGATCATTTAAATTCAATTTAAAATGAATCAAGATCTCAAATTCGGTATCTTTCGCTGCTAAATGTTCCAAGAAACTCAAATCAAGATTGAGATAATTAAATTTTTCAGCAAAACAAAAGTATTCCATCAATAAACGATAAGCATGATGCGTATGCTGATCAATCGGCAATAAACTTTCAGATTCAGCAAATCCCATGACTGTAAATGGATTAGCAATGTCAATAATACGGTTGCCAATTTTTAATGAAAATCCTGTACTGGCATGAAATATACTATCCAAGACCTGCAAAGGAAAATTTGCAATAGCATCAAGGTAAATCGGTAAATTTTCATTGATCAACAGCTTTAGACTAGGTTGATACATTTCAAAACTTAAACTGAGTGTCGCATTCTGATTTAAATGCATATGTGCATCAGAATGGGTTTTAAAATCCAAATAATTTAAAGCGATTGGTAATAATCGAACAGGCTGTGTCGTGGTAAATTCACACTGTACACCTTTAAAACTGCGTGACTTTAACGAAGTCGCTTTAGGAATTTCATGTACTTCAGTCAGCTGTTTTAACTTGTTTGTATCTTCAAAACTGACCACTGAACATGCAGGAAATGGCTTAAGATACTGAGGAAACATCACTTCAAATAATGAGCGGGTAAACACCTCATAGCTGTCGGCTAATTTTTTATCAATACGCGCAGCTATTAAGGAAAAAGCCTGAATCAAACGCTCAATATGCGGATCATCAACTTGCTCTTGATTGAGGGATAAGCGTTGAGCAATTTTTGGATATTTTTGTGCAAATTCACGCGATTGCTGCCCAAATTCTTGTAATTGCTTTTCATAATACGGTAACAGTTCTTCAATCACAGCAAACCCACTTAAGATCTGGAGGAAATAACATATTGTTGTGTGGTTGGTTTCAGTAAAACATCTAAAATAACCGGCTCAAATAAAGGCTGAATGTCTAAGTAAGCTTGAATACTTAAAGACAATGCCCCCATATTATGACCATCAAATAACATGGTGACCTTAACCTGTTTTAATCTCGGTTCATGCGCAGCAATTGATTGTTCGATAGATTGACAAATTTTATCCCGATCGATGGGATTGGCCGTAGATAATCCAACAAAATCAATAATCCCAAATTGCAAAACAGACTGTTTTGCTAAAGAAAAATCATCAATTACACCATCCAACAGCGCCATACGACTATTCAGCAAATCCTCTAAATCCGAGGCTACAGACTCTCGTAATTGCTGAAGTGAAATCCCCCGGGCATGCTGTTCGGATTCAGCGGATAAGAGGTCGAATAAAGTCTTTTTAAAGCCATAGGGATATAATTGATCTAAATTCATGTTCTTTTTATTATTTAATAATGAAAATTAAAAATGATTCATAGTAGCCAACGGCAGTTGGCCACTATTGGGTTCAGTCCATTATGCAGCGTATGAAGCTGTATTATTAGAAAGTGACCATTTCTTGGTGACAGCACCTTTTTGTGTGCCATTAATATCTTGCTGGTTATAGGTCCATTCTACGGCAGCATATTTCAAACCAAACGATTCAGTGGGCACACCTTCTTCATTCACGTTTGGGGTAACGCTTGAGACAAGTACATGCTTTAATTTAATTTGAAGATATTTAATACGCTTATCGCCATTGGCTCGGTAAAAATCGATTTGAACTTCGTCAAAGGTATAACCGGCAGAACATGCTTCCCAAAGTTTTGGACTTGTAGCATCTAAATCTTTGACAAAAAGCATGTCTGAGTGCTCAACACGCTCGGCAGTATGGCCACCTACACTTGAAGATGTCGCAGATTTGGGTTGGCGGATATTGTGTGCCCAAGAATTTACTTCCAACCAGTCTTTGTGCTCGGCGTCACGTGATTCGCCATCAACTTTATATTTGCCTCGAAATTGTACGTATATATCTTTCATTTTTTTATATTTTCCTGGTTTATTTTTAAATTATTATAAAATTGCATTCTAATTAAACATGTTATTTAGTTAGAAGACTGAGGTAACTCAGTAACAAGTCGCAATGAAACCGACAACTCATCCAATTGAAAATGTGGTCGCAAAAAGACCACAGACTTGTAGTGCCCAGGTTGGGCCAGGTTTTCTACAACTTTTACTGAAGCTTCACGAAGCGGATATTGTGCTTTAGCTTCTTGTGATGCGCCATCATCTAACAAAACGTATTTTGATAGCCATTCATTTAAGAATGCTTCCACATTGCCCGCAGATGCAAAACTTCCCACTTTGTCACGCATCATGGCTTTTAAATAATGCGCTATACGTGAAACGGCCATAATATATTGAATTTGACTGGATAATACTGAATTGGCATTTGCGCTATCGCTGTCATATTTTTTAGGTTTTTGAGCCGATTGAGCACCGAAGAAAACGGCATAATCGGTATTTTTACAATGCACTAAAGGGATAAATCCTAAATCACTGAGTTCTTTTTCACGACGGTCGGTAATGGCAATTTCAGTTGGGCACTTGAATACCACTTCACCATCGTTGGTCTTGAAGGTATGTACTGGCAAACCTTCAACCAGGCCACCACCCTCAACGCCACGAATGGCTGCGCACCACCCATGCATATCAAAAGCATTGGTTAAACGTGTCGCAAAGGCATATGCTGCGTTCATCCATAAATATTCAGCATGGTTTTGACCAGTAACTTCTTCTATAAAGTTAAACCCTTCAGTCGCAGTGCCATCCTTAGGATGATAAGGCAGACGCCCCAATACGCGTGGCATAGTCAATGCCACATAACGGGCATCATCGCTTTCGCGAAATGAACGCCACTGAACATATTCAGCAGTTTCAAAAATTTTAGAAACATCACGTGGGCGATCAATATCAGTAAATGACTCTAGGCCCAGCATGCTAGAACTGGCTGCAGAAATAAAAGGTGCATGCGCTGCTGCAGCAACATGGGAAATCTGCTCCAGCAAATACATATCGGATGGCGTACGGTCAAATTCAAAATCACCAACTAATGTGGCATAAGGTGCACCACCAAATGAGCCATATTCTTCTTCATATATTTTTTTAAACAGCGTACTCTGATCAAAATCTGTCGCCCCCTGAAAATCTTTAATCAGTTCTTTTTTGCTGGTATTGAGCATGCGAATTTTAATTAAAGAATGAGAAGGTGTTTCCTGACAAAAATAATATAAGCCACGCCAGGTTGATTCAATTTTTTGAAACTGTTCATGATGAATAATTTTGCTTAACTGCTTGGAAATTAGGGCATCAATTTCTGCAATTCGTTTATCAATCGACAAGGTCATATTTTCGGAAACAGTTATTGTTCCAGCCATGACTTCTTTGGCCAATTCACCAATCAGGCTTTTTGCACGATCATGTTCTTCCTCATTACGTGCGATACGGCTTTGCTCAATAATTGAATCCAGCAAAGTAAATTCTTTAACATCAGTTTGTGTGGCAGTGGCAGCTAGTAAATTACTCATGTTCTGCCTCCACACTTAGCTTCCGAACTTGATCTGTATTTTTTAAAATTTCATCCAGCAAGTCTTCAAGACGTTCATTATTTGAAATCTTGTTACGCAAATCGGTTAAACGCTCTCGTGCTTCAACCAGCTTCCGTAAGGGATCTACCTGCTGTACGACATTTTCGGGACGAAAATCTTGCATTGCATTAAAAGTTAAATCCACGGACATGCATCCACCTTCTTCGGTCAAGGTATTTTCAACCTGAAAAGCAGCACGTGGTGCCAGCGATTGCATCACCTCATCAATGTTATCCAAATCAACATTGATAAATTTTTTATCTTTTAATTTGGTCTTTTCTAATTCTGAAGCAGCTGAAAAGTCACCTAATACCCCAACCACAAAAGGCAACTCTTTTATTTCTTTGCCATCGCCAACTTCTACATCATAAGTTAGTTGTACACGGGGTGGACGAATGCGTTGTAATTTCTTTTGTACACTTTCACGTTTAGCCATGACGACTATCCTATTTTAGTTCTTATTAAATGAAGCAAATGGGCTTGTACCCAAAGTTATAGAATTGTTACCTTGCGGTTTTGTTGCAGCAATAGTATTCCGTGCAGAGGTTTTAATTATTTTGCTCTGTAAATTGACACTTTTGGGACGGCTTAATGATGGGGCTTTATCTGCGGTACGATTTGTATTCAATGTGGTTTTCACGCGTGATTTTAGTCTGATGCTGTTTGCAGTGACAGCTTTAGCATTAGATGTATCAGGTTCTGGTAGTGCATTATGAATATGATCGGACAATTCTTTTGCTGCAGGATAAGTACTTTCTGCATTCAGATAACGCATTTCATGATTACGCATATGCTGTAAATTATTCTCGGCAATTCCTACCCCAGCCAGAAAAGCCAAATCAGTCAATTCTCTACGCTGAATATTCTGTTTACGCAAGTCATCTACTAATTGCAAAACTTTTAGATTTTTACCCAAGGCCTGAAATCTTTGAGCAGCTTGAATAGATAATTCATTTTTCAATTCAATATTTTTTTTATTTTTTCTATCACATATCTGACGATAAATATTTAATAAGTCTGGATCGGTTTCATCGCCCATTAATGGATAATCCTTAATGCAAGCTTTTTTGAGTTCGATATTATTTTCGCTCGCAAATGTGAATAGACTGATCGATAGCATGACCAGCAAAGGTAAAAAAAGCTTATATTTATTCAAAAGATGCCTCTAATTTTTCTAGTTATAAATTTAATTATTAGTATATGTTTAAGCACATTAAATGATTTTATCGTCTTTAATTTATTATTTTGACTTTTCATCCATGTGCAGATTTAACAAAAAATAACGTCCCTAAGTCAACAGGGAGTGAATGTGAAATCATACTTTTTATTGTTTTTTTATGTAAAAAACACCAGATATTTTTTTTAATTTTATAAAAATTATGTGTATTATGTGCACATATTTTTTATAAAAAATTAATAACACATTGTTTTAAATAAATAAAATTTAAAAATAATAAAATCAGGATATTTCAGTATATAAACATAATAAAAACTGAAGTTCTTTACAGATGTTGAGTGTGATATGAATAATTTAAAAATTTTAATTACAAAATTATCTTCTTGTGCTCGTATAGCACTGGAAAAATCGGCAAATAGCTGCATGGCTCAACAGAATTATGAAATAGAAATTGAACACTTTTTTTTAGAAATTCTACATAATCATTCAATTCATGATATCCAACTGCTATTGGAAAACTACAAAATATCACGCCATGGATTAATGGATGATTTAAAGAAAAGTATTACACAATTGCCTAAGGGCAATACGCGTACTCCTATTTTCGCAAAATCAATCGAGCGTTTATTGGAACAAGCCTGGTTATTAGCCTCGGCAGAACAAAAACCTTTGATTCGAACTGGTCATCTTCTGGTGGCATTATTAACAGCATCAGATCTTAATCAAATCGCTATCCGTGCTTCTTGCTTATTTGAATTATTCCCAATAGATCAAATGAAACATACTTTTTTAGATGTCTGTACACAAAGTATCGAACAAGCATCGGAACTGAATGCAACTCATTCCGAGACCATAAAAAACACGCAGTTATCCGAACAGATATTAAAAAACCCTGCTTTAGATCAGTACACCATTGATTTAACCGAAAAAGCAAAAAAAGGTGAAATTGATCCAGTGATTGGCCGTGAGTTTGAAATTCGCCTGATGCTGGATATTCTCATGCGCCGTCGTCAAAATAATCCAATTTTAACGGGTGATCCTGGAGTCGGTAAAACCGCAGTAGTGGAAGGCTTGGCTGTGAAAATTGCGAATAACCAAGTTCCAGATGCTTTAAAAAATGTTCATTTACATATCCTGGATATGGGGCTTTTACAGGCAGGTGCCAGTGTTAAAGGTGAATTTGAAAATCGTCTAAAGCAGGTCATTCAGGAAGTTCAGAGTTCTAGCCATCCCATTATTTTATTTATTGATGAAGCCCATAGCTTGATTGGTGCGGGTAGTCAGGCTGGACAAAACGATGCGGCCAATCTGCTTAAACCAGCGCTTGCACGTGGTGAATTACGCACCATTGCAGCAACGACTTGGGCTGAATATAAGCAGTTTTTTGAAAAAGATGCCGCTCTCAGTCGTCGCTTTCAGGTGGTTAAGGTGGAAGAACCAACTGAAACTGTTGCTATTGATATGTTACGCGCCATGATTCCTGTCATGACCCAACACTTCAATGTTCAAATTGATGATGACGCAATTATTGCGGCAGTGCATAGCTCTCATCGATATATCAGTGGTCGTCAACTTCCAGACAAAGCCATCAGTGTACTAGATACCGCAGCTGCCCGAGTTGGATTAACCCAAACTGCTCAACCGGTTAAGTTAGATCAATTACAGGCACAGTGGCATAACCTGAATCTAGAACAGGATATTTTAGAAAAAGAACAGCAGAATATGCCGATTCACCATGAACGCATCATTGAGCTAAAGGCTAAAATTTCTGCATTAGCTCAGGAAATCAGTGATACACAAGTTCAATGGCAAAAAGAACTACAGCTGATAAACAAGATTAAAGAAATTGAACATCAAGATACTTCAAGTCAGTCAAATCCAGATATTGCTCAATTTCGTCATGCACTGGCTCATCTGCAAGGTACAACTCCGCTGGTTTTTGAACGCGTGAATATGCAGATTATTCATGAAATTATTTCTGATTGGACCGGAATTCCTGTGGGAAAAATGGCCAATGATGAAATTACACAAATTCTGACTTTAAAAGATAAGCTTTCAGCACGAGTTATGGGACAGGATGATGCCTTACATCAACTGGTTCAAGGTATACAAACCGCTAAAGCCAAACTTGAAGATCCCAATAAGCCACAAGGGGTATTCTTATTGGTGGGTCCAAGTGGTGTAGGTAAAACAGAAACCGCTTTAGCACTGGCTCATGAATTATACGGTGGTGAATCTCACCTGATTACCATCAACATGTCTGAATATCAGGAATCTCATACTATTTCATCGCTTAAAGGCGCCCCTCCTGGCTATGTCGGTTATGGTCAAGGCGGTATTTTAACTGAAGCGGTACGTCGTAATCCCTATAGTGTGGTCTTATTGGATGAAATTGAAAAAGCCCATAGTGATGTTCAGGAATTATTTTATCAAGTTTTTGACAAAGGCATGCTTGAAGATGGTGAAGGTCGTCTCATTGATTTTAAAAATACCATCATCCTGTTAACCTCTAATGTGGGTTCAAGTAGCATTATGCAAGCCTGCTTAAACTCAGCAGTTAAGCAATGGCCAACAACAGAGAAATTAATTGATCTTCTAAAGCCAAGTTTGTACAAACAATTTAAACCGGCATTTTTAGGTCGTATGCGAATCGTGCCATTCTTCCCTTTGCATGATGAATTACTGCTTCGTATTATCAAGCATAAATTAAATAAAATTACTGCACGCTTAGAACAACAATACACGACTCAAGTTACTTATAACGAAGATCTGATTAAATTACTGCTCAGCCGTTGTACTGAAGTTGATAGTGGCGCTCGCAATGTCGATAACATCCTTAATTCATCAGTATTACCTGCTTTAGCCACACAAATTTTAGTGTGTCTAGCGGAACAAAAAATGCCAAAACACATCTTTATTGATGTTCAAAACGATGAAGTTTTCTATCAGCTCGATCCTGTAATAAAAACAACAAAAAAACGTACTCAAAAAACCAGAGTCACTGAAACATAATTTATAAAAACTTTTAAAAAATCAGAAAGGCAGAACATGAGTTTAGAACTCGAATTATTATTAAAGGCAATTTCAGATGAAGCCCCTTGTGGAATGGACTGTTCTCTCTCCAATGAATTTCATGCAATTAAAAAAGCAAGAATTCAGGATGATCCACGATTAGATCAAGGTGACTGGATTGCACAACCCAAACAGGCCGATTGGGGTTTTGTACATACCCAATCTACTGAATTATTAACTGAAAAAACCAAAGATATTCGATTATATAGCTGGCTGGTTGAAGCATGGTCCAAGCTGTATGGTTTTGATGGTGTAGCCAAAGGTTTGGAATTAACCCAACGTAGCTTAAGTCATTTCTGGGTGTGGTTATACCCTGAAATTGAAGATGGCGATTTAGATCAGCGTCTAGGCTTATTGCAAGGACTGGTTAATCAGCTGCCCGTGTTGATTAAGAATATCTCACTTGTAGAAGATACTTCGCCTTTTTATTGTTTAATGGACTATGACGGTATATTGCATCATCAAAATTTACGCCGTAAGCAGGGCGAAGAAAACAGCAACCTTTATGCTGATACCTCGATAGAGCAGTTTGAACAGGCATTATTGAGTAGTTCAAAATCTTTTCAATATCAAAATTACCAAGCCTTTTTAGAAATTTTAAGGCAGTGGAATATTTTAAAAGATGTGCTTGATGGTTTAATGGGCCTAGATGCTCCAAGTTTTGCAGCTATTGATGCTCAGCTGGAATCCATTCATGGCAGTCTGAAAAAAATCTATAAAACTGATGCCTTTAATCCAGTAGCAGCAATGACAACTCCCTCAAATCCCCTCACTGGTATATCCATTTCACCTGAAACGATACACTCAGCTATTGACCGAACAGGCAGCACAGCCATAACCAGTGCACAAAAATTTCAGCCACAAGCGCAAAATCATTTGGCTAATCGTGAACAAGCCATGCAGCTTTTACAAGAGATTGCCGATTATTTTCAACTTAATGAGCCACATAGTCCGGTCAGTTATCTGCTACAAAAAACCATTAAGTGGAGTCAGATGCCTTTACATGAATGGCTAAGCCAGGTGATTAAAAACGAAAATCCTTTAGAGACAGTACATGAAATTTTGGGTGTACAAAACAATATTCATAACACAAATAACGATTGGTAAATTTAATGTTTAAAGCAGAAAAAATTCTTTGGGGCGAAGGCTTATTTTTACGTCCGCAGCATTTTCAATTACAAGATGCCTATCATGAACAGCGCTTAAATCACACTATACGCTCCACCATTCCTTTCGCTTATGGTGTCCAATCCATTCAATTTGATGAAGTGCAATTAAGTACCCATGTGCTGGCTTTAGAAAAAGTGGAAATGCTCTGGCAAGATGGCGAGATTTACCAAGCGCCAGCTCGTGATTTATTACCCGAACCGATTCAGCTGGATGATTTAACCTTACGTGGAGAAATGACGGTTTATTTGGCTTTATCGATGATACAACCGAATAAACCGAATGTATCTTGTCACAATAGTCACCAACCTGGCCGCTATCACTCACATTTAAATGAAACACATGATTTATTTACCGATGCGACAGCGGCAGATATCACTTTATTAAGACGCCGTGCAGAGTTTAAACTACTTGAATCTGGGATTGAACCCAATCATGAGCTAGATGGCTTCTTATATTTAGCGGTGGCAAAAGTTAAACGTCAAAGTTCGGGAAATTTTGAATTCGATGCTAAGTTTATTCCACCCATCTTGCATATTGATGCCTCTGCAAGCCTGATGTCAGTTTTAAAACGTAGCTTGAATGTAATTCAGGCGAAAATTAAAACCATTCAAAGCAACAATCGTGAAAATGAGCAAAAACTCATTGAATTTCGTTCAGGAGATATCGTTTCTTTCTGGTTAGTCAATGCCTTAAATACCGCATATGCCACCCTGAATCATCTTTTACAATATCCACATATTCATCCGGAACGATTATTCTTTGAATTACTCCGTTTAACAGGATCACTGCTCACCTTTTCTACGGCATATGAAGTGGATCAATTGCCTCATTATCAGCATCATCATTTACAGGAAAGCTTTTCACAGCTCGATGCCATTTTACGTGATTTACTCGATACCATTATTTCTAATCGCTATATCAGCATTGCCTTAAAAGAAGCGCGTCCATCCTACTGGATTGGAAGTCTGGAGTCCGACAAAATTACCCGTGACACGCGACTTTATATTGCGGTTTCGAGTGGCATGATGCAAAGCCATGAACTGGTTCAATTGGTACCACTGCGCTTTAAAGTTGGTAATTCCGTGGATGTTGAACAACGTGTTGTTGCTGCTCTGCCAGTTATTCCTTTACATCACTTAATGCAAATTCCAACCGCAATTCCGGTACGCTCTGGTGTCAGTTATTTTGAAATTGAGCCAAACAATGAATTGTATCAGCGAATGCTGGATGCTGAATCGATTTGTATTTATATCCCGGCCGGGTTTCAGGATATTTCGGTTGATGTCATTGCCGTGATCAATAGCTAAGGAGCCAATATATGAATGTCAATAACCCTGCGCCTTCACTATTTGATGATGGCCAAATAGGCCTCGGGTTAAACCCAACCGCAACTCAAACTAAAGTGACGAATGCAACTAATCTTGTTGATTTATTGCATGATGGTTTCTATGTGGTTTTTTTACTGAAGAATCAATATATTCCGGCCCATCCAGATGATTTTCGGGACAAAATTTTAAATCTGTTAAATTGTTTTGAAAATCAGGCGAGAAAACTGCAATTTTCAGCAGAAGATATTCATGACGCACAATATGCATATTGCGCATTACTGGATGAAACTATTGTAACGCAACAGGATGCGCAATTTTTTGAGTTACAAAATAACTGGATGATCAGTCCCTTACAATTAAGCCTTTTTGGTTCTCAACTGGCGGGTTATCGTTTTTTTGAAATTTTGGAATCACTTCGCCGTCAGGGTAAAGATCGCCTCGCCGCATTAGAAGTCTTTCATTATTGTATGCTACTGGGCTTTCACGGCAAATTTCGAATTGAATCTATACAAAGTTTAAATCATCTGGTGGCACGAGTTGGCGATGAAATTGACTTTTTAAAAGGCAAAAAAGCCTCTTTTTCACCCTTTGCTGCTTTGCCTGATCAAATTAAACATATCATTCATCGTGAATTGCCCTTTTTCTGGATTTTAATATTTTTGGTATTTTTTGCTTTACTGTCATTTATATCTTTGAATTTTATGCTTTCAAATCAGAATGATAAATCATTAGCGCTTTACCAGAACATTATTAGCCAGCCTGCTGAACAAGCCTATATCACGATTCATTTACCCTAAAATTCAAAAAAGAAAATTAGCAAATGGCAAATCCAAAACCTACTTTTTTAAGAATATTTCAGCCTGAAAAAAAGAAATCTAATTCAGCAGTGTGTTATGGAATTTTAGGCTTTTGTGCCGGCATTATTTTTAGTGCTATTTTGGGTTATAGCTATTTAAACAGTTTAGATCATCAAGAAATTCAGAGTCACTCTGTATCTAGCAACGCCTATCTTTCCCAGCAAGATGTCTTGGGAAAGAAAGAAAATGAGGATGATCATCCTCTTGAATTTCCTCAACCACAAGAGAGTGATTTAAGCCAAATTTTTACCCATCAAACTCAATTAAAGTCAGTAGCAAAACATCAGAATACTATGCACAGCCAAGTTCGGTCACAGCAGCATTCATCCCACAACAAGGCGGTAGATAAAACAATAAAAAAAACCGAAGTACCCGTTTCTACCCCGAAGCCTACACTTGTAAATCTGCCTGAAATTTCGATAAAACATGCAGTAAAAGAAGTTGAAGCAAATGAATTACCGCAAGCTTCTATAACAATCTCTGAGACTAAAACACCAGTCATCCCCCCAGAAAACGCCGTATCTCCATGACTCTTGTTATTTTTACTGGTTTTATCTTGTTAGCTTGTAGTCTGGCATGGTTATTTTCTTATGATTTACGCATTAAAGTACAAAACTTCTTTTTCATCCTTATTTCACAAAGTAAGGAAAAATTCTATTCGGCCAAACAATTTACTCAACAGTTAAATGATGCTGCTGCACCTGAACAACTGCAGTCGCAGTGGCATTTACAGCAATGGTGGATTCTTGTTGCAGGTTTTTTACTATTTTCCAGCATCTTGATTTTTGCTTTTACCCGTCCCATAAACCCGACCAAAATTGAAGCCAATTATTTAAGAGAAGTTGATCCGCAAATTTATGCCCTACTCGATGGGCAAATTCTTTCACCACCCGCCGAAGTGGAACAATCATTAATTGAAGAAGCGGTAAATTCTATAAGAGATATTGAATCTAGTGTTCAGGCTGAGGCTTTTAATCCCGGTATCGAAGGTGTGCACAGGCAACATTCCTATACCGACCTGCTATCCGCCGATCGTAAATGGCACAAAATGAATCCACGTTATAAACAACGTTTATTAATGGTATTTAAAATCATGCAAGAACGTTATGGTTATGAGATGGTTTTATTAGAGGGTTATCGTAGTCCAGAGCGCCAGAATTCCCTGGCTGGAAATAGTCATATTACCCGTGCCAAAGCTTTTCAAAGTTATCATCAATTTGGCTTAGCTGCCGATATTGCATTTAAGCGTAACGGTAAAGTGATTATTTCGGAACGGGATCCTTGGGCAATGCAAGGTTATCAACTCTATGGAACAGTTGCTGAATCGGTCGGTTTAACTTGGGGTGGCCGCTGGACCTCCATTCAAGATTATGGACATAGTGAATATCGCATGCCCGGACTTAGAAAAACAGCTGTAATGGCTGAACAGTTAACTGCTGAAGGTCAACTGTTAGCCGAGCATGGCAATGAAGCTTTTGAGTAACAGTAAGATTAAAATCTGACAGCTACTCTGCGCATAAGAACTTAGTTTAGATATTGGTTCATTTCATCCAGAACCTGTTGCGTTTTTTCAGCATGCAGCCAATGGCCTGCATCCTCAATCACCTGAATTTTGGCATGCGGAAATTGCTGCTTGATCGCACTAAAATGTTCATCTTTACTGATATAAGCCGACTTACCGCCACGAATAAACAGTGCCTCTTTTTGCCATGGCTGGATTGCCTTCCAATCCAAGATCTCTGAATAATGATGAAATAATGCATCGACATTAAATAACCATTGCCCTTTATTAAAGGACTTCATTAAAAACTGGATCACCATTTCTTCATGTAAATATTCACGCATAATTTGGGTCGCCTGTTGGCGACTTTCAATCTGGGCATTTTTGACGGCAAATAAAGCTTTGAAAATTTGCTCGTGATGACTTTCTTGATACGCAAATGGTGCCATATCTAGAACCACCAGCTGCTCTAATCGCTCAGCGGCACTTTTGGCCAGTTGCATGGCAATTTTCCCCCCCATTGAATGGCCAATCAGGGAAAATTTCTGAATATTCAAGGCATCTAAGGTTTCTAAAATATCTTGTGCCATCACGGCATAATTCATGGTTGCTGAATGTGCTGAATGACCATGATTACGTACATCCAGCTGAATGACCGGATGTGATGGGTAAAATGCACGTGCCAGCATGCCTAAATTGCTTAAACTACCAAAAAGACCATGAATAAAAACGAGTGGTGTTTTTTCTGTTGTGCCTTCATTGTGATGAGTTTGGTGATTTAAAATCATGGCTTTGGGAATGACCTTGGTAACCTTTTAGATAGGTTATCTTTGACGATAATAGGCATTTAATCAATTGCCATTTTAAGCATATATTTTTTGCTTAGGCTATTTTGAGTGATAGATAAGTTCAGATCTTGTATTTTATTAAGATGTATCGAATAAAAGAGATTAGAATGCCAATCCTGACCAGAATAAAATAAATCAAAAACTTAAATCTTGAATATTGTCTTAGACATGCGGAATGACACTAGATTATTAAACGTCTACTCTATGCTTGATCTTATTTAAAATAATTGAGTGGCAATTTTAAATAGCGGATGCCGTTTGCTTCAGGATCAGGAAACCGCCCTCCATCCATATTCACCTGAATGGCAGGTAAAATCAGTTTAGGCATAGACAAGGTCGCATCACGGCGGTTACGCATTTCCACAAAATCTGCTTTGCTTGTATGTTCATTCAGGTGAATATTACTGTTCTTCTGCTCTTGAATACTGCTTTCACAGCGATATTCCTGCCGACCTTGGGGTAAATAATCATGACAGAGGAACACCCGGATTTGATTATCCAGCTGGTAAAGCGCTTGAACGGAATCAAATAAAGTAGCTGCACTGCCCTTGGGGAAATCACAGCGTGCTGTGCCGTAATCCGGCATAAATAAGGTGTCGCCTACAAATACAGCATCACCAATGACATAGCTTAAGCATGCAGGTGTGTGCCCGGGTGTAGGAATGTTATAGGCTGTCAGCTCCCCTATTTTAAATGCTTCCCCATCTTCAAACAGATGATCAAAGCTTTGACTGGCATTAAAGTGTTTGATGTCCAGATTATAAATCGCGCTAAAGGTTTCCTGCACAATGGCTATTTTTTTGCTCATCGCAATTTTCCCGCCTAATTGCGCTTTTAAATATTGCGATGCTGTTAGGTGATCTGCATGAACATGGGTTTCCAAAATCCACTCTACGCTTAGGCTATTTTGATGCACGTAGTCGATGATTAAATCGGCCTGTGTAGTCTTGGTAGTTGCTGACGGCGCATCGTAATCCAGCACACTATCGATGATGGCGCAGCGCTGGCTGACAGGATCTGTCACCACATAGCTAAAGGTATTGGTCTGCTGATCAAAAAAGTGCTGAACTTGTGGTTGCTGCATCATACTTATTTTCCCATCAATTGGCGCTGAATCAGCATGCCCGCAAACATGGCGGCTATAAAGTAAAGGGCTTGATAATATCCCAAACCAATTAAAGTCAGACTGGGTGCAGGACAGATTCCAGCAATCCCCCAACCAATTCCAAAAATCAAGCTGCCTATCAATAATTTAGAATCTATCTTATTGTTTTTAGGTAAATCAATGGCATCTCCATACACTGTTTTAGGTGCCTGTTGATGTACCGCTTTTTGGAATGGAATAAATGCCACAGCAATGGCACCCAGCATGACAAAGGCCAGACTTGCATCCCATTGACCAAACAAATCTAAAAAATCTAATACTTTTTTAGGATTAGACATACCAGACAACATGAGTCCGACTGAAAATAAACCACCGAAGAGAAAAGCCCAGATGTTTTTCATATCAGAATGCTCCTGTTACATGGCGAATGATATACACCGTCACAAATCCGGCAAACATAAATGCCAGGGTTGCTATTATTGAACGTTTAGACAGTCGGCTGATGCCACAAATCCCGTGTCCACTGGTACATCCTGAACCCATACGTGTACCAAACCCTACCAACAATCCGGCAATAATCAGCATAAGAGGACTGGCCTTTATTTCAATATCGGGTGCATGCAGCATGCCATAGAAAAATGGCACTACCAATAACCCGAATAGAAACCAGAATGCTGGCGTTTTAAACAGGGCTTGCGGGTTAAGGACTTGAGCGATTAAACCACTTACCCCGGCAATACGACCATTCACATACAGATATCCCACTACGGATATTCCAAGAAGAATGCCACCTAGAAATGCGAGCAGGAAATCATGCATAAATGAAAGCTCCATAAACAATATATATTTTGATATTATATATTAAAATATATTAAAAATGTTGAATTTTGCAGCTTAAATATGGAGTTGCTTGTTTAATAAAACACTATACGCTTTACACGGCGTAGCTAATATCGGATCTGGTTAAATCTTGTTTGATTTTTTTCAGCTTGTTGAATCATGATACTCTTTATATGCAGTGATTTTGATATAAAGCATTATTCTTCTATAAATTATTCCATAAAATCTTGCAGTACTTTTTCTGCAAACCACCACGGTAATTGCTCAAGCGCCGGATTCATTTTCAATGTTTCAGCAGCTTCAATCTCGGCAATAAAGGCCGCTTTTTCGCCATTAGAAGAGTTATCAAACAGATAGGTACGATCACTGGCATCGATCGCCTGCATGAGCAAATCCATGCTGCGGTAATAACGTTCCACAATCTTTTGCTCGGGAACAGGATGTCCACCTACACTTACCCGATATTTAACCCGGGCAATATTAATTCGCGGGTCTACCGTAGAAACATAATATAAATAGGTTTTAAACCCCTGCCGCTGTGCTTGTTGTAAAAACTCAACCTTAGAGATATGCGACATTACCGTTTCAAAGGTAAAACTGATTTTTAAGCGCAAAAATTCCAGCCGGATATAGTCAATAATCCGTGCGCAAAGATAAGAATCTATTTCTGATGCATGAAACTGGATAATGCTGTCATCGACTACGCTAGGCTCTTGTTGCAGTAAAGCAACCAGCTGCCCGGATTGAGGACGTTTTTTCTGTTGAAGAAAAGCCACTAGAGCTTGGGCTTTTAATGCAGGATGATAGGCCATTAAATCCAGTCGCTGACTCGAGCGCAGATTATGTTCCAAGTCATCGGCATTTAAATAAGCCCCAATATGATGGGGCAATAAATATTCTTTGACGGTACTTTTTCCAGATCCATTCGGACCGGCAAACATCCTTATTCTTGGTTGAGGCATTCAGTTATACAGCTGCCTCTTGTTTTCTCTTGCGTTTTAAAACTTTAGGAAGATGGTTAACACTCACATAAGCTTGATGTAAGTCAGCTATCACGGTTTCTTGTCCATTGACTTCATGCTGTACCAGTTGCTGTTCTTTTGCATAAACAACCGTTGCTGCCGCACATGCTTTGTTAAAGGCATGACGGAAAGCATGTATGGCAAGTTTAGGAATCATGTCATCCTCATATTTGCCTGCTTTCATGATGGTATAAGCTGTCATGGAACAACTCCCGTTACACAAGGTGTATTTGCCTATTATATTAACATAGCCGCAATAATTGTCTATAAATACACCAGCATAGAAATGTAACGCTTTGCAGTCAGCTTATTTGGGGAATAATACATCTATTCAGAAAGCTGAGTTTTACATTCTACGTGTCAAAAAAAGCCACTGATAAAGTGGCTCATGCATTATTGGTCTTCTTTCCAGACATCTTCATAATCTTCACGATCAATCATAAAACGGAAACCTTCAGCCAAAGCCAGGTATGGTAGCGCTTCAGGTAAAATATCCTGTAATTCGCGAACCGTCATGGTCTGGAAAAAGTCTTCCCCCGCTTCCAACTCGCCACCGTAAATAAACCAGCCAATATTTTCATCAGTTTCTGGCTTTTTACGAATCCCGACAATCGGTTCTTTATTTAAAGTTTGCACCGCAATGGCTACCACATCATCACCACTTACCTGGATATAGGCGGAATCAAACTCCTCACACAATAACTTTTGTTCTGCAATAAGTTCTTCTAGGGGTGAAAGTTGGGAATTTTTTGACATTGCACTTCTCTGGCATATAAAACCGAATAGCGACAGTTTAACTTAGAACGATTTAGCATAGCTAAACTTTTTATTTTAAGTATTTTTTGCTAATCTTGAAAAGGTTACAAAATCAAAAAGATTAAAATGAAACTTCACCATACCAAAGAATCCACAATAAGCACTGAGCATGGTCACGGCGGCAAACGCAAAAATGCCGGCCGTAAAACCCAATATCAAGAAAAAACTGTGGTGATGCGTGTACCAGAGTCTAAAGTGCTGCAAATCAAATCCTGGTTAAAACCCAAACCTGCAGATGACCGCAGTCAGAAGATTGAACTGCATCCTATACAGATTCAGACCCAGCTTGATATTCCTTATCCTTTGGAGTCAGTCGCTGCCGGTTTCCCCTCTCCAGCTCAGGATTATGCAGAAGACTTCATCGATTTAAACCGCTATCTGGTGCATAACCCCTCAAGTACCTTTGTATTACGCGTAAATTCGTTGTCGATGAAAAATGCAGGTATAGACATTGATGACCAGATTTTAATTGACCGCAGCCTAAAGGCAGAACACGGCGATATCGTTCTAGCCTTAATTAATAATGACTTTACCGTTAAACGATTAATGATAGAAAAACAGAAAAATGGAGAACTGAATATCTGGTTAAAAGCAGAAAACCCGGAATATCCGGATATTTATTTGCGCAGTGAAGAACAGCTGATTATTTGGGGTGTGGTGACCTGTATTTTAAAAAAATTGCGCTAATGCTCAAAATCAACAACTAAAGGCAGATGCGAGCCAGGTTTTATGCATACCCGTGGCACCTGTAAAAAATCAGGTTTTGTTTGGACTTTATCTATTCGCAATCTGCAAAACTTTGCAGAATATCGTTAGTAAGTCTTTTTTTATTGGAATGATCTATTTCTGCAAGACGCTTATAAAAAATAGGACTCAAGATGGATAAATACGTGGCTCTCGTTTCAAGTAGCATCTAATCGAGGAAATTTGATAGACCAATAAAAAGCCCCAAGTAAACTTGAGGCTTTGTGATGAATCCTTAGCTTGGCTGAGGATTATTTTTGCTGTTGAGGGTTTTTTTGCTGCTGTTGGCGTTGATTGCCTTGGTTTTGCTGACGTTGATTGTCTTGCTGCTGTTGTTGCTGCTGTTGATGCTTTTGGTTTTCGCTTTGCGGATTCGATTGTTGTTGATTAGCCATTTTCATATCCATCCTTTGCATTGATTACTAGATTCTGATTGCTCAATCAGATTACTAGGATATGCCGTATGTATTACGACTCTTATTAATCTAGCGGATATTTCCACTTAACCAACCCGCAAACTGTATCGACTTAATTCATTGTAATGATCAAAATATTAATTTACTGATTTTTAATGCATCATTAAATCTGATCTTTACGCTATTAACTGTAAGTACACTGAAGCTTACAGGCTGCTCAAGCTCTTTATCGAATGCGCTCTTGATTATCTTCATTTTTTAAATTTGAAATTACTGAGCGATTTGATTATTCTAATCTTGAAAATGTTACAATTTCAAGAATAAAAATGGCCCAACAACTTTTTGCTTTAATTGATATCAATAACTGCTATGTGAGCTGCGAACGGGTATTTAATCCTCATTTGAATGGCCAGCCTGTGGTGGTGCTCTCCAATAATGACGGCTGTGTGGTTTCTCGAAGCAATGAAGCCAAGGCCTTAAATATCGGTATGGCCATTCCCTGGCATGAAATTGAGCAATGGGCTTTAGCGGCGGGAGTAAAAGTATTTTCCAGTAATTATGCTTTATACGCAGATATGTCACGGCGTTTTTTTTCGATTCTGGAACAGCATTTTCATCCTGATGATTTAGAGCCTTATTCCATTGATGAGTGTTTTATCCAGCTGAACAGCTATGCAGAAAATTTTGATGTAGAACAATATTGTCGAGACTTAATCCAGCGCATTCAGCAATGGCTTGGCTTGCCCTGCTGTATGGGAATTGGAACCACCAAAACCCAGGCCAAACTGGCCAATCATTTTGCCAAAAAAAGAACTGGCTTTAACTCTCTATGCTATTTGCCTCATTTAGATTTATGCAGTTATGAAAGCCTGCTCTTAGAAACACCGACTAGCGAGATTTGGGGTATTGGTCGTAAAATCAGCAAACAGCTTCAAGACTATGAAATTTATAGTTGCTATGACTTAACTTTTGCCAATGAACATCATCTTGCCAAACAATTTTCAGTGACGATTGCACGCACGATTCGTGAACTAAAAGGTCAATCCTGTATTGCACTGGATGACCCTGCAACACTGGCAAAAAGAATCCTTTCTTCACGAAGTTTTGCTGCAGCCTTGACTGAAAAATCAATCATTAAAGAGGCCGTCATTTTTCATGTTAACCGTGCCCATAAACGCTTAATCAAACAGCAGCAACTGTGTGCCTGCGTGCATGTTTCACTCTATGAAAAGATCCCCAATCCTCCCTATAAAAAAACTCTTTCTCATGCTCTGGGTCTGGAATATGCAAGCGATGACTTACTTGTTTTAAATGCTGCTGCATTAAAGCAAATAGATGTTTTATTTAAAGAAAATAAGAGATACATTAAAGTGGAAGTGATGTTTAGTGCCTTGCATGTGAAACGACAATATACTCATGACTTATGGCAACCCCTAGCACTGATTCAGCAACGTGAGGGTTTAATGAAAACCCTAGTGCAAATGCAACAACGCTATGGCTCGGATTGTATACAAGTTGGCTATCATTCTGCCAATCCAGCCTGGCATATGAAACAGCAACATCGCTCGCCACGCTATACCACCTGCTGGCAAGAAATGCTTACGATTAATGACGCTGCGCTGACTGTTACACAAAATAAATGAACTGTTTTGGTCAATTCAGTTTACAATGTAAAAAAAAGTAATAATTATAAAAAATGTCATTTTTTAACATTGCCAATTACCTGCAAAGTTTCCATTATATAGCTCAGTTTTGACACATAGCTTCCGTATCAATTCAAACAATTTACAATAGAAATACGGAAATATATGCCATAATACGCAAACTTTGCTGACATCTTGCAAGGTACATTTGCAAACTTATAATTGGAGCAAGCTGAATGAGCTCAACCATTTTGGTTATTCATGGACCGAATCTAAATTTACTAGGTATGCGTGAACCTGAAGTTTATGGGCACCTTACTCTGGACGATATAAATCAAAAGCTCATCGCTCAAGCTCAAAATGCATCTCTTACTCTAGATACCTTCCAAAGCAATTGGGAAGGTGCCATTGTTGACCGAATTCATCAGGCACAAAAAGAAGGCGTTCAATTCATCATTATCAATCCTGCAGCCTTAACCCATACCTCGGTTGCAGTACGTGATGCGCTTCTTGGTATTGCCATTCCCTTTATTGAAGTTCATTTGTCCAATGTACACGCACGTGAAGCATTCCGACATCATTCATATTTATCCGATAAAGCCGTTGGCGTGATTTGTGGTTTAGGTGCAAAAGGTTATACCGCTGCACTAGACTTCGCCCTCGACAAAATTCAACCTTCTACGCAACCATAATTAGGAATACTGTCTCATGGATATTCGTAAAATCAAGAAACTCATCGACCTGATGATTGAGTCTGACTTACAAGCGATTGAAGTTAAAGAAGGTGATCAATCCATCGCCTTAACCCGTCGCAATCCTGTGGTAGCAGCAGCTGTTCCTGCAATGCCTGTAGCCGCTGCTGCAGCACCAGTTGCAAAAACACCGCGCGGTGCAGTTGAAAATTCTCCTATGGTTGGTGTGTTCTATGCAGCGCCAAACCCAGGTGAAGCACCCTTCGTTAAAGTAGGTCAGACCGTTTCTGCTGGTGAAACACTGGGTATTATTGAAGCCATGAAAATCATGAACCCGATTGAAGCGACTCAAAGCGGCGTAATTGAAGAAATTCTGGTGAAAAACGGCGAAGTGATTCAATTCGGTCAACCTTTGTTCCGCTATCGCGCTTAAGACCACGGGGACTCACAATGTTGCAAAAAGTTTTGATTGCAAACCGTGGTGAAATTGCTTTACGCATCACCCGGGCTTGCAGAACTTTAGGAATTAAAACCGTAGGTATTTATTCCGATGCCGATAAAGACCTGATGCACTTACGCTTTTGTGATGAAGCTGTATGTATCGGTCCGGGTGCAAGTAGCGAAAGCTATTTAAACATCCCGGCAATTATTACTGCTGCTGAAATTACCGGTGCAGATGCCATCCATCCAGGTTATGGCTTCTTGTCGGAAAATGCCGAGTTTGCAGAAATTGTAGAAAATTCTGGTTTTATCTTTATTGGTCCACGTCCAGAACATATTCGCTTAATGGGGAACAAGGTTTCTGCCATTATTGCCATGAAAAAAGCCGGTGTACCCACTGTACCGGGCTGTGACCATGCAGTAACCATCCACAATGCCCTAGCTGAAGCGAAAGAAATTGGTTTTCCGTTAATCGTGAAAGCAGCTTCTGGTGGTGGTGGGCGTGGTATGCGTATTGTAGAACGTGTAGATACCCTACTCGAATCTGTTCAGGCGGCACAGCGAGATGCTGAAATGTGGTTTGGCGATGACACGGTTTATATGGAACGTTTCCTGCAAAAACCACGTCACGTTGAAGTACAAGTATTGGCAGATGGTAATGGCCATGCGATTCACCTGTATGATCGTGACTGTTCACTACAACGTCGCCATCAAAAAGTTTTAGAAGAAGCACCTGCACCGGGCTTACCAGAACAAGCGCGAGCTGAAATTTTAGAAGCATGTGTTAATGCGTGTAAATTGATGCAATACCGCGGCGCAGGTACTTTTGAATTCTTATTTGAAGACGGTGAATTCTTCTTTATTGAAATGAATACCCGTGTTCAAGTTGAACACCCTGTGACTGAAATGGTCACTGGTATCGACATTATTGAACAACAGCTTCGTATTGCAGGTGGTCTTGGTTTGGATCTTCAACAAGAAGATATCCAATTAAAAGGTCATGCAATCGAATGTCGTATCAATGCAGAAGATCCATCAACCTTTATGCCTTCACCGGGTAAAATTGATCACTTCTATGCACCAGGCGGCGCTGGTATTCGCCTTGATTCACATATTTACCAAGGCTATAGCATTCCACCGTACTATGACTCAATGATTGCAAAACTCATTGCCCATGGTAAAGACCGTGACACTTCTATTGCGCGTATGAAGCAAGCCTTAGAAGAAATCATTTTGACAGGTGTGAAAACAAATATTCCATTACATAAAGATTTGATTCTAGAAGATAAAAACTTCTGCGAACAAGCAATGGATATTCATTATCTGGAAAAACACTTGTTGAAAAAACTGGAAGCCTATCAAGAAGCTTCTTGAATCAAGCTTTCAGACTAAAAAACCGCTCTTTATGAGCGGTTTTTTATATATGAAAGTTATGTATAAAAATTATTAATAATCATTAAGGCAACACACGGCGTAATGTGGCAAAGCATTGTTCTGCCTTGTCATTACTACAGAAATTAATGGTAGATGGATTTTTCCACTGCACGAAATATTGAGAAATTTCTCCGGTTTGGTCTTCCTGCAAACCTGAGCAATCTTTTTCATTGTTGTCATACTTTACCTGCAAAACCAGTGCAGACAATAAAGAGCGCTCTTCTTGGGCCGGCTGAAAGTCATAAATTCCAGATGACCACTCCTGCCCACTTTTAATAATGACATTGTTATTACTTTTAAAATTATAATATTCAATACATTTATTATTGTTGGCCACTTGCATTCCCCACAAGCCAACAATTTCGGGACGAGTCGCGATACGAATCGTATTCGAATTTTCAGCTCGAGCCGTTTCTTCTGTTGCCACTACCGCTTGATTATCATTTGCCATCGCAACAGATGAGCACAAGGTAAGTAAAATTGTAAAATATGTTTTTTTCATACATCAATTCAGTGCTAAGAATCCTTTGCTATAACTTAGCATATTTTTATGAAAAACCAGTATTTATCACCATATTGCAACAATATAATTTCAGGCTGAATTTACCCAAAAAAGTCATCGGCCAAGCTGAAAAGAATTAATTCTTTCCGGCTAATACCGAAATAACAATTTCCACTTATAATGATACAGTTGTATAATAAATGTTCATTCGTCTTGAAAATATTTCTATTTAATTAAGAGTATAGCAAAATAATTTTTTCATCCTTCTGACTAAGTCGCCATGTTAGAGTGACAAGGACGTGATCTTTGCATACTTTGCTAATCTCATCTCAATTATCATCGTTACGGCAACATGCCCCTGCCTTTTTCATTATTGGCGCTGTGGTCCTGATCTGCTGTTTGTGCGGAATTCTATCCAGACCTGTTACCTTTTTAGCCTATTTATGGCCTGCAAATGCAGTTTTGCTGGGATTATTTTTACGTTTTAAGCATTTAAACACCCTGGGCGGATGGTTAGGTGCGTTTAGCGGTTATATGCTGGCAGATCTGCTGACTGGCAATTTTTTGCTGCTGACCTTTGTTCTGAGCCTTGCAAATCTGATTAACGTGATAATTTCGTTATTTCTTATTCAATGCTGGAAATTAAATTATCGAAACTATAATCAAGGTTTTACCTTCTTATATTTATTTACCATTTGTGCCTTGGGCGGTTGCCTAGCTAGTGCCTTGTTTGCCATTGCGACTGTTCCTTATCTTTCTGATACCTTTATGTCTACGCAACGTCTGGGGGTTGATTTTGGCATGTGGTGGGCGGGTGAAATCGTCAATTGCATTACCATTCTGCCAATTATTTTATTTTTCCCAACCTTAACGGAAATAGGAAAATATTTTAAAAATATTAAGCTGAATCAATTTCATTTGACCAAATTGCTACCGCTGATTGCGATTGTCATTTCAGTGACTTTTACCCATATTTTCACTGGACCGGGTGCCTTGCTTTATCCGCTGGCTGCTTTAATTTGGGCTGCTTTAAGTTATCCTATTTTCATCGTTGCCGTCATTAACAGCATTGTATGTCTGGTGACCTATCACAGTCTGACATATTTTTATTTATCCGATTCCTCTGCGGCATATTTATCAACCACTATTTCTGTGCGTATTGGTTTATGTATGCTGGGTTTTGCCCCACTCGTTCTGTGCATTATTACCAGTAACCGCCGTGAACTGTATAAAAAAGTGCTGTATCTGGCCAATCACGACAGTTTGACCAATACCATTAACCGACGCCACCTGTTTGAAAAAGGTGAACGATATCTGAGTGAAGCTAAAAGCCACTCAGTCTCTCTGGTCATGCTTGATCTGGATCATTTTAAAAGAATGAATGACCAATATGGACATCATACCGGTGATTTGGTGCTCAAACATTTTTCGCAACTGGTTGAAGATAATATCCGTGCCAATGAACTTTTTGCGCGTGTAGGCGGTGAAGAATTCCTGATTTTAATGATGAATACCACCTTGCAAGAAACCCAAGCCATTGCTGAACGAATTCGAAATAAAATTGAATTAACCCCAATGCAACTTCCTCAGGGAGATTTATTATTTATTACCACCAGTATTGGTATTACCCATCAGAGCTTACCCACCGAGCTGAGCTTGCAAAATATTATCAATCTGGCGGATCGAGCCCTGTATCGCTCAAAAGCTTTGGGGCGCAATCAGATTACCATTGCTTCTTGATATGCTTAACTTCCTAAGCCCCCCAAAAGCCCCTTGCCTGGCTGACTAAAACCATAACAGGCAGCATCACGGCAACCATATTGAACATGGCATAGAATACTGACTTTTCTTTAAAGACTTTTTAGGCTTGCTGGATATATTTCGGTAGCCAGCGTACAAATAGCAAACCCACAACAGTTGAAAGCCCGGCGAGCAAAAAAACCATCTCTCCCGAAATCACGTGCCAATATCTTCCAGCCAAAATACTTCCCAAGGCGACCCCCAAGCCCCACATGGTGCTATACATGGCCTGGCCACGGCCTTGCTGACCTGCTGAAAAATTTTGAAAGATAATACGCATGGCAATCATATGAAATAGGCCGAAACTAAAAGCATGAATACTCTGGGCTAAAAACTGTGCCATAAATAAACCAGGCAACAATCCCACCACAACCCAACGCACACCCGTTAAAACCAGACACAAACTGACCAGGCTACGCCATGAAAATCGGGTGAGGAAAATATGCGCAAAGGCAAACATGATAATTTCTGCAACCACCCCAATTGACCACAACAGGCCAATTTCAGTGGTGCTATAACCAACCTGGTGCAAGTAGTTGCTATAGAAACTATAAAATGGCGCATGAGAAAATAATAAAACAAACTCTATGGCAAAAAATGCAGCAACTACGGGTCGTTTTAATATGGGCAAGAGTGGCTCTAATTGCTGTTGCGACTGTGGAGCGCTACTGGGTTCTTTAATGCTAAAAGACCAGAGGAAAGCCAAGAGTGCAATACACAATAGCATCAACGGCAACATGGAAATAGCGACTATTTCGAGCAAGGCCCCAATGCCAAACACCCCAACAATAAAACCGACCGAGCCCCATTTTCTTACTTTTCCATACAGCTGAGTGCGCTTGTCGCCCAACCAGAACAAGGTTATCCCTTCAAATTGCGCCAAAATGGCATTTTGAAAAAAGCTGAAAATCAGCATTAGTAGTGCTACCGACTGGAAGGTATTGGGAACCAGAAAAATCATGAACCAAATAAAGCATTCCATCCATGTCGCAATTCGTACCAACAACATTCTTTTACCTGACTTATCGGCAATCCATCCCCAAATGAACGGCGCAAAAAATCGGGTTATAATTGCAATTGAAGATAATAATCCGATCTCTTGATAATTAAAGCCCTGATCTTCCAGATACAAATTCCAAAAAGGCATGAACGTACCGACGATGGAATAGTAGAAGAAGTAGAATCCTGCCAGTTTATGAGGAATTGAGAGTGATCGCATAGAGTAAACAGCTGTATTTTTAAAGACTCAAAATAAAAGAGTAATATTCAGGTAGCTTAAAAATCACTCTTTTTCAGTACCCTATAATACCTGTAATTACAGGATCTGAATTGAACAATTTAAAAGATGTTCTTGTTCGATATGCAGGTTCAAATTTCAGTCCAAATCAAACTATCTAAATTAAATATTGCGGTTTATTTTGAAATCATCCATGTTTGTTTTTCGAGCAATTTATGTGGATTATTGGTTAATAATCAAATGAATTAAGAAAATTTTTATAAAATCATCATCTGTTGTTTGCCTCACAATACAAAAAGTAAATCAATTGGAGAAAGCAAATGTTAAGTAAAATGATGATAGCAACCAGCCTGACTGCCTCTATGGTTTTGACAGGTTGTACATCCTCCATGCCAAATCCTTCTACTGAAAGGCATTTAGCAAAATTGCAAAACAAAAACTGGGTGATGACCGAAATCAATCAAGTTAAGTATAAAGCTGATCCTGTTTTATCTGCCGTTCCAATGCTCAGTTTTGATAATAGCCAACTCAGCGGTAGTGATGGCTGCAACCAATTTATGGGAGGCTATGCTGTACAAGATACCCAAATTAAATTTTCCAATTTAGCCACTACAGAGAAAGCCTGTTTAAATCCAACCGACTTACCGCAAAAGTTTGCACAAGCCCTAAATCAGGTTGTCAGCTATGAGGCGACCGACCATGAATTAAAGTTATTCGATAGCAATCATCGTGTAGTCCTTAAGTTTAAGAATATGAAATAGATATAAATAAGCCCTCGATTGAGGGCTTATTATTGATTTAAAGTTTTGCGAGTTGCTTTACGCTTATCTTAGCTTATACATCGATGAGTGGTTCATTATTAGGAATCGACATTGAGTTACCCTGTCTGTTCTGCATGCCTCCCATTTCATCTTTATTTCTTTCGTACATAGAATAAAGAATTAAAGCAATAACAATCACTGCGATCACACCAAGGATCATTTTTATTTGTCTAGAATCCATATTCATTCCCTTTATAAATAAAGAAAATAGCCATAAGACAATATCTGTAAAAATTTGCCCCTCGTCTCTTATGTAAACGTTAAGAGGATGAAAGCTCAATTTTATTTCGGTTGTCTGCGGAAATGTTCTTGTTGATGGTCATTTTGCTGGTTGGGTTGCTTCTGGGGATTTTGTTGCTGATTTGGTTGATTGGTTTTTGGATTTTCTTGTTGCTGCTGATTGGGTTTCTCGCGCTCTTGATTATGTTGACTGAATTGCATGGGTTCTCGAGTAGCCATCTTATTTTCACCCTCTGTTTATTCTATATAATTTAATTAATTTACTATTTAATTTTTATGAGCCAATCTTTACTTTGTGTCAATTTCATTCAATGTAAATTGTATTCATCTATGCGGTTGATCTATAAAAAGACAGTCTCAAGCACATTAACATTGATTACTCAACGCTTATAAAAAGTTCAGCGATATGATTTCTTTATTGAATCCCAAGCTCGACACAGTCTAGCTTGGATTTTTGTTCAAGTTAGACATATAAACTGTATTTGTATAGCCTCCATTTATCATCTAAATTTTCTCAGATTTTAAATGGCATAACAGTTTGTTTGGGATTAAATGAAGCTAATCATTTTTTCCACATTTACGACATTCCTGAACATATCCATGCTTATGATCCCAGCTGTACTCATACACATGCAGACAGAAAATTTTACGAAGAGAATTAAACATAAATTTAACCTCACCCACCTAGTTGAGAAAACTATCTCTACTTAATAATATGGGTGCTAAGATGATAAATATCAAAATAAAAAGATAAAAAATACCTACATAATCGGTAGGCAAAAATACGAATACGCGGAATTCAGCGTAGAAACGACAGCCAATTGCTGGGGCGCTATTTTCTATAAATTGAAGCACCGTGACATTAGCAAAATATATCAAAATGCAAAATTAAAATGATTCTATTATTTCGACAGAGCGGTATATAAAAAGCCCGCTTGGTCAGCAGGCTTTAGGTTTATTTGTCTTTATCCATGGAGCTTGGAGATGTAGTTTGATCTTGCTGATCATTATCGGTATCGCGTTGACATGCAGTTAAGCCAACCATGACGACCAACCCTATTAATACTATTTTTTTCATGTCTTATCCTTGTGTCGCTGGATCATTCAGAATATAAGAATGACACATTTTCACCGTTCAACATTTACAGCAAAAATGTAAAAATACTTAATAAAATGAGTTTATAAGTTCGAGGGTTAGAACTCATGCTCCATATTGCCGAATCAGTAGCTAAACAAATTTGCAGTCCTTACCTTTAAGATGAGTATTAAAGTTTCTTTAACTGCCTTGCTCTTTTGAACAGACCCAGTCTTTCTTTTCGCTGAATGATCTGATCTTCAGTAAATGGAAGGCGCTTTTGTAACTCGGTTAAGCTCAGGGAATGGTTCTCTATCAAATAACCATCCTGTTCTACAGTCCACGGGATGAGAGAAAATTCAATTTTGTTTCGGTATGCTCTATTCATGCGCAGCATTATAAAACATAGTTTTCAGCCAATACAGCGCTCAGACTGGATAAGTTATCTTGGAAAATTCTTTTAGAAAATTTTAAAAAAGTTATCTCACAATTTCCCATAAAACAGCATGATCCGAGTGTGTCACAAAACCAATCAGCTCATTGGTTTCATTCAGCTTGGGAATAAACTGATTATTCTCCATATCATAATAACCTGCACGATCTTCGGCCTTGGCCAAGGTAACTTCATCTCCCAAGACCTTGTTAATCATTCGTTCTTCACCTGATGCCTGATTTTTAATTTTGATCATAAGATTCTAGCCTTTGACTTATCGTTTGATCTCTATCATAAGGAATCAGATGTTAATGTATGGCCTACTTTGTTAGCTCTAATGTAACCTGAATGATCTTTGATTCTAGAAATGATATTCCACTGCTCAGTGGTAAAGCCAAAACTTAAAATATGATTTGATCTCTAAAATGGTTATTAAATAGATGATATTTCTGAACTGAATTTAAATGTAAAAGGTACTTTATTAAACCTCTTGCAAAAATCACTTTTTAATCAATTACGTGTTGTAAATTGCAGCAATCAAATTCAGGCTTAAAGCTTGGTACCCTTTATCAAGAAGCATAGATATCTTGGCTTCGTGCGCTGATCTTTAAACAATTGAAATCATCTGTATTTCCTTGTGCAAGACCTCTTGAAATCATCTGTATCGTTATTTTTCGATCTTGGCAAGATTTTCTCCAAGACCAAAAAATAATGCTTTATTTCACTGTTCTTTTATTTAATTGATTAAATTCTATTTATGGATATTAAGGACTGGATAAATCTGTTTCTGTTGGATTTTTTACCATTATTTTAGATGCTTGAAGATTCAATTTGTCACTCTTCATAAAAAATGTACAGAAGATCGCAAAGATCGCCATACCCATAATATAATTAATAATCAAATGAGGGCTGCCCTCACCCACACTTAAAAGCTTAGTTGCAATTAGGGGAGCTAGACCACCACCAATGACTCCGGCAAACTGCACAGAAATTGAAATACCGCTATATCGGATTTCGGTCGGAAATTGTCGAGCAAATAATTGGGATTGTGGTGCATACATCAGTGGGAAAACCACACCAATGGCCAGTACAATTGCAGTCCAAACTAATACAGGATCTTTGGTATCCAACATACTGAAAAATGGGTAGCAATAAAGTGCAAGTACTACCAGACCAAACATAAACATATTTCTTTGACCCACTTTATCGGAGAGATGTCCAAATAAAGGCGTCATAATCATAATCAAACCACCACCGCAAATTGTTGCGAAGAGGATGTCTTGACGAGGAATTCCCAGTTTTGTCGTGGTATAGGCGAGTGCGAAGGTTGAAGCAATATAGAACCATGCATTTTCAGCAGCACGCGCAAAAATAATGGTTAAAAGCTCGCGAGGATGATTCTTGAAAACTTGTAAAGCGGGTACTTTAATCTCTTGTGCCTGGTCTTTAACTTTTTCAAAATCTGGGGACTCAGGAACTTTGACCCGGATATACCAGCCAACCCCTAAAAGTACAATGCTGGCAAGGAATGGAATGCGCCACCCCCAACTAAATAGGCTGGCTTCTGGCAACATAGACACTAATCCCAGCGCGATTGATGCAAGCATGAGCCCACCACCTGCACTGGCCTGAGGTAGACTGCCCCAAAATCCTTTACCGCCTTCGGGTGCATGTTCAACTGCCATTAAAACGGCACCGCCCCATTCTCCTCCCATGGCCATACCTTGTATAAAGCGTAGTATGACAAGACAAACCGTAGCCCAATAGCCAATACTTTCATAAGTTGGCAATAAACCAATGAGAACGGTGGGAATACCCATCATAATGAGAGTCGTCAATAACATTGCTTTACGGCCGATTTTGTCTCCAAAATGACCAAACACAATTCCGCCCAAAGGCCGACCAATAAATCCTACTGCATAAGTGGCAAATGCAGCCATTACTCCCATCAAGGGATCGAGGTTAGGAAAGAAGAGTTTATTGAAAATTAATGCGGCAGCCGCACCGTAAATAAAAAAATCGTACCATTCAATGGTGGTGCCGACCATACTGGATACACCCGCTAAACGGTGTGAAGACTTCTTAGCTTGAGACTGTGATTGTTGTTCGGGTTTCATATCTATCCCTCTTATATTTTTGAGCAGAGTCATCCATGACCCACTTCGTTATTTAAAATAAATTCCGATTATTTATAACAAAGCGGATCTATCTGTTGCTGAGTCCAGACCGGCCAGATCTGTTGCAAGGTTTGTTCAAATTTTGCATTCTCAGTTCGCCACTGCGGATTTTTGTCTTTATCAATAATCAGCGCACGAACGCCTTCAATAAAGTCGCCCTGCTCTAACCAGACGTCCTGTAAGTCGCGTTCCAGCTGCATGCATTTTTCTAGCGATAAATTCTGTCCGGCTTGCTGTAACTTCAGGCTGGTTTGCTTGGCCATGACCGGACGATGCTGCAAAATTGCCAACATCTTATTGGCCCAGTCCTGATCAATTGCATTATTTGCATGAGCAAGACTCTGTTCAATCTCCTCCAGGTGTGGATAGCCAAAATGCTGATTAATATGCTCTATACATTTTTGTAGCTCGCTTTCTACCGGATGCGTAATATAGCTACTCATGATTTTTTGGATTTCAATCGGGTTTAATACCGGCGCAGCAATCAATGCCACTTCCAGTTCAGCAAAACCTTCGCTCGGCACATGATAATCCACTAGATCCAGATACAGCGCATCACTGCTACTGATCTGCTCACCGGTCAATGCCATATAGACACCGACTTCATCCAGTCTGGACAGAAAATGCGTTGCACCCACATCCGGGAAAAAACCAATCGCGGTTTCGGGCATGGCAAAACGTGATTTTTCACTGCTCACTTTAATATGACACGCCTGCGCCAGGCCAAAACCGCCACCCAGGACATAACCATCCAGCATCGCGATCACGGGTTTGGGAAAATTGCGCAGTGTGCCCAGCATCTTATATTCGGTGGCAAAAAAATCCTGATACTGGGTATTGCCGGCCTGATAGCTGTCATATAGATAGCGGATATCGCCTCCGGCACAGAACGCCTTGGGACTGTTGGAATTGATCAAGATGGCTTGCACTTCTGGATCATGGCGCCACTGATCGAGTTGTGCCTGAATGCCTTGGATCATCGGCAAGGTTAAGGCATTTAAATGGCTGGTGCGGTCCAGGCTGATAATGCCCAGACCTCCTGCGACCCGAATCGCTAAATTATTTTCAATACTCATTATTTTTGTTCCTATTATGAATTTCTTATTGATGGGTAAATTTGGCTGGGCGTTTTTCCACAAAGGCCTGCATGCCTTCTTTTTGATCATGACCGGCAAAAATGGAATGGAACACCCGGCGTTCAAAGCGCAGGCCTTCAGCCAAACTCACTTCAAAGGCTCGATTAATTGATTCTTTAATCATCATCACGGCAGTAAGCGACTTTTCAGCAATTTTTTCTGCAGCTTGCAGGGTGTGTTCCAGCAATTCTTCCTTGGCAAATACCCGAGCCACCAAACCACTTTGCTCCGCTTCCTGTGCCCCCATCTGCCGCGCAGTCAGGCACATTTCCATGGCTTTGGCCTTACCAATCGCCAAGGTTAAACGCTGGGTACCACCAATACCGGGCAACACGCCTAAGGTCACTTCAGGCAAACCAAATTTTGCATTATCGGCACAGTAAATAAAGTCGCACATCAATGCCAGCTCGCAACCACCACCCAAGGCATAGCCGCTCACTGCGGCAATTAAAGGTTTACGACGCTGCGCAATTCGATCGGCCAGACTAAAAAAATCGTCCAGATAAATTTGCGGAAAATTCAGATCTGCCATTTCTTTAATATCGGCACCGGCAGCAAAGGCTTTTTCTGAACCGGTGATGACAATACAGCCAATTGCCGGATCTTTTTCTAGCTGATCCAGTGCCTGATTGACTTCAACAATCAGCTGGTTATTTAGTGCATTTAAAGCCTGCGGACGGTTTAAAGTAATCAGCCCGACACCATTACGTTGTTCTAATAAAATCGTTTGCCATTGCATGAGATAAATCCTTTAAAATTAGAGGCTGCGTGCAATCACCAAGCGCTGAATATCGCTGGTGCCTTCATAAATCTGACAAATACGGGCATCGCGATAAATCCGTTCAATCGGGAAATCTTTCAGATAACCATAGCCACCAAAAATTTGTAAGGCTTTGGAGCAGACGCGTTCTGCCATTTCTGAAGCAAATAGCTTGGCCATGGAGGCTTCAGTTAAACAGGCTTCACCGGCTTCTTTCTTGCGTGCTGCAAAATGCACCAGTTGCCGTGCCGCTTCAATTTCAGTCGCCATACTGGCCAGTCGGAAGGAAATCGCCTGCTGTTCAAAAATCGGTTTGCCAAAGGCGACCCGATCATGCGCATAGGCCGTTGCTTCTTCTAAAGCGGCACGCGCCAAACCAACGGCTTGTGCGGCAATACCGATCCGCCCGCCTTCCAGATTGGCCAAGGCAATTTTTAAACCTTCGCCTTCGGCACCGAGTCTTAAACTTTCATGAATGCGGACATCGGTTAAGGCAATCTGACAGGTATCCGAAGCATGCAGGCCGAGTTTTTCTTCCACCCGAATCACTTCATAGCCAGGTGTGTCTCGCGGCACTAAAAATGCACTCATGCCTTTTTTGCCCGCAGCTGGATCAGTCATGGCAAAGACAATAATCATCCCGGCATTGTGGCCTGAGGTAATGAACTGTTTGGCGCCATTGATAATGTAATGATCGCCGTCCTTGACCGCTCGGGTTTTAATGGCAGCAGCATCCGAACCGGTATGCGGTTCGGTTAAGGCAAAGGCGCCGATCATTTCACCTTGAGCCAAAGGCTTTAAAAATTGCTGCTTTTGCTGTTCCGTACCAAATTTGAGAATCGGCACACAACCCACCGAGTTGTGCACGCTCATGATGGCGGATGTTGCACCATCAGCCGCAGCGACTTCTTCGAGGGCTAGTACATAAGCCAGCGTGCCTGTACCTGAACCGCCCCATTCTTCTGGAATCAGCATGCCCAGAAAACCCAGCTCACCCATTTGGGACAAAGTCTGTTTAGGAAATATGCCTTTTTGATCCCACTCTCCGGCAAAGGGTTTAATTTGTTCCTGGGCGAAGCTTTTGGCCATATCCTGAATCAGTTGTTGCTCTTCCGTTAATTGCATCGATTCTTCCTTCAATCTCTTTATTTAATCTTCTTATTCAATCTGTTGGCTTTGGCTGGTTATGCGGTCTTCGCTTGCTGCTTGTTGATTTCCTGATTGCGCAGTAAAAAGCGTTGAATTTTACCGCTTGGGGTTTTTGGCAATTCGGTCACAAATTCAATCAGGCGCGGATAGGCATGCGCAGACAAACGCTTTTTCACAAATTGGCCCAGCTCTTCTTCCAGATGGGTCGAAGCTGCAAAATTATTCGCCAGAATCACAAAGGCTTTGATGACTTCGGTACGTTCAGGATCTGGCACGCCAATGACTGCCGCTTCAATCACGGCATCATGTTCCAGCAAGGCACTTTCCACATCAAATGGGCCGACCCGATAGCCTGACGTTGTAATGACATCATCACTACGCCCTACAAAGCTCATACTGCCATCGGCATGAATTTCTGCGGTATCCCCAGTTAAGTAATAATGTCCGACAAATGGAGATTTACGGCTTTCTTCATAGCCAGAGAACCACATCATGGGTGATTGGCTAATATCAACTGCCAGGATGCCCGGGACGTCAGCCGCTAATTCATGACCCTGTTCATCGACAACGGCTATTCGGTAACCCGGGCTGGCAAAGCCTGCCGAACCTGAACGGACCGGATGTTCCAGCGCATGATGATTGCACACCACCATGCCAACTTCGGTCTGGCCATAATGGTCATAAATCGGCACATCCAGCACCTCTTTAAACCAGCGGATCACTTCCGGATTTAAAGGTTCACCGGCACTGCTGACGACACGTAATTTACCGCGCAGTTTTGCCATTTGAGCAGGATCGGCTGCCATCATCATGCGGTAAGCGGTCGGTGCACCAGCCAGATTGGTAATGCCATATTGCTTAACAATGTCGCAGACGCTTTCCGCATTAAAACCACCTTCATAAAACAAGGTGGAATGCCCAAGCAGCAAGGGTCCTGTAATACCGTAGTACAAGCCATAAGCCCAGCCCGGATCGGCAATATTCCAGAACGCATCTTCAGGGCTTAGGCCGATGGTATTTTGCATATAGCCAGCAAAAGCAATCAGTGCTTTTAGCGGTACTTTTAAGGGCTTGGCCGGGCCGGTGGTGCCTGAAGTAAACATCAGTAAAAATGGCTCATCCATACTGAGCATTTCCAGTTCACAGTTTTCAGCCTGGCGGTTCAACACCGTCCAGAAACTGAGATCGTGTGGATAGCGCTCTGCCTCGGTTTCAGCATGTACCGTCACAATGGCTGGACAGTGACTAATCTCGGATAATTTGTCCCGATTGGCCAAATCGGTCACCACCAGTTTGCTTTGAGCAAGTTGAATGCGATGTTCGATGGCTTTGGGGCCAAAGGCGGTAAATAAAGGCTGGTATACCGCCCCAATCCGCCAGATGGCTAAAATAGTAATGATCAGCTCGGGGGTACGCGGCAATAATCCCGAGACCCGGTCGCCTTTGCGGATTCCCTGAGATTTTAAAAAGTTGGCAAACTGGCTGGAATATTTTTTCAGCTCGCGAAAGCTATACTGTTCTTTGCGGCCATCTTTGCCGTACCAGTATAAGGCAATGGCATCGGAATCGGCATGGCGGTCACAACATTCATAACAGGCATTTACCGCCTGCGCTGACCCGGATAAAAACTGACTTGTAACCGTATTTAAATCAAAATCTTGAGCCGTTTTTTGATAATTTAGCATAGTAAACCTCAGCCTGAATTTATAGTTATTACTGACAGGGTATTTTTGATGGAGCAGATCCTTGCTCCATCATGATGATTCAATTCTTAAGCAGGTTGGGTAGTGTATTGATGCATGATGCTGGAGAAGTCCAGATGAGCATCGCCTTCCTGACACAGTTGTTGATAGAGTTTTTGTACCATGCTGCCGAGTACAATCGGCTGATCCACCTGTTGCGCAGCATCCACGGCCAGGCCCAAATCCTTGAGCATCAGCTGTGCCGCAAAACCATCGGTATAACCCCGCGATGACGGCGCATTTTCACAAATATCTGGCCATGGATTATAAATTTCAGAACTCCAGCAACGTCCGGTTGAGCTATTGATCACCCCGGCCAAGGCCTGTGGATCAATCCCCAGTTTGGCCCCGAGTGCCATCCCTTCTGCAACGGCAGTCATGGAAATACCGAGAATCAGGTTATTACAGATTTTTGCCACCTGTCCGGTTCCCACATCCCCACAATGCACCAGATTTTTGCCCATACAGCTGAGGACCGGTCTGACTGCCTCAAAGGTCGCTACATCTGCGCCGACCATAAAGGTTAAAGTGCCATCTTTGGCACCTAAAGTGCCGCCGGATACCGGTGCATCACAAACGCGAATCTGCTTGGCCTGAGCTGCTGCGGCCACTTCCTGAATGGTTTGCGGGTCAATGGTACTGCTGTCGATACATAAGCTGCCCGCTTGAAGCACTTCCAGAATACCGTGTTCACCGAGATAAACTTCACGGACATGCTTGGCTGCAGGCAGCATGCTGACCACGATCTCCGCCTGCTTTGCAGCAGCCTGTGGACTGTCGCAGACTACACCGCCCGCTTCTGCAAAATGCTGCAACGCCACTGCACTTAAGTCATAACCAAAAACCTGATGGCCTGCCTTGAGCAGATTCTGGGCCATGGAGCCGCCCATGTTGCCTAAACCAATAAATGCAATCTTCATGCTCATGCTCCTTAACGCAGACTGATCGTGGTATTGACACCTGTGGTTTCCTGGTTATCTTCAAACCAGCGGCTGGTAATGGTTTTGGTCTGGGTATAGAACTGCACCGCCTGCTTGCCATAAGGACCCAAATCGCCGAGTTTTGAACCACGGGAACCGGTAAAGCTGAAGAACGGCACAGGTACAGGAATTGGAATGTTAATGCCAACCTGACCGATATCAATCTGGTTTTGGAAAGTACGTGCCGTATTGCCATTTTGGGTAAAGAGTCCCACACCATTTCCAAATGGATTGGCATTAATCAGCTGAATGGCTTGTTCTAAAGTATCAACATGTATGATCGCCAATACTGGACCAAATACCTCTTCTTGATAAATGCGCATATCGGTCGTGATCTGATTAAAAATCGTTGGTCCGACAAAATTGCCTTTTTCATAGCCCGGAACTTGTACATCACGGCCATCAAGCAGCAGTTCAGCGCCTTGTTCAATGCCACTGTTAATTAAGTCTATGACACGCGCTTTGGCACGGGTCGAAATCACTGGCCCAACATCAGTATTTGGTTCATGGCCTGCATTAACCTTTAAAGTTTTGGTTTTATTGACCAGTTCATCGACCCAGTGCTTGGTCTCACCAACCATCACTGCCACTGAAAGTGCCATACAACGCTGTCCCGCTGCACCAAAAGCTGCACCGACTAGAGCATTTAAAGTCTGTTCCTTGTTAGCATCCGGCATTACCACGACATGGTTTTTAGCCCCCATCATCGACTGCACACGCTTGCCATATTGGCCTGCCAGGTTATAGACATGTGTACCGACCGCGGTCGAACCCACAAAAGAAATCGCTTTGATATCGCGATGGGTACACAGCAGATCAACCACTTCTTTACCACCATGCACCACATTCAGTACACCTGCAGGTACACCCGCCTGAATCGCCAGTTCAACCAGCATCATGGTCGACAACGGATCCTGTTCCGAAGGTTTTAAGACAAAAGTATTGCCGCAGACAATCGCCATCGGGAACATCCACAGTGGAATCATCGCTGGGAAGTTAAACGGCGTAATCCCTGCACAGACACCCAGTGGTTGCTGCAAGGTATAGGTATCGACACCGCGTGCTACCCCTTCAATATACTCACCCATTTGTAGTGAACCGATCGAACAGGCATGTTCCACCACTTCCAGACCGCGTTGGATATCACCTTCGGCATCGGCCAGGGTTTTACCCTGTTCCGCCGTTAGTACTTGGGCAATACTTTTTAAATTCGTACGAATCAGATCCTGCAGCTTCAGCATAATCCGCATACGGGCCTGAATCGGGGTTTGGCGCCAGCTGGCAAAGGCATTTTGTGCGGCAGCAATCGCGGCATTGACTTCTTCAGCAGTGGCAAAAGGCACCTGACCCAAAACTTCTTGAGTGGCTGGATTGATAATATCTTGCCAATGACTGGTTTTTGATTCGACAAATTCACCATTAATGAGGAGTTTTGCGGTGGTGAATCCGATACTTTGCTGTGGATGATGAATGGCGTTCATGGTCGCTCCGTGCTGGTTTGTTATTGTCGTTGTATCTGCCTTTACTGGCTTTATTCGGCGTATTATTTTTACGCTGTTTCTGCAGACTAACAAAGAACACTTTGACCACCAATAGAAATTGGTGCACGATGATTGTGCAAATTTGCACAGGCATTTAACAGGATGTTAAATAAAAAATGAAAGTGGATTGGGATCATTTACGTTTCTTTTTGGTTTTAGCACGTGCTAAAACACTCACCAATGCAGCACGCTTGATTGGGGTGGAACACAGTACCGTGGCACGGAGGATTCAGGCTCTGGAAAACACCTTGGGTACTCAACTGTTTAAACGCGAAGCGACAGGTTATGAACTGACATCGGAAGGCTTGGCACTGGTACCACGTGTGGAACAGATGGAGCAGTCCTTTATCCAGATTGACAAACGTCATGACCCTTTACACGGTCGGGTCCGGATTGGTGCGCCAGAAGGCTTTGGAACTGCATTTTTAGCGCGGTTACTGGCCGAGTTTTCTCAGCATTATCCATCCTTAACCATTGATTTAATTCCGGTTCCTAAGACCATTAAATTGTCACATCGTGAAGCCGATATTGTGATCGCGATTGACCGGCCCAAATCTGGGCCCTATATCATTACCCGTCTCTCGAATTACTGTTTAAAGCTGTATGGCAGTAAAAAGTATTTACAACAAAATCCCCCAATTAAGCGGGTAGAAGATTTAACACAGCACCGTTTTGTCGATTATATTGATGATCTGGTCTATAGCGCTGCGTTGTATTCGCTGGAACGTCTCCCCTTGCAATTGACTGCCTGTTTTCGCAGTAACAGTATTCTGGCCCAGCAAATTGCGGTCAGTGCGGGTGCCGGACTGGCGATTTTACCGCGATTTATTGCCCAGGATAAACCTGAACTTGAAGAGGTACTCAGTGAGCAGGTGAATTTTGCACACACTTTCTGGATGCTAACCTTAGTTGATTTACAACATGAACCCCGGATTAAACTGGTCTGGGATTTTTTGCGTAAACAGGCAGATATTCAGCAAGCAGTTTTAATGGGCAGATAAATAATTTTTTGATCTTTAGATGACTTTTTTCTTTGTAAGTTGATTCAATCTGTATTGAGTTGAATCAACTTAAGCCATAACGTATCAATACAGCAAATAAACCTATAAGAACATTTTTCAAGCTGTGTACTTGCTAAATTAACAGCCGATGACTTGAATAATTTTTAGGAAAATACAGGAAAATAATATGAAAGTACTGATTGTTCTGACTTCACATGACACGCTTGGTAATACCGGTAAGAAAACCGGCTTCTGGTTGGAAGAGCTGGCTGCGCCTTATTATGCGTTTATCGATGCCGGTGCAGAAGTTACATTAGTCTCTCCTAAAGGGGGGCAGCCGCCGTTAGACCCAAAAAGTAATGAAAAAGATGCGCAAACTGAAACCACTCATCGTTTCGAAGCGGATACATCTGCCATGCAAGCGTTGGCGAATACCCAGAAACTAAGTGAAATTTCTATTTCCGATTTTGATGCAGTATTTTATCCAGGTGGACATGGGCCTTTATGGGATCTGGCAAAAGATCCTGATTCAATCGCACTAATTGAGCAATCCTTAGAGTCGAATAAACCGGTGGCTTTGGTTTGTCATGCGCCCGGCGTACTACGTCATGTGAAAAGCAGTGATAACCAACCCATTGTAAAAGGCAAGTCAGTCACAGGCTTTAGCAATACTGAAGAAGATGCTGTAGGTCTGACCGAAATTGTTCCTTTTTTGGTCGAAGACATGCTCAAGGAAAATGGTGGACAATATTCCAAGGCAGAGGATTGGCAGGTTCATGTACAGCAAGATGGCTTACTCATTACAGGACAAAATCCGACATCTTCTGCTGCGACAGCAGAAGCACTGTTAAAATTACTCCAATTAAGGAGGTAGTCAAGTTTACAAACAAGCTTTTTAAACTATCTCATTTTTGATTGCTATGCAGAAGATCAGTTCAGATTCATCCGCATAGGAATTGGCGAACAGTTCATGCACTTCTTTTAGACTGTGTCTATGCGTATAGTCTGTAAATCGGTATTCACGCCAATAGCTTAGACAGAGAAGAACCTGATCTTCCAAGCTAAGCTTGGGTGGTCTGCCTTTTGCGGGAACGTGCATTTTCAATTGCTCAATCATTAAAGAGGAGGTTGACCATAAGATGCCAGTATATCGCTTGAAATGTGTGTCAGAAAGCTTCTTTGAATCGATGTATTTCATCGCAGATTATGCACGAATGCAAAAAAACTGAGGTACAAATAATTAGTCAAAAAGATGGTCGCTTTTTGATTTATGAAAGATATTTATTGAAGCATTGATAATTTTCTCATGCATTGTGTTATTTAATGTTTGCTCCATCTAACTCCCTCGCATAAAGCTCCTAATATATTTTAAGCATTTAAAAAATAGTGGAGCAGAAAGAATATGTATAAATATCCCAAAAGCCCATCAATAGAAGTCCAAGCCCATCAACCGGGTATTCAATCGCAAATGCATCCTCAACCAGAAGTCATCAAACCCAATTATCAAGGAAGCAATAAATTAAAAGACAAAATTGCCCTGATCACCGGCGGTGATAGCGGTATTGGCAGATCAATCGCAGTGTTGTTTGCACGCGAAGGTGCAGATATTGCGATCTGCTATTTGGAAGAAGATAAAGATGCCGAAGAAACCAAGAGAATGGTAGAAAAAGAAGGTCGCCGTTGCCTGTTGTTGAAATGCGATTTACAGCATCACGATGAAATAAGCATGATAGTCGAAAAAACACTTCAAAAATTTAAAACAATCAATATCTTAATTAACAATGCCGGCGTGCAATATCCGCAAAAATATATTACTGACATCAACACCCAACAACTTTTTAAAACTTTTGAAATCAATATTTTATCCATGTTTTACTTAACTCAAATGGTGATTCCTTATATGACCCAAGGTGATTCAATCATCAATACCAGCAGTATCACCAGTTATCATGGCCATGACCTGCTGATTGACTATGCCAGTACCAAAGGCGCGATTACGTCATTTACCCGCAGCCTATCCACAAATTTATTGAAAAATAAAACCGGGATTCGGGTCAATGCAGTAGCGCCGGGTCCGATCTGGACGCCTCTCATTCCAAGCAGTTTTGATGAAGAGCAATTAAAAGATTTTGGTAAAAAAACGCCCATGGGACGAATGGGACAACCCAGCGAAGTCGCTCCAGCTTATTTATTTCTTGCTTCGGATGAAGCCAGTTATATTTCAGGTCAAGTCATTCATGTTAATGGCGGTACGATTATTAATGGCTAAACCATTTAAACAGTAAACTTCTTGCATAAATAATTTTTAATCAATTTTTAATCAATTTTTATTAGCAATGAAAATTCCCTCTCCTTGTTAAGGATGAGCGTAATTACGCGCAAGAGGGAGAGGTTTCTATGAAAAAAAGCCCCTCATCCTAGCCTTCTCCCAATGGGAGAAGGAACTTCCCAATTTAATTTCATTACTTTCTAATGATCATTTTTTGATTTATGAAAGAGGTGTAGTGAGAACGCTTTGAATCATTTGAATCATTTGAATCATTTGAATCATTTGAATCATTTGAATCATTTGAATCATTTGAATCATTTGAATCATTTGAATCATTTGAATCATTTGAATCATTTGAATCATTTGAATCATTTGAATCATTTGAATCATTTGAATCATTTGAATCAAATCCCACACCAAAGCTCGACATATTATTACCCAGCATAAATTTTTTTTTGCTTAAATGAACAAAGCTGTAAATCTAAAGAGGGATACATTATGCCTAGAGGCGATAAATCAGCTTATACAGAGAAGCAGAAGCGGCAAGCGAAACATATTGAGGACAGTGAAAAAGAACGTGGACTTTCCCAAGATGATGCGGAACGCATTGCTTGGGCTACCGTAAATAAGCAAGATGGTGGCGGCAAGAAAAAAAGACACCATTAAAGATTATGATCCTGCAATTTCATAAAGCTCTCTTAAGAGGGCTTTATTTGATTCATTGGCACATCTAGCCGAACTATTTTACCGCTTGTCGGATAATGTCATTACAAAAAAATATAACAGCATGATTATCATTGGCTTTTAAGATATGTGCTTTTGCTGTTCACAATTTTTAAAAGTGTCAATGAATCTGCTCCTTTAAAATCCTAATTTACCCGTGAAAGGGGTGAATACCATGACACTCTATTGCATAAAAAAAAATCAAAGCTTTCTCGCTTATCGAGATCAATTTGATGACTGCCATAATTGGCAAATGTCGGATCTGGATTTGGCCTTTGCCAGCCCCTGGTATTGGTCAATTGATATAAATATGGCAAAAATTTTCATTACTCAAACTGAAGCCGAAACTTTTCTAAGCACACATTATGGAGAGTTATTTATCCATGCCGAAATAGACTTGTATAAATATGAATATGACTCACCTTAATTTAGACCAAGCATATTGATCTGACCGAGTGCTTTATTCACTGGCTGCTCAGTTTGCGTCCAGACTTGTTCGCACCTTAAAACAGCGTATTACTGGTTTTAATATGAATGGTGCTAAATTTGTAAGATTAATCATGAGGAGGAATCTTTTTTGCTGTAATGATGATCAAGAAAAAATTTAGAGACAGCTCCATGTGCGCAAATTTTGAAGCAATTAAAAGAAATAGAGCATTTCTTCTCGGCCTTTCCGAGCCTCAATTTGAATATCCTGATCATATTTACCCATTATATGATGCTCCAATTTTAATGCATGGTGCAGATCAACCTGAATGGGATGTTGCCAAATTTGGTCTTATTCCTTTTTGGGCAAAAGAATTGAAATATGCTCGTCACACCTATAATGCCAGGACTGAAACCGTGGCAAGCAAACCCAGTTTTCGTCATGCATGGCATAAGAATCAGTTTGCCTTGGTACCTGTCGATGCCATCTTCGAGCCCAAATATATAGATGGCAAACCGCACTGGTATGCGATTTTCCGCAAAGATGGACTGCCCTTTACCCTCGCCGCCATTTATGAAAATGCAGTCATTGAGAATAAACCGGTTCGATCCATGAGCCTGTTAACGATCAATGCTGACCATCATCCTTTTATGAAGCAATTTCACACACCCAAAGATGAAAAGCGCTCGGTCATCGTCATTCCAGAAAATGCCAGGATAGATTGGTTAAATAGCAACTATGATCAAGCAAATCAATTCTTCTTTGAAATGCAGGATGAATATCTTGCTGTACCCAAAAATCGTACAGCAGCAACTTAATTGTAATATTTATTATTTGCTCGTAGCGCAGCATTGCTGTTGTTTAAAATGATAAAAAAACAAGCTGTGCCATTTTTAATTCAGGATTGATCTACATATATAAAACATAAAAATAATCAATAAGGAAAAGGATTAAATATTAAATTCTGCTGCATTTTTTTAAACAGCTATAACGCAAAAATTTCTTTCTAAAGCATGATATTTATGCACTAAAGTAAAGTTGCTTAAAGATTTGTTCCCTTTTGCATATATATAGCGCCAAAAATTGGAGAATACCTTAAATTAGAGGGTGCAAGATTACCGCTATACAGGAGAGGTATGAAATGGCTACTATCAATGTAAATGACATTACTAAACATGCTGACGTAATTGCCGTAGATGGTAAAAAAGTAGGAACAGTAGATCACCTTCAAGGCACAGATCAAATCAAGTTAACAAGAAATGAAGAAGGTAGTCATCACCTTATTCCACTTTCATGGGTGAGTGAAATTAAAGAAAATCAGGTTATGCTCAATGTAGATTCTGAAGAAGTCAAAAGTCATTGGGTTGCGGCTTAAGCAAGGCAAAACACTACCGTATAAGCCCTTTCTTCGATATGGAGGGGCTTATTTAAACTTGATAAGTTAAAATAATTTGTGCTGAATCATTCCATTTCATTACAACAAATACTAAATATTAAAAATACTCATTTTTATTTTAAAGGCATTATTTTAGTTATATTCATTATGCTACATTTTATATTTAAACTTCTTATTAAAGAAAACACACGAATCTATTTATTTAAAATGTTCTTTGCATACCCAAACTTCACCATCTATACGTACCCGATCTGGCCCGATCAGGTCTAATCTTTTACCATAATAATTGGTCAGATTGAGAAAATTTCCATTCTTATCGTAATTTGCCCATATACCTCTCTGAATATCCGGGCTATCGAGTTTATAGAATGTCACTAATTTCTGTGGATATGTGGTTGCTGTATTCATTATTTATTTCACCTGACCTTGTTAATTAGCAAAATAAGGTACATCTTCTTCAATAAAAAATACCTCACCCGTAGAATTCAAAATCCATTGATTAGTACCCATAATTTTTGTCAATTGTTCTTGCGATGAGTTATATACATTTACCAAATGATTTTCCTCATCATATTCACCGGTATAAATTACGGTGGGCGATGTATCAAAATCCTCATTCATTTTATGAGCTTTTACAGGTCTGATATTCATACTTAACTCCTTTCCTGCTTAAAGGGGCTTTCCCCCCTTTAAACATCTTACTGACCATAACAGTAAATCCTGATTTATTTTTCATTTTGAGACTGCTTTCCAGAATCTTTTTGCTGATTATGTTTGTGGTCTTGCTGTGGTAAATGATGGGGTTGTTTTATCGGTTGATTCCTTTGATTCATATCTGTTTGATTTTGAGGTTGAGACTTAGACATAACACTATTCCTTTTGACATTATTTAAAGATAATCAACAGCCTAATTATTAATGACAATATCAGCATATACCTAAGTTAACCAAATAAAAACAATCATGATGTATCAAAATATAATATTTTAATAAAATTATACTTATAAAATTCAACATCTTTATTAAATAATAATCCAACCTATGTATTAAATAAGTTCTTAATGCTTTATTTTTATTAAAAAAACATATTTTATTCAAACATATACACTATATTTAGTATTATTTTTATTTTTTAAATAATATTTATTTCACAAAATTTAAAATAATATGAATACATAAATAATACATATAAACAAATTACACATATTCAACAGCTTATTTATAAGAAGGTCTTATTATTCAATTAAAAACAAAATATGACCAAAAAATCAATCTCTCCTTAATATATCCAGACTACAAATTTCAATAATTTCATTATTAAGTACTTCTGATCAGACTATCAGCTTCTCCCCTTAAACACAGGCTAAAGGGCAATTCCAGTTTAAAAAATTAACTTTGTTCAATTGTAAAAAGCCCTATCTTCAAGATAGGGCTTTTTACGAGCAATAGTGGATTGAAAATGGCGTTGCTTAAGCAGGAACTGTGTCGGCAATGGCTTCGCGTGACCAGATCCGATGATGGCGGATCAGGGTTTTAAACTGTTCTTGCACAGATGCAAAATCCTCTGCATTTAAAGTCCCTTCATCATGCGGCAATTTAAGCTCATGTAAAAGTTTTTGCTTATCTCCTAACAACACAATTGGCTTCAGGTGCTTATAGGCCTCCAGAAGATAGTGTTTTATCACCCCATCTTTTAGCGCTTGCGGGTAATTATCACCATCGACAATCACGACTGCATCATAAGCAATGGAAGGTTCTGCTTTTTGCATACCATTCGAGGCAACTTGAGCCTGTTGTTGATTCATCACAGGACCTGGCGTTGGAGTCAATATGTGAGCCACGGCTTTTTCAGCTGTAGCCCATTGTTGAATCGCATCGATACTGGCTTGATTAACCTGATCATGCACCAGTACTGCAATTTTTTTAGCTTTAATATCCTCAGGAACAAATGCTGTCATAGAAAGACGTGCCGATTTTTCTACCGAGGAAGATTTTGCCGGATTTTGTGGTGCAGCGACTTCTATACCCAAGTTTTTACCGACCTGTTGCGCCAGATCCAGATCGATATTGGCCAATACTTCTTGCACTTCACGTTGGCGGATATGTGGACGTTGCACTTTACTCAATTCGAAAGTATAGGCATCCACCACGTGTTTTTGTTCATGCGCTGCCAAGCTCTGGTAATACAGTCGGGCTTGCGAGAAATGATCTGAAAAAGATTCACTGCGCTGGCGAATTTTTTTACCATCTATACGTTCCTGGTAGCTCTCAAAACCGCCGTCCTGTACCGCGGCTGGCGTTTCCACTGGCCAGTTGTTATCAATCGAATTGGGTTGATAGGATGCCTGGCCGCGATGAATATAAGTTTGATGCATGGCATCACGCTGGTTGTTATGAAAAGGGCAAACCGGTTTATTAATCGGCAATTGATGAAAGTTCGGGCCACCCAAGCGGCTCAACTGGGTGTCGGTATAAGAAAATAAACGTGCCTGCAATAAAGGGTCATTGGTGAAATCTATACCCGGTACAATATGTGCAGGACAAAAGGCCACCTGTTCAATTTCTGCAAAGAAATTATCGACATTACGGTTCAGTACAAACTTGCCAATAGGCGTGACCGGAACCAGTTCTTCCGGAATGATTTTTGTAGGATCGAGCAAATCGAACTCGAACTTCATTTCATCTTCTTCAGCGACAATTTGAATGCCCAGCTCCCACTCCGGATAATTCCCCGACTCAATCGCTTCATATAAATCTCGGCGATGAAAATCAGGGTCTTTACCAGACAGCTTTTGTGCTTCATCCCAAACCAGTTGGCTTAAACCTTGTTTCGGTGTCCAGTGAAATTTGACAAATATGGCTTTGCCTTGCGCATTAATCAAACGGAAGGTATGTACCCCAAAACCTTGAATTGAGCGTAAATTACGTGGAATGGCACGATCCGACATTGCCCACATCACCGTATGGGCAGACTCCGGTACCAAGGAGACAAAATCCCAGAAAGTATCATGGGCTGACCCTCCGGTTGGCACTTCAGTATGCGGTTCGGGTTTCACGGCATGCACAAAATCTGGAAATTTAATGCCATCTTGCACAAAGAAAACCGGAACATTATTGCCGACCAAATCGTAATTACCTTCCTGAGTATAAAATTTAATGGCAAAACCCCGGATATCCCGCACGGTATCCGCAGACCCGCGAGGGCCTTGTACAGTGGAAAAACGTACAAAAATTGGCGTCTGTGTAGTGGAATCGGTCAAAAAGCCGGCTTTGGTATATTGTTCATTGCCCGGATAAGCCTGAAAATAACCATGTGCCCCTACACCACGTGCATGCACAATGCGCTCTGGGATACGTTCGTGATCAAAATGCGTGATTTTTTCTCTTAAGATAAAATCTTCCAGTAAGGTGGAACCCCTTACACCTGCCCTTAAACTGTTCTGATTGTCTGCAATCTTTACGCCTTGATTGGTGGTCAATGCATGATCAGTAGCGTCACTGCGTGAAGCATCTAACTGTTGTGTTTTTGCACTTTCATTTTGCTTGTCTAAAGCATCAGTGCCTGCGACTTCACTTTGTTTAGCTTTATGATTCATATTCGTACCTCGTTTTCAATTAAATTAAAAAATGTTGGATAAAATGAATGCGATAACCAATAGACATTAATCTTTATGGCGGAAATGACTGCGTACTTTTCTGGGTACTTAAAAAGGGAAATAGAAAGTCCACAAAACGTTGCGTACACCAAAGTCCTATTTCACGATGATGGGCATGGGGTGCTAAATAAGGCAGTAATTTATTGATTTTCATGGCAAGATTTCCTGTTTCATAAATCTGGTGCTGAATATCTTCCAGCTCGCCATCAGATAAAAAACTGAACCAGAAATCATGTTGATTTTTATGACCAAGATTGATTTTTCGTGTGCTTAAATCGGTATTGTGCGCAGATTCACCGGCAATCCAGTCATAAATAATCTGCTTTTCGGTAGAATTAAATACCCCGTACATTTTTCCATCTTCATGACTAATTAACTTCCAGAAATGACTTTCTTCCGGGTCTTTACCCAGTTTGATCCACTTCTTATCAATTAATACATCCACAAAGGCTTCCACTGAATCGGGTGTCGCAAGCCATGAATTAATGGTTCTGCTATTAAACTGACATTTGTCACTATGAATGACATTACCGACCAAGGCTTTCCGCTTCAAAATGTTAATAACCAGAGCATCTAAATTCAGGTTTTTTATAATTTGCTTAGAAGATAATCCCTTATTGTTTAAAGCAAAGCCGATCTTTACTTTTTCTATAAAAGATTCTTTATCATTGTATTTACTGTAGATTTTTTCGAAGGCTTTGAGAGATAAATTGGCATGGCCATTATCAATATTGTCGATGGTGATATGCACATTAAAATATTTTGAATCTATACCTAACTCTTGTAGCTCATAGTTGGTGATCAGCAGATGTAATGGAAGTTGTTCATATGCCAGGTTAAAACCAATGATCTCAGGAATATACTCGGGGGGTGCATAAGCCAGTGCCAGTTGAATTGCAGGTTGATGATAATATTCATCCTCCAGATCCAAAACAAAATGTTCCAATCCTAAATTCAGAATAAGATCATCGTATAGGCAAACATGATTGGATTTGGCCATTCCCAAGCCGAGCTCTTCCAAATATATTTGAATTAAATCTCTGAAAACTGGATCATTCCAATAATGGGTCATGCTATATAACCAGGAACCGTCTACCCGCTTTACCGGGGCGACTTTAATCAAAAATTCAAATGCCTGACCGACATTTTTAAAATATTCGCGCGCTGCCCCAGCCTTTCTTCTTTCTAAATAAGCCTGATATTCAGTGCATTGAACCTTATTGTTACTTAGCATCCAAGCCTGAATTTTACTGATATCCGCGGGAAAATCGACAGCGCTATAATTTAAGATTTGAATTTCTTTTTTTAAAAAATGTGATGCTTTTCGTTCCTTATCACCAATAGAAACATCAGCATTGAGAAAAAAAGTGACTAAATCGCAATAATTTTGATGATTTTTATCAAGTAATTCTAGCAATTGCTTTTTTACTGCTATTGGCATTTTTTATTCTCCAAGCGGTAATTAGCATATGACCTTAATTCACTTATAACGCATGACAAAACCCTATAATTGTTATGATTCGTTTATATTATGTTTAATTCATTATTATCTATTTATAAAATTCAAACAGTTAAAATAAAAGTGTTTTAAAAAAGTGTTTTAAAAAAGTGTTTTAAAAAAGTGTGACACAAATCGCATTAACTTGTTTTATATTGTTAATATACACTTTAGGGTAATATTCAGCGATTCTAATAAAGGAATAAATATGACCACTAAATGTTGTGAACTTCTAGCTAAAAATAAGCTCAATATAACCTTTATTGAAAGTGCATCAGCGGGTTATTTGGCTTACCGTTTTTCACAATCTCCCTATTCGGGTGAAATCTTAAATGGAGGTCTGGTATGTTATGATTTAAAAATCAAAGAAAAAATACTTAAAATATCGGCTAAAATTATAAAACAGTACACCCCTGAATCTATTGAAATTACTGAAGAATTGGTAAAAAAATCAAAAAATATATTTAAATCGGATATCTATGTAGGATGCACTGGACTACTCAAGCATGGCGGTTCTGAAACTCCAGAAAAACCTGTGGGGACTTTTTTTTATTCAATTTTATATAAAAACAAAATATATAGTTATCGATGTGTATGTAAAGGTAAAAAGAAAGAAAAACTCAATACACTTATTCAATACATATGTAAAAGCCTAATTAAAATTGTTAAATCTAAATAATTAAAATTTAAATTTGTTAATAGGGTTTATCCTAATTATCGATATATTTCATTAGTATAATTTTAAAACAGCTTGTTATAATTACATTCCAAACATTATGTAACATCCATTCTATTTTTTAATAAAATATTCATGCTAATAATAATTATATCTGGTTATACAGATTTTATTAAAAGCATAGATGAGGTGTAGAAATGACTAATCCAAATCAACCCCAACAACAAAATGATCAACAACGCCAACAGCAGCAACAGAACGACCAACAACGCCAACAGCCTGGTCAACAACAGCAACAAGATGAACAACGCCAACAGCCTGGTCAACAACAGCAACAAGATCAGCAACGTCAACAACCCGGTCAGCAGCAAGGCAACATGCCACAACAGCAGCAAAATGATCAGCAACGCCAACAGCCCGGTCAACAGCAAGGCAACATGCCACAACAGCAGCAACAAGATCAGCAACGTCAGCAAACTGGTCAGCAGCAGAGCAACCTGCAACAACAGCAGCAAAATGAAAATCAACGTCAGCAAACCGGTCAGCAGCAAGAATTTAAACAAAATCAGAATGACCAAAATAATCAACAGAAATAATGCGTTGATTAAGAATTCAATTTCGCATTCTAGATTGTGGAATGGTATTTCATTGCTTGGCTAGTAATTCAAAAAAATTAGGAGTTCTACAGAATGACTGATCCCACTTTAGAAAATCAAAACCGCATCTCAAATAGTGAATCTGATCGGTATTGGCGCGAAAATTATACCAGTCGGCCTTATTATCAAGATTTACACCGTGATATTCCAGATATTGATTATGACAAGGATCTATCCTCTGCTTATGAATTTGGAAGAAACTCACGTTCTGAGTACGGCGAGAACGCCCGTTTTGAAGATTCGGAAAATGATCTTCAAAGCAAATGGGAACAGTTTAAAACTACTTCTCGCTTAAAATGGGAACATGCAAAACATGCTGTAAAAGATGCATGGGACAGAATGTAGCGGAATAAAAAATTTTACTTCAATTTCCATTCATTAAAAAAGCACCCGAGGGTGCTTTTTTATACTGCTTTTTTATAGAATATCTTTCTGACTAATTGAACATTTGCCCAAATGCATAAATAACAAACATCAGCATAAGCGCAGATGACGAAGTTACAAGGAGTTCTATCGCTTTCATAACCCACTCTCACTTCCTTATAGTGGAACACTCTTTATACACTGATAATTTTTGTCAGACAATAACAATTATTGACAATAATGTATCAAAAAAATACCAACCATATAAATATCACATTTTAAAATCAACATTTTCGCTTATCACAAATACAAAATTTTATTGCAGAATATTTCGCTTCATTTTTTAGTTGCGTTTAATTTTAATATTTATATATTTTTCAATATTTTAAAAAATAATTCTTTAACTGTTTTAACTTGTTTATCTTGATTCGAGTATACCAATAGAGGATATTAAATTAACTTTCCTGTTATTTTTTGATACTTATTTTGAGCTGTATTCGATTCGGATTTAACACTTTGCAACATTTTTCCGCTTTTTCCCCGCTTAACTTACTACCGCCTGGAAAGCATCCTAGGTATGGCATGACTTGGTCACTATGAACGGGAAAGTGAAATTTTAGGCACTAAAAAACCGCCTTAAAGACGGTTTTTCTTTTCCAAAAAGTTATATCTTGTTTACGGGAGTATTAAAGCGGAACATCTCATTAATACCCGTATAGAAACTGCGGCCATCAAGGTTCAAATCAATTTCAATACCAGATTCAAGCAAGACTTTCTTGCCTACTTCAACCCATTTAAACCCTTCACGGGTATTTTGCATTTTTTTAACAGGAACCAGCGATACTACAATTTCACGACCATTTACAGATTTTGCGACTAAATTTTCAGTTTTATTCAACATTTACACCAATTTTTTAATACATACAGAAATGCCACCATTGGCATTTCAAAACAACAACTTTAACTTGGGATCACTCAAATGAGTGGAAGCGTCTCTAGCAATTTTTAAAAGAGAACATTTTCATGTAAGTCTTATTGTGGAATTTATTATAACAGAAATACTGATTTAATTCTAAAATATATATCAACTATATTAATTATAATTGTATTTAAATATTTCAAATTTCCTTGTTCTATTTTCAGCTATCAAGATGCATGTAAATTACTGATAGACCCGCAAATAATTGGCAATCAGTCGTGTAGACCAGGACTCTGTCTGTTTTATACCTTCATAAAAAATACAGTGACTGCCCTTTTTAGTGGTCACCACTACAATATTGGGCATTTTTTGAATGGCTTCTTTATAAGGTTCCAGATTGCGAATATGACAGACGGGATCGTCTTCCGCATTTAAAATCATCAAGGGAATTTTGACATTTTCAAATACATGAATCGGATTGGTAGCCAGATTATAGTCTTCAAAACTGCTATAGCCTGCCAGTTCAAAATAATGATACTGAAACTCTAATAAATCCTTGGCAGCAAGCACTTTGGGCAAGGAAGGGATTTGTTGCCAGGCTTCACTATAAGGATGAATAAATGCATCAACCAGCTTTTTCGTCATCAACCTACTATAAAAAGGATGCACATTTTTAAAGCCAAGTTCCGTATCATAGCCGGGACATAATGCAAATGCCGCTTTAAATGGGGTGTTTTCACCTTCCTCGCCTAAATAGCGCACCAATAACCCAGTTCCGGCAGATGAGCCGACAGCATATAAAGCAGATTGTGGAAATCTGGTCTGAATATATTGGATCTGTTCACGTAAATCATCGGTAGACCCAAACATGGAAATCTTGGGTACAGGCATGGGTAAATTGGCATGACCACGGCGCAAACATAGGGCGATACGCCATCCGGTATAACGGTGTAAGTCACCCACCAGTTCTGCCATGCTTTCCGGTGTACCTGTGAGCGTATGCATTAACACAATGGTCGGGGTATCTGCTGGCAAATGAAGGCCGTACCAAGCAATTGCAGTCACTCCGCCATCCGGCATCTGTAACTGTTCGATGGCATCATAGTGAAGCTGAATGTTTTTCTTTTTGATTAAATCGAAATAAAGCAAATGGATATGCGTATTTGCCAACCATGGCGTAGGACGATATTTCTGTTGTAATTGCGCTAAGGCATCAAGCTTTTGCCGTACTTCACCTTGCGGATCACCATACAGTATGGGTAATTCCGCACCGGTCAATTGATCCACAAGTTCTTGTGCCCATTGACTGAATTTATTGACCATAAACTTCATATTCGCTTTACCTCACAAAATGATGTAACTCAAAATACTTAGCACATGTCACTCCACTCAACAGTTTATATTTTGACTATACGCCTTATGCTTTGGGCATAAAAGCAGCCATACGTTGCCCCATCTGTGCGGCCAAGGCTTCCAGACCACTTTTAGGACGTAACATTACTTCAAAATCAATAATTTGACCTTGCTCATTAAAGCGAATCATGTCTATGCCTTTGAGTTTTTTTTCACCGACATTGGCAGAAAACTCCAGCACCACATTTAAGCCATCTTCTGTATAGAATTCACGGTGATAAGTAAAATTTTCAAAGATCTGAATCACATTGCTCAGAATAAAAAATACCACCTGTTTACCCGGATAAGGGTTATAAGCTACCGGTGAGCGAAACACCACATCTTCAGCCAGCAGTTCATTCAAAATTGACATGTCGCCTGTTTGCAGCATGGTATGCCAACGTTGTACTGCTGCTTGAGTCATTGTTAAAGCCATTTTATTTTCCTTTATTCATATCCATTTTTGAATTCTATTTATCCCCTCACCCCAACCCTCTCCCTTAGGGAGAGGGAGTATTTATTCCTGATTTAAAACCAAAGGAAATTCCCTCTCCTTTTAGGAGATGAGAATCCTCGAAATATATTTCGAGTTCGCAAAGGAGAGGTCTATTTTTTTTAAATCACGGCGGCCAAATCTGCACCTTGACGAATGGCACGTTTGGCATCCAGTTCACCGGCTTCTTTGGCACCACCAATCAAATGTACATTTTTGCCATCGGCTTGCAGCTGGTCAAACATTGCGGTAAAAGGTTCCTGACCGGCACAAATCACCACATGATCCACTTCTAACACGGTCGGCTGACCATTCACCACAATATGTAGGCCTTGATCATCAATCTTTTCATAACTCGCACCCGCCACCATTTTGACATCGCGGTGTTTTAATCCGGTACGGTGAATCCAGCCTGTGGTTTTACCCAAGCCTGCACCGACTGAACTAGCCTTGCGTTGCAAGAGATAGATTTCACGCTGCGATGGTTCTACTTGGGCTGCTTTTAAACCACCGACATTTTCATAACCCGTGTCAATGCCCCATTCATTATAGAATTTATTCGGATTCAGCGTAGCACTCTCTCCTTCATGGCTTAAATATTCCGCCGTATCAAAGCCAATACCGCCTGCACCAATAATAGCAACACGTTTCCCCACCGGCTTACGTTCTTTTAATACTTCCAGATAAGTCAGTACTTTTGGATGATCAATGCCATCAATTTCTAAATGACGCGGGCTTACACCGGTTGCCACTACGATGTCATCAAAGTTTGATTGACTCAGTTCTTCATAAGTGGCTTGATGATTTAGACGTAATTGAATATTAGGAAGTAACTCAATTTTACGTTTGAAATAACGCAAGGTTTCATAAAACTCTTCCTTGCCCGGAATGGTTTTGGCAATATTGAACTGCCCCCCAATCTGATTGGCTGCTTCGAAAATGGTGACTTTATGTCCACGTTCAGCAGCATAGGTTGCAAAACTCAAGCCTGCCGGTCCTGCACCAATCACCGCAATATTTTTAGTCTGAGTTGTTTCTTTAAAGATCAGTTCCGTTTCATAACAGGCACGCGGATTCACCAGACAAGTGGCAATTTTCATCGAGAAAATATGATCCAGGCAGGCCTGGTTACAACCGATACAGGTATTGATTTCATCACTACGGCCTTGTTCTGCCTTTTGCACAAAGAATGCATCGGCAAGCATTGGACGCGCCATGGAAATCATATCGGCATGACTCGAAGCCAACACATGTTCGGCCATTTCTGGCGTATTAATACGGTTCGAGGTAATTAAAGGAATATTGACCAAACCTTTCAGTTTTTCTGTAACCCATGTAAATGCCGCACGCGGTACTTTGGTGGCAATCGTTGGAATACGTGCTTCATGCCAGCCAATCCCGGTATTGATAATGGTTGCACCAGCTTTTTCAATTTCTTTGGCCAGCTGCACCACTTCTTCAAAAGTTGAACCGCCATCGACCAGATCCAGCATGGATAAACGATAAATGATGATAAAGTTTTCACCCACGGTTTCACGGGTACGCTTAACGATTTCAATCGGGAAACGGATACGGTTTTCATAACTGCCGCCCCACTCATCATCACGGTGGTTGGTGCGTGCAGCAATAAACTCGTTAATCAGATAGCCTTCCGAGCCCATGATTTCTACACCGTCATAACCGGCGTATTGTGCCAACTTTGCACAATGGGCAAAGTCATCAATGGTCTGTTGTACTTCAGCAGCGCTTAAGGCATGGGGCTTGCTTGGATTGATCGGTGCCTGAATGGCAGACGGCGCAACCAGATCGGCCTGATAGGAATAACGTCCGGTATGTAAAATCTGCATGGCAATTTTGCCACCTGCGTCATGCACCGCCTGGGTAATGACTTTATGTTTTTCAGCTTCTTCTACCGAGTCTAATTTCGCCCCGCCCGCAAAGGTCAAACCTGCATCATTCGGTGCAATCCCGCCTGTGACAATCAGCCCTACACCGCCTTGTGCCCGCTCTGCATAAAATGCAGCCATGCGCTCATAGCCACGTGGCGCTTCTTCCAGACCTACGTGCATAGATCCCATCAAGACACGGTTTTTGAGTGTGGTAAAGCCTAAATCTAAAGGGGCCAACAAATGAGGGTAATTCGACATAAGATCTCCTTGGCGTGCTTTCTCAGCTAGCTATTCGGGGTGTTTAATGCAACTTGTTGCATAACTTATATTCCAGATTTGATTTTTATGCAACATGTTGCATAATGTTCTGGTAAATTTTTACTGACTGAGCCGTTTATGTCCTTAGCCCATGTTTTATTGACCAGCCTGATTGAAAAACCCAGTACCGGGATTGATTTGGCTCGTCGCTTTGACCGTTCCATGGGCTTTTTCTGGAATGCGACCCATCAGCAAATTTATCGTGAACTCAGCGCCATGCAGCAAAAGAACTGGATATCTACGCTTGAAGATCACAGTTCCAATACCCGTAAAAAAACCTATCAGGTGGAGGCATTGGGACGTGCCGAACTAGCAGACTGGATGCTCAAGCAAAGCGCTCCGGCTCAATTACGCGATGATTTAATGGTTCGGCTGCGTGCTGAAGCACAATTGGGTGGCAATAGCATACTGCCTGAATTAGAACGACATTTGCTTTTACACCAAGAAAATTTAAAAATTTACCAAACGATTTTTAGCAAAGATTTCGCTAATGAGCTTGATCAAGACCGTACCCAATTTATTCATAAAATGATTCTACAACTGGGTATTGATCTGGAAATGGGCTGGATCAAATGGTTAGAGACGATTATTCCGCAATTAAAAACCTTTGAAGATAAGGCCTAACTCAAGGACACGCGCATGCCACATTATTTTATGCCTGATCAGCAACAGCTATTTGTCCGTGAATTTGGACATGGACAGCCGGTATTGGTCCTGTCAGGTTTAGGCATGCAGAGCTGGCACTGGCTACCGTTTCTATATCGGCATGCCAAAACTCATAAATTCATTATTCCAGACTGGCGTGGGTTTGGAGGTTCACAACACTGTAGCATTCCGGATATGGATGCCATTTCCAGCCACTGGCAAGATGTACAATCCGTTATGGCCCAGTTGCAACTCGATAAAGTGATTGTGATTGCCTATTCCATGGGTGCAACCACGGCGATGCATGGCATGCAATATGGCAACTTTGCCGAACATATCACAGCCTATTTGCATATTGACCAGACCCCTAAAATTCCGGTGGATGACAGCTGGGATTATGGACTGTTTGGCGAAGATCATCCGGTCTTTATCTCTATTCTGACTGAGCTGTCCCAGTTACTGGCTCAACATCAAAACATCAAATATTTAAAAGATCTGGATAGCAAAGCTCGCCGGCAAATCGCCAAACTCTGGCTACAGTTTATTGGCCTACAGAATAGCAACAAATACAGTTTAAAGGCCTTTGAATGGGTATTAAATCAGCCGCGATTGCAAAGTTTATTATTGCCATCCAATCGGCTCGACTATACGGTATGGTATATCAACAATTATCTGTATCATCGGGAAGATTACCGCGAGGCGATTCAAAAACTGCAATGCCCGGTGACTTTCATCAGTGGTACTCAATCCAAGCTTTATCCTGTAGAAGGTCAAACCTTGATTGCGCAAAGTATTCCACATGCCAAACAGGTTCATTTTGAAAAATCTGGGCATACGCCATTGCTGAGCGAACCGGTTAAATTTGGTCGTGAAATTACCCAGTTTCTTAAACAGTCCCGGTAAATCGCGATACATCCTAAAAAGGTAACAGCATTAAAAAATGATGCGGTCATATTTAATGGCTTCCAGATCATAGACCTGATAAACACTATCGATTAATGCACGGATATAGTCACTTTCATCATTGTTACGCAGGATTAAAAATACCGGACTGACAGCTGCATCATCAATGATCGGCACATACTCTAAGTGTTTAAATTGCATGGTTGTAGCACTCTCCGGGACAATGCAGAGACCTTCACCCGCAGCCACCATGCCCAAGGCCAACTGGATATCTTCCACCACAGTTAAGTTCTGAGGATTCAGTCCATATTCAGAAAACAGGCCTTTCATTTGAGTCGAAAAACTGGGTTTAGGCAAATTGGGATATAAAATTAAAGTTTCATCAACAATATCTGCAAGGCTCAGCCCTTCTTTACGCTGTGCAATAGCATGACTTGAATGCACCGCAACCATTAAAGGTTCTTCACGCAATAAAATCCGTTTTATATCCGGGTCTGATATACGCACCCGGCCAAAGCAAGCATCAATACGCCCTTCTTTCAGCGCATCGATTTGCTGCATGGCATTCATCTTGACCATTTTGATTTTCAGATGTGGCTGCTGCTGGCGAAATAAATACACCACTCGAGGCAACAGTCCAAACAACAAGGAACCACCGAAAGCAATGGTCAGCGTTCTTTCAATCCTGCCTTCACGTATGGTAATGGATTTAAGCTGTTCAGCATTGGCTAACAGCTTAAGCGCCTGCTGATAAAAAAACCGTCCGATCACAGTCGGTTGCAATGGTCGGCTGCCGCGTTCAAACAGCTGAGCGCCGAGTTCTGTTTCAAGATTTTGAATTTGACGGCTTAATGGGGGCTGAGCAATAAATAATTTTTCTGCCGCTTTGGTAAAACTCTGTTCTTCTACAACAGCAACAAAATAGCGTAAATGCCTTAATTCCATGACATTTTTCCTTTATTGATCTTTATACACCCAGCCCAAAACCAGCATGGCAATTTACCATAGCCAATTCAAAGCACTGACACTGAACCATAAAGAAAAGCGCTGTCGCTGACTATTCCACTTTAGCCTTGCTCTTTCGATAGCCGGATAGAAGATGAGAATTTTATTTTCAGAGATTTATGATCTTCAGATCTTTAATAAAGCAAAGCGGCTTACAGCTGATCCGGTGCAGAATAAAAATATAAACCCTGAAGATTAAGCAAATTTGAAATTGACAAATTGCAACGATATATCTTTAATCTTATATATTGTTGCATAAATGGAATTTTAAATGCTGTCTGATCTTGATGATTTCTATTGCTTTGCATTGGTGGTTGAACATGGTGGGTTTAGTGCCGCGGAACGTGCCACCGATATTCCAAAATCAAAATTAAGCCGTCGCGTTTACAATCTTGAAGAGCATTTAGGCGTTCGCTTAATCCAGCGCAGTTCCCGCCATTTTGCCGTGACTGAAATTGGCATGAATGTTTACCGGCATGCACAAGTGATGATGAATGCTGCACAAGCTGCCCATGATCTGGTCGATCATTTGAGTATTCAGCCACGTGGAGTAATTAAAGTTAGCCTGCCCGTTTCAATTGCACAAAATGAAATTGCCAAGATTCTGCCAAAATTCCTGAAAACCTATCCTGAAATTAAGGTACAGCTGATTGTGAGTAATCGCCGTGTCGATATTATCAATGAAGGTATAGACGTGGCATTACGGGTACGTTCCAATCTGGATGATGACCCAAATCTGGTTTTACGCAAATTTGAAAATATCGAACAGCATTTATTTGCCAGTCAGGCCTATCTCAATGAATTTGGTGACTTAAAACAGCCGGAAGATTTAAGCCAGCATCACATCCTGAGTATGTCAGATGAGCATTTAGACCAATATATCGTTGTGCATGATGACAAAAACCAGCAGAAAAAAATTAAGGTCAATCCCATGGTGATGGGTTCGGATTTGACGATGCTGGCACAGCTGGCACGACAAAATTGCGGGATTGCCTTGTTACCCGATACCATTGTTCAAGATTATGTTCAAAGTGGCGAATTGGTGCGTGTACTGCCGGACTGGAAAGCGCCACACGGTATTTTCCATGCAGTATATCCTTCACGTCGCGGCCTGCTGCCTGCTGTTCGGGTCTTTATCGACTATTTGGTGGAACAGCTGAGTAAACATTAAAAATTGCAGCTGAAGGAAATTCGGAGAGGTTCAATTTCTAACTCATTTTTCTTCAGCCCATGTTTAGATAAGTTTAGCTATATCGCTATTTTCACAAAAACTTAATAAACTTATCATAATTCTTCATAAAGAGAATAATCACTTAAGTAATAACAAAATAATCAGGCAAAAAAAAGCTTACCCGAGTTGGATAAGCTTATAAACTTTAAATAAGAAACTACAGCTAGAATCTATATTTGTATAGTACAAAAAAAATATATATAAATCTAATATCTAAAATATATTATAAAAAAATAATAAAAATAATTTTATTTTTAAAATCAAAAACTTATTCATTAAACTAATAGATTTTAAAACTTTGTTTGAACATAAAGTAAACAATTCTATACCAAAGTATAAAAAATCTATTTCATTTAAATCTTCTCGCTTAAATTTCAGGATATGAACCGGTACCTTCTGGCCAAGGAGATAAAAGCTCGAAACCGGTATCGGTTACAGCAACCATATGTTCCCATTGCGCTGTCAATGAATGGTCAGCAGTCACTACGGTCCAGCCATCTTTGAGCTCTTTTACTTTCGGCTTACCTGCATTGACCATGGGTTCAATGGTAAAGACCATGCCTTTTTTAAGGATAAGACCTTGTCCTGACTGTCCATAATGTAGAACATTCGGTTGTTCGTGATAGACCTTGCCAATGCCGTGACCGCAGTATTCACGGACAATGCTATAGCCTTCGCGGTGTGCAACCGACTGAATGGCAAATCCGACATCACCCAAAGTTGCGCCCGGTTTCACTGCATGAATACCGGCAACCATTGCTTCATAAGTGGTTTCAACCAGTTTTTTGGCTTCAGGCTTTACCGTACCAACATAATACATGCGGCTGGTATCACCAAAATAACCATCTTTAATGATCGCCACATCAATATTGATAATGTCACCATCTTGCAAAATGGTATTTGCAGATGGAATACCATGGCACACGACTTCATTTGGGGAAATACAGGTGGTTTTGGTATAGCCGTAATAACCCACATTGGCCGGAATCACTTTTAATGTGTTCACAATGAAGTCGTTACAGATGTCATCCAGATATTCTGTGCTTACTCCCGGCTTGACATACTTCCCTATCATTTCTAAAACCTGAGCAGCCAAACGCCCGGAAATACGGAGTTTTTCTAAATCTTGCTCAGTTTTGATAGTAATAGTGGAAGCTTTCATTGCATCATCCTCAAGAATAAGGCTTATGATTATAGTCCTTTTACTTTTATTTTGTTTAATTAGAACAGATAAACAGAATAGTTTTGACCATTTTTTGCAAGTTGGGTGATTGATTTACATACATTTAACCGTTCATTATCAAAAAATTAAAATCCACTTAAATAATTAAAAAAGAATAATATTTTATATTTTTATTTTTTTTACCAATTAATCATATATATAATTAAACTTAATTTTTTCCAATTGTTCATTTAAGTAGGTTTCTAAATCACTAAAGTTCATAAGCTTCATAAAATAATCTACAAAAAAGCCTTCATATCCTCTAAAATTGCCTCTTTTGATCAATCCATCTCCCCTCTATGACAAGTCTCCGTACAAGAGATATTGTTGCCTTAGGTTTTATGACCTTTGCACTTTTTATTGGTGCGGGCAATATTATCTTTCCACCTATTGTGGCTCAACAAGCCGGTGAACATGTATGGTTAGCTGCTTTAGGTTTTCTAATCACTGCAGTTGGTCTGCCTGTTATTACTATTATGGCGCTGTCCCGTGTAGAAGGATCCATCCAAAATTTAAGTTCTCCTTTAGGTAAAATCGCAAGTCTGATTTTAACTATCGTGTGTTACTTAGCTGTTGGTCCTTTATTTGCAACTCCGCGTACAGCAACGGTTTCTTATGAAATCGGTTTTTCTTCTTATTTTGGTACATCAAGTAGCAGCCTGCTCATTTACAGTGCGATTTATTTTGCGCTGGTGACGGCTATTTCTTTATACCCTAATAAACTCCTAGATACTGTTGGCCATTTCCTTGCACCGTTAAAGATTGTTTCTTTAGCTATATTGGGTATTGCTGCTGTTGCAATTCCTGCCGGATTTATTCCACCCGCAATTAACAACTATGTGAATGCCCCGGTTTCCGAAGGTTTTGTCAATGGTTACTTAACCATGGACACTTTAGGTGCCCTGGTTTTTGGTATTGTAATCATTAACGCGATTCATTCACGTGGTGTAACCGATAAAAAACTGGTCACCAAATACGCTGTAATCGCAAGTTTAATCTCAGGTGTCGGTTTAACTCTGGTTTATTTAAGTCTGTTTAAACTTGGTCTAGGTAGCCACGAAGTTGCACCAAATGCCGCCAATGGTGCAGTGATCCTGCATGCATATGTACAACATGCTTTTGGTGATATTGGCTCTCTATTCTTGACTGGAATGATTTTCCTAGCCTGTATGGTTACAGCGATTGGCTTAACCTGTGCATGTGCAGAATACTTCTCAGCACTGACTAAAATTCCTTATAAAATTTTCGTTTTTGTGTTGGTAGGCTTCTCTTTTATCATTTCAAACCTTGGTTTAACTAAACTGATTGCCGTGTCTGTGCCTGTGTTGAGTGCCATTTACCCACCAGCCATTGTGGTGATCCTGCTCAGTTTCTTGTGGAAGTATTTCAATAAACCTGCCTATGTTGTTGCCCCGGTAACCGCGATTGCATTTTTATTTGGCGTGCTTGATGGACTTAAAGTTGCAGGTTTTAACTTACCTGAAATCATTCAACATTTACCTTTAAATGCGCAAAATTTAGCTTGGCTTATTCCATCTACTATTGTGCTGATTATTGCTGTTTTAATCGACAAAGTTAAAAAATAACCTCAAGTTGATGTCATTAAAATTACGTTTTATCCAAACCTAATTTTAAGCGTAATCAATAAAATGTCATGTTTTACCCAAACAGAGTTTTATTGTTTACATTTACATCGGCTTGATATTTTTTGTAACATCTTAAAATTAAATAAAATCAATCACTCCCTTTTTAACTTCTCTCCCTCCTCTTAGCTATAGCAGATTCTTGCTTAAAGCTTGGCATCAATATTGCTATTTTTATATCGACTATTGTTGAATATCTCTAATTATTTTCATTTTGATAATATGTATGAACAGTACGTTATTTGATCAAAAAATACCTCATATTCATATTTTGAATAAGATAAGCATATCGTTTTATGTACTAGCATTGTTTTATGTACTAGCATTGTTTTATGACAAAATAATGACATTGGCTATTGAAATGAGATGAAATTCGAAGTACAACAGTAGAAACTAATCTGACTAAAACAATTAGGTTTAGGTCATAAAATAACAGGAGGGGTGGAGATGTTAACATTACATTTCAATAAGGAAATCTTCATTAACGCTCTAAAAGCAAACAAGAACATGGTCACTTATCTAAGTACCTCAGTAGCTTTAGTGGTGACACTCATTATCCATGGATTAATTCAGGGTAATTTAAAGCCTGAATTCTTTGTGTATGCTTTTATTGTTTCGGTTGCCTTTTATATTTGGGCGGTGGTAGACCAAAAATATCGTCACCAGAAGCAGAGTAATTCTACAGAATAAAAGATGGGTGAACCCTCACCCATCTTAAAAAAGAACAAGAATAAATAGCAAATAAACAATAATAATCAAATATTTATTTCAATATAAAACTCATTAAATTAAAACTTTCCCAATCCCAGTATCGTCCCAAGTAACAATCCTGCTGTCGCACCCAACTCCCCGATCACCAAAAAAATCATCGCACTGCTCAGCATCCATTTTGGCAAATGCCAGCGCCCCATTTGATGCGGTTGTTTAAATTGATTGGTGGTATCTTTAAGCCAGCCATGTAAGACATAACTTAAAATTGAAAAACTAAAAAAGAACAAATTAATCAGCACAAAAATTAAATTAAGTCCCTCACTCCAAACTGAAAAATAAGCTAAAACTGCAATAATCAGGCTAGCTGGTGCATAGAGCAAGCTACTTCTATGGGCAATATCGACATAATAATGTGCACGCGCCTGTGGAGAATGCCGGATTTGATAATATTTCCATACGCCTGTAAGCATGCCTACCCACAGAAAAACCCCACTAAAGATGATTGCCCAAGCAACCGACTGATTTAACATTCCTGTTTCCATTCATATATATCCTTATTTTTAGAGCACTATTTGACTTTAAAGTCATACATTTTACAAGTTTCTTTTTGGAACTTATGTAAAGTAAAACAATGACTTTATGACATTGCTCACTGGAAAATCATGTCTCAATACGAAAAAGCAGAAATTCAATGTCAGGATGGCTATACGCTACATGCCCATTTTTATTCACATCAAACTACGCATGCAAAGTCCTTACCGGTTTTAATTTGTCCCGCTACCGGCATTACCAAACAGTTTTACCATGCCTATGCAACATGGCTGGCTGAGCAAGGTCACGATGTTTTAGTTTTTGATTTTCGCGGGATTGGGGATTCACTCGCAGGCCCACTGAAAAAATCCAAGGCCAGTATTGTGCAATGGGGACAGTTAGACATTCCTGCTGCCATTGATACTTTACTTGCCAAAACAACAGCCCAAAAAGTGATTTTACTGGGTCATAGTGCTGGTGGTCAGCTTTTGGGCATTGTGCCTAATTATGAAAAAGTGGCTAAAGTTGTGGCGGTTTCTGGTTCAACCGGTCATGTCAAAGGCTTAAAAGGTAAAACCAAACTGCTTGCACCGGTGATGTTCCGTGGCATTTTCCCACTTTCTCGTTACACCTTAGGCTATGGCCCGACTCAAGCCATTGGTATGGGTGAAAACCTGCCTAAAGATGTCGCCAAGCAATGGGCGCAATTTTGTAGCAAACCAGGTTATGTCATCAATGCGATGGGTAAAACTGTATTTGAAGATTATCATGCTGAAATTGATTGCCCGATTACGGTACTGTGGTCTTCAGACGATGAAATTGCAACGGAAGCCAATGTAAAGGATTTATTACGTTTGTACCCAAATGCAACGACTGAAATGATTGAGTTAAAACCTAAAAGCTATAATCATAAAGCGATTGGTCACATGCTGATGTTTAAAAAATCGCATCAAAATTTATGGCCGGTGATTGAACAACAATTGACAGTTTAGATGAGATATAGATAGTTATTTGAAAGCTGGTGTGTTCTAATACTCTCAGTTTGAGATGAGCCTCTTACAGTATATGGGCTTTACCTATATACGACTAGCCCCTAACCATGGGGCTTTTTAATGTCTGGGATTCAAGAATAATTGTTGGGCAATACTCCACCATCAACCATCCCTTGTATCAAATATCTTTTAAAAATGAATAATTAATTGGGTTTTATATCATATACCCAATTTCTAGCGTCTTTATCACTGGTCGTTTCACAGACATAGTAGTCATGATCCCAAGCGTCAGGATGGAAAATTTCCTTTTTATGATAAGTCACATTTTTAGACTTTTCGACACAGACAAAGCTATCGCCTTGGTCTTTAACTTGGGTTCCGTTGAGGAACCCACCAATACAGAGGAATCGGGATTGTTTAGGCATATTTAACTTCACATTCGAATTTTTAAAATATTATCTAACTAAGAATTAATATAATTATATTAATTCTGAAGTTTCTGAAGTTTCTGAAGTTTCTGAAGTTTCTGAAGTTTCTGAAGTTTCTGAAGTTTCTGAAGTTTCTGAAGTTTCTGAAGTTTCTGAAGTTTCTGAAGTCATGCTATCAACATACCTAGCAATTTTTGTAAATATCTCAAAAAGCCTATCCACCTCCGGTATAAAAATATTAGGTGCATCATAAGAAACACTGTCATCTCTATGATAAGTATGTGCAGCAATATTTCTATTTTTCTTTAACTCTGTATTATCTAGTTTAGACTCCAATATATCTAATTCGCCACTTGCTTTGAAATATTCAACAATTTTCTCAGCGTTAGCCATCCCTAATACTTGGACTAGGATTTTTACAAAATGGTCTTTATAACTAAAATTATTAATATTTTTTAAAAATGATTTTCCTGTCGAAGATATGATAGTACTATATTCAGACTCTGTTACTCGCATCATAATTAAATCTATAGAGCATTCTATCCAACCACAATATTCTATTAAAGCAAGCTTAGAATAAAATATTGGTGCTAAATCATCTCCAAATGATGCGTTATATAATTCATCCAGCTTACGAAGGTTCGTCAATATTTTGTCTTTATCTAGATCAAAAGCAGACATAATTAAATCTCTTACTCAAATATCTGTATAGCTTTAGATAAACGACCTATGACTTTATCTTTACTTGCTAATCCCTCTTTCAATGAAATTAGCGAAAATTCTGGTTGTTCTAATAAAGATGTAATTTTAGCAATTAAAATTTCTTCCGACTCTAATTCTGAATTATCAAGATTCATATAAATACCGAATAAAATAGCCTCATTCACCGATTTACTCAGTCTAGATAATCTATTATCTTTTTGAGCAATTTCGAGCGTCTTCAATAAATTATTCTTCCATTTTTGAGTTTCTCCCAAAGAAGCATCTCTATTATCACCCATAAAGTCATTTAAGAATTTTGATAATTTACCGTCGTAATCATTAAGTTTTACAGAAAATGATATAATACGTAAATATAATTCCTCATATTGATATCTATAAGGCTTAACATTTTTTTTAGTTTTTTTAGAAACCAAATTAGGTTTTGAATAATTAAATATATTCTTTGAAATAGGAGCATCCGCTATTTCTTTTAATAAATTATTAAAATTTCCTGAATAAATACAGTTCCTAATTTCCTGATTATTTAAACGACTACCGCCAGAGTTTAATCGATGAAAAATCGTAAACAAATATTCCATATGAGATTTTTTTGAATAATCACATCTTAATACAGTAATTGGAATAGTTAAATTTTGTATTTTTGAGAAGATTTCAGGATTATCTATTTTTATTTGTTCAGGAGTTTTCCCACTTAACCTTTCATCAACATCATCAATTTTTGATAATTGCCATGAATCTTGATTTAAGAAACTTACAATTGTGGTGATACGTTGGAGACCATCAATTACTAACCGCTTATCAGTTTTATAATCCAAGCTTATACACATACTTGGTATAGGCAACTGTTTAGTTAATGAATCAATAAATCTCGTTTTTTCTACAGCTGTCCAAACCAAATTTCTTTGAAAATCCGGATCAATTTTTAATTGATTATCTGTATACATTCTTAATAAATCAGCACATGAGCGTAATTCATTAAATGAAATAATATCATCGGGTGGCTGTTTATTTATGTCATCATTTTCTGATAGCTTTTCTTCTAGTACAAGAAGGTCTTTATCAATTTTATTATGATCAATAGCATTCATTATATTTACACATTTAAAAACATAGGGTCATTTTATAAAAAAATCAATTAATACAATAAATAAGGGCTGATAAATCAGCCCTTATTTTCAACTACTTAATCAATTAAGACAATTGAGCAGCAGCAATTTTCTTGGTATCAACATTTTCAGCAGCGTCAGTATAGTCGCCCATTTTGTCGAAGCTTAAGTATTGATAGATGTCAGCAGACATGCTGTCAATTTGAGCTGCATACTGTTGGTATTCTTCTGGAGTTGGTAATTTACCAAGTACAGCAGCAACAGATGCAAGTTCAGCAGAAGCTAAGTAAACGTTAGCGCCTTGACCTAAACGGTTCGGGAAGTTACGAGTAGAAGTCGATACACACGTTGTGTTCGGCGCTACACGTGCCTGGTTACCCATACACAATGAACAACCTGGCATTTCAGTACGCGCGCCAGCTTTACCGTAAATGTTATAGAAACCTTCTTCCATCAATTGACGTTCGTCCATACGCGTAGGCGGAGCAATCCACAAACGAGTATTCAATACGCCACCAGGAACTTTCTCAAGTAACTTACCAGTTGCACGGAAGTGACCGATGTTTGTCATACATGAACCAACGAATACTTCGTCAATTTTCACGCCTTGAACGTCAGAAAGTAATTTCGCATCATCTGGATCGTTTGGACAGCAAAGAACTGGTTCAGTAATTGTAGCAAGGTCAATTTCATACACTTTAGTGTATTCAGCGTCTGCATCAGCTTTAATAAGTGATGGGTTAGCTAACCATTTTTCCATGTTCTCAACACGACGAGCCATAGTACGCGCATCGCCATAACCTTCAGAAATCATCCATTTCAACATAGTAATGTTTGATTTAAGGTATTCAGCAACTTTCTCTTCAGAAAGAGTGATTGAACAACCAGCAGCTGAACGTTCAGCAGAAGCATCAGACAATTCGAATGCTTGCTCAACAGTTAAGTCAGTTTCCATTTCTGTTAAGTCGATCTCAAGGATACGACCAGAGAAGATGTTTTTCTTACCTTTCTTCTCTACAGTTAAGTCACCTTGCTGAATCGCAACGTAAGGAATTGCATGTACTAGATCACGTAGAGTGATACCAGGTTGCATTTTACCTTTGAACTTAACAAGAACAGATTCAGGCATGTCAAGTGGCATAACACCAGTCGCTGCAGCGAACGCTACAAGGCCAGAACCCGCTGGGAATGAAATACCAATTGGGAAACGAGTATGCGAGTCACCACCAGTACCAACGGTATCCGGAAGAAGCATACGGTTTAACCAAGAGTGAATAATACCGTCACCTGGGCGTAAAGACACACCACCACGGTTCATGATGAAATCAGGAAGCGAGTGCTGCATTTGAACGTCAACTGGTTTTGGATACGCAGCTGTATGACAGAAAGATTGCATAACAAGGTCAGCAGAGAAACCTAGGCAAGCCAAGTCTTTCAATTCGTCACGAGTCATAGGACCAGTAGTATCTTGCGAACCAACAGTCGTCATCTTAGGTTCGCAGTAAGTACCTGGAAGTACACCTTGACCTTCAGGAAGACCACAAGCGCGACCAACCATTTTTTGAGCTTGAGTGAAGCCTTTACCAGTAGCTGCAGGTTGAACTGGAGTACGGAATAAAGTTGAAGGTGCAAGACCAAGAGCTTCACGAGCTTTAGTTGTTAAACCACGACCAACGATAAGGTTGATACGGCCACCAGCACGTACTTCGTCTAGAAGAACTGGAGTTTTAAGTTCAGATTCAGCGATTTGAGCGCCGTCTTTGAACGCAGTTACTTTAGCAGCAGCGTGGTCGATTTTAAGCGTGATTTCGTCGCCCATGTTCATGTTTTGAACATCAATTTCTACTGGCAATGCACCAGCATCTTCCATTGTGTTGAAGAAAATCGGAGCGATTTTAGAACCTAAGCAGTAACCACCGTCTTTTTTGTTCGGGATGTGAGCAATTTCGTCACCGAAGAACCAAAGTACAGAGTTAGTTGCTGACTTACGAGAAGAACCAGTACCAACAACGTCACCTACGTAAGCAACTTGGTTGCCTTTCGCGATAAGGTCTTTGATTTGGTTAAGTGGACCAACTTCACCAGGAACTTCTGGGTTGATACCGTCACGTACGTTTTTAAGCATTGCGTTAGCGTGTAACGGAATGTCTGGACGGCTCCACGCGTCTTGTGCAGGTGACAAGTCGTCTGTGTTAGTTTCGCCAGTTACTTTGAAAACTGTAAGTTTGATTTCTTCAGGAACGTCTTTACGGCTAGTGAACCATTCAGCATCAGCCCAAGACTGCATAACAGCTTGTGCATTTGCATTACCTGCTTTTGCTTTATCAGCAACGTCATGGAATGCATCAAATACAAGAAGAGTTTTCTTAAGCGCTTCAGCAGCAAGCTCTGCAAGTTCAGCGTCATCAAGAAGTGCAACTAAAGGTGCAACGTTGTAACCACCAAGCATAGTACCTAGTAAGTAAACAGCACGTTCTTTAGTGATTAAAGGAGATGTTGCTTCGCCTTTTGCCAATGCAGCCAAGAATGCAGCTTTTACATAAGCAGCTTGGTCAACACCTGCAGGAACACGGTTTTCTAGCAAATCAACTAAAAATGCTTCTTCTCCAGCCGGTGGATTTTTTAATAGTTCAACCAAGTCAGCTGTTTGAGCATCGTCAAGTGGCTTCGGTGGGACTCCGAGTGCGGCACGTTCTTCAACGTGTTGGCGGTAAGCTTCTAGCACGGTGTTATTCCTCTTTTTAAAAAATTATCTACGAATTCCAGCTTATTCAAAGCTTCGCAAATAATATGGACTGCTAAATTTTACTAAAATTCCAGTTAAAAGTTAATGCAACTAAAGTGTTTCTTTGTGATGTCCATTATTTTGTAGCTAAATGATGTCCATATTGGTTACACATTAGGCAAATCCTTCACTTTCAAGGCTTTTCAATAGCAAAAAACTGAGTTTTACCGGAACATTAAACATAAAAAAGACAACCTAATGTTGCCTTTTTTTCTTCTATAAAAATATTCAACCTTAGTGGACTGTGGTTTCGGACAAATATTGCTGTAATTCTGTACGATTACCTACAAATTTAAGCGAGCATTGGTCTTCAAATAAGCCATTGTGATTAGAACTTGCAAATGAAATATCCACCATATAGCGTGAATTGTTTTCCCCATCAATTTTTCTGCGCAGAAATACTTTGTCACCTACGCTGAGCACATAATTTCCACCACCAATTATAGCCATGCCTTGTTCATCTTCTAAAAGCAAATCTGCATGATGTAAGTAGCCGATCACATCCATTTTCCTGCTCCTACGTTGTTGTTGTAGAATTTATTATTCAATAATAAGATAAGCTTTTCTATATTTTTGATTAAGCAAATGTCACAATTTATTTTTTAACTTTGCTTAGGCTATTTTTATTATTTAGGTATAAAAAAACCGTTCCTTAGAACGGTTTGTAATTTGGCATTTTGTCATGCGGTGTAGAAATACATTTTTCAGTAATTTTTTGCTTGAACTGATTACGGCTTGCTTCCGGATCTTTCGTTATTTCTGCTAACGGTAATGCATAAACCTGCTCAATAATATCCAAAATAAAGGTTTTAGTGATTTCATCTTCAATTTTATTGGCATGTTCTATGGCAGCCGCTTTGGTAATGGTATTTTGACGATCATACATAATGTTGTTCGCAGCATTACCCATACTTGTACAATAGCCTTTCCACTGCTCTTCAGGCGTTAACGGCTTTTTTTCAGCACATCCAACCAAGGCAACCAATACCGTCAAAGCAAATAATTTTTTCATCAATGTTCTCCTGTTGCCCCCTATGATAATCAAAGTTAAGGAAAATACGAAATCTCCTGACCCGAGATCAGAACAACAACCATTTCAAATTAAACCTAATACATCAAAATACTGATTGATGATTGCTACACCACTATGTATGCTTATTTTTTCATGACATAGATTACTTTTATTTAGAAAGAAACGATTAATTACGAATTAAATGAATAACTGCAGAACTTATCTCGTTTATTATTTCTACAAGCTTACATCCTATTACAAATATTAAATTACTGTTTTTATTAAATGTATTTATAAAATTACAAATATAGAAGATAAAAAAACCGAATAGCTAGATATTCGGTTGCATAATATGAAACATCAATGTATGCTTAATCCCAACTAGAAAAATAGTTTGTTCTGGTAAATCTTTTTGTATTTCGCAGTTTTAGTCATAATCCTTCGTTTTTTCAGATTTAAAGTTCCATTCTTCTTTTCAAGTTAAATCATCAGGCTTTTCAATAAGCTAAAAAATATTTTCATAGGATTGTTATTATGTCTAACACTGTAAAAGGTACTGTAAAGTGGTTTAACGAAACTAAAGGTTTCGGTTTCATTCAACAAGAAAACGGTCCTGACGTTTTCGCTCATTTCAGCGAAATCACTGGTAACGGCTTCAAAACTTTAGCTGAAGGCCAACAAGTTGAATTCAGCATCGCTCAAGGTCAAAAAGGCCCGAATGCTGTAAACATCGTAGCACTATAATTTTATAATCACGCTTACACCAGTAAGCAAGATTAGAAAAAGCGAGAGTTTGACTCTCGCTTTTTTGTATCTAAGCCCAATAAAAATCCTCCCGAAGGAGGTTTTATTCTACTATTTTAATAATCACTACTATCCTGTCACCCAAGGTAAATGTCATATTGGGTACTACTGACTTTCTAGGCAGCTTTTTATAGGGACGGGTTGTTGATCGTAGAAAATTACCCTCTTCGTCATGATAGAAAAAATTTAAAAAGCCAGAGGTAACGTCCTCTTCTGCTATAAACTCTATCAGCTCACCTGTGTATTGATCTTGAACGATAATTTTCATGGTGGTGCCTTATATTAATTTGGCCCTATAATTTTATCACGAAAAGTTAATCCACCCATCTTGATACCATCACTTCGAATCATCCCGTTACACGTAAAGAATCTACGCAAATTAGCTATTCGATCTCTCAGCTTAATCATAATGCCGTCAATGGTGCGCATTTCATCCAGTGTCAAACCTGTTCTACTGAGATTCTGATACTTAGACAGCTCAGCACTGCAAAACTCTAAGTCTTTTTTTCGCTTGTACACGATCTGTCATGGATATCACCAATAAGAAAAGAAAAACCCCGCATATTTCAGCAGGGTTTTATGTACCAGATAGGTTTGGCAAATTAGATACCATTAATACTCTACAGTAATCACAAATGTATTTTCACCCTCTAAATGAGTTTGGAAATTTAAAGCGTGTTTTCGACAGTATTCCCCCAACATCAAAATAGCACCTTTATCGATAGTATCTAAAGGCTCTTTTAAACGAACGGGATTTTCCTCTCTTTTAGCAATAGCTTGATGGATTTTAGTAAATAATTCCTCATATTTGATGGTGGTGAGATTGGTCATTTTGATCACCATTGATTACTAAAAATACAATTATAGATTAGATACAAAATCTCCGATGTAAGAATAATTTTACAACCTCAGGCAGACTTATTTTTCTTTCAAGCAATCCCGACACACTTTGATTTCTTCATCATCAATCGTGTAATCAATTTCCGTTGCACCATAAAAGCCGAATAAACACATGAGGAATTGGAGCATCACTTTTCTCCTGACTTAAAAAACCCGCTTAACCTTAGGATTGAGTTAAGCGGGTTCAGTATTTGATGGCCATTTTATTATTTTTATTAACGTGCTTTCTTTTTAATGTGGTTAAAAATTAGCACCCCAAAGCACATTACAAAGTATAAAAAATACGCATAAATCATTTCTACTTGTTTGCTTTGAGTTATTTTTTGATTTTTGTTAGACAATAATCATCTAATCTGCTGGCGACCGATTCCGATTTTAAACTTGGGTTAGTTTAAACAGCCGCCATGGAGCCTTGATATTGCTTACACAGAAATTCAGACAATATTTCTCAAGGCTTTAAAAAAAAGTCCCTAAAGGAGACTCATTTATATAATCCGATTATTTAATTTCTGAATCTTCAAAATTTTTAGGGAGATTTAAATTGATTTTAAAATTTGCAATTTGATCAGCATTGCCCCAGTCTCCATAAATAAGCGCTTTTACTTCAATTCCGGTATCTTCATATAGGTGCTTATCCTTTAAAATTTTGAGAAACTTTTCAGCATCTTCGTCACTTAGATAACCTACTTGAACACCACCTACAATCACCATAATTGCATAGGTGTATTCTGTGTTTGTGGTATCCATAACCAAAAGAGCATTGACAACTTTACTAACAGAATTATCAAGTTGGGGGCCGACTATTTCAATTATAGGTTGCTGAAAGTCAATTGCACTGTAAATTTGATGACCAAACTTATTTTTAATTATTTCTTTAAACTTTCCACCAGATTTTTGTTGGATAGGATTTACCATTACAAAAACTGTTACTAAGACAATAACAATAACTACAAGAAGAATTAGCCCCATGACTCATACTCTTTTACATGGGAAAGATACTAATACCCTAACACAAAAAGAAGCGTGTTATTTAATGACTATTGTTCTCTAATATTTCTTGTAATCTGCAGTATCTCAATAAGCCAGAAATATCGAATATACTTATTCTTAAGTTTTATTGAGCTTAAACTATCCTCATAATTTATTTAGTTCAGAAGACAGATACTTAACAAACTGTTTTTTTAATTCTGAAAGGCTATAAACGCAAAAAGCCCACCTTTCGATGAGCTTTTAGATTTTGAGTGTTTGAGCTTCATTTCTTCGACAGCCGGTATACATGATGAATAACACCAAATCGCGTGTGGCATTGTTGACGCATCTTCATAAAGAGATCTTTGTGAAGTAATTCAGCACAGCATTGTAATAAGTGTGAATATTCGACTTATCTAAATGTCTTAATCCAAGCTTTGCTTTATTCCATCCACGTTTGGCAAGAATAACATCAACTGGATTGTGTTTAAGAATTGGATTTTCATCGGTTGAACAATGCATCAACATTAGATTTGTTGAGTTTCATTTTAGACTTGTATGCGAATTCAACACTTGCATTTTAAGTCTAAAATTACTCAACAGTCTATATATATAGCTAAATACTAAATAAACTATCACAATGTTTTTTGAATAATTCATCAATGTCTTTTATTCGGAACTTATTTCTAATCGACTTTACTCGTGACCACATTTTTTCTATTGGATTTAAGTCCGGGCTATATTTAGGAAGCCACACAATGTAATGGCCTGCACAGCGTACCAATTCTTGAAGTCTTTTCCCTTTATGAAAGGTCGCATTATCCATAATTAAAACACTGGTTTCTTTCAGCTTCGGTAATAAATCCTGTTCAATCCAGCA
>NZ_NEGE01000019.1 GCF_002135355.1 Acinetobacter sp. ANC 4169 | reverse complement strand
CGAGGCAGAACCTCAAAAGATAAAAACGGTGGATAAATAAAAATCGCCTAGAATTTTACACGTCTTATCCACAGGATTGATTGTTTTAGGATTGGGACAATGGCGTCTTCGAGCTAGTTTATGGGCATGTTTAGCGAAATAGCCATTTCTGGCTCGATTACGTTTGATTTCTCTAAAAATGGTTGAAGGGGAACGATTCAGTCTCGAAGCAATATAACGTTTAGAAAAACCTTCACGTAACAAGGTATAAATCTGATATCTTTCTTCTTGGGTAAGATGAGTATAGTTCATGATGCAACTTTGACTTTGGTCGGTCGGAAGCAGAATGCTAGCTCATCTTGCTTCTTTCCAATAATTTAATCTCTGTTGCACTTCATTTGAGAATCTAAGTTTTTTATTTAATTGATTCTGGTTAGAGATATTTTATTTCACTGATTTCATTCATCAGTAATTTGATGTACAGCATTGGAAACTTCAACCGGTTCAATATGCTGAATTTTATTGCCAAAACTTCTTAACCACCACACCAGCTGTGAAGTAAAAGGCACAGTTGCAGTGATTTGTGCTAAGCCATGATCCAGTTTGTTTATAACCTGGTCTGTACTGAGCTGGCTTTCATCAAAATAATGCGCATCTTCTTCTGTCATGATCAGTTGTAACACTACATTTTCGGTCGGCTTGTTATAGTCGACTCTAAACCCTAATGCCCCAGAATCAATATAAGCATCAATATCGAAATTCACCGGATGCATTGCACGTGAATTCAATACGATAGCCGATTTAAATCGGTGCAGGGCAAAGGTTTGAATATCGGTTTTATCATGACGGGTACAAATTAAATAAATAATTGCACCTTTTTGTACCAAGGCCAGAGGATTTAAAATATAAGTTTTTTCTTCACCCGAATGGCTGCGTCCCTGATAAATACATTCAAGCTGTTTATCTTGCAACAAACCTTCATAAATGGATTGTTGTGCCAGTTTATCGACCACAGGCGGAATCAGAGGTTGAGTCGCTGGAACAATGCGCACGCGGTTAATCCATTGGCGTACATTGTTTTGGGTCGACAAGCTGCGGCGTGCCAGATCAAACCAGGGATTCATCTCTTCAATCAGGCTAGGCGGTAACAGGTGTTTTAAATGTTCTTCGACCATCATAAAGGTGACCGCCTGCGAGCTGGTCATATGCGGCAAGCTTTGAATAGGCGCATCTGAACGCCAGCGCCAGCCCTGCGGTACGGTTTTACTGCTTTCAATCGGAAAACGTAACGAGATCTGATTTAAATCACGTTGAATGGTACGCAGGCTGATATCAATACCTTCACGTTGCAAAATTTCCTGCAATTCACGGGTGCCCATCCATTTCCCGGTAGAAAGACGAGATAAAATTTGCCACTGACGATACAGGCTATTCGATGTTTCTTTTTCTTGTGAAGACATAACTAAAATTAAAGATCAAGTAGAGTGTTTATATAACCATTAAATGATGAACACAATAAAAAAACTGAATTTTTTTTCGCAAGCCCTTGCGCCTGAAAGCTTGCATGTTTTGATATGAGCAAGAACAAAGCACGGCTTTATTTGCAGCGCAAGGCACAGCTGGGACTAGGATATTTTTTGACGCTACGTCGTTGTGAACTACGCATTTAGAATAACTAAATTTTTCAGTTCACGCCTGGTATCGCCTAAAAAATACGCGTAGTCGCAAACATAGAAGAATTACCAACAGACCCTAAAACGCAAGTGGATGAATAGCCTAAACGATGACTGGCATGTTTGTTGCTTGACTCTACTGACAATAGAGAAAATTACGAGGTTTGTATGCTTAAAGAAAATCAAGATACAAATTCGATTCCGTCACTGGAGACGTTTGCCCATACTGAAGCAGGGGCAAAAAGCAATGTGTCTGTAGCAACACAATTAAAACCAAACGCTAAATTTAATACTTTATTTCAACAGTTTAAATCACATTTTTTTAATGAATTGGTTGATGATCAAGGCATGTCCGGTGAAACCTGCCAAAAAATAGAACACTGGCTATCACAACATACGCTGGAAGAGTTGAAGTCGCTGAATCAGGCAGCCAAAGATCATTTTTTATATGAAGGAATTACTTTTACCGTATATGGCGAGTCCGAAGGAATAGAGCGAACCATTCCCTATGATTTAATTCCACGGGTGATTGAAAAAAAGCAATGGAACAAGGTATCGCTTGGCTGTGCACAAAGGGTACGGGCACTGAATTTATTTTTACACGATATTTACCATCAACAGGACATTTTGAAAGCCAATGTGGTACCTGAATTACAAGTGCTTACTCATGAAGCCTATCTGCCGCATATGTATGAGCATAATTTAAAAGGGAAAATATACAGCCAAATTAGCGGGATTGATATTATTCGTGACCGCCACGGTGAATTTTATGTGCTGGAGGATAATTTAAGAACGCCGTCCGGTGTGTCTTATATGCTGGAATGCCGCAAAATTAGCCAAGAGCTCATGCCACAGCTTTTCCAGCAAAATAATGTTCTGGCTATTGAGCAATATCCTCAGCTACTTAAAGAAATCCTGGCTGAAAATGCGTATGTCGATAGTCCTTTTATCGTGGTGCTGACACCGGGACGCTATAACAGCGCATATTATGAACATTCCTTCCTGGCAAGGGAAATGGATGTGCCTTTAGTGACATCGCGTGACCTTTTTGTAGAGAACGATAAGGTTTATGTCAAAACGATTCGTGGCAGACAGCAGGTTGATGTAATTTATCGACGGGTCGATGACGCATATCTAGATCCTCTATGCTTTTTGCCTGATAGCACCTTGGGTGTACCAGGTTTAATGTCGGCCTATCTAAATCACAATGTGGTGATTGCCAACGCACCGGGTACCGGAGTGGCAGATGATAAATCGATTTATCCTTATGTCGATAAAATGATTCATTTTTATCTGGGTGAGCAGGCCATCTTAAAAAATGTGCCTACGTATCAATGCCGGCAAACTGAAGATCTAGACTATGTTTTGTCCAATTTAGAACAACTGGTGGTGAAAGAAGCTCAAGGTTCAGGCGGTTATGGCATGTTGATTGGTCCTCAGGCCTCGAACAGCCAGATTGAGTCTTTCAGAGACAAAATTATTGCTGCTCCGCATTTGTATATTGCACAGCCAACGCTGGATTTATCGGTTTGCCCGACTTTGACCGATTTTGGCGTGGCAGAGCGTCATATCGATTTGCGGCCTTTTGTGCTCAGTTCACCTTACCGAACCGAAATTGTTCCGGGCGGTTTGACACGGGTGGCCATGCAGGCAGGATCACTGGTGGTGAACTCTTCACAAGGTGGTGGCGTTAAAGACACATGGGTGGTCGATAACCTGCATTCATAGACATCTAACCATGGGAAGGAAATTATGATTTTATTAAATAGTAATGCTCAGCACATTTTTTGGTTAGGTCGGTATTTAACCCGGATTCAATATGCATGTGGCCAGTTTCCATTTGTGGATAATCAGGATGCATTGCAATATGCCCATGGTTTCTGCTTGCCCGCTTTTGATGCAAGTTCACTCAATTCATTATTTCTGGATGCGGAACAGCCTTCATCGTTTAATCAACAATTTCAATATGCCAAAGATAATATTCAGGATTTGCGTGGCGTTCTTTCGGCAAAAGCCTATGCAGAACTGAATCAGCTGATTAAAAATGCCAACGAAAATGCGACTTATATTTGTGATGTGGCAGCAGATTGCCATGAGGTGATAGAAGCCGAATCGGAAGATGTGTTTCTGTTTTTTAGTTTGGGACAAAATATTGAGCAGCTTGATCGGCAAATTCGTCTGAAACAGGATCAGACTGTAACACTAAACAACCTGAATAAAGTTGTAGAGCTATTGACGCAGATTGGTTGGGATAAGCTGGATGCTGCCTGGCAGCAACTTAAATTAACACCGGATAATATGAATTTTTATCACTTTAGTGACCATATTCAAAATTTATTTGAGGTGGATGTATGAAGTTGATGATCAATCACCAAACGCATTATCAATATAGTGATCAGGCCTGCAACAGTATTCAGTACATTAAAATGACACCGACCAGCAATGCCCATCAGCAGGTACATTGCTGGGATGTCAGCGTGCCGGGGCTAAAAGAAATAAAAAATGATGCCTTTAATAATATCTGGATTACCAGTTCGCAGCGCCAGTCTTATAGCCAAATGACCATCATGGCGCAGGGCATCGTCGAGATTAACCCTGATACGCAGTTCGGGATTGCTACAAACCTCAATCCGCATTTATTTTTGCAGCCTACGCCAAGTACGCTGTGCAATGCGGAGATGAAAAGTTTTGCAGAGTGTTATGTTCCCCGGCTGAACCGAGCCAACTTAATGGTTCTGTCAGAAGCCATTTTAAATCATATTCCTTATACGCCCGACCGAACTTCGGTACAAACTTCAGCTATAGATGCTTTTCAATGCCGACAGGGGGTATGCCAGGATCATAGTCATGTCTTTATTGCCATGTGTAAATATCTAGGCTTGCCGGCGCGATATGTCTCGGGTTACTTATTTGTACCCGATTCATCTCATCTTGCCAGTCACGCTTGGGCAGAGGTTTTTTTTGAAAATTCGTGGTATTGTTTTGATACCAGCAACCAGTTATTTACGCCGAATGCACACATTTATGTGGCTGTGGGTCGTGATTACTGGGATGTTGCACCAGTGCGAGGCATACGAGAGCGCGGTGGTGTTGAATCCATGAACTCTATCGTTCAAGTGCTCGCTTGCTGAAAATTTAAAAGTCATAAGGAGTTCTCATGACTTATTGCTGTGCGCTACGATTAGAAGATGGTCTAGTCTTTGTGAGCGATACCCGTACCAATGCCGGGGTTGATCACATCTCGGTATTTCGCAAGCTCTATATCTTTGGTGTAGAGGGCGAAAGATTTCTCACGATACAGACATCAGGAAATTTAGCCACAACCCAGGCCGTGATTGGACATTTAAATAATCATCTGGAACTTAAACAAGAACCGAACTTGTATAGTGTGAACACCATGTTTGAAATGGCGGAACTGGTGGGGCATACACTAAAAAAAGTCATTGCTGATGTCACAGAAGACTCGCATATGCATGAACAAAGTAATTATTATTGTAGTATTTTGCTGGGCGGGCAGATTCAAGGTTCAGATATACAGCTGTACAATATTTATCCGCAAGGTAATTTTATTTGTGCAACAGAAGATACGCCTTATTTCCAGATTGGCGAAAGTAAATATGGCAAACCGATACTCGATCGGGCCTTAATTTATCAAATGCCTTTAGATGAAGCTGTACGTTGCAGTTTAATTTCTTTTGATTCTACCTTGCGTTCCAATGTTTCTGTGGGTATGCCACTGGATATGGTGGTGTATAAAAAAGACTCTTTGCATATTCCAAATGGCAAACGAATTTACGAAGAAGATCCTTATTTTAGGAAACTCAGTAAACAATGGTCAGATACTTTGCGTCGTGGCTTACAAGAGTTGCCAATTCCGACTGATGATTATCTAGAGTAATTAGCTGTTATCAGATTGAAAAAACCCAAGTACAAACTTGGGTTTTTTATTGAATTTATAGTGTTATTTTCTTATAGGGCGGGGGCTTAAACGACATAGCAGTTCATAGCCAATGGTGCCATTGGCTTCGGCAACATCATCCACTAAACGGTCTTTACCCCAAAGTTCAACTTCAGTACCCAGTGGAGCATCGATACCGGTCACATCGATCGCAATCATGTCCATTGCCACGCGACCAATGACACGCGTCGCTTGCCCCTTAATGGACACATAGTTTTGTTTGGGAAAGGCGCGGGGATAACCATCTCCATAGCCAATCGAAACGATGGCGAGGTTCATTTCTTTGTCTGCAGTAAAAGTTGAACCATAACCGACATGTTCACCGGCTTGAATATGGTTAAGGGCAATAATTTCAGCACTAAAGGTCATGACTGGTTTGAGGTCTAAATCATGGACTGATTTATCCGCAAATGGAGATGCGCCATAGAGCATGATCCCTGGACGAACAAAATCAAAATTCAATTCAGGCCATTTATAAATGGCAGCTGAATTACAGCAAGAGCCCATCACTGGTGCACAGGCTTGTTTCACTTGTAAAAATTGTGATTTCTGCTGTTCATTGAGGGGGTGGTCTGCATCGGCATTGGCAAAGTGCATCGCCAGTACACAAGTAAAACCTTCAGCTTTAAGTGAATTAATCACCTCAATAATTTCGGGTACTTTGAAACCCAGACGGTTCATACCGCTATTGAGCTTGACCCAAACTTTTAAGTTTTTGCCAATGTAGCGCGCTTTGTGTGCACGTAACCAGTCTAGTTGTTGCTGATGATGGACCACACATTCAATATTGTTCTCTACCACAACCTGCATTTCATCTTCAGAGAAAATGCCTTCAATCAGGGTAATGGGTTGTTGATAGCCAAGTTCGCGAATTTCTAAAGCTTCTTCAAGGCAGGCGACACCAAAGGCATCCGTATCACCTAAGGCTGCTAAACAGTCTTTGACTCCATGTCCATAAGCATTGGCTTTAACCATACTTACAATTTGAGCAGTTGGTGCAAGTTGTTTGACACGGTTTAAATTATATTGAAGGGCTTCTCTATCAATATAAACTGTTGCTTGGCGCACCCTAGTTACTCCTTGGGGTTACAATGAAACATTACAGCAATTCGTTGGATCAAATCGCTTATAAGCTACGTAAGAATATTATAGATATGCTTGTGATCTCAGTATCGAAAATGAGGAACTTAAGCAAAATGGAGAGTGATATTGTAGTCCTCTGATTGAAAATAAACACTAAGTTAAAGTGTATTTTTCACCAAATTTTAAACAGAAAAATATTATGTAATATTGAACAATGATAAATTAAAGCAATAGAACAAGAAAAATGAGGCTAAGATATTATTTCTAAAAACAGGACAAATAGTAAAAAAACGAGGCTTGAACCTCGTTTTTTTGGCTTATTCTTCATCATCATACTGGGCGTAGAACTCAGGTGAAAGATTACTAAAACGTGTATATTGGCCTTCAAAAGCCAGACGTACCGTACCAATAGGACCGTTACGCTGCTTACCGATAATAATTTCAGCAGTACCGGCTTCTTTGGATTCCTTGTTATAAACCTCATCACGGTAAATAAACATAATTAAATCGGCATCCTGCTCGATCGCACCGGATTCACGTAAGTCGGACATCACCGGACGTTTATTTGGACGGTTCTCCAGCGAGCGGTTAAGCTGGGAAAGTGCAATCACGGGACATTGCATTTCTTTAGCCAAGGCTTTTAAGCTTCGTGAAATTTCTGAAATCTCACCTACACGGTTATCACCCATACCGGGTACTTTCATCAGCTGCAAATAATCGACCATAATGCAGCCAATTTTCCCGCCATGCTGTTTGGCAATACGACGTGCACGTGCACGTAATTCCGTCGGAGGCAGGGCAGAAGAATCATCGATGTACAGATTTTTTTCCTGCAGTTGTAAAATGGTGCCTGTTACTTTAGACCATTCATCGCCATCCAGTTTACCGGCACGTAAATGGCCCTGATGCACTTTACCGTAAGCAGAAATCAAACGCATGGCAATCGAATCTGCGGGCATCTCCATGGAAAAAACCAAAGCAGGCAAATCGCAATTAAACAGCACACTTTCCACCAGATTCATGGCGAAGGTGGTTTTACCCATAGATGGACGGGCCGCAACAATGATTAAATCACCCGCTTGCATGCCTGAAGTTTTATTATCAAGTTCCAGAAAGCCTGAAGTTAAACCGGTAATATTGCCTTCCATTTGCGAAAGTTCATTTAACTTGTCAAAAACATCGGCGACTACAGCATTGATCGGTTTTGGGCCTTGAGCTTTGGCATTGTTATTATGCTGTTCGGCAATCGAAAAAATATTGGTTTCAGCCAGGTCTAAAATTTCACTGACACTGCGGCCTTTGGTGTCATAGGCATTTTGTAGAATTTCAGAGCTGACTTTAATCATGCTGCGTAAGGTTGAAAATTCTTTAATTTTATTGGCATAGGTTTCCAGGTTATAAAAACTGGAAGGGGAATCTGCCATCAATTGCATTAAATATTCTTCACCGCCTACAGCCTCTAGAAGATTTTGTTTGATCAGCCAGTCATTGACCAGGACTGCGTCATAAGGGGAATTTTCCTGGGCTAATTTTTCAATGGCACGAAAAATATATTTATGCCGTGTGGCATAGAAATCATTTTCACTTAATACATCACCGACTTGCTCAAAAGATTCGGCTACCGTCATAAGTGCGGCAAGAACGGCCTGTTCAATCGCCAAGTTATGCGGAGGGGTACGAAACTCTTTGAGTTGGCCCGACTCGCTTGCTTTATTATCGACTTTAGCTGAGTTAAGCATCGCGTTGGCATTCGCCTGTGACATATAAAACCCTAATTTTAAATGCAATAAATGAATAATTTAGAAAAAGTGACGAAGAACAAAAAGGTATTCTCTTCGTATAAGCAGATGATACGCGCTCTTAAAAAAAATGCGAATCGAAAATTTCATTTATTGAAGTGTTTAAAAATAGTCAAAATAAGTGAAGTGAACAAGGGCTAACTAAGCTGATTCAACTATTTTGACTATTTTCAGAGATAAAAAAAGAGCATGCAAAAGCATGCTCTTTTTCTTGCAAGAAATTACTCAGATACGATAGTAACGAGAACTTCAGCAACAACATCATGATGCAATTGGATTGCGATGTTGAATTCACCAGTGTTACGAAGCGCACCGTTTGGTAAACGAACTTCTGCACGGTCTACAGTAAGACCAGCATTAGTTAAAGCGTCTGCGATGTCACGAGTACCGATAGAACCGAATAGTTTACCTTCGTCACCAGCTTTAGCAGTGATTACGATGTTAACTTCGTTCAATTGGTCAGCACGTGCTTGAGCAGCAGCTAAAACGTCAGCTTCAGCTTTCTCAAGTTCAGCACGACGAGCTTCAAAAGCAGCAGTGTTAGCTTCAGTCGCTGCAACTGCTTTACCTTGAGGGATAAGGAAGTTACGGCCGTAACCAGCTTTAACTGATACTTTATCGCCTAATTTACCAAGGTTTTTAATGCGTTGTAATAAGATAATATCCACAGCTCAACCTCACTTATGATTGTCAGTGTAAGGGATCAACGCTAAGTAGCGAGCTTGTTTAATAGCAAGCGCTAATTGACGTTGGTAACGAGCTTTAGTACCTGTAATACGGCTAGGAACAATCTTGCCGTTTTCAGTGATGTACTGTTTTAAAGTATCGATATCTTTGTAGTCGATGTACGTAACGTTCTCAGCTGTAAAGCGGCAGAACTTGCGACGACGGTAAAAACGTGCCATGTAATGTTCTCCTTATGCTTCAGCAGAGTCTTGAGCTTGTTGTGCTTCTTCACGTTGAGCTTTACGCGCACGTTTTTCTTCAGCACTCTTAGCAAGTAAAGACTCTTCAGTGATTGCGTGTTCACGACGAATAATAACATTACGAAGGATTGCGTCGTTATAACGGAACAATTCTTCTAATTCATTAAGCGTAGCTTGACCACATTCAACGTTCATTAAAATGTAGTGAGCTTTGTGAATTTTGTTAATTGGGTAAGCCAATTGACGACGGCCCCAATCTTCTAAACGGTGAATTTGACCTTCAGCTTCTTTGATGTGAGTTAGGTAACGTTCTACCATACCCACAACTTGATCGCTTTGGTCTGGATGTACCAAAAGTACGATTTCGTAGTGACGCATTGTCAGCTCCTTACGGTTTGGACAGCCCCAACTCTTAAATGAATTGAAGCAAGGAGTCACAACCAAAGTTGTGTCGCATAAATTTGCGAAGCGTGAATTTTAGAGCCTTTGCTTGCTAAATACAAGGTTTAAGCACAGGAAAACGGAAAAATACTGAAAAAGGTGGATGTTAAATTTTGCTTTTCACAAGCTTTATGAGTAATAGGCTTACTTAAAGTTTGTAAGTGAAAAACAGAAATTAAAAATAGCAAAGAGGGCGTAAGAAGAGAAGATGAAATATCTCATTAAAAGATAGAGTGTAACTCTATCTTTTAAAAAAATACGATTTGTGTTGCCGGTGCGGTAGCTGTGAAACTAAAACAGATACTGATCACTGTAATTAAAATTACAGAATAAAGGAAAAAGCGTTTTGCCCAGAGTTGGTCATTTTCAGCTTTAAATCCAATTACACCAATATATAACCAGTAAATACATAAAGCATTTAATATCACTAAATAAAGCCAATTTGCATAACCATATACAAATAGGGCATTCATGGTGATGGTAAATAAAACAACATAAATCAACGATTCAATTTTAGTGCGTAAGATTGAACGCGCTACGGGAAGAATCGGAACACCTGCATTTTTGTAATCGTCAAAACGATAAACAGCAATAGCCCATGAATGAGGCATTTGCCAAAGTGCATAACCGATGAAAACCAGTAAGGCACCCAAATCAAAATGTTGAGCGACAGCGGTATAACCGATCACAGGCGGTGCTGCACCAGAAATACTACCAACGATTGTTTGATGAATAGTCGTTCGTTTTGTCCATAAGCTGTAAAAGCCAACGTATACGACAAAACCAAGGACTGCGAATAGGAAAGCGTATGCATTTACCCAAAACCATAAAATGCTAAAACCAATAAGTCCAAGTACCAATGCATAGGCATAAGCAACAGGTTCTGAAATGGATTTTTTAACCATCGCACGATTTTGTGTGCGCTGCATTTTTTGGTCGATGTCTTGATCAATAACATTATTGACCACGCATCCAGAAGCAACAACGAAGAGTGTGCCCAAGAGGGTAAGGAGCAGGAGAAGGAAATCTACAGAACCTTGGGCAGCTACAAAGTAGCCACCCAAAGTGGTAACGAAGTTACCAAAGAGAATTCCTGGCTTAGTCAGGAATAAATACTTTTTCAGCATGACAACCAGTTTAGATCATCATGTTGTAGTGAAGGTAGTTCATGATCCATACAGAACCAACCAAAAGGATCGCAATGGTCAGAATCGTATATACGAATGCAATAACGTTCCAGCGTTGCTCTGAAGAAGAGTTCATGTGCAGGAAATAAATTAACTGTACAAGAATCTGAGCAACAGCAGTAATTGCAATCACAGTAATCAAGATACCGCGGCCAAAACCACCCGCCATCACCATTCCGAAAGGAATGATGGTGAGGATGATAGATAGGATAAAGCCAACAGTATATTGCTTAAAGTTACCGTGCGCTGCACCAGCTGAATTGTGATCGTGACTCATTAGAGAACTCCCATCAAGTAAACTACGCTGAATACACAGATCCAAACGATGTCAAGGAAGTGCCAGAACAAGCTTAAGCATGCAAGACGACGAGTGTTTGGAAGAGTCAAACCATATTTCTTGATTTGAATCATCAAAATAATCATCCACACCAAACCTGAAGTTACGTGAATACCGTGTGTACCTACCAACGTAAAGAACGCAGAAAGGAACGCAGAAGTGCTAGGGCCATAACCTTCATGAACTAAATGATTGAACTCATATAATTCCATGCCGATGAAGCAAGCACCAAATACCCAAGTAATTGCAAGCCAAGTAAGAACTTTAGATACGTCTTTCTTGTATGCAGCAAGAACAGCAAAGCCGAACGTTACAGACGAAATCAAGAGAGCAAATGTTTCAGTTAATACGAAACCGAGAGATTCACCAAAAAGATCTCGTGCACTTGGAGTACCAACTGGAACGTGACTGCTTAATACAGCGAACGCGATGAAGAGTGTACCGAATAGGATCAAGTCACTCATCAAGTAAGACCAGAAACCAAAGACAGTGATGTCAGTATCATCGTGATGATGATGTTCATCGTGTCCGTGGTTATCGTGATGAAGTACTTCAGCCATAGTCTTAGTCCTTCTTCAAGTGTTTTTCAAGTTGCGCATAACGTTCGTTTTCGATACGTTCAACTTCAGCAGCAGGTACATAGTAATCCACTTTCTTAGTGAAAGAAGACACGATGAAGCTGATGATTGCTGATACGAAAGTAACGACTACTAGCCACCAGATGTGCCAGATTAATGCGAAGCCCATTACTGTAATAAACATTGCAATAACGAAACCAGCCGCACGGTTTGTTGGCATATGAATGTCTTCATATTTAGTTGGTTTAGCGTATGCAATACCGTTTTCTTTGTCAGTCCAGAAAGTATCAATACCATTGATCTTTGGAATATAAGCAAAGTTATAGAACGGAGCAGGAGATGAAGTCGCCCATTCTAGAGTACGGCCATCCCAGATGTCGCCAGTTACGTCCATACCTTTTTCGCGTTGTAAGAAACCAACCACGATTTGCATAACGAAAGATGCAATACCAAGCGCGATAAGAACAGCACCAAACATTGCAATGTTTACATACGGATCCCATTCTGGGTTATCAAATGTATTCAGACGACGAGTCATACCCATGAAACCAAGGATATAAAGTGGCATGAACGCAAAGTAGAAACCGAAGAACCAGAACCAGAATGCTGCTTTACCCCAAGCTTCATTCAACTGCCAGCCAAACATTTTTGGCCAGTAGAAAATGATTGCTGCGAACATCGCGAATACAACACCACCAATAATTACGTTATGGAAGTGAGCAATAAGGAATAAAGAGTTGTGTACCAGGAAGTCCGCTGGTGGAACTGCCATTAATACACCTGTTAAACCACCGATACCGAAAGTCACAAGGAAGCCAAGTGTCCAAAGCATTGGTGTTGTAAAGGTAATGCGGCCCTTGTACATGGTGAATAACCAAGAGAAGATTTTCACACCAGTAGGGATCGCAATGATCATGGTCATGATACCGAAGAACGCGTTAACGTTGGCACCTGCACCCATAGTAAAGAAGTGGTGAACCCAAACAACAAGTGATAACACACCAATTGCTACAGTTGCATACACCATTGATTTGTAACCGAACAATGCTTTACGGCAGAACACGGCAGTAACTTCTGAGTAAATACCAAAAGCTGGTAATACCAAGATGTATACTTCTGGGTGACCCCAAGTCCAAATCAAGTTTACATACAACATTGGGCTACCACCCAAGTCATTTGTAAAGAAGTGGAAGCCGAAGTAACGGTCAAGTGTCAACATTGCAAGAGTCGCAGTTAATACTGGGAATGTAGCAATGATAAGTACAACAGTGACTAAAGCTGTCCAAGTGAAAATCGGCATGTCCATAAGCGTCATGCCAGGTGCACGCATTTTAATGATGGTAACGAAGAAGTTAACACCTGTTAAAAGCGTACCTAGACCTGAAACCTGGAGTGCCCAGATGTAGTAGTCTACACCCACGCCTGGAGAATATTGAATGCCTGAAAGTGGAGGGTAAGCCATCCAGCCAGTCGCAGCAAATTCACCAATCGCAAGAGAAGCCATCATTAGACCCGCAGCACCAGCAAACAGCCAGAAGCTTAAAGAGTTCAATAATGGGAAGGCTACGTCACGTGCACCAATTTGAAGAGGTACAGAAACGTTCATTAAACCAACTACAAGACCCATTGCCACGAAGAAGATCATGATTACGCCATGCGCAGTAAAGATCTGATCGTAATGTTCCGGGTGTAAATAACCTTCACCGCCACCTTTTGCAAGGAACTGTTGAAGACGCATCATGATCGCATCGGCAAAGCCACGCACAAGCATGACAATGGATACAAGGATATACATGATACCAATTTTTTTATGGTCTACAGATGTGAACCATTCAGTCCACAAGTAGTTCCATTTTTTGAAATAGGTGATACCTGCAACAGCTGCAATACCGCCTAGGATCATCAGTGCAACAGTAACCAACACGATTGGATCGTGTGGAATTGCATCAGGACCTAACTTACCTAATAAGCTCATGTCTTATTCCCCTGCAGTCGCATGTTCAACATTGGCATGAGCTTCAGAAGCAGCAGCTTCGTGACCCGCAGACGCTGAATGATCAGCACCGTGGTAGTTGCTCATGTAGTTGTTAATCACAGATTCGAACAATTTAGGCTCTACTGAAGAGTAATAAGTCACAGGGTGTGGCTTAGTTGGATAAGGCTTCAATGCTTCAGCAGCAGCCTTTTCTTCAGGAGTTTGGGCATTCGCAATCATTGCTTCGATCTGATGCTTAGAACGGTTGCCGTCACGTAAGGTTTTGAATTCAGCTTTGTCTAAAACAGTTTTTTGAATTGCTTGAGGGTTTACTGAAGCACCATTACCTGCTTTAACTGCAGCTACCCATTCAGCGAACTGAGCATCAGTCACAGAGTGAGCACGGAAACGCATTTGCGAGAAGCCATAACCTGAATAGTTAGAAGAGAAACCGCGGTAGCCTTCGGCTGGGCTAGTTTCATTTGCTAACAAGTTCAAGTGAGTTTGCATGCCCGCCATTGCATAAATCTGACCACCTAACGCAGGGATGAAGAACGAGTTCATCGTGAAGTTAGAAGTAATACGGAATGTTACCGGAGTTTTCTCTGGGAAACGTATTTCGTTTACAGTCGCAATGTTTTGTTCTGGATAGATAAAGATCCATTTGAATTGTTCAGCAATAACCTGAACAGTTAAAGGGGCTTTATCTGATTCTAGCGGACGGTATGGGTCATACTTGTGGGAACCCCACCAAGTTAACCAAGCTAAAATACCAATAATAATGACAGGAATACCCCAAACTACAATCTCAATTGCAGTAGAGTGTGCCCATGTAGGTTTATAGTCTGCATCTTTATTTGACGCGCGATATTTCCAACCAAACCACAATGCCATAATTGCTGATGGAATTACCACCAAAAGCATTAAGTAGATCGCAGCCATCATCAGGCCACTTTGACCTTCTGCTACTGGACCTTTTGAGTTTAGAAGTACCATATCACCACCACACCCAGTCAAGAGTGCAGCGATCGCAGATAAAGACAATACAGCTAAAATCGTTTGTCTCATTTTACAACCTCGGTGAAGAGTCCCATTCCCTAATTTAATATGGGATAGCGATTAAAGTGTCGCATGATTGGAAATGTTTATTTTCACTTGGAAAATCCAAGCATAGAAAATCCTTCCCAATCATGAGACACCGCTACGTTGTAGGGCATTATGCCTCATATCGAGCAACTAAGCTATATGTAAAATGGCTTTAAATACCTGTTATAAAAACTGATTTTTTTACTCGGAATTGAACTTTTATTATATGAATTTTATTTTAATATCAATATTCTGGGGAAAAACAGGGATGTAAAAACAATCCCTGTTTAATTAAATGGTTATTGTTTAACCACTTTGGTTTTTGCTAATTTATCATGTAAGGTCTGACGCTTTTCAGTGAGAGCGAAAACATGATCAATAATTGTAATAAATGGCATAAAGAGCAAATTTAAAACAATAAAGATAAAGCTGCGTAGAGTGAAAGCACGCATCAGGCTCACTTTTTCGCCACTGTCGGCATCGACAATTTTAATTTTAGTCAGTTTTTTGCCGATACTTTGGCCTGATTTCGCCAGCATAAATGCCTGTATACCCAGCATAATAATGATGTAAACCAACATGGCTTGCCATGCTTCTGCTGGAATAAGGCTAAATAGTTCCTGTTGCAATTGAACAGCTTGAGTTGAGCTCTGAGCCGCTTGCATTTTTTGCTGAATCTCGGATAGCTGATTGAATTGTTCAGGTTTTAAAAAAAATGAAGGAATTGCTGCTGCAGGTAACCAAAGCAGTAAATCGATAATTTTTGCCAATATACGGGTTGGAATTGAAGCAAGTTCCTGTTGGGCAGAGGCTTTTTTTTCAACCTGAACTTTACGAATAGCTGAATTCTGTACAGGGCTTTGTTCGGGAAAGGATAGAGGTGCAGTATAGCCCTCAGGTTGATATACAAGTTTCCCTTGGGTTAATTCACCTAAAGCCTTCCATTCGGTCATACCTTGATGCCAGGCCAAGTCTGTAAGCAGTACTTGTTGACTGGCAAGCATCTGGTTCAGTTGCTCCAGAGTGTAGGGACCGGCTTGTTGATTATTTCTCGCCAAGTAAATTTGCATAAAACTAAATTCTCAAAATAAATCTAAAAATACAAAAAATCGCAGATGAAAAAAAAGACCCACGAATGGGTCTTTTTTAACATGTTTTATTACGCTTGTTGAGCTTTTTCTTCAGCAAGGAAGAACCAAGTGTCTAAAACAGAGTCCGGGTTTAAAGAAACAGACTCAATACCTTGTTCCATCAACCATTTAGCTAGGTCAGGGTGGTCAGAAGGACCTTGACCACAAATACCTACGTATTTACCTGCTTTACGACATGCATGGATTGCCATAGAAAGAAGTGCTTTAACCGCTGGGTCACGTTCATCAAACAAATGAGAAACAATACCAGAGTCACGGTCTAGACCCAATGTTAACTGAGTCAAGTCGTTAGAACCGATAGAGAAACCATCGAAGTGTTCAAGGAATTGTTCAGCCAATAATGCATTTGTTGGCAATTCGCACATCATGATCACTTTAAGACCATTTTCACCGCGTTTAAGACCATTCAGCGCCAATAACTCAATCACACGTTTCGCTTCAGCAACTGTACGTACGAAAGGAATCATGATTTGGATGTTAGTCAAGCCCATTTCGTCACGTGCTTTTTTCAGCGCACGGCATTCAAGTTCGAAGCAGTCACGGAAGTTGTCAGAAACGTAGCGGCTTGCACCACGGAAGCCCAACATTGGGTTTTCTTCTTCTGGTTCGTATAACTTACCACCGATCAAGTTTGCATATTCGTTTGACTTAAAGTCAGACATACGCACGATCACTGGTTTGTCAGCAAAAGCAGCAGCAAGGGTAGAAATACCTTCCACCAATTTTTCTACATAGAACTCGATTGGCGAAGAGTAACCTGCAGTACGTGCCATTACAGCAGCACGAGTTTCACGTGGCAGGCTGTCAATGTTCAACAATGCTTTAGGATGCACACCAATCATACGGTTGATGATGAATTCTAGACGTGCAAGACCAATACCTTCGTTTGGAATTTGAGCAAAGTCGAATGCACGGTCAGGGTTACCCACGTTCATCATGACTTTAAATGGAAGCGCAGGCATAGATTCGATAGAGTTGCGTTGAACTTCGAAATCTAAAGAACCTTCGTAGATGAAACCTGTATCACCTTCAGCACAAGACACAGTCACTTCTTGACCATCGGTTAATACTTCAGTTGCATTACCACAACCTACAATTGCCGGAACACCGAGTTCACGTGCAATGATGGCTGCGTGACAAGTACGACCACCACGGTTAGTGACAATGGCCGCAGCACGTTTCATTACTGGTTCCCAATCCGGGTCAGTCATGTCAGATACAAGTACGTCACCGTCTTGTACTTTGTCCATTTCTTTGATTGACGTTACGATGCGGACTTTACCAGAACCGATACGTTGACCGATTGAACGGCCTTCGCAAAGCACAGTACCTTTTTGTTTCAACAGGTAGCGTTCCATAGTGCCGACATTTTCACGGCTTTTTACTGTTTCTGGACGTGCCTGAACGATGTAAAGCTGTTGGTCGTCGCCATCTTTTGCCCATTCGATGTCCATTGGCGCACCGTAATGTTCTTCAATGATCAACGCTTGTTTTGCAAGCTCTTGAAGTTCATGATCATTTAAAGAAAATTGTTGACGGTCTTGTTTTTCAACGTCGACTACAACCACAGATTTACCTGCAGCGCCTTCTTCACCATAAATCATTTTTTGGTGTTTAGAACCAAGGTTACGACGCAGGATTGAATGTTTGCCGTTTTTAAGAAGTGGTTTAGAGATATAGAATTCGTCAGGGTTTACTGCACCTTGCACAACCATTTCACCCAAGCCATAAGATGCAGTGATAAATACTGCATCACGGAAGCCAGATTCTGTGTCCAAAGTGAACATTACACCTGCAGCACCAGTTTCTGAGCGCACCATACGTTGTACGCCAGCAGAAAGGGCAACCACGTCATGTGCAAAGTTTTGGTGTACACGGTAAGAAATTGCGCGATCGTTATAAAGAGATGCAAATACTTCTTTAATTGCAATAAGAACGTTGTCGATGCCACGGATGTTCAGGAAAGTTTCTTGCTGACCAGCGAAAGAAGCATCCGGCAAGTCTTCTGCAGTCGCAGATGAACGAACGGCAACCGCGATGTCGGGGTTGCCGTTTGAAAGAATTGCGAAAGATTCACGAACTTCTTTTTCAAGTTCTGCCGTAAGCGGAGTTTCGACAATCCATTGACGAATTTTAGCGCCAGTTTCTGCTAGAGCTATTACGTCATCAACATTTAGTGCTGCAAGCTCTGCGTTGATTTTAGCGTTTAGGCCGCTTTGCTCGAGAAATTCACGATATGCAGCAGCTGTGGTTGCAAAACCACCCGGTACCGATACACCAGCATTAGACAAATGGCTGATCATCTCACCCAATGATGAGTTTTTCCCACCAACGAGCTCAACGTCGTGTTTCCCTAATTTTTCTAGACCAATTACGCGCGCTTCCAAAGTTGTTACTCCACTTATGCAGTATTAATCACTATCTTGGCATGAAATTATAGCAAATCGCCTAGCTTTAAGAATTTACTGGGCGACAGTCATGTAAGATGGTTTACTATAAAGATTATATAGCACTAAGACAAATATTTAAGGAGAATTTTAATGTCAGAAGGTAAACAGATTAAGCGCAGTGTTTTTTTTATCTCCGATGGTACTGCAATTACTGCTGAAACCCTTGGACACTCACTGTTAGCGCAGTTTCCTCATGTAGATTTTGACATTCATATTATTCCTTATATCAGTTCCGAAGAAGCTGCGATGAATGTTGTGGCTGAAATTAACCAGCGTGCTGATCAAGACGGGCAACAACCTTTGGTATTTGATACCTTGGTAGACCCTTATGTTCGGGACATTATCAACACTGCAAATGCAGTAAATCTTGATGTTTTTGAAGGTCTTATTGGTAAGTTGTCTGAGGTTTTGGGTACTGCGCCTACAACTTTAGTCGGACAAACCCATGCCGTGACCGATTCCGAGTCATATAAGGCACGTATTGATGCGGTACATTTTGCTTTGGATAACGATGACGGCGCACGCACACGCCATTATGACAAGGCCGATTTGATCCTGATCGGGGTATCACGTTCCGGTAAAACACCAACTTCAATTTATTTGTCATTACAATTTGGAATTCGTGTAGCGAACTATCCACTGACTGAAGAAGACCTGGATGACAACCGTCTGCCTGCGGTATTAAAAGCACACAAACATAAACTATTTGGCTTAATGATTGATGCAGAGCGACTTGTCGCGATTCGTACCGAGCGTAAAGCCAACAGCCGTTATGCAAGTTTCAGTCAATGCCAGATGGAACTGCGTGCGGTAGAAGGTATTTATATTTCAGAAGGCATTAAATATCTGAACGTTTCTGAAATGTCGATTGAAGAAATTTCAACCCGTGTTTTGCAAATGACTGGCTTGAAACGTCGTATTGGTTAATTGAAAAGTTTTAAACTAGAGTTAAATCAAGGTTTAACTCTACGTTTTAATAATCGAAAATAAAAATGGTTATTATATGAATAAAATATTAAAGCCAAAAATAATGGTCTTTTTGTTTGCTTGGCTCAGTCTGGCAAATAGCCCAATTTTTGCAGCATCTGTGGCTGATTTTGAAACCCGAATAATCAATCAATATGAACAAATCCGCTTAACTGATCGCTATGAAAATGAGGGTGTGAACCAGGAAGTTGCCTTAAAAATAAGCGAATTTATTCAACAGAATCCGCAAAGTTTTGCTTATGATTTTAAAAAATTAAGCAGCAAAAGCATGGTTTTTGTGAATTATAGCCCTGACCGAAAGCTTAAATTTTATACATTTGATATTTCTGCAGGCGGTACGATGCGCGAATTTGAGTCCTATGTGCAATTTAAACAGGGCAATAAAGTCATTACTCAAGCCGTAAAGGAGGGTGGATTTATTCGATCTATTCAGCAAACGCAATTGAATCAGCAAGCGATGTATCTCATTTCCAGTACTTATGTAGGCAGTAGTTGTGTCGGGGCTTATGCTATACAGGCAGCACAAATCAAAAATGCAAAATATAAAGCTATTGATGTGTTTAAAACCAGAACTCAAACAATGAACCATATCGATGTCGATTATGACTGCAATTATTATCCCAAAAATATAGAGCCTTTTGATATGAACCAGCACTATATTCGGGTATCTAAGGATTTAAAAAATATAGATATTTTAGTGGTGAAAGCTTCTGGTGAGTTAACTTCAAATTATCTGCGTTATCAAAAAACTAAAAGTAATTACCAATATGTGGGTACAGTCAAATAAAGGCTATTCAATAAAACCAATAAAAAAGAGGCTTCTAAACCTCTTTTTTTGATGGCAAATACTCGCCATTAATAGGTTGTAATAATTACATCTACCAGATGTTCAACACCTTCCATGCTTTGTACGGCATTTTCAGTGATTTTCACCACAGGCCAGGTAAGCAGCTTGCAATTCTCGCGTTGTAGCGCAGCATAATAACTATCCGATTTGAAAAAAATCTTATTTTCAGAAGCTGAATTGGGCATGAGCTGGCGTTTTAACCAGGTATCCTGAACTTGCGATTCAAGATAGCGAATCGCCAATAATGATTTAACGCGATTATTAAACAAACGACGATTCTTGATAATTAAAGGATGTGAAAGCAGTTTGTGAATGCCTTTTTCAGTTTGCGGCAAAATAAACAAAGGCATATTCTGGAATACTTTCACAAATTTTGCAGTAATGCAGATCTGCTCCAGATGCATGACTGTCATTTGATTGCCCCCGACAATCGCCACATTTAAATCTGTAAAATCAAAGTTTTTAATATCTTCAGCAGCGACAATTTTTCCATGAAATTTCTGGAAAAACTCGGGTGAATTTTGAAAGAAACCATCCAATGGGCTCTTCTTCTTGTTAACCATTTTCATATCCTTTCTTATTTTTACTTCGTTGCAGTTGGTTCTGCAGTTAACTGGTATATCCAAGATGGGACTTTTGGTAAAGATTTTTCTGGAATCTTGTCAGTCATCGTTACCATGGCATCTACAGGAATATGGAACCATTTTTGCTTGCGATCGATCACTTTATAGGCATGAAACTGAATAATCTGATACCAGGGATTGCGACGTCCGGCTGCAGTTCGGCCGCCAATTCTGGAAAACTTGTTCATGGCAGCATAAAGTTTTTCTTCTGCAAGCCCTAATTTGATTACATTGTCACGCATTTTATTGATCAGGGGTAAATAAGCCAAAATACCGAGCAATATACGAGGATCTATGGCTCTGGCCGCCATCTGCGCCAGTTGAATAAAGGTTTTGTTATAGCCTTGGGCTTCCATGACACTAAAACCCACACCGAGGTGACGCGCTTCATCGCCATTGATCAATTTAAAGGCCTGATGACAAACCGGATCCTCTACGCTGTCCAGTAAAAAAGTACATAAGGCACCATCCAGGGCAACTTCCAGCATTGGAATAACCGCACCTAAAATATAAAAGGGCATGTCATCCGCATAGCGATCTAGCCATTTAATAATCAGGCACAGATTTTTATTGGGCTTGGGAATGTCATCTTCCAGCATATTCCAGCGTTTCATCAGTGCCATTTCTGCATTGGCATGCCGTTGTTCTTCAGCATGAAAGATGGCATACATTTCTGCCAATACTGGATTGGGTGCTTTTTTTGACATGGCCGCAAAAGCGCGTGCACCGACATGTTCAATCCACATTAAATCGGCCATAAATTCTTTAAGATTCGGCCATTGTTCAGCCGTGATCAATTCTTTTCCTGGTGCATCCCAGTCAATATCAGATAAGGTCCATTGGGTATTTTTGACTTTATCCAGCATTTTTTCCAAGTCGATAGAAGCCATTATGCACACCTGTAAAATCATTATTTAATTACAAGTGTATGAAAAAGCATGGCAATGTAACTTGCCTAAGTGCTTAAAGTGAGGTGAGCATTTTGGTTAATTATTTAGGCTGATGATTTATTGGAATAATTTATTTAACTATTTGATATTAAAAATAAAGACTTGTCATTAAGGGCCAAGTCTTATCTTTAAAATGTATGCAATTATTTAATTATAATGAAAGTACTGCGGGGAATAAAACACCTCTAAAAGCAGTTAGTTTTTTTCGTTATCCTGTTCTGGGGAGTGCAATTCTGTAGCTGAATAATTTGGCATACTCGGTGGCTGGCTATGAACGCGAAGATAGTCTAAATCACGGATATTTTTTTGCACGGCAACAGCACCAAATAAGCTGAGTAAAAAAGCCATAATATAAAAGCCTTTTTCACTCAATTGCAGTGAAGCATTCCATAAACCAATGGTCAATAAGGCAATACAGATTGCAATGGAGGCCCAGCAAAGCCCAAAGTATATGGCAGTGACATGAATTCCTTCGAGTTTATCGCGGACAATTTTTTGTAATGATACTGCGGCAAATAAGCCGTATAAAATCAGGATCAGATAATAGCCTTTTTCATTTAACAGCATGTCTGCATTCCAGAGACCAATCATATAGGCTGCTGCACCTGCAATCAGCGCCAGCCAGCTTGCGGCAATAAATGCAGATGTGGGTTTATTGATATATTGATTCATTTTATCGTCCATTTTTATATGAGTTTGTTTTTTATACAGCTATTATGCCTAAGCTCCAGCATTTCACAATTATTGTTATGATTTATTTTAAAAATGAAGGAATTTCTTTATTGGAATTTTTTGCATAAAAAAGCACCGCTACAGGTGCTTTTTTAGATTTTTGACCCAGAATCAAGAATTCTTGATATCCATTAATAACTCGAAGTTTTTAATACGTTTGTCTGTGTCGTAAATGTCACAGGTAAAGATAAACTCATTGATATCATATTTTTGCAATAGCTTTTCTAAACCTGCTTTTACTGTATCAGGTGAGCCAATTTGTGCCATGGCATAGAACTGTTGCACCGACATTTTTTCTGATGGTGACCAAATTTCATCAATGTTTTCGATTGGTGGTTTCAACATGCCGCGCTGATTACGGAACATTGAGATAATACGCTGATAGGGTGATGTTGCTAAATATTGCGCTTCTTCATCTGTATCGGCTATGACGGTAGGTACACCCATCGACACATAAGGTCGCTCCAGATATTCTGAGGGTTCAAAGTTTTCTCTATACAGTTTAATCGCTTGATCCAGCATGCGCGGGGCAAAGTGTGAGGCAAATGAATAGGGCAGTCCCAATTTTGCAGCCAGTTGTGCGCTAAACAAACTAGAGCCCAATAGCCAGACTGGAACATGGGTACTTTGGCCTGGAGTTGCCACAATACGTTGCTGTGGGAGTGGGTCTTTAAAGTATTGCAGAATTTCCAGTACATCTTGCGGAAATTGATCTTCAGTTTCTTGCTGACCACGACGCAGTGCACGCATGGTATTTTGATCTGTACCCGGTGCACGACCAAGACCAAGTTCAATGCGGTTTGGATAGAGTGTTGCTAAAGTGCCAAATTGCTCTGCAACTATTAAAGGGGCATGGTTCGGCAACATAATACCGCCTGAACCGACTTTTAAAGTTTGCGTATTTGCCAGTAAATAGCCTAAGAGAACAGAAGTTGCTGAACTGGCAATACCAGACATATTGTGATGTTCAGCCAGCCATAAGCGTTTATAAGCTAATTTTTCGGCATGTTGAGCCAAAGCAAGTGCATGATGCAATGAAGATTGAATGCTTTTATTTTCACGAACAGGAACTAAGTCCAGAATTGAAAATTCGGTATCTTTTAAAGAACGCATTGGTTTTCTCTAATATCAGGGCTAATAAAAGCATACGATGCCTGCCTGAATTTGTATATCGTTTTTTTTCGATATATGGGTGTGTTATGTAAATAGGGGGGCTCATCGCAACTATAAAAAAAGCACCCGAAGGTGCTTTAAATTGAATCTTTAAAATTAACGATGTTTGTTCCAGCCTAAATGACGGCCATTATCGTGGCGGTCATTGTAACGGTAACCATTATTACGGCGGTCATAGCGATCATTATAACGACGACGGTCATCACGATCATAACGATCATCATAGCGATCATCGTAACGGCGGTCTTCGCTAACTTTTTTACCGAGGACTGCACCACCGGCAGAACCTAAGCCAGCGCCAATATAGCCACCGTTGGTACCGCCCATGTTTTTGCCTACGGTATAGCCACCAGCACCGCCTAACGCACCACCGATCACAGCGCCAGTACGGTCACGCTTATTTGCAGCAACACCAGCTCCGGCACCACCACCAATGGCGGAACCAATCATGGCACCTGTAGTACCACCCATTTGTTTACCTACTGCGGCACCGACCACCCCACCTAGGGCAGAAGTTAGGGCTGTATTTGTTGTATTGCCTGCATTTGCAGTTGTCATTGTTAAAGCAGATGTTGTGACTACAGCAGCTAGAATTATTGAATTAAATTTCATGGCAAACTCCAGAGGGAAGCTTTTGTTATCTATTGGCTTAAATGTAATAAAAGATGTAGAAATAAAAATGGATGAGTTGTTTATTATTTGTATTTTTTTTCTGGCACATTTATTCATAATTAATCATGCACTAAGACGATAGAAAGAGAAGCATGATCAAAAGTAGAAAAGCACCCGAAGGTGCTTTAAAAGAAATTTTGAGCAATTAACGACGATTATAACGGCGGTTGTTATAGCTGTTGTAACGGCGGTCATAACGGTCATCATAACGGCGGTCTTCGCTGACTTTTTTACCCAGTACCGAACCACCCGCAGCACCTAAAGCAGAACCGATATAGCCGCCGTTGGTACCACCTAGGCTCTTGCCTACAGTATAGCCACCCACACCACCTAGACCACCACCAATGGCAGCACCGGTACGGTCACGTTTATTTGCTGAAACCGCAGCACCGCCAGCCCCACCGATGGCAGAACCAATCATTGCTCCAGTATTACCGCCCATGTGCTTACCCACTGCAGTACCCACTACGCTACCAAGCGCAGAAGTTAAAGCAACATTGGTACTATTGCCTGCATAAGTTGTTGTAGACGCAATAGCAGAAGTCGCAATTAATGTAGCAAATAAAACTGAATTAAATTTCATGACCAACTCCAGTGGGAATCTTTTGTTATCTCTTGAGTTAAATGTAATAAAAAATCTGGAAATGAAGATGGACAAGTTGTTAAGGGTTTGTATTTTTTTTCTGCCAGATTTATTCATAATTAACAGTCAATAAGGTGAATAAATGAAAAAAGCACCCGAAGGTGCTTTTTTGTCCAGTCAGTTAATGATGTATTAACGATGGCTGCGACGGTATTTTTTAGAATGTTTTTTGTATTTGCGTTGGTCAGCATGACGGTCTTGTGATACTTTTTTACCAAGAACTGAACCACCCGCAGCACCTAGAGCTGAACCGACATAACCGCCAGTTGTTCCACCCATGCTTTTACCTACAGTATAACCACCAACACCGCCTAAACCACCACCAATTGCAGCGCCAGTACGGTCACGTCTATCTGCTGAAACAGCAGCACCACCCGCACCACCGATTGCAGAACCAATCATTGCTCCAGTGTTACCACCCATTTGTTTACCGATAGCAGTACCGGCTACGCTACCTAATGCAGAAGTTGCTGCAATACGAGTAGAGCTGTCTGCATGAGCAGTCACAGTAAACATCGATGCAGTGGCTAATGTTGCGCTTAATAATAGTGCATTAAGTTTCATAGTTAACTCCGTGTCCAAAAGTAGACATTGTCAGTAAGTTATTTCGATGGCGGCAAATGTAACAAAAATTTTTTCCAACAATGTGGAGAGGATAGTTCATAGTTGTGGTGTTTAGTTTCTGCTTTGTAAAGTTTCTTTAACAATGTTGAAAAGTGATCAGAAAATATGCATTTACATTTGAAATATGAAGAAAACGAGGAGCAAAGTAAAGCTTGGTTGAAAAAAATCTCAGTTTATAAGGGGTTTTGTCCGCACAATATCTATGTCATTTAGCCCTTAGAATCGTTACACTAGGCACAATTTTTTTGCGCTGATCTATGTCTAGTCCGACATGGAGATGGCCTTTTTATTGAGATATTTTAGCAAATGAAAGAATCGTTACGTTTACGATTAGATCAACTTTCTGACCGTCACGAAGAATTAAATGCATTACTTGCCGACGTTGAAGTGATTTCAGATAACAAACGCTTCCGTCAATTGTCTCGTGAGCATAGTGACCTATCCGAAATTACCGAAGTCTGGACTAAATTCCGTCAAGCCGAAGAAGACATTGAAACTGCCGAAGCCATGCTGTCAGATCCTGACTTTAAGGAAATGGCGCAGGAAGAAATTAAAGACAATAAAGCACTGCTAGAACAACTTGAAGCAGATTTAAATATCCTGATGATTCCGAAAGATCCCAATGATGCCAACTCTGCGTATCTGGAAATTCGTGCCGGAACAGGCGGTGATGAAGCTGCGATTTTCTCGGGCGACTTATTCCGTATGTATAGTAAATATGCGGAAAGTCGAGGCTGGCGTCTGGAAATTCTGTCGGAAAATGAAGGCGAGCATGGCGGTTATAAAGAAGTCATCTGCCTGATTAATGGCGAAGGCGTGTATGGTCGCCTGAAGTTTGAAAGTGGCGCACACCGGGTACAGCGTGTGCCGGCAACCGAATCCCAAGGTCGTGTGCATACTTCAGCATGTACCGTTGCCATTTTGCCTGAAGTGGATGTCGATACCTCGGTCGAAATCAATCCATCTGAACTGCGTATTGATACCTACCGTGCATCGGGTGCGGGTGGTCAGCACATTAACAAAACCGATTCTGCGGTACGTATTACCCATATTCCAACAGGGACCGTGGTGGAATGTCAGGATGAACGTTCACAGCATAAGAACAAGGCCAAAGCCATGGCGCTGTTGGTTTCCCGTCTGGAAAATGCCAAACGTGCAGCAGCAGATGCCGCAACTTCGGAAATGCGCCGTGATCTGGTTGGTTCGGGCGACCGTTCAGAACGTATTCGTACCTATAACTATCCGCAAGGTCGGATGACCGATCACCGTATTAACTTAACCTTATATAAGTTAGATGCGGTGATGGAAGGTGATTTGAACGAATTGCTGGATAGTTTGCATCGCGAATATCAGGCAGATCAGTTGGCACTTCTTGCACAGCAGAATGGTGGCTAATGAATATTTCACAGGCTTTGGCCTTACGTGGTGATGCGGAAAGCTACGAACGTCAAGAAAATGCATGGTTACTTGAGCACATTACCAAAATTGATGCTTTTGATTTGATCATGAAAAAGGATCAGGAACTGACCGCAGAACAGGAACAAGCCTATACCGAAGGTTTAAGCCGTATTGCTGCAGGTGAGCCCCTGGCTTATGTCACCGGTTCACAGCCATTCTGGACACTGGATTTAAAAGTGACTCAGGATACTTTGGTGCCACGTCCAGATACTGAAGTACTGGTTGAAACAGTATTACGTCTGGAACTCCCTGAAGATGCTCGAATTGTCGATTTGGGCACCGGAACGGGTGCTATTGCCTTATCTCTTGCCAGCGAACGTCCGGATTGGTCGGTTACAGCAACCGATATTTATGAACCGACTTTAGATGTTGCTCAGTTTAATGCCGAAAAGCATGATCTTGAACATGTGCGTTTTGTCTGTGGCTCATGGTTTAAACCTTTGGGTCGCGAGTTCTTTGATGTGATTGTTTCCAATCCGCCGTATATTGATGCGGATGATGTGCATATGCAGGATTTGGCTACAGAACCGGAGCGTGCTTTGGTGGCAGACAAACATGGCCTGGCAGATTTAGAGCAGATTATTGTACAAGGCAAAAAGCATTTGACCGTGAATGGCTGGGTGGTACTTGAACATGGTTATGATCAGGGGGATGCGATACGGCATATTTTTACCCAGGCGGGCTATAAGCAAGTCCGTACGGTAAAAGACTATGGCGGTAATGATCGCGTGACTTTGGGGCAGTGGCCGCATTAAAAGTTAAAAATAAGATAAAAATAAAGCGCATCATGCGCTTTATTTTTTGACCACATCACGCCAGCGTAACAGCCAGCTTTCAGCAATTTTCATTAAGCTATCGGTCATTTTGCCTAAAATGGCCAATAAAATAATTGCAATAATCACAATGTCGGGTCGGGACGTTTCCCGCCCATCACTGAGCAAATAACCAATCCCTTGAGTGGCCGCAATCAGTTCAGCCGCAATCATAAACATCCAGGACAAGCTCAGGCTGTTGCGTAGACCGGTCAAAATACCAGGTGAGGCGGCAGGAAGCACAATCTCCTTAATCTGCTGAAAATATTTCAAACGATAGACTTGCGCCACTTCAATCAGCTTACGGTCTACGCCCTGAATGGCTGCAACAGTATTGGTATAGGTCGGGAAAAATGCACCGATGGCAATTAAGGTGATTTTAGAGGCTTCATCAATGCCTAACCACAGCAATAACAACGGAATCCAGGCCAGACTTGGGATGGATTTAATCGCTGAAAAAGAAGGTTCTAAAAATTCTTCAGCCTGTTTATTTAAGCCTACAAAAATTGCGAAAGCCAGTGCAAGTCCGCTACCAATAAAGAAGCCTAAAAATACCCGCCAGGTACTGGTCCAAATATGCAGCCACAAATCGCCTGAAGATAGTTCCAAAAGTGACTGCCATAAGCCGCTGGGGGCGGGAAGTAAGTAAGCTTCGATAACCCCATTTCTCACCAGTACTTCACACAAGATCAGCACAAAAACAGGGATGACCAAGCCCTTAAGCTTGCTTAATAATTTCAGCAAGCCAGGCGCTGGGACTCTATCTCTATCAACTTCAGGTTGAATCGGTGTCTTATTATTCGTTGATGCAGACGAACTCATTATTTTTTTACAACCTTTTGTGCATATTTGGCATCAAACAGTTGATCCACGACCTGATTGACGTTGGTACCGTTACGCACCAGTTCTTCCTCAGTCAAAATAGTTCCAGATTTTTTCAGGGCATTAATATGCTTGGCTGTTGGAATATTTTGCTCAAAATTGGTACGGCTGAGTTGAAGCTTTGCCACCGGAACAGGCAGTTTCGATTCACGTGCCAGTAATTCGGCCAGTTTAGCCGGATTGGCTTTGGCCCATTTACGTGCCTGTTCATAGGCTTTAATCACCGCTTCGATGGCTTCTGGACTCTGGTTGGCAAATTGTTCCTTGGTACTTAATACGCTGTAACTATTAAAACCGACATTTCTATATAGTAGTTTTGCACCCGACTGGACTTGAGCAGCAGCCATCAGCGGATCTAAACCTGCCCAGGCATCCACTTGTCCACGTTCAAGTGCGGTTTTGCCATCTGGATGTTGCAAATGTACAAGCTGAACATCCTTCTTATTTAAGCCAGCAGTTTCCAGTGCCTGTAAGGTAAACAGGAATGGGTCTGTACCTTTGGTGGCTGCAATCTTTTTCCCTTTTAAATCTTTAATGCTTTTAATGGGAGAATTTTTGGCAACCAGCAAAGCAGTCCATTCAGGCTGGCTCTGGATATATACGGTTTTAATTGGACTACCATTGGCACGGCTCAGGACAGCAGCCAAACCTGCCGTAGAAGAAAAATCCACACTGCCACTATTTAAATATTCGAGTGAACGGTTACTGCCTTGGCTAAATACCCATTTAATCTGGGTATTGGGTAAAGCTTTTTCCAATAACTTTTGCTCTTTAACGACCAAACTGGTCGGAGCGTAATAGGCATAATCGAGTTTCAGTGTATCTGGTATAGCGGCCAGACTATAATGACTGGTTAAGCCAAGTGTAATTGCAGTCAGGATTTTAGTTTTTAAGCTAAATTTGTGCATATAAGCCCCAGTAAATTTTACAATAATATATGCAGCGAATAGTGCCAGTGAGTGAAGAGATAAGACAAAAGAGTATTTTTTATAAAATTATCTTAATTCCAGATATGTCGATTAATCTAAATTAAGTGAATGAAATATAAATAAATTTATTTTTAATGTTTCTATATTTTAATTTTATACGAAAAACATACATCGACATGAATAAAAAGAAAATAAAGAAAATTTCAGATTATCAATGGTCTATATAATTTCATAGTCATTTCAATGTAATGACAAATGGTTTTAAGGGAAGAAATTGAAATAATAATACCGATAAATTGCCGACTGGTTTGATTTGTGAATGACCCTGGCATTTGAATAAATTTGAACTGTGATGGAGCACTGCTTTTCACATAAGCTATTACACCTGAAAGCTTAAACAGCTGCGCAAACAAAATTATCTGAATCAAGCTCAGGACCGCAGCAAGTTGTTAAAGCTTGAAGCATCCTATTTCATTCAAGTTTAAAGATTGAGTAATGATGTGCATAAAAAAACGGCTCCTGTGAGCCGTTTTTTATATACTGAAAGATTACATCGGATAATCTTGTAAGCAGTCTGAAACTTCAACTTGCTCCAAGCTATTGGTTTCAAGGGCTAAACAAAGCGCCACGATTTTTGCTGTATCTGCAAGATATTGATCATCTTTTAACGCTGTAGCGGATTGCAGCGCGGCAATGCGTTCAGCACTGATATCAAGAGCCTGAGCGGATTCAATCGCATCGGCACGATTGAAGAAATTGACCACCACATTTTGAAGTGCTGAATCAGAAGTATTTAAAATACCCTGATTGAATAATTCATCAAATTGACTGGTGTGAGAGTTGAGAGAATGAGTAAAGTTTTGCACCAAGCTTTGCTCTAGTACATCAATCATCTTAAGCATGTCAGAACCTTTAATCTAAGGTGTTTCATGGGGAGGAGTACAGCAGGAATGGCATAAAGATATGCCTTTAAATTGGTTGAAAAGTAATCTATTTTGGTATTTTTTGCAACTAAATTCCGACGAAAAATGTGTCATTTTTTTAAGATAATGAAAAGCAAAGAATTATTAAATTCTCAAAAAAGGATTGATTTTTTAGCAACCGATTTAACTTATTGATCCTGGTTCTGCCGATAGGCACCGGGACTGACGCCGGTCCATTTTTTAAAAGCACGGTGAAAGGCACTCGGATCATGAAAGCTTAATTCATCGCTAATTTCCTGTAAGGTTTTTTCTGTTTTGGTCAGCAATTCAATGGCCGTATCTCGCCGGATATCATTTTTGAGTTGCTGATAACTGACACCTTCACTTTTTAAGCGCCGTTGTATGGTGGCATCCGACATATTCAAACGCTGGGCAATTTCATTCAGTTCCAGCCATTCAGCAGGAGGAAAATGCATTAAATGTTTGCGGATCTGGGAACTGATGGCATGCGGGTTTTTAAAACGCACCAGCAGGTTTTGCGGGGTCTGCCTGATAAATTGATACCAGGATTGCTGATCTTGTTTGATTTGGATTTTTAAATAATTGGCATCAAACTGGATGTAATTTTCATCGCTATTGTATTGAATATTTTCACAAAATCGCACCTTATAGTCCTGATCATCTAGCGGTGCATCACACTTAAGCTGAATCTGCTTGAGCAAAACCCTTTGTCCACTTAACCAGCACATCAAGCCATGAATCAGCATTAAATAGGTGGCATAGCTGAACATTCTTTTGGTCTGCGTTTGTTCATAAATCACAATATAGGCGTAGTTTTCCTGCACAAATAACTGACTGACAAAATCATCCAGCAGCAGATTTAAGAATTGCAGAATCTGTTGCAGGGCTTTTTCTAGCGTCTCCGCATGCATTACCGATTGTGATAAAAGTTTAAAGCTGCCACGTCGCATAGGATGGCTATCCATCCCAAAAAACTCATCATTCATGGCATCGGCAAGCTCGGTCCAGAGCTGTGCGTATTGGGAAACAGAAACACGGGCCTTGCTGGAGTGCATCAATTCATCGGGAATGCCTGATTTCATCAGAATATTTTGAATGTCCAGACCTTGTTGCTGCGCATTGAGCAGTGCCTCATGCACCAGGCTGATTGAAATCGTACCTTTGCTGTAGTCTAAATCCTGTTCATTCATGCGCCGTTATCCATATTCCGTATTTTTGCTGCCGTGACTGGGATTGTCCAAATCCATCAGAGAGGATGCAACGTTTGGAAATTGTACTCTAGCTTAACTGCATTTACTCTGCATCTTAAGTCGAGTGTTTATTCAAAGAATTAACAGGAAAATAAAATGAAAATCCAAGGGAAAGTGTTTGTAGTGACCGGTGGTGCATCAGGTTTGGGTGCCGCAACGGCAACATATCTGGTGGGTCAGGGCGCTAAAGTGATCATGGTCGATATGAATCATGAGCTAGGCCTGGAAATGCAACAGCGTTTAGGCGAGCATGCCGCATTTGTCAAACTGGATGTTACGGATGAGCACGCAGTGCAGGTGTTCTTTGACAATGTAGCTCAGCAATATGGTCAATTGAATGGTCTGGTGAATTGTGCCGGTATAGCACCTTCTGCCAAAGTGCTGGGCCGTGATGGCATTCATGATTTTGCCATGTTCCAACGCGTGTTGAATATTAATGTGAACGGCACATTCAACATGATTCGCTTTGCTGCAAGCTTGATGTCGAAATACCCATTACAAGCGGGTGAAGAAGAACGCGGTGTCATTGTGAATACCGCTTCTGTGGCTGCCTATGATGGTCAGATTGGTCAGTCGGCTTATGCTGCTTCAAAAGGTGCCGTGGTTGCCATGACTTTGCCTTTGGCTCGTGAGCTGGCTCGTGAAGCGATTCGGGTGATGACCATTGCACCGGGAATTATGGAAACACCTATGCTTAAGGCGATGCCACAGAATGTACAGGATGCTTTGGGACAGATGGTGCCATTTCCACCACGTTTAGCCAAACCGGAAGAGTTTGCACATCTGGTGGGACATATTTTTGAAAATAGTTATTTGAATGGTGAAGTGATTCGTCTGGATGGTGCGATTCGTATGCAGCCTAAATAATTTTTCGATTTTTATAGAACATGATGATTTGCACAGCTGCGAATTTCTCATCGAATTTAAATGGCTTTGCGAAAGCATTCATTTTCTTTTGAAGGATCAAAAGAAACAAAAATCCTTTTCGAAACTGAAGATACGTCCCTGTATCTCAGTTTCGCGGGCGACCTCCATGTCGCCGTCACCTACGTTCAAACGATCTCAATAGCAAAAAGCTTGAAGTAAATAAAATAGATATAGAAAGGGAAGCTCAATGATTTTAAATGATGAACAAAAAATGGTTCAGGACATGTTGCGCAATTATTCGCAAAACAAGCTGAAACCCACCGCAGCAGAACGTGATAAAACTGCCATATTTCCTGCACAGGAATTAAAAGAGCTGGGTGAGCTGGGTGCTTTGGGCATGACAGTTTCTGAACAATGGGGCGGTGCAGGTCTGGACTATGTATCCCTTGTGGCAGCTTTAGAGGAAATTGCCGCAGGTGACGGAGCAATTTCTACTATAGTGAGCGTACAAAACTCATTGCCTTGCGGAATTACCCAACGTTACGGTACAGAAGAGCAGAAACAGAAATATTTAACCAAACTTGCCACCGGTGAATGGTTAGGTTGTTTCTGTTTAACGGAGCCTCAAGCTGGTTCAGATGCAGGTTCACTGGAATGCAAGGCAGAACGTGACGGAGACGAATGGGTCTTGAATGGTACTAAACAGTTCATTACCACAGGCAAATATGCCCAAGTTGCAATAGTCTTTGCCGTGACCGATAAAGCCGCAGGGAAAAAAGGCATTTCCTGTTTCTTGGTTCCCACAGAAACAGAAGGCTATATTGTCTCGCGTCTTGAAGAAAAAATGGGACAACACTGTTCAGACACCGCAACCATCATTTTTGAAAACTGTCGCATTCCTGCCGAAAATTTATTAGGTAAGGAAGGTGAAGGCTACAAGATTGCTTTATCTAACCTGGAGTCAGGACGTATTGGTATTGCCGCCCAATCGGTAGGGATGGCGCGTGCAGCTTTGGATGCCGCGGTGGAATATGCCAATGAACGCAAGGCTTTTGGGGTGGAGATTGTTCAGCATCAGGCGGTGGCATTCCGTCTGGCGGATATGGCCACCCAGATTGAAGCTGCTCGTCAGCTGATTTTCCATGCTGCCACCTTAAAAGATGCAGGGCTGCCTTGCTTAAAAGAAGCATCCATGGCCAAGCTGTTTGCCTCCACCATGGCTGAACGCGTCTGTTCAGATGCCATTCAGATTCATGGCGGTTATGGCTATGTATCTGATTTCCCGGTAGAGCGAATTTACCGTGATGTACGGGTCAGCCAAATTTATGAGGGGGCTTCGGACATTCAGCGTTTGGTTATTGCCCGCGAGGTCACCAAAATCTAAATAGAGACTTAAGTTTGGTTAAATTTTAGACTTTAGTCGGTGCTCAAATCCTGCATATTTTTTGATGGATTCGGAAATTGCAGGATCATTCCAAACATGATTATCTAGATAAATATTGCAATAAAACGGTTCAAAACGCTGAATACCATTTGGCATTTTAATGATGAAAACAACAATGAAAATGGACACGCAAAGCAGAAGCACTCAGCAAGCGCTTTGTTATAAAAAACGGATGAGAGGTAGTTATCATGAAGACACTGCAACAAGCATATCAAGAGTTTAATTTCGATCATTATCTTGCCGAACAACTGGTAGGTACATCTCAGGCGGTGAATGCCTACGTTGAATGTTGTGAGCGTTATCTCGGTGCAAATAAAACGGCCTTAATCTGGGAAGGCAAAAATGGCGAATCTGCAATCTGGACCTTTGAACAACTGGCAGAAGCTTCAGGAAAACTGGCAAATTATTTTACGTTAATTGGACTGAAAGCAGGCGATTGTATTGCAGGTTTATTGCCACGTACCCCTGAATTGCTAATTACGATTTTGGCAACCTGGCGTATGGGGGCAATTTACCAGCCTTTATTTACCGCATTTGAATCCAAAGCGATTGAACATCGTATCAATAACGCCAAAACCCAATTGATTGTGACCAATGCAGAACAACGACCAAAACTCAATAGTGTCGCAGTCCCACATATTTTAACCGTGCATCAGTCAGATCATTCAAATCGTCAGGATGATGATTTTTGGACAGAACTCGAGAAGCAATCTTCAGTTTTTGCACCGGTCATGCAAAGCTTTGAAGATGATTTCCTGATGATGTTTACTTCTGGTACGACTGGATTGGCAAAATCAGTTCCAGTGCCTTTAAAGGCTGTATTGGCATTTAAAGGTTATATGACCCATGCTGTGGATTTGCTTGAAGAAGATTCTTTCTGGAATCTGGCAGATCCAGGCTGGGCTTATGGTTTGTATTACGGTATTACCGGGCCTTTAAGCCTGGGGCATAGCATTATTATGGACGAGCGTGCATTTAGTGTAGATAACGCCGTGCAAGTGATTCAAAAATATAAAGTGAGTAACTTAACCGGTTCGCCAACTGCATTCCGTATGTTCTTCGGCTTTAAAGAAAAATTTGATCCATCCATTAAAGAGCATTTACGTGCAGTCAGTAGTGCAGGAGAGCCATTAACCCCGGAAGTGATTCACTGGTTTAATCATGACCTGAATGTGAATATTTATGATCAATATGGACAAACTGAACTGGGCATGGTGATTGCTAACCATCATGCTTTAGAGCATGAAAAGAAAGTCGGTTCAGCAGGTTATGCCATTCCGGGACATCGCTTTGCGGTTTTGAATAAAGACCATCAGGAAGTTGAAAAAGGTGGTATTGGTACACTTGCCATCGATTACTCACAATCACCACTGGCCTGGTTTAAAGGTTATGACGGTCATAACCGTAAATCTTTTGTAGGTCATTATTATTTAACCGGCGATACCGTTAAATTAAATGAGTTTGGTGGGGTAGATTTTATTGGACGTGCTGACGATGTCATTACAACGTCAGGCTATCGTGTAGGCCCTTTCGATGTGGAAAGCACTTTATTGGAATGTGAACAGGTTTTGGAATCGGCAGTAATTGGCAAGCCAGATCCAGAACGCACAGAAGTGGTGAAAGCTTTTGTGGTGCTCAAACCGCAATTTTCAGCTTCAGTTGAGTTAAGTCAGCAACTTCAGGAATATGTACGTTCACGTTTGTCTAAACATGCCTATCCTAAGGAAATTGAATTTGTGGAGAGCCTTCCTAAAACCTCGAGTGGTAAAATTCAGCGCAATTTACTCAAACAACAGGAAATTGCCAAAATGCAGGGCATTCAAAAAGTCGGTTAAGCTAATTTCAGTTTTTAAAGTTTCATGCTCTTTGCACCCGAAAGGGTGCTTTTTTTATTAGTCTTCTTTAGCCATCATTTTGAACTATAATTCATGCTGAATTTAGATAACGTGATTGTTCGGATAGGAATCGCCAAGTGACTGATATAGATATGGACCTAGAGTTAACTGATGAAGAAATGCATCTCTATAGCCGTCAAATCTTGCTAGATGGTTGGGACATTCAAGCACAGGAAAAACTTAAACTTGCCAATGTCTTGATTGTAGGTTGTGGTGGAATCGGTTGTACAACTGCGGAACTGCTTGCACGTGCAGGTGTAGGAAAAATCACCCTCATCGATGCCGATATAATTGAAATGAGTAATCTGCAACGGCAAATAGCCTATGTAGAAGACAATATTGGTTTCTATAAATCTGAAATACTGGCTAAACGTTTAAACCAGATTAATCCGCATATTCGGGTTGAATCTCAAACGGTGAAACTGGATCAAAGCAATGCAGAACAACTGATTTCAAATCAAGATCTGGTTTTAGATGGTTGCGATAATTTCACCACCCGTTATTTGGTCAATCAAGTCTGTAAGCAATTCAATGTACCTTTAATCAGTGCTTCGGCCATCGGTTTTCAGGGACAAATGTTTATGGTAGAAGGCGATTCGGCCTGTTATGAATGCCTATTTCCCAAAGAGCAACACGCCAATGAAAACCTGCGCTGTGCCGATTCAGGCGTGTTAGCCACTACGCCTAATGTCATGGCAAGCTTGCAAGCCCATCATGCCTTGCTTTATTTGGGACTAGGCAAAACACCGCTGAAGCAAAAACTGATGCTCTGGGATGGTTTAAGCATGAGGCAACGTTTACTTGCTTTCGAAAAAGATACAGATTGTCCAGTCTGTCAGGCAAGATAGGCCTGCAAACGAATATTTTTTTGCTACACTCACTACAATTTAATTCTAAGCTGACATTATGAAAAACAATATCTGGTTAGATGGCCTGCGTTCAGTTGCCCGCGTAGGTGAAACAGCTGTTATTGCAGCAAAAGCCGGCATTAAATACGCCACAGAAAAACCAAGTAACGCAAAACTGATGCGTGAAACTTTTGAATCGCTCGGTTCAACTTATATCAAGCTCGGACAGTTTATTGCCAGCACACCTTCCTTGTTTCCACGTGAATATGTGGAAGAATTTCAAGGCTGTCTAGATCAAACACCCTCTCTGCCATTCAGTTATGTTCAAGGCGTATTGGCTTCTGAATTTGCAGGCAGAAATCTGGATGAAATTTTTGCTTCCATTGATGAAAAGCCTTTAGCTTCTGCCTCTATTGCTCAGGTTCATGCAGCAAAACTGGTGACCGGTGAAGATGTGGTGATTAAAGTGCAAAAGCCGGGTGTAGAAACCATTCTATATACCGACTTAAATGTGTTGCACTGGGCTACCAAAATTTTAGAAAAAGCCGTACCGAAAGTAAAGTTTGCATCACTTGCCGATATAGTCGATGAAATTAAAAGTCGTATGGTGCGTGAAGTCGATTTTATTGAAGAAGCACAAAACCTGGATGATTTTGTTAATTATCTGAATGTGACGCAAAATCAGAAAGCCACAGCACCAAAGGTTTATCACCAATATTCAACCCGCCGCGTTTTAACCATGCAGCGCTTGTATGGCGTGCCATTGACCGATTTCGAAGTGGTAAAAAAGGTGGCAAAAGATCCATCTCAAGTACTCATTACTGCCATGAATACATGGTTCGGTAGCCTGATGATGTGTAACAGCTTCCATGCCGATTTACATGCCGGAAACCTGATGTTGCTGGAAGATGGTCGTGTCGGTTTTATCGATTTTGGCATCGTCGGCCAGCTGAAACCTGAAGTATGGACTGCATGTATTGCCTTTATGGATGCATTGCAAAACACCAATTACAACTTGATGGCAGAAAACATGCTGAAAATGGGCATGACTGACAAGAAAATTGATACCCAAGTACTCGCAGCTGATTTAGAGCGTTTATTTAGTGGCGTGCTTATGGCCGATCCTCAAGAATTGCTGACTTCTAATCCTGCTGATTTAAATGACATCATGATGGATATGGTGGGTGTAGGGGAGCGTCATGGTATTCGCTTCCCGCGTGACTTTGCCTTGCTGTTTAAACAAATGCTGTATTTCGATCGCTTTATGCGCATCCTTGCGCCATATACCGATATTTATGCAGACCAGAGACTGCAAATGGTGCAAACTCTGGATCCGAATTTGCTATTAAAGCATTAAAGTATTTTTAAGAAAATCTCCCTAAATCCCTCTTTATTAAAGGGGGACTTTTTGACTATTCAACTTCTGTTGAGCCAGCTTAAAGCTCCTCCATTTTTAAAGGGTGAGAAACGTTGTTTCGCAAGGGAGGGATTATAAATTAATGAAAGGTTAAACATGGACGCAATTATCATTGAAGGTTTAAAGGTCGACACTGTAGTGGGATGTTTCGATTGGGAACGTCAAATCATACAGCCTTTAATGCTGGATATGACCATTCAGACCAGTCTGGAACAGGCTTCTAATTCGGACAAACTGGAACATACTTTAAACTATGCTGAAATTTGCGAGATTTCTGCCAAAGTTATTCAGGATGCCAAGCCAGAACTGATTGAACATGCAGCAAAACTTGTGTTAAACGCGCTTTTTACTACCTTTCCTACAGTAGAATCGATTATGATTACTATCCGTAAGCCTGCCATTATCGCGCAAGCAAATTCTGTAGGAATTCGTCTTGAACGCCACCGAAACGATATTCGCCTTAGCTCTGGCGAGTAATTGTAATCCTGAACTTCATTTTAAGCAGGCATTTGACCAGATTGCTGAAATTGGACAAGTTCAATTCTCTGAAATTTATTTAATTCCATGTCGCGATGCTGTGGGTGCGGATTATTGGAATGCGGCATGTTTGTTAAAAGCAGCCATATCGGTGGATGATATCATTGCGCTATTAAAAAAAATGGAAACAGATTCGGGGCGTGTACGTCCTTCACATCAAATTTCTTTGGATGTGGACTTAATTGCATGGGGACAGGACTTAGAGCATATGCGGTTTAACCCCAAAAAATTACCTTTGGCTCTAGATGTCAAAATTCCAATGCTCGATATTTGGCAGAGCACTGATTTTCAGCACGAAAATCATCAATTTCCAGTGGTGAATTGGACAAATTAAAATTCAGTTCTCACGGATAAGCGAATTAAGTTATAAAAATAGCCTAAGTGAGATGAGATTAACCTGAACATTTGATTTGTTTAATCAAGCAATAAACATTGGACAAAAGGTGAGTGCTTATAAAGTCTAAGTTATTTAAATTATGAAAAAATGATCAAATATTAGGCGTGGAACATGAAAAATCAATCAAAAAGCCTAATATGCAAGGATTAAGCTTTTTGATTGGAATTAAATTAATGATTTATATAAAATAAATTTTGAACTTCGCATAACGTGTATTATGTTAATTTTAGGAAATCTTAAGATAATTATTAATGAGTGGATTAATGAATAAAGAAATTTATGTATTACTGCATGACGTTCCTACTCATGCAGATTACGCATGTGATGCAACCGATTTAGATCTAGAAGATATTCCTGAAGATCGTATAGAAAAAGTCATAAATTTATTAAATTCTTCTGATGAAAATACTGTCTTTGAAGCAGCAAAACTTTTGACTCATTGGGGACAGTCATCTGGTTTTGATGTATTAGTAAATTTATTAAATGAGAATAAATTAGACGGTTATATAGATCATCGTTTACATGGTTATGATGATACACTGCAGCATGTACTTCGCGCTTTTGTCAGTTATTGGGCAACCCAAGCTGACTTAGGATTTAGTGAGCAGGCTAGAAGTAAAATATTCCCTCCTATACAAAAAATTATCGAAAAATCTAACACTCAACCATTTGATATCGCAGGTGTATTTTGGGTAATTGAAAAGTATAAATATAGTGAATATATTCCTTTGATAAAAAATCATTTAACTCAAATAATTGATCATCCTAAACTACATTTTTGGAAAATACATGATGCTATTGATCTTATGCTCAAGTTGGATCCTGAGTTTGTTCATAATTTATTAAATGAAAAAGGCAAAACATTAGAAGACTTTAAAATTAGTAGTTTATAAAGCCTTTCATTTAACATAATGGCGATTATACGTAATGTAATTTAAATAATTATGTAATATCAGTATGTTAACTTAAAATAAAAATCCATAAAATTTCCAAAAAACTATCTTGGAAACAAGACGGTTTCTTTTTATTCTGAAGTGGAATATTTTGCCAATAAAAATGATTAATTTTTAATCTAATTGAAACTTTTTTCAGTGTTTTCGGTCTTTCCACGGCAAAAGTTATCCCCAATTTCTGCGGATAAATCTGGGATAATTTTTAATCGACTTTGTACGCATTTGCTCACATGAATTCAAGTTTATAGCTTCTGGTTGGAATAGTGGAAATTTCATATGATGAAATCATCAGGAACAGGAAGTTCCATACAAGAATAACAATAGACAAGCACAAGGATAGTAAGGTACGACAGGAGTTATACCGAGCGAACCAATACGAAAAAGCCCGACAGGATGTCGGGCTTTTTTATTGTGAATCAATTACTGTGTAATGCTGGTTGCAGCCAATCTTAACGATCTTCCAGATGGCAAACATAATCAATAATGTCATCACTGATGATTTTAAATTGGGTTTTTTTAGGCACATAAAAAGACTCGCCCGCATAATAGGTTTGACTCTGTTGATTGTTGCCAATTTGAACCAGACATTTGCCTGAAACAATTTCTATGCGTTCAGCAACCAGAGTTTCAAAAACAAGAGGGCGTTCTGTGGGAAGAATCACACCTATGGTTTTTTTAGTTCCATCTTTCAACTCAATCACATGACTTACAGAACAGCCATCAAAATGAATGTTTGATTTTTTTTTGACAGAGACAAAATTGAACTGGGTAGACATACCTTGCTCCTTAGATTATTTTTGTTGTTTGTGCAGCTAATATTTATTTTTATAAAGTATACGAATCAATTTTTTTTATATATTTTGGTCATCGTATTGTATAAATTTTACAAGAATAAAAGCTTTATGCAGTGTTATAAAAGCTTATTTATGCCAATTAAATTTTAGACAAGTGTTGTAAGCTAAAACTTACAAGGAAACAGGTTTATCTCTTATATTTTTAGATTCATTTTTTTGAATGAAAAAAGCTTTTTAAAAACAGTTTATTGCAGATGAATAACAAATATATAAATCATGCCATGCCCCAGACAAAGCTAAAAACAACAAATATGGATGAGATGATATCGGCCGAGAAATCACTTTATTTTACTGATGAAATATAAATGCTTAAAAAAGCAACCAGACTGGCCTTTGCAATGAATAGCGATCTGGTGAAGATATTAAAATTGTTATCAGACACATTTAAAAATGATGAACTGGACTGATCTGCTGCAACATTATGGTTATTTTGCCATTTTTATTGGAACGCTATTAGAAGGTGAAACTGTCCTGATACTCGGTGCCTATGCGGTGCATCAGCATATTTTCCATTTTTGGGTTCTTATTCTGGTCGCGATGGTAGGCGGTTTTATTGGCGATCAATTTTACTATCAAATTGGCGTTCGCTATGGTCAGAAAATCCTCCAAAGCAAGCCGCAATTGGCGCAAAAATTTACCCAGGCCAGCAGCATCATCGATCATTATCCGGTGCTGACCATTTTGTTGATGCGATTTGCGTGGGGACTCAGGACCATTTTGCCCATATCCATCGGGATTAAAGCTTATCCGCTATGGAAATATATGCTGATTAATCTACTGGCCTGTTTTATCTGGGCGTTCGTTATTGTGAGTGTTGGATTGCAGATTAGCCACTGGTTACATGTGTTTTGGGCAAGTGTACTGTCTTACCATCATGATATTTATATTGTTCTTGCCGTGGTGGCTTGTATTGTACTGGCTCGGATTATATATGCGCTATTCATTCATCATAAACATTCACCTTAAAGAGGCATAAAAAAGCCCACATTCAAGTGGGCTCAATCATGCAAATTTCAATTAAATATAATAACTGGTCTTGGTCATCAGTTTGGAAATGGCTGTCATGGTAATCCGTACCGGTGCAGGTAAATCTACACCTCCGGCATTTAACGCAGTATCTCTGTGGTGCAACTCATCTTCATTCATTTGCACCAATATTTTACGTGAACGCTCATCCTGCTCAGGCAACTGTTTAATATGGTCTTGTAAATGCAAGCTCACCTGACGTTCTGTTTCTGCCACAAAACCCAGACTATATTTATCACCAGCGATACCGGCAATCGCACCCATGCCAAAAGACAGTCCATACCAAACCGGATTGAGCAAACTGGTATGGCTATCCAGTTCTTTTAAGCGATCTTCACACCAAGCCAAATGGTCTTGTTCTTCAATGGCAGCCTGTTCCATTTCACGGCGTACATTTGGAAGTTTGGCTGTGAGTGCCTGACCATGATAAAGCGCCTGTGCACACACTTCACCACTATGGTTTACCCGCATTAAGCCTGCAACATGGCGTGCTTCACTAACCCCTAATTTGGTTTCTACATCATGGCCTGGATTTTCACGATGTGCAGAGGTCGTTCCGGGAACCAGACTGCGTAGCGCTTGGTCAAACGAATGAATAAATTTGTCGATACCGGTATATTGACGCATAAAATTAATCCTCTAAAGCATCTTGTTGCTGTGCTGCAAGCATGGGCTTGAGCTTAAACAGGAGCCATGTAGTGAAAATGGCGCTTAGAATTGCTGTAATACTAAAAAGTATTTTAATATCAATCTTAAGTACACTTAAGATGATAATGGAAAATATTGCAGAGGATACCATGAATACGGCATTGAGAATGTTGTTTGCAGCAACCACACGTGCACGATGTGATTGTGGCGAAAAGGCCTGCATCATGGCGTATAGAGGTACGATATAAAAACCGCCACTAATCCCAAGCAATGTCACAGCAAGCATGACATGGTAATAACTCCAGCCTTGGGTAAAGACATCTTTCAAGCCGAGCATCTCGCCTGTACGTTCAGGCACAAAAGCCAAACTTGCTGCCAGATAAAAAGCAAATACGGTTAGGCCAATCGCGCCAATCGGCACCATCTTCAAATTGACTTCTGTACCGCCAATTCTACGGCACAATAATGAACCAACCCCAATCCCCACAGAAAAGAAAGTTAATAGCAAGCTGACTACGTTTTCAGAGGCGTGCAGGTTCTGTTGAGTCAGCTGCGGAATTTGGGTGAGATAGGTCGCGCCATAAAACCAGTACCAGGAATTGCCCAGCAGAATAAGAAACACGACCGGTAAACTTTTTGCATAAGCTAGAGTTTGGAAACTGGTTCTAAAAAAGTTCCAGTCTATGTGTACATCAGGCGCAGTTACTTTTTGCTTTAAGACAAAACGGCTGGAGATATAACCTAAAACGGCAATGGTTACTATGGTGATACTAATCCAGATCAGATTACCATCTGAGGCCGATATTACCGCACCGCCTAAAATCATCCCGACTAAAATGGCAATCGAGGTTCCTGACTGAAATAAGGCATTGCCTGACATCAGCTCATTCGGTTTTAAAATTTCCGGCAAAATGGCGTATTTGATTGGCCCGAAAAAGGTTGAATGCGTGCCCATTAAAAATAAAGCCACCAATAACAACCACAAATGACCGAGTAAAAAGCCGGCAGAGCCAATCAGCATAATCACAATTTCGAGAATTTTGATGCCCCGTACAAGTTGTGAACGCTCGTATTTATCGGCAATCTGTCCGGCTGTCGCAGAGAAAATGAAATAGGGTAAAATAAATAGCAAGGCTGCAAGGTTGTTGAGTGTACTTACACTGGCACTTTGCTGATTAATCCAACCATAGGTAATGACCAGCAACAAGGCCTGTTTATAAACGTTGTCATTCAGGGCACCGAAAAATTGAGTGACAAACATCGGTAAGAATCGACGTGTGCCTAGAAGATGTTCATTTTTTTCCATGGTTTCTGGACTTCATTAAGTTTTATTAAGAAATGTGAGCATTTGGTAAAACACAATAAAAATCATGTATGATGTTTTCAACCTATACTTTTGGGAAAATTCCAATAGATTTGAGTTTGTTAGCAAGCTTTCATCGGGCATTTCCATTACAAATATTATATGAGTTTAGAGTTTTTTATGCTTTCAAAACTGAATTTTCAAAAGTCGACACTGAGTTTAAGTGTTAATTCCATTTTACAGTGGAACAATGAGCATAAACGATTCGGACTCAGTCTGGTATTCATGTTACTGGCTCAACAAGGTTTTGCACAAGTCACTCAGCCAAATCCTCCAATCACTGAAGCAGAATTTCAGCAGCAACTCAAGGATGAAGCTGTTAAACAGGGTATGAGCAGTAGTGAAGAACTGGAAAAAATAGAAAGCCTCCAAAACTCAGCCGCACCTGATAGCTTGCAAATGCTGGAGCAGCAAGAACAGGCTACACAGCCTCTGGAAGAATTCAAACCGATTGAATTTGAAGACCTAGAAGAACTGCCGATTACACCTGTCAGTGCAGACATGGCAAATGAAATTTTTCGTGTCGCTGAAGAGGCGAAAAAAGAAGCCCAGCAATACCGTGCAGGTCAAGGCACAGAAGCGGTAGTTTCTGATGCCACGCAGCAGGAACTGGTTGAAATCAATCAGGCACCGGTGAATATCGATCAGCTGATGTCAACTATTCAGGCCGACAGCCAGATTGTGGTTGAAGCCAATGAAGCCGGTAAGACCTTGCCTGAACTGGCACCCACTGACGAAATAGAAGAACCTAACTTTTTTAAACGCTGGCTCTATAAAATACGCCCACCACGTCAATTCAATACTGCCAAGGTAGAACGTATCAGTGCCGATGTAATTGTTGTTGCTACGCCAAACAGCAGCGACGTTTCTGCCAAAGCTTATGCACAGGCACTGGACAATCTGAAAACAAATCTCAAGGCTAAACTTTCCAGTTTTACTGAGGAATCATTTAGCGATTTTCCATCTGCATTGCCACAGCTGAGAACCTTGTCCAATCAAGCGGCGCAAGCGGTTGGTTTTTATAATGCCGAATTTAAATTCGAGAAACTCAGTGAAAGCCGTGTTCGGGTCAGAGTGACGGCAAATGCACCGGTACAAATTAAAGAGCAGAATATTGAATTGAGTGGTGCCGGTGAAAACCAGCCTCAGTTCCAGGTGATCCGGCTTTTACCGGATCAGGATGTGGGCGATATTTTCAATCATGGTCTATATGAACACACCAAAACCCGTATTAACGATGCCGCATCCAATAACGGTTTCTTTGATGGTTACTGGCGTTTGCATGATGTTAAAGTAGCCCAGCCGCAAAACACGGCAGATGTGAATTTACGTTATGAGACAGGCGAACGCTATAAGTTAGGTCCTGTTGAGTTTCGTATGAGTGATCCGACCAAACCATTTCCGATCGATATGGATGTGTTGCAAAGCATGGTCTCTTGGGAAGATGGTGCGGACTATACCTTCTGGCGTGTCAATGGCTTGGCCAATAACCTCACTAACTCACGTTATTTTAATTACACCTTGGTAGATGCAGTACGCCCAGATCCAATTGAAAAATCGCTGGAATTACCACCAGATATTCAGGCCTTGGTCGATCAGCAAAAAATATCTGAAAGCGAAGCGGCGGTGCAGGATAAAAAACGGGTCGCTTCTGCAAAAGAGGTAACGCAATCGGTAGCAGATGAAACCCAATTTGCCGGTAAAGGTGAAACTGAAGGGGATGAAAATCTGCGTCAAATGCGTGCACAACAGGAAATGAAAGATTCTGAAGAAGAACGTTTAAAAGTTCAGGCACGTGAAGAGAAGAAAATTCCGGTTATTGTGACTTTAAACGCAGACCGTTTGAATAGTGCAGAGCTGGGTGTAGGTTATGGTACAGATACAGGTACGCGTTTACGTGGTCAGTACCGCCGTGCCATTGTCAACCGCCGTGGACATTCCTTTGATGCCAACGTCGAACTCTCTCAAATTCGTCAGTCTATAGATGGGCATTATAATATTCCTTATCACCATCCCATCAATGACTATATCAGTATTGTGGGCGGTTATGAGCGCGAGGAACGTGATGATGTTGCCCAAGGCAATAGCTTGCAAATTGAATCTGCTGTGGCTGGTGTGGACAGAATTATTAAAAGACCGCGTGGTAGCTGGCAACATACTTTTGGTCTTCGTTACCGTTTAGACCAGCTGACCCAAGATGGTGATATTGCCGCAAGTGAAATTCCGGACACTTTCCTGGCGAACTCCAATGAACAGCAACAATCTTTATTGTTTGGCTATGAAGCGTCGCGTACCACCAGTGACAAACGTGTTAACCCGGGTAAAGGCTTTAAGCAGACCTATAAAGTGGAACTTGGCAGTGAATCGTTATTGTCCGATGCGGATATGGCCATTCTCAATGCAGGCTGGCGTTTTATTTACTCTTTGGGTGAAAATGACAATCACCAGTTTGTAGGGCGCGGTGATTTGGGTTATATCTTGACCCAAGACTTTAGCAAGGTGCCTTATAATCTGCGTTACTTTACTGGTGGTGACCAAACTGTACGCGGTTTTGATTATAAAAGTTTATCGCCAGAAGAAAATGGATTTAAAATCGGTGGTCAGGCTTTGGCTGTGGGATCACTTGAATATAACTATCAATTTAAAGAAGGCTGGCGTGCAGCCATTTTTAGCGATGTCGGCAATGCTTATGATAAAACCTTTAATACGCCTACAGCATATAGTGTGGGCTTGGGGCTGCGTTGGGCATCGCCCATTGGTCCTATTCGCGTAGATGTGGCTTCAGGTATTTCTGATGACAACCATCCAATACGTCTGCATTTCTTTATTGGTTCACAATTATAAATCTTGGTTTTTATAAATCTTAGTTTTTAGAGAGTATTATGGCTGAAGTAGAACAGCAACCAGAGAATGAAACACCTAGACCTAAAAAGCGTCGTATTCTAAGGAGTGTGCTGTTCACACTACTTATTGTGTTTGTGTTGCTGATTGCTTCTTTCGCTGTAATGTTTAGTACCGATAAAGGCAGCAGATTTTTGCTGAATCGTGTTTTAGAGCGCCAGCAGATTATTCATTATGAATATGAAGGCGGTAATCTGTTAAGCGGCATTATCCTCAAAAATATTTTAGTTACCCTAAAGCCGGTAGACGTTAAAATAGACCGAGCAGATGTCACCTTGGGTTGGCGTGCAATTCTGAAGAAAGAAATTCACCTGAATCGTGCCGATGTGCGTAATCTGCAAATTATTACCAAGCATCCACCCAGCGATGAACCGTTTAAATTTAGTGAAATTCGCTTACCCTTTGTGTTACGTCTAGACACCGCTGATGTTGATCATCTATTAATTAAGACTGCTGCGGCAAGTGTAAAGTTTCACGATATTCACCTGAATAAAGCGCTCTGGTCGGGGACTGAACTGAAGTTCGAAGATTCCCGAATGGATATGGGCTATCTTTCTGTTAAAAATGCCAGCGGTAACATGAAGTTTGAAGGAAAATATCCTTTAGATGCTGTGGGTGATCTGAATATACCCTCATTGAACAAGAGCCTGAATATTCATGATATTAAAGTCGTAGCGAAAGGTTCGCTGGATACCATTCAGGCCGGTGTAGCCACCAATACTCCAGACTTGTTGACCGGTTGGGTAGTATTACATCCGGTGCGTAAACATGTTCCCATGTTTGGTGAGTTAAAGTTTAAAAAATACCATTGGCCATTACTGACTGAACAAAAGCTATATACCAAGAATGGCGTGGCAAAATTTAATGGTGATATCGAGCGTTTAAATATCGATGCAATCACGGACTTAAGTGGTAAAAATATTCCGCAAGGCCAATATAACGGCAGTATGCATACCGACTTGGTGCATCAGCTCGACATTCGCAATTTAAATGGCCAGCTGATGAATGGCGCGGTGAATGTGGCTGGTGTAGTGAGCTGGAAAGATCATGTCACTTGGGATATGAATGGTCGTGTCGATAAAATCAATCCCAAAGACAAACTGATTCCGCAAATCATTCAGGACTTTCTGCCGCCAAGTCTGGATGCCAAAATTGCCTCTAAAGGGCGTTTGCAAGATGGCATGCATCTGACGGCCTTAGTAGATTTTGACCGTTATGAAACATGGAACTTAAAGCTCGATCAGGCGGAGCAGAAAGGTAAAAAACCAAATCCGATGCTGCTGAATGTTGCCTGGCAAAATATTGATCGCGCCGTGCCTTATGTGGGCTGGTTAAGCAGTAAATCAGGTGACGTAAAATTAGCGCTGGTCGAAGGCAAACAGGATATTCATGTTGCTACTGCGGTCACCCAAAATGATAAGGGTGTGTTGCCTGAAGGGTTATACACTGCACAGCTCAATCTAAAAAATGATAATTTAAATATCCCAAGTTTTAGTTATGTAGCGGGCAAAGGCAGCTTAACGGGTAATGCAAAAGTAGAATTGCCGACTAAAAAACGTCAATTGAAATGGAATGCCATTGTTAATGCCAAAGATTTTAATCCGCAAACTGTAGCTGAAGCTGCACCGGTGAATCTGCTCAATGGACAGGTCAAAGCCAACGGTTTTGCCAAACCGAATCAGCAAATTATCCATCTGGATGCGATTAATTTAACTGGTCGTCTGGCACAGCAAAATAACAACGAAACAGTACGCTTAACCGGTCGTAGTACCGCAGCCATTTTGTTTAATGATCAAAAGGCGGGTGGTGCATTTAAAAGTTTTGCCGTGAATTATGATGGGGCACTGAATGCCAGTCAGCTTCCTGCCAGTGAAGGCATGCTCAAGTTTAAGATCTCCGGTACGCCAGAACTGATTAAAGTGGATGAACTGAAACATTCAGGTATTGCCGGAAAAATTTATGCCAGTGGTCTGATCCATTTGCACAATGGCATTGGCTGGAATATCAATGCTTCCCTGGTACGCTTTAAACCGCATTATTTTGTTTCTTCTGTACGTGGTGAACTCTCCGGTAATGTGAAAACTGAAGGGATTTGGTCGGACGCTTTAAAACGCATCAATATCCAGAAATTGAATCTCGCGGGTATCATCAACAATAAACCTGTACGGGGCACCGGTAATCTGGCTGTGGTGATCGATTCCAATCAAAAAGGCTTCCTGCCACAACAATTTGAAGCAAATAATCTCTATCTTTCTTATGCCAAAAATCAGGTTCAAGCCACAGGCAATGCACAAAACTTAAGATTGAAAATCAATGCACCAGCCTTGTATGAAATTTACAGTGGTCTGCGTGGTCGTGCTTATGGTTATTTAAATGTGCAATCACAGCCACGCTTGCAAGCGACTGCAAATCTGGCAGTAGATGATTTTGGTTTTAACCAGTTATTCAGTGTGAAAAAATTGCGTGTACAGGGCGAGCTGCCGACTTCGGAATCGACCCCGACATTGATGACAGCGAAAATGGAAAACTTGCGCAGTGGAGCACGTGAGATTCAGCAGGGTGAAATTTCACTGGCCGGTACACGTAAAGCTCACATCTTGAAAATTCAGGCGCAAAACCGAATTTCCAAATTCTATGTGCAATTGGCCGGTGGTTTTAATGCGCAGAATGATTGGTTAGGACAAATCCAGAACGGTGACTTTGACTCTTTGCGTGCACGTTTGGTGCAACGTCAAAATGCCTCTGTGATTTACAGCTCGGCAAAAAGTGAATTGTTTGTCGGCGCCCATTGCTGGTCTAGCCAGCAAAGCCAGTTGTGTTTTGACCAACCGATTCGGGTAAGCAAAACCAAGGGCAATGTTTCCTTTATTACCCAAAATGTCGACTTAAATGATTTTGCTGCCTTTATGCCCGAAGGTCTGGAAATTACCGGTAAGGTTAATGGTTATGCCAAAGCAGCCTGGATACAAGGCGGCAAGCCAAAAATTGATGCCAGACTGGTGACCCGTAATGGTGTAATTGGGCTTGCGGCCGAAGATCCACAAGATACCGGTTCTACCCTGAATTATAATGAAATTGCAGTAGTGGCAAAAAGTGTCGCGGCAGGTTTGCAAGTTCGTCTAGATGTTAAAACACCTGAAATTGGTACCGGTTATGCCAATGTAATTATTGATCCCTATAAAGACAATATGCCGATGCGTGGTGAGATTGCCTTTGATCAGGTGCAACTGAAAGTCTTTAAACCCTTTATTCAAGATGTCCGTTCTTTGGCTGGTAACCTGTCATTTGCCGGAAAAATTAGCGGTACCTTAACGCAGCCTTTAGTGAATGGTGAAATGCGCCTGAAAGATGGTGCAATCAGCATGATCTCATTGCCGGTGAATTTAACCAATATTCAAGTTTATTCTTCTATACGCCAAGATCACGCCACCATTAATGGAGCATTTAATAGTGGACGAGGTGTTGGTGCATTGACCGGTAGCGTAAACTGGAAAGATGATCCTCGCATTCAGTTGCATTTAAAAGGTGAAAACCTGCTTGTTCGTCAGGCACCGTTAATTACCGCCGTGGTTACGCCAGATGTGACTTTGGATATGTTGCCGTTTAAGAAAAAATTGACCTTAAATGGTAAGGTAGATGTGCCACGTGCCTTAATTTCTATGCCTGAAGCTTCAGCACCGGTAGTCAATGTATCTTCAGATGTACGAATTGTGCGTGAAGGACAAGATCAGCTGGCCATATTAAGAGCTGCCCGACCTTGGGATATTCGTGCCGATGTCTTGGTAAATTTAGGTAATCAGGTGATTTTCCAAGGCTTTGATAGCCGTATTCCACTGGCAGGGCGTTTGTACCTCTCACAACGGGGGCTTGAAACGGCCATGCGTGCCAATGGTGCTATAGGGGTGAGCCAGCGGGTAAAAATTGAAGCTTATGGACAAAGTCTGGATTTAAATCGTGCGATTGCACGTTTTAACGGGCCTTTATATAACCCGACTTTAGATATCGATGCCAATAAGAGTGTACAAGGCAGCTTGGTTGGGGTACGGGTCACCGGTACGGCAACCACACCAAATATTCAGGTCTATAACGATGCCGGTTTGTCTGAGCAAGAAGCACTGAACGCCTTAATTACTGGTCGTATTAATGAAGGCACCAGTGGTATTAGTCAGGCAGAGGGCTTCAAGTCCGATGTTAACAATACCATTGCTGCTGCCGGAATCAGTATGGGCTTAGGTGGTACCCGTGCGCTAACCAACCAGATTGGACGTACTTTTGGTCTAAGTGGTTTGGCTTTGGATGCTCAAGGAACAGGGGATGATACTCAAGTGAGTGTGACGGGTTATATTACCCCGGATCTGTTTATCCGTTACGGGGTTGGGGTATTTACACCGGTGAATAAATTGACCTTACGTTATCAAATGAATAAGCGTTTATATCTGGAAGCGAGTCAGTCACTAGAACGTGCCATCGACGTATTCTATAACTGGCGCTTCTAACAATCTGAAAAGATAAATATTGTTAAGACATTGTTATTATGTAATTTTTTTAGTCTACACTTTAAAATCACGTGTAGACTATAGCTAAGTTCTCAAATATTTAATACACTATAAGACATGGGATATTCAAAAGATTTTAAAGACAAAGTCATAGAAATTATGGCAAGAGATCAACTGTCAGTACGTAAAGCTGCTCAACATTTTGGGGTATGCACGCGTACGATACAGCTATGGAAAAAATCAACCGAGATTAAACCAATTCCAGGTCGTCCAGCTAAAATCAGCAAAGAGCAAATATTGAAGGATGTTGAACAATATCCTGATGATTATATTAGTGAACGGGCAGAACGTTTTGGT
>NZ_NEGE01000018.1 GCF_002135355.1 Acinetobacter sp. ANC 4169 | reverse complement strand
AGATTATTGGCCAATGGTAAAACCAAGATGATGGCGATTGGAGCTGCGATGAGGAAGTTAGTTCATCTTTGTTATGGTGTACTCAAACACCAACGGCCTTATCAAGTAGATTATTGAGCATGAATTCTCAATAATTTGCTTGACGTTTCAGACGGTATCTCTTTCATAAATCAAAAAGTGATCATTAGAAAGTAATGAAATTAAATTGGGAAGTTCCTTCTCTTGCACCATATATGGCTCAGGGATGAGGAGTATGCTCCGCAAGAGGATGAGGGGCTTTTTCCATAGAAACCTCTCCCTCTTGCGCGTAATTACGCTCATCCTTAAAAAGGAGAGGGAATTTTCATTGCTAATAAAAATTGATTAAAAAATGATTTATGCAAGAAGTTTATTATTTTTGCAAATATATTTAATCAGATATTCTCAATTATAAATTTAATAATCTATCAGTTTAAATAATATTATGCGTGAATAATACATTAAAATATCCCGATTAATTTAGTCGTGTTTATTCTCTCATGTCTATTATTGCTGCAAAATCCAACCGATCTAATCTGTCGGTTTGGGTTGCTCTTTTTCTTTTATTGATTGGTACACTCGGCGCCTATCAAATTGTAGGACTGAATCAAGCCTTATTGTTTCTGGTTGGTGGTGCCTTGGGCATGACCTTGTATCATGCATCCTTTGGTTTTACCTCAAGCTGGCGTGTTTTTATTAAGGAACGTCGTGGTCGTGGCTTACGTGCCCAAATGATCATGCTTGGTCTTGCGGTATTACTGTTCTTCCCTGCCTTAGGTGCAGGTGAGCTGTTTGGCAATCCTGTGAAAGGCAATGTCAGTCCTGTTTCCATGTCTGTGATGATTGGTGCTTTTATCTTTGGTATCGGCATGCAATTGGGCGGCGGTTGTGCTTCGGGTACGCTTTATACCGTCGGTGGCGGTAGTGCCCGCATGATCGTGACTCTTATTTTCTTCTGCTTGGGCTCTTTAATTGCCACCACACATTTGGACTGGTGGTTTAACCTGCCACATCTTGCGCCCATTTCCATTGTTTCAAGCCTAGGCGTTATTCCTGCACTCATCATCAGCTTTATTCTGTTTGCAGCAATTGCATTCGCCACCATCTTTTTTGAGAAAAAACGTCATGGTTCACTTGAAGTAGAACCTAAAGCACAGACTCAGGGCTTAAAACGTTTCTTACGTGGTCCATGGCCGCTAATTTGGGGAGGCATCATACTCACCCTGCTCAATTTTGCAACTTTAGCTTTAGCTGGTCGTCCTTGGGGTGTGACTTCTGCACTTGCCGTGTGGGCAGCGAAATCTGCGAGTTTTATTGGCGTCGATGTGGCTTCTTGGGCGTACTGGCAACAACCGGGCAATGCCAAAGCTTTGTCTGAATCATTATGGTTCGATATTACTTCCATGATGAACTTCGGCATTATGTTGGGGGCATTACTGGCTGCCAGTCTTGCCGGTAAATTCGCGCCCAACTTCAACATTCCAAAACGCTCACTAATTGCTGCTGTTGTTGGCGGTTTACTATTAGGCTACGGTGCTCGTTTGGCGTATGGCTGTAACATCGGAGCTTACTTCAGTGGTATTGCTTCTGGTAGTTTACATGGCTGGTTATGGCTGATCTTTGCTTTCATCGGTAACAGCATTGGGGTGAAACTTCGTCCAATTTTCTTTCCCGGCGAACGCCCACAACCTGAAAAACTAAGCGGTTGTTAATTCAAAATACTGAAATTAAAAAGCCCATCTCTTGATGGGCTTTTTAATACATTGGATTTTTTAATGTTTAGTTTAAAGCTGCTTTCAAATTACAACCGAAACCCATAATTTCTTGTGCCTGACGATATGTTGTATAACGATTTAAAATAAAGTCATAAAACTGATCAGCATCTGCAAAACTTTTGCTTAAATCTTCATCCTGTGCATGCGGTAATTTTACCTGCCCAATCAACTTCGGGTTTTGATGCCCCAAATGATACATCTCGGCAAAATATTCATTCATCATTTCACAATAGGCCTGTTTCACCGGCTTTAATGAAGTACTGCTCACTGCATGCAGGTTTAAAGTTTTCAACTGATTCACATCCAGTACTGACTGATCTGAAAAAGCAATATTATTGTTTTTCTTAAAAGTCTGGTAATCACTGGAGAGTTGCTGATTTAACAAGTCAAAGCGTTGTTGCAAACTGGCCACGTCCTGAACTTTATATTGTTCAGGATTAATCTGTGTTTTATGCTGCTCTGAAGATGAACATGCGGCAAGAGCCAAGCTTGCAATTAAAGTCGCTAGAATTAACGGCTTCATTATAAATTACCTATGTGTCGCACCATACTGCAGCATAGTATGCCTGAAATATCCGGCTAAATTGACTTTTCATTCATATAACGCCAATACCGTTTCGGTACATATTGAATGTGCAATTTCATGTTTTGTCGTGCTTCAATATTGACGCTACGAAAATAATCTTTCCATAGCTGATCATAAAGCCATTCTTGCTCATCCAGTTGCACGATAAAGGACTGACTAAAACCACTGGCTAGCTTGGCATCGACTTCACTGGCATTCATTTCAATTTGATGTACCTGCTGCAAATCATAATATATGCCGTATTCGCGTTTTTCATCATAGATCAGCCAGCGTTGATCCTGATAGCGTGCCTTAAAATGCCGTTCAATTAATGGCAACACATTAAAATCAGGCCGAACCAGACTTAAAAACAAGCCATCCTGACATTTTTTAAAGCGTATAAAGGCTTCCATACGATGTTTTTCACGCCCCACCTGTTTGGTCCACTGTGCTAAAGCCAGCACATCGAGATGTCCATAATTTTCATCAACCTTATAGGTATGCTGAAAAATATACAGGCAATAATTAAATAGGTGCTGATAGGCAGTTTGATTTTCGGATAAAAAGGTATAGTAAAAATTACGCTGACTCTGACTTGAGGTTTTTTGCTTTAGCCCTTCCCAGACGCGCTGTGCCTGCTGATCATTTGAAGCCACCTGAATAAAATCGTCAAATAGTCCATTTTGCGCATGCTCATCACTAGTAACATTCACCTGAAACTCTTTAAATTGAAAGGCACGAAATACACAACTGAGTAAGCCGGTCATACTGCCGTCGAAGCAATAGGTCGGCATCAGAAACCAAAGCCTAATTGCGGGGAAAGTTGCTGAGTATATTTGGACTGTCCCGACTGTAAAATTTGATGACGAATCTGGCTCGGTAACTGGTCTTTAATAAACTTTGGCGTATCGGCACAACGGATAAAATGTTGCGCCCGGTTATAGGCCACACCGATACGTTTTAATTGATCAATATGAATTTGACCAAAGCGTCGTGCCTGGACAATTTTTTTAGCAGAACGCACGCCAATACCCGGCACACGTAAAATCATCCGGTAATCAGCACAATTTAAATCGACAGGAAATTGCTCCGGATGACGCAGTGCCCAACTCAGCTTGGGATCAACATCCAAATCCAGATTGGGATGTTTTTCATCGACAAGTTCTGTTGCATCAAAACCATAAAAACGCATTAACCAGTCACTTTGATATAACCGGTTTTCTCTCAGTAAAGGCGGTGCAGAACCAACCGCCGGTAAAGATTTTTCCTGCTCATTGATGGGAATATAACCGGAGTAATACACCCGTTTCAGTTTAAATTCCTTATAATGCCGGTCCGCCATTAAAATAATGTCTTGATCGGTTTCACTATGCGCGCCCACGACCATTTGGGTGGTTTGCCCTGCCGGAACAAATTTAGGAACGGAACGAATCAGCTTGCGTTCATCTTTAAACTGAATTAAACGGTCGCGCACAATGCCTAAATCTTTTTGCACTTCTGCATGGGTTTTTTCAGGCGCAAATTTTTGCAAGCCTGCTTCAGTCGGCATTTCTAAATTAATACTCATCCGGTCTACATATAAGCCGGCTTCAGTAATGATTTCCGGTGATGCACCGGGTATGGTTTTTAGATGAATATAGCCATTAAAATTCTCTTCCAGACGTAATTTTTTCACCACTTGCAGCATACGTTCCATGGTGTAATCTGCCGATTTAAATATTCCCGAACTTAAAAACAAGCCTTCAATATAATTACGGCGATAAAAGTTCATGGTCAAATCAACCACTTCCTGCACGGTAAATGCCGCCCGTCTTACATCATTGGAGCGCCGCGAGACACAATAAGAACAGTCAAAAATGCAGACATTGGAAAACAGAATTTTGAGTAAGGACACACAGCGCCCATCTTCGGTATAGCTGTGACAAATCCCGGAACCAGTATTGCCCAGACCTTTATCTTTATTTTTACGGTGACTACCACTTGAAGAACACGACACGTCATACTTGGCGGCATCGGCTAAAATTTGCAGTTTTTCACGGATACGTTCAGACATGCGCAGACAGCACTCGAAAATAAAAATCTATTATAAAATTTTAATTTTCAGCGAGGTGTTCACTGATCTTAAGCACGACAGAGACTGACGTGTTGTTTGTTATTTAAATAAAATAAAAGTCTTTTTATTTCGCAAGGAAATAACGAATATTATTTGCTTAATTTTCAAGGCTTGGGCAAAGTGATATAGAGGAGAAGGAGCTGAATATGACTTTATTAAAACAACTTGAGATTAAACATCCTATTTTTCTTGCCCCGATGGCAGGTGTTTCCACCCCTAAATTGGCTGCTGAAGTTTCTAATCAAGGCGGTTTAGGTTCGCTTGGTTTAGGTGCCAGTACTGTTGAAGCTGCCCGTCAGCAAATTTTAGAGACTCAAGCCCTGACTCATCACTCTTTTCAGGTAAATTTCTTTTGTCATCAAAGTTCAGAATTAGATTCCCAAGTTGCAGAACAATGGATTCAATATTTGACACCACAATTTGAGAAGTATCGTGCTGTTCCCCCAACAGAATTAAAATGTATTTATCCCAGCTTTCTCGATAACGACGACTATTTAAATCTGGTTCTAGAAACGCGTCCCCAAGCAGTCAGTTTTCACTTTGGTATTCCGCATCCTTATCAAATTCAGGCCTTAAAACAGGCTGGCATTATGACCATGGTGTCAGCGACTAATCTGGCGGAAGCCCTTGAAATTGAAGCTGCCGGAATTGATGTCATTATTGCGCAAGGCATTGAGGCTGGTGGGCATCGCGGTATTTTTAACCAAACATTTGACAGTGCCGTTAAAACCTCAGATTTGGTGCAATTGCTAAAACAGTATTGCACATTACCTATTGTTGCTGCGGGTGGCATTATGAATGGGCAACAAGCCCAGTTATTAATGAAATTGGGTGCAGCAGCCGTTCAACTTGGGACTGCTTTTGTACAATGTAAAAGTTCCAATGCAAATGCTGCTTATCGAAAAGCGCTGTTTAGCAAACCGATTACGCAAATTAGTGCAAGTATTTCTGGCCGTCCTGCACGTGGTTTAATTAATCATTGGCATACCCAAGTCGATCGGCCTGAACGACCACAAGTCGCCACTTATCCTTATTGCTATGATCTGGGTAAACAACTGAATGCCGCGGCAACAGCGCAAGGCGACGATGGATTTGGTGCATTTTGGGCGGGTAGCAATGTGGCTCAAATTCGAGAAATGGAAGCTGCTGATTTGATTAATCAACTGGTTCTGGAAATCAGTCAGGCCTAATTGTCCAAACCAGATAAACCATAAAAAAACCTCTCATTTGAGAGGTTTTTTATTCAACCGTCATCGAGTTTGTAGTATGTAGCACGCAGCCATGCATCTTTGGCAGCATATTTTGCTTCTTCCCAATCCAGACGAGACTGACCTTTGTTCGCTTCCCATTGGCGCTGCAATTCAGGTTCCACCTGTTCAAAATGTGTATCTTGATCAAACAAAGGACGGTTCCTATATCCCACCTCATAGGCACCGCGATAGTCACGCTCATAATCTAAATCACTATAAGTATTTCGGGCTTCATTGAAATAAGGCGCCGTATGGTGCTGCTCTCTCCAATACCTATCTTCTTCGGCTGGATTTAGCGCTTCCGCAAGTTCATTACCCGCTACCCCACCAATAACTCCTCCGACTAGACCGCCCACTACAGCACCTACAGGACCAGCTGCAGAACCAATTGCGGCACCTTGTGCTATAGCACCGAGTGCAGCGCCCGCTGCTACACCCCCTACTGCACCAACACTTGTTCCCACAGGATGATCGCCTGCTTCAGTCATATCAGGAACCCGATTACTTGCTACTCGATCACTTCCCGTATTGGTAGCGGGATCAGCATTCACATTTGTTCTTTGTTGTTCTGGTTGATTATTTGGATGGCTAAGATCAGATTCCGTACCGGGACGATTTGTATTGACCATTTTCTTTCTCCTTCTGTCATATCAATATATTTAAGATATGTAGATAAACAGCTTGATGAGCTTCAGAAGAATTTAGCATAGGGCAATTGGGGCTAAGGTATGTCTTATAAGTGTCCGGATTGGGTGATGAGATGTTGTCGCATGTAATTCTTTTAGTATTGTTATACAAATTACGCCAAAATTCTTGATAAAGAAAAAATCACTACTCTTTGTTTTGATGAAATTCTTTTAAATAAAGAGCAGTGACCTATCTGAAACATGCAAATAAAAAACCAATAAAAGCCTATTTGGTTTCAAGCAGGTTCACCTGCTCGACCTGTACATCACTCATAATTTCGCCCTGAGCAAGGAGCTGATTAAAATAGTCTTCCACTACATTAAACTGTGCGGCTGTACTTTCGACCTTGTACATATTTTGGCGGAATTCATTGCTTGAACGTAGGCCTTTGGTGTACCAGGCAATATGTTTACGCGAAATACGGCAACCTGAATATTCACCGTAAAAATCATACAGTTCTGATAAATGTCCTAATAGCACATCTTTTACTTCAGCAATACTTGGTGCTGCGAGCTGTTCCCCAGTTTTCAAATAATGTGCAATTTCACGAAAAATCCAGGGACGACCTTGTGCCGCACGGCCAATCATCACCGCATCTGCACCGGTATAATCCAGCACATACTTGGCTTTTTCAGGACTGTCGATATCACCATTGGCAATGACTGGAATATTCAACATTTCTTTAACTTCTTTAATTAAAGAATAACGTGCCGTATTCAAGTACATATCTTCACGGGTACGACCATGCAGCGCTAATGCGGCGATCCCCGCTTCTTCCGCACGTTTTGCCACCCGCAGGATATTTTCATGGCCATTTAAATAACCCAGTCGGGTCTTTAAAGTCACTGGTACATCTACAGCAGCAACGACGGTATCTAAAATACGCGCAACCAGATCTTCATCTTTTAAGAGTGCAGAACCCGCCAATTTATTACAGACTTTTTTGGCCGGGCAACCCATATTGATATCAACAATTTGCGCACCATTCGCCACCTGATAACGCGCCGCTTCCGCTAACTCATTCGGTTCTGAACCGGCAATCTGTGCGGATATCGGTGCCAGTTCACCATCAAAATTGGCGCGGTACAGACTTTTCTTGCTCATGCGTAAGGTCTGGTCTGAAGTCATCATTTCACTGACCGCATGCCCTGCACCAAAATATTTACATAGCGTCCGGAAGGGACGATCCGTAACACCTGCCATCGGAGCAACAATTAAATTATTTGACAGTTGATATGGACCAATATACATATAAATTCATCACTTTTTCGACTGACATAGTATACTGCATCTGCTGTATGGGCTCATCCTTTTGGAATATGTTTTCATTATTATGAAAAAAAATCTTTTTATTTCATTTCGTATTAAATCTTTGAGTATTCTTGCTTTGTCACTTAGCTTAGTAGCATGTGGCGATGGTTCTTGGTGGTCAAAAAACAATGAACCCACCCTAGAAGAAGATCAAATCAAGCGTCTTGTTCCACCACGTGTACATGATCGAAGTTCATGGGCCAAAGATATTCTCGATATTACAGATCAGCTCGGTATTCCCCAAACCAAAGAAAATATTTGCAGTATTGTGGCTGTAGTCGATCAGGAGTCTAACTTCGTTGCTGACCCGCAAGTTCCGGGCTTGGGTGAAAAAGCCGTTAAAGAAGTGCAAGATCGACTGGATGAAAAATTTAAAGATAAATTAGGCGATTCTATTGGCGGTACCGTTGCAGGTTATTTTCAGCAAGTTTTAAAAAATCAGCCCAGTCCTGAAGATAACTATTTAAGCCAAATGCGCCGGGTAAAAACTGAACGTGAATTGGATGAGTTATATCGTGAAATTTTTGCCTATATGTCCAAGCATTATCATGTCAGCGCACTTACAGGCGCAGCCAAACTTGTTGGACAAGATATTGGTGAAAAATTAAATCCGATTACCACTTTAGGTTCAATGCAGGTTCATATTGGCTATGCCAAAGAACATAAACGTCAAGGCGGCAATATTGCCGAATTACGTACCGACCTATACAGCCAATATGGCGGTTTGTATTATGGTATTCACCGTTTAATGATGTACCCTGCAGATTATAATAAAGCGATTTATCGTTTTGCAGATTATAACTCTGGCATGTATTCCAGTCGCAATGCAGCTTTTCAAAGCATGCTGAATGATTTAACGGTAGCAGAACTGGACCTGGATGGTGACTTATTGTTATACAGTAAAGATGGTTCAATCCGTTCTGCAGCCAGCCAGTCCGAACGCGAACTGATTAGTGTTTTTGCCGCCAATAATATTTTAGTGACACCACGCCAAATTCGTGCGGACTTAAAGAAAGAAAAAGAACAAGATTTTGAAGATACGGCAACTTATCGTGCGGTAGCAAAGCTTTACCAAGAGAAAACAGGCAAAGATCCCATTTATGCTATCATGCCTGAAGTGGTGATTTCTGGTCCTAAATTAAGCCGCGATTATAATACCAATTGGTTTGCAACTCGCGTCAATGGAAGATACCAATCATGTATGCAACGAGCCAAAAGAATAAAAATTTAGCTCTTTTCGACTTTGATGGAACCCTGTGCACAAAAGACAGTTTCACAGGGTTTATCTTTTACGCCTTATCCAAACGTCACATTGTCAAACAAGGCATTAAAATCCTACCTTGGATTCAGGCTTATTACCTGAATATCTATCCTGCGCATGCAATGCGTTCCAAATTGTTTCGTGCCATGTTTAGTAATGTAGATGTCGTAGAGTTACAGCACATTGCTCAGGAATATGCGACTAGCTTAATTTCTCAATTAAATCCAAGCTTGCTGAAACAACTCAAACAGCATCAAGCCTTAGGTGATGATGTCGTTCTGGTATCAGCTTCGATAGATATTTATCTCAAGCCTATCTGTGATTTATTGGATATAGATTTGATTTGTACCCAAACTGAAATAATTAATGATGTCTATACCGGACAATACATCACTCCAGATTGCAGTTCGGAACAGAAAAGACAACGTATTTTAGAAAACTATCAGTTAGATGATTATGCTGTGATTTATGCCTATGGAAATAGTCATGAAGACCAAGAAATGCTTGCAATGGCCAATCATGCCTATATGGTCGGTGTAAATAAAATCATTCCTGCACTGCCCCAAAAGATACAAAAAATTGCCATTTAAAAGCAAAGTACCCTGATCCAGTTTGTTTTTAGACCAGCCAATCAATGATGAATAATCTAATAAAAGTAAAATTAAACTAATGTTTTATTAAAATAAAATTTATATAATTAAAAAATTATATTGAGATATTATTCACATTTTTTTAAGATAGAAAAAAATTCACAATAAATCGGGGTAATCGCATAATGAACTTATTTAATCCTCCAAAGCTGGTCAAAGGCATATATATTCGTTTTGGCGAAAATCCATTTGTGTTATTGTCCTCATTCTCTTATCAGGCGAGCCGTCAAAGCTGGACACAACAGGAAATTTCGCAGGTCGTGACCAAGGCAAAAAAAGGCAACTACATGAACTTAATCAAAATACTTAAGGCACATATCCATCAATAAAAAGCCACTTCAATCGAAGTGGCTTTTTATTACATCAAGATTACTTTTTGAATGGAAAAGCATATTTAGCAATACGTTTAATCACGCTGCCATACTGTTTAAACAGGTTGGCATTGTTATAATTTAAACCGTATTTTTCACATACGGCCTGTACTTTAGGCGCCATCTTACGATAACGACGTGCCGGAATATCAGGATATAAGTGATGTTCAATTTGATGGCTTAAATGACCTGTCAAAATATGGAAGGCTTCTGAACCAGTTAAGTTAGATGAGCCACGGATCTGACGCATATACCAGTGACCACGGCTTTCATTTTCTAGCACTGATTTCGGGAACACTTCTACATCTTTAGTGAAGTGACCACAGAAAATAATACTAAAGGTCCAGATATTGCGGATGCCATTAGCAACCAGGTTACCTGTAAATACGGGTAAAGCCGCAGGGCCTGCAATGAGTGGGAAAAACACGTAATCTTTAAACAATTGTTTGCCAATTTTCTTTTGCATTGGCTGCCATTCTTTTTTGGCTTGTGCTTTGCTTTTACGACCAAACCATACTTTACCCAATTCAAGGTTCTGAATGGCTACGCCCCATTGGAACAACAAGCAAAATGGAATTGCATAAATCGGTTGTAAAAGATAGCCTGGTTTCCAGCGCTGTTCCGGAAACAGGCGCAGCAAACCATAACCAATATCATCATCCATACCTTTAATATTGGTATAGGTATGATGTTTGTAGTTATGGGTTTGACGCCAGTTATCCGCAGTACCGACAATGTCCCACTCATAACTTGGACCATGGAATTTTGGATCATTCATCCAGTCATATTGTCCATGCATGACATTATGACCGAGTTCCATATTTTCCATAATTTTGGCAAAGCCAAGTAAACCGGTGCCTAATAGCCATGCTGGCGGGAACCAGCCGGCAAATAAACAGGCACGACCAGCAATAGAAGCATAACGAATAGTCGAATAAACACGACGGATATATTTGGCATCTTTTTCGCCAATATCATCTAACACTTCTTGTTTAATTGCATCTAACTCACGTGCTAAATCATCCAGTTGAGATTGAGTGAGCTCACCATTTTTAGGATTTTTAAAATATTCTACTTTAACGGGCATATTCATGATTTTTGACTCACTTATAAATCAATCACAAGATCTGACTGAGCTGAATTGACACATATTTTTAAGACATTACCGGGTTCTGAATTCTGACTGCCATTCACCATATTCTTGGTCGAACCTTCTACTTTATTACAGACGCATTTGTTACAGATCCCCATACGGCAACCATGCGTCGGTTTGATATTTTGCTGTTCCAGGCTGGTTAAAATGGACTGTCCTTTAGGAATAGCAACCACTTTTTTCGACTTCAACAAGGTAATATTGACAAAGCCAATGTCAGAATTTTCAACAGTACTCATGCTGAAAGCTTCACTTTTGAAACTCTGTGCATGGGCAAATAACTGTTCTGCCTGTGCGACAAATCCGGAAGGGCCGCAAGCATAAACCACACTATTTTCAATATGTGTAACCAAAGTCGCATGGTCTTGGTTTAGACGCTCACCTGCATCCTCTTCTTGGGTATAAAAAACCTGAAATGAGAAATTAGGGTATTGTTCAGCCAGTTTTTCGAAAAGCGCTTTAAAGGCAAAATCGGCATATTGTTTCACCCAATACAATAGCTGGATGGGTGCGGTCATCTGGTCAGTCTTGGCTAAGGCCTTGAGTAAACTCAGCATTGGCGTAATACCACTACCTGCAGCAAGCAATACCATTGGCTGAGCCTGCGTAGGTAACAGCATATCGCCATAAGGCTGACCAAATTCAAGAATATCGCCTACTTGAGCCTGTTCAACCAACCAAGAACTGACTTTACCCTGATCGACTTTTTTCACCGTCAATAAGACATGTTGTGCATCAAGCTGAGTCAAACTGTAGCTACGTTCATAGCGAATGCCGTTGACTTCTACAAAGATCGGATGATGCTGCCCCGCTTGTCCAACCTTGAAATGACGATTGAACTGAATGGTTAAGCTCACCATATTTTGTGCAGAATTTTCTTTTTGGACAATTTTGCCCAAGGCTTGATTGATTGACCAAAGCGAATTGAATTTTTGCAACCAGAAATTGGCTGCGTGCTGATCAATAACACTTTCAGCAAGTGATCCCAAGGGAGATTTAGTTTTTTCTAACACATGCATAGTAAGCACCACGCGATTGAATTTTAATTATTATACACATGTATATATATTTGTATATATATTCTCAGTGTTTCTATTTGTTTCCCAAGCGACCCAGCAACAGCTATAATGTTTTGGTGTCTCTAATGCCTTGAAAAATATGAACCAGTCTTCAATCAAAAAAAATGTTGATGCTACAATTGATGCACATAGTCTGACTCATGAGCCTGTGATCGTCCGTACTGTCGGTCGAAAAGCCACCATTACCAAAGAAGAACTGTTTCAAGCCACACTGAATTTAATTGGACCACAAAAAAGTATTTCATCCTTAAGCCTACGTGAAGTTGCCCGTGAAGCGGGTATTGCTCCAAACAGTTTTTATCGACATTTCAGAGATATAGATGAACTTGCGATTGAGCTGATTGATCGCGCCGGAATTGTGTTACGTCAAATTTTGCATCAGGCACGCCTAAAAGCGTCTAAGCAAAACAGCATTATTCGCAGTTCAGTGGAAATTTTTATTGAACAGTTAGATGCAGATGAAGGAAATTTAAGCTTATTGCTACGTGAAGCTTATACCGGCTCTGCGTCTTATAAATTAGCGGTTGAACGTCAATTAAACTATTTCCAGCAAGAATTACAGGAAGATTTAATTCGTTTAGAACGTCTCAATAACAACAGGCTTTCTCACCCCGATATCGTAGCAAAAGCCATTACCCAGCTGGTATTTAATATGGGAGCAACGGTTATTGATATTTCCGCGGCTGAACGCAAAGAAATTGCTGAACAGACCATGATCATGATTCGTATGATTTTAGAAGGTGCCCGTCATTTGGATGAAGCACGAATTCGATAGTTCAGCACTTTAAGGCGAATAATTTAGCACAACAAACCAATTTGTTTAGCAGCGTGAATTGCTTTGGTACGGGAATTCACCGCTAATTTTTGGTAAATATTTTTTACATGCACATCTACAGTAAATTTTGAAATATTAAGTTCCACCCCTATTTCACGGTTACTTAATCCATTTGCAACACATGCCAAAATTTCTTTTTCTCGCATTGATAAATTAGTATCAACATTCTCATTTACATCAAAGCTTAGCTCTGAAGCGGAATTCATATTCTTTAGTATTTTTTTTGCTATAGCAGGATCAATAATTGCACCGCCTTTCAACATAGTCCGTATAGAAAATATTAATTCAAAATCATCTTTTTCTTTCAGAACATAACCAGTTGCCCCTACATGCAAAGCTTTATAAATAACATCGAATGTATTCCATGAAGAAAGCACCATAATAGGAACAGTGCTTGCGATTTTATCCCGAATGCTTTCAATAAAATCAATACCGCTGCCATCTGGCAAATTCAAATCAACCAGCATAAATTTCACTGAATTTGAACGGCAGATATTTTTAGCAAAATCTATTGTTTGAGAGAATAAAATATCCTGCTTTTCATAACCAAAACTTTCTAGAATTTTATAGATTCTAAGCTGATGAGCTGGGTCATCTTCTAAAACCAGCAACGGTTTTAATAAAGGAAATTCGATATTCATTTTTATACCCTTTGTTCAACTTTCAGAGTATTTACTGTTATTGTTTTTAGTGCCATCCCTAGAATTAGGGATATTGAAAATATTAAATTGAGGGATTCAACCCATTATGATTTTTATGTGATATAGGTTGCATTATAAAACTAAACCATACGCAATCTTGCAATGAATTCTTCTTCAATAGGCACACACATTAAATTTCAAATGACTCATTTCTGATTAAATACCATAAATATAGTTATAGCATTGATTAAAAATAATCCACCTAAAGCTACTTATCCATTATTTTAAAAATTATTATTTAACGTGATAGGTATAGTAATTTTCTTCAAAATACCTAAATTTAGGTATTTAACAAAAGTAAACAATCACTATATTAAAACAAAGAATTTGGGGCCGTTGTTATATGTTTAAACTTCAAAATATTGTTGGCTTTTTCAGCTTAATTGGGCTATGCAGCACTGCACTCGCTGCAGAGTGTACTATTGATAATTCCGCGCGAACAATAGAATTAAATAAAGCAGTAGGTATCATCTTTTATAATTTTAATAACTGTAAAAAAAGAATTAAATCTTCAGAATATCAATGGCTAGACACAAAGGACAATCATATTATTTTTAAGTCCTCTGCCCACCCTCAGCACCCTATTAACGTCATGCACACGAATCAAAATTTCACAATTATGGGTTGGGCCTACTTAGAACATTGGGGTACACCTGATGAGCTTAGTTATAAAATAGACTATTTAAATAATGATGTTAGAGAGGTTCAATACCAAATCATGATGGGCTACCACCTGTTGCCCGCACTTGCAGATTATCAACCTGGTGATTACGACACCTCTGTCAAACTTTCCGTAAATTACTAATTCTTGATTACCAAATTTTGTTATTTCATAAATGATATTCATTTCAAATACTTAATTTTAAGTATAGTTTCGGGCTTATATTTTTTTAAATCTAACTAAGAAAAATTTCACCATACATGAAAGGAAATTAATCGCATGAATTCACTCATAAAACTCACTAGTATTTTATTATTAAGTACAGGAGCACTTGTTACACATGCTGGTACGGACAGTATCACTGTAAAATTCAGACTTAATGTCCCGACAGCATGTGTAATTACAAACGCCGATAAAGCTCCTACCATATATTTAATGCACAATACCACGCCAGTAATGCTAAACATTGCAGTAAAATGCAATATCGACTACACCATTAAAGCATCATCTGGCACTAAGTTAGTTCCTAACGAATCTCAGCTTATTAACCCCCTATCAACAGTTAAAATTCCTTACAGTGTGACCATGACAGGCGGACCGACGCCTGTAATTGTAAATGGACCAGCTTCAGCAACAGTAGCTCCATCTACTCCTACAAAAACAGACATATACACCCTCTCTGCCAAGACCAAATCAGTACTTGCCATTGAAGAGTACATTGCTGGTAATTATGAGGATACTGTGACTGTAGAAATTACCTACTGATTTCTCATAGGCATGTATGTATCCATAGGTCCACATACATGCCACAGCGTCATTTTGTAAAACCTCCTATTTAAAGTATAGAACTTTGGCTGCCCTTAATTTTACGCTTCACGATTCACTCTTTTTTAATGAGTTTTACTGCAGTCTATTTGCAATTGAAATACCACATGGTTTTGGGGAAAACATATGTCTCACTTATCATTGATCCGTCAGTGCTTTATAAGCAGCATTGCTGGCCTGATGACGGCAACCGCTTATGCCAATGTCGCAATTTATCCAGTCAAAATGCAAATCAATGGGGACAATCGTCAGCGCACAACAACCATCAACCTACAATCTTCTGCGGATGAAACTCCCCAAAATTATGAAGTCCGTGTCTATAAATGGACACAAGACATTAACGGCAATGACGTACTGACTGATGATAACCAGCTGATTATTAGTCCCGCATCCTTTGTACTTGAACCAAACAGCAAACAAGTCATCCGTATGGGGTTTAAACAACCCATTTCTGCAATGAACTTACAAAAAGAAGAAGCTTGGCGCATTAAAATTTTACCATTGCCAGACGCCGCAAAATCAAACGGTATTAAATATGCATATGGTTTTAATGTACCGCTGTTTGCAGGCAAAAACTTTAAAGCAGATTTGTCATTTCAACTCACAAAAGATACAAATAACCAGCCTATTATTCATGCCAAAAACTTAGGTACAGGACATTTTCAGATCACTGGTTTCACCTTGCAAGATGCCAAGGGAAATAGCATTTTTACATCAAATGAAATGAGATATATTCTTGCACAGCAGCAAATAAAATTAAGTATACCTGCCTTAAAACCGCAGAAAGGACTTCAACTCATTGTACGAACCGCAAATGATCAGCAGTTAAAATTTGATATTGCGGAGCAAAAATAATGAAAAAAGGCATAAAAAAAGTCCGCAATATTGTCAAATCCCCTTCTACCCTCGTTTTAATCTGCTGCACCTTTTATGCTCAACAAAGCTTAGCTCAGACTGTTATTGAAAAACCGCTTCTGGCAGAAACTGCGCCTGATTTAAGAACAGAACTTTCTGCTGCAAATGCACCTGCGGCAGAGAACGCTATTTTAGGGCTTTGGATTAATGGTGTAGATCTGCAACAAGAAGCTTTCATTCTCAATATTAATCAGAAACGCTATATAGAGTGCAGTATTCTGCAGCAAGGCTTTGTTGATATTTCTCAATTAAGCTCATTAAATCAAAATAATATTCAATATTGTTTAATTGAAAATACAAGTTTTAGCAGTGAAATTGATATTCAGCGTCAATTGTACAAACTGAATATTCCCGCGCAATATATGCTTAAGCAGAAGCTCTCTGCAAAGCAGCGTTTTATACCCGAAATGCCTAATTTAGGCGGTTTTATTAACTACAATGTGTATTACCAAGATGGTGATTACTCCAAACAAGTGAATGCTTCAACAGACCTCAACCTTTTTTGGAAAAACATGCTGTTCAACAGCAGTCATTTGTTTCGCAAAACCTATCATGACCAGCAAGCCGACGTTCAAGACAGCAGCCGATTAAATACGTCCTTAAGTTTTGAATTCCCTGAACAAATGACGACTTTAAAACTCGGGGATAATGTCAGCAATTATACTGGGCTGAACCAATCTTTCTATTTTGGCGGGTTTAGTTTTGGCACCAATTTCAGCAGACGCCCTAATTTCACCTATTGGAATACCCCGTCCGTTCAAGGCAGCGCCTTAACACAATCGACAGTCGATTTAATGATTAATGGGTCACAAGCCTATAACGCCAAAGTGAACCCTGGCCAATACAGCATTGACAGCAATATTGGCTTTTCAGGTTTGGGCGAAGCACAAGTGATTGTCAAAGATATTTTAGGCAATACTACAGTGCAAAATATCTCAGTTTTTGTTGACCAGCGACTGCTGCGCCCCGGACTGACAGATTATAATTTTTCCGCTGGTAAATTACGCTATAACTATGCGTATGACGATAATGATTATCGTGACTGGTTTGGCAGCGGCTTTGTCCGCAGAGGTATAACATCATCAACCACTTTAGGCGCAACAGCAGACTATAGTAAAAAACTGGAAAGCGCTGGACTCATGTTGAGCCAATATCTGTATAAATTAGGCTTACTGGAGGTGAACTCAGCCTATAGCCATGCAGATGAAATCGGTTTAGAAGGCTATACCGTCAATACTGAATTTAAGCGTAATACCCCAGACTATAGTGTCGGCTTACGTTCACAGTATTATAGTTCAGAATTTCGTATGCTAGGTTTAGATGATTACAAAACCAGTTATTTGCCCAAGCAAGAAAATCAAGTTTACCTATCAAAAAATCAAATTCCATACATTGACAATCTATCATTGAGCTATGTTGAAAGAAAATATAGAGAAGGTATGGAACAGCAGAATCAGAAGCTGTTCAATTTGAGAACCAGCCGTTCGTTGACGAGCAGCCTATTCGGCAGTTTGGGCATCTCTTATGATGCTGAGTCTAATGACCGCGCCAGTGTTGATTTCATGCTGAGCTACAACTTTGATGACCGCAAACATTCAATTACACTGAATCAGCATGATGATGACGAAACCAGCGTACAGTTCAATAAATACAGTTATGAAAATACCGGTTTTGACTACAGCATTGGCGCCAGCCGCTGGCAAGATATTTACTCAGGCAATGCATCTGCAACCATGAAAACTAACGCCGGTGATTTGAATGTGCAATATCTGCAAACAGATGATCAAAAATATTACAGCGCTAATTATATGGGATCACTTGTTTGGCTCGGCAATCGCTTAGATTTGAGTAAATACATCTCGAATAGCTTTGCACTCATTCGTGTTGATGGAACTCCAAATGTTGATATTTACAGCAACGGTTCCTATATTGGCAAAACCAACAAAAAAGGTGAAATTTTCAGCTATAACTTATATGGCTATAGTGAAAACAATGTGCTTTTTGATGAGAGCCAAATCAGCATTGAAGATAGTTTTGCCCACTCTTCTCACTCTATTATGCCCATTAATCAACGTGGATATATTATTGATTTTCCAATGAGTAATACTGAAAGTTACAACCTGACTTTCAAATTTATTGATCAAAATCAACAACCCCTTGAAAGTGGAAGCATTGTCAATTTTAAAGGTATTGAACAAGGTAAATATCCAATTAACAGCAATAACCTTGTCACAATATACGGATTAACGCCAAAACCTTATACTATTGAGATTCAAACCAACAAAGGTATGTGTAGTAGCAGTTTTACGTTAAATGCTGATACTCAAGTAAATGAACCTGTAACTCTCATTTGCCAATAAATAAGTAAGGCATAAAAGGAGATTTACACCCTCTCCTTTTATGCCTGTAAATGGATAATTTTCTGCACAAACTGGGCTGTGACCTCTGGTTTCTCTAAAGGAAACATATGCCCACCATCAACTATACTAAAATCAATGCCATAAATTTTTTTCATTCCCTCAGGCAAGCCTTGCTTATAAAAAGGACTCTGCGCTGCAGTAATTAAATGCACAGGCACATTTGGCGCTTTACGCGGCGTACGCCACCACCATGCAGGTACAGTTCTAAAAATATCTGCTTCAATGGCTTTAGGAATGCTTAAAGTCACGCCTCCTCTGCTTTGATCTTCTGTAATACCATGTGCAAAATAATCATCAAAACACTCAGCATCAAATTTTTCAAACAAGCGGTTATTGCGTAATGATCGATAAGCCTCTTCCCGATTTAACCAATGGTCTTTGCGTTTCATGGTTATGCCCGCTGGGGTAATTTTATCCACGGCTTTTAACTTCAGTTTTTGCATCGCTTCAAAAATAGCCGAATTGCTGCCAATTACAAAAGGGGGATCCATGATCACCAGTTGTGTAAACAAATCAGGGCGTTTATACGCCGCCATTAACGTGAGCAAAGAACCGAATGAATGCCCCAACCCAATCACCTGCTGATGTGGAAATTGTTGTTCAATATCTGCAATCACCTGTGCAACCAGATAATCCCAAGATTTGGTTACTGGATATTTTTGATCCAGGCCAATGATCGGAATGGCTTTTAAATTAAAATCTGCTTTGAAACAATTAAAAAACTTTTGATACGTGGCCGAAGGAATCCCATTGGCATGAGTAAAATGAATCGCATTTTTTCTTACTAATTCATCTGGCATATATGCCTGCTCTTGTTTAATTTATCTGATTAACACCATCGTAGCTTAAGGAAAAATTGGGGTAGATGACATACATAAATGCATGATTCACTGACTTGCAAGTCAATTCAAGGGCTTTGAAAAACTGGACAAAACCGATTATTGGTTTTGTGATTATTTTTGTGAAACCACCAGAAACTGACTACCTAAAAAAGTTGCTCCACAAGTTGTCTTATCACCTGCAATCACCACCCCACGTCCTTTCACAATAGTAGACTGTTTTGCTGCAATGGCAGACACCACTGTTTTGCATTTCGGACAATAATGTTTCATGCCGTGTAAATGCACCGCTATACCATTAATGATAAAAGAAGGATCACATTCTGAGACTATACCGCCGTGTGAAGTTGTAGAACCGAGGGTGATTAAAGACTGAGTCATTGTTATTCTTTTAATACTTTATAATTTTTTTATTTTAGCATGAGTTGAATTTTAAGCTAGATGAGTTGTGACTCAATGCTATTTAAGTTAGGCCATAAAAAAGCACCCGAAGGTGCTTTTTATTTGAGTAAGTAAGTTGCAGTTATGGTTTAACTACCACCATCACCTGAATTGCTTCTGGTGTTACTGATAAACCATCCAGCAGGCTCAAGCCTTCTTTCTGAAATTTCTGCAAACGTGAAATTTCATCTTCACGGATGCTTGGGTTGAATTGCTTCAGGTAAGTCAGGCGATCAATTTCATATTGCCATTTGTTGCCATACACTTCTTTAGCCTGCTGCTTAAAGTTCGGCAATGCAGCTTTGGCAATATCCAAGGCTTGTGCATAACGCTGTTCAATCACTTCACGGCGTGCTTTCACCACCTGACGGCAGCTATTGCCATCCAGGTGATGCAGATAAGGCTTCAAGATTTCCGGTGCAATTTTTTCAGACAGGTCCTGACCTTTTTCACTGAGCAATACGCGAATCAGCTGTTGTGGCAAGCTTGACGGCAAGTTCAATGCTTTCGGTGCAACCACATCTACCTTGAACCAGACTTCAAGTAATACCGAACCCTGTGGCAAGGCAGCCGATTTTAATACTGCAACATTGGTACTACCAAAAGATTGGGTATTAATCATTTCCATCACACTTTCAGTGAATGGATGTTCCAGGGTCAAATATTGCGCGTCTTCACGAACTTGCGCCTGATCACGATAGAAAGTCGCCGTCATGCCTTCTTCATCTAAAGACAAACCTTGAACCTGCATCTGGTCAGTTGGCTTGATGATCACGGTACCGTTGCTTTGCTCATCGAAATCGATGTTGGTCGATGCCATGAAGCGTTTCATAAACATTGGCAAAGTGGTGTTGTCGTCATAATCTTCAAGCGCCTGCACAATTTCCTGTGCCACGATTGGACGGCATGAGTTGTATTCCAGCAAGCGGTCACGGCCTTCCTGCAACTCCGCTTCCAGCGCTTCACGCTGAACGCTAACCTCTTCCAGTAAATCTTCAAACTGCTGGCCCAAGTCTGCCAATAAACAGTCTTTTAACTTCACAATGAAGTTTTCTTGCAGGGTTTGTGCGGTTGGTGAAATATTGCTGAAAATATTTAAACCTTCGTTGTACCAGCGGAACATACGTTCCTGTGCAGTGCCCACTAAATAAGGCACATGAATCTGAATACGGTTTTCCTGACCAATACGGTCCAGACGGCCAATACGCTGTTCAAGCACATCCGGGTTCGCAGGCAAGTCGAACAGGATCAGGTCAGATGCAAACTGGAAGTTACGACCTTCTGAACCAATTTCAGAACACAACAGAATTTGTGCGCCATAAGATTCTTCAGCGAAATATGCTGCTGCCTGGTCACGCTCAAGCAGGCTCATGCCTTCATGGAACATGGCGGTACGGATACCGGCATGCAAACGTAGAACATTTTCCAGCGCTTCAACCACCGGACCACTACGTGCAATCAGTAATACTTTTTTATGCTTGAGTTCGGTACGCAGCATTTCCATGAGCCACATCACACGTGGGTCATGTTCCATCCAGGCACCATCCAGCTGTGCTTCTTCAGGCCACATTTGTTCACGCAGCTTACCGTCTTTCGACCAGTTTGCCGGTGCTGGCAAAGGTGCTGGTCGGCAGTCACGGCCCGGGAAACCCTGAATCGCTTCACGGGTATTACGGAATAAAATACGACCTGTGCCATGACGGTCTAATAATTCGTGAATAGCACGGAAACGCTGTTCCGGCTCATCCTGAATGCTATGACCTAGCAAACCTTCAATCGCTTTTAAATGCCCATCTTCCAAAGGCAGGTCCGACATCAACACTTCAGCAATTTTGGCGGTTTGATGGTACTGCTCTTCTTCGTCTAAGAAACGATCCAGTGAACTAAAGCGCTGCGGATCGAGCAGACGTAAACGGGCAAAATGGCTTTCTACACCGAGTTGTTCAGGTGTTGCAGTGAGCAGTAACACACCCGGAGTTTTTTCAGCGAGTTCTTCTACCAGATCGTAACGATCATTACCACCTTCTTCCTCAGACCACATCAAGTGATGCGCTTCATCGACCACCAGAAGGTCAAAACCGGCTTCTAAAGCCTGCTCACGCAAATCTTCGTGATCGACCATCAAGTCAACCGAAGCGATAATACGTTGCTCGGTCAGGAACGGGTTTAAATCAGGATCGTGTTCTTTGATTGAAGCGGTACGGGTCAAATCGAATAATGAAAATTCCAGATTGAAACGGCGGCGCATTTCAATCATCCACTGATATTGCAGTGAATCTGGAACTAAAATCAGGATACGTTCAGAACGCGCGGTTTTCAGTTGTTGATGGATAATCAAACCAGCTTCAATGGTTTTACCCAAGCCCACTTCATCTGCCAGTAATACACGCGGTGCAAAACGCTGACCCACTTCATGCGCAATATAAAGCTGGTGTGGAATCAGGCCAACACGTGCCCCCACCATGCCACGCAAGGGGCTGGATTTCATATTGGCTTGCATCAACAAGGCTTCAATACGCAGGTCATACCATTCTTTATAATCGACCTGACTGGCCAGCAAACGGTCAAGCGGTTTAGACAGCTGGATGGTCGCACCAATACGGGTTTCGTTGAGTGATTTACGTTCTTCGCTACCATCTTCCAGAGTACGAATCACGTTATAACGCACTACGCCATGACGGTCTTCAAAAGACTCAACCACCCATTTGGTGCCTTCCTGATCCTGCAGTTCATCTTTAATATTAAAAACGATACGTGATAAAGGTGCATTGTTACGTGCATAGACACGCGTTTCATCACTTTTTGGGAATAAGATGCTAACCGATCGTTCATCTACATCAATAAGAACCCCTAATCCGAGTTCTGTTTCTGTATCTGATAACCAACGCTGACCAATAGCAAACTGATGCAATTTTTCCACCTTTATCTAAAAATGAGGACTCTAATTTCAAACTCAAAAACTGCTTAGTATTTGAGCAAAAAAATAGGTCTTTAAGCAATATATTTTGACATAAAGCCCACTAAAAAGTGCGCAAAATCGATGAGATTAAAAAGTTTTCACCTTAAAAAGGCACAGGATAATAAAACTCTACCAACTGCTCTGTTTGCGGATGATAAAAACTTAAGTTTTCGGCATGCAAACACAGACGCGGCATTAACTGTTGCTGCTCGGCTGTGGCATATAAGGTATCACCGACAATCGGATGCCCCAGATACTGCATATGCACACGCAGCTGATGTGAACGCCCGGTAATTGGCGTGAGTTTGACACGCGTCACCGCCTGTCCCTGAATTTGAAAATGTTCAATCGCCTGCCAATGGGTTAATGCAGGCTTGTTGTGATTGAGGTCGGCAATATGTAAAGGCGGATGTTCAGGATCATAGACCACAGGTACATCAACCGTGCCTTCTCCTTCAAGATGACCTGCTACAACGGCCTGATAGGTTTTTTCGGTTTGGCGTTCCTGGAACTGGCGGGAAATGGTTTTTTGCCCCCATTTGCTCAAGCCAAACACCAGAATACCGGAGGTATCCCGATCCAGACGATGAATCAGTAATGTTTTGGGTTCTATTTCTAATAATCGGTTGATCACGCAATCTTGTAAATCTTCGGTTTTACCGGGAACAGTGAGCACGCCTGCAGGTTTATGGATCACCATAAAATCTTCATCACGATGTATCAGATGTTCGGTTAGAAAATTACTCAATGTTCAATCCCAGGCTGATCGCGAAAACAAGCCGGCAATGATAGAAAGCTTGGCACAGAATTACAATGCACAATGCCTGAATTGGCGACGGTTTTTTCGATTTTAAACAAAAATAATTTCAATAGCGCTTTATGAACCTGCCTATTGCAATATAAAGCTGGCGAGTTCATGCAGTGAATTGTGTTTTAGGACATCTTCATAAGTGATATTTGCCCCATGCGCGCGCCAAATGCCAACCAGAGTGACAATAGCCACAGAATCCAAACCGTATTGTTTCAAATCAACATAAGGATCAATTTCAAGTGCATCCATGTTTAATTGTTCCGCCACAGCCAGCATGATGCCCTTGGTTGAAAGCACATAATCGGATGGTGCACTTAAATCCCATAGCCGAGTCAAACTATAGCTATTCATGTGATGCACACCTTGTGCCGAAATGTTATCGATCCACTGAATATGCTGTTCCTGATTTGACAATAAAATAGCATCATCCACAACACAGATTTGCTCGGTGACACTTTGCAAATGCGGCAATATTTGCTTGAGCATCGGCGTGACCTGTCCGGCAAATATCAGTTGTGGATGGGTTGAGGCATATTCACCGAGTTGCTGCATACCTTGAATCAGATCATCACCGTACAGGTCAACAATGGGAATATCGAGTGCTTTGGCTTTGTTGCTGATTTGAATCAGGTTTTGCATAAGCACACTGTCTTGAATCCCCTGCATCATGCGTAGATTTTGTAAGCCTACAAGAACTAGAACAGATTGTGCTGATGCCAATTGCCATTTGGCTTGAGATGGTGCTAGTTGGATTTTTTTGGGCATAGGATAGAACATGGGATGTTTTCTACTTAGCATATTGCAAGGTTGCAATATGCTAGCTAAGAAAAGATGAAATTATAAGTTCTAATTAACTTACATTTTTTGATATGTAAGGGATTGAATTTTACATATAGCCCTTATATTAAATACTTAAGCAACGTTAGCTTTTTGCACTAATTTTGCACGTCTTTTTTCTAGAATATGGCTAGCAAAAATTTCAATTGCTGGATAGCTCTCCTCTCCTCCAGCTGCAACCCTAAAATGCTTTAAGCCTTCATGTCCATCACACGGTTTAAATAAATAAGAAAATTGATGTTCAATGATTTCTCGATCAACTATTGAATATTGCCATGCTACAAGTACTGACTCTAGGGCATTTAAATAAGTAATTACATACCATCTTAATTCTGAGGAATGCCCCTCATTTAGGCTAATAATATTATTTTCTACCTTAAATCCTTCATTAAAAAGCTGTTTTAATAGTGGTTCTAATTTTGCATTAACTAAAATAGGTGATTGGGCATGCAATTCTCTACACTGCTCGGCAGAAAAAGTTTCAACAATTCTTCGAGCTAAAGCCCCTTCCTTTTTTAAGCGTTGATCCCATTCAAAAAGAATATCTACAGTTTTCTCCCTTCTACTACGCTCATGATCTGCATCTAACCCTTTTTGTGCAATAGCTAATGCTTGCTGAGAATTAATAATATCTTTTTGGGCAATAGCTAACGCTTGTTGAGAATTAACTAAGTCTTTTTGGGCAATAGCTAATGCTTTCTGAGAATTAATGACATCTTCTTGCACAGATACCGCACTACTACGGGCATAATAAGCTTGAATTGCAATACCAATAATTCCCAATGATGTAAGAATAGTTGCAATATCCCCCCAATCTCCTAAAGACATTATTTCCCCCTATATTACTAATTTAAATATAAATTTTAGCGTATATATCTCACAAAAGTAACTTAGATTTAAGTTGAAATAGACAGTCTATTTTAAATTTTCTAAAATCACCTTAGTACACGTCATATGAAATAATATTTTATTTCAGTTAAATCAAACCATTACAATTTAATTAAAAGCCCAAGCAAATCTACTTGGGCTTTTTTAAGATTATTCATATTCCACTATTATTTTTACTTAGAATTATCTTGGAATTCAAAAACACTAGGTACCTAATTTTGTAGTGTCAAAAACTTCTCAATCGCCACCTGCGCAATCTCCGCATCCTGAAACGATTTTACACCTGATACGCCCATCGCACCGACCAACTGCCCTTCATACATAATCGGCTCACCACCTTCCAGCATCCCTGAAAATGATTCCATAGTCAGAAAACCCATTTGACCACCTTTGATCAAATCTTCAAACAGCTTAGATGGACGGCGGCTAATCGCAGAACATTTGGCTTTTTCTAAACATAAATTTGCAGTCATCGGCGAAGCACCATCCATACGCTTCATGGCAAGCAAAGTGCCTGTCTCATCAACTACGGCGATACTGACATTAAAGTTGTTCTGAATCGCGTATTGATGAGCTTCATTTAATAGAAATTCAGCATCACTTAGGGTTAAATAATGTTTGGTTTGCATTTTGATCTCAAATTAACTGAAGCTTTCCTCTCCTTTTAGGAGAGGGTTAGGGAGAGGTGTGATCTTTATTTACAACTTTGAAAACCCTCTCCTGAGCGAATATTTAAAGCATTAGTTTAAAATGAGGCACAAGTGAGGATTAAGGAGAGGTCTAATTTACCCGTTCATTTCAGCAAATGTTTCTTTTGCAGCTTGAATGGTAAATTCAATATCTTCATCAGAATGTGCAGCCGAGAAGAATCCAGCTTCAAAAGCAGAAGGTGCCAGGTTCACACCACGTTTTAACATACCATGGAAGAATTTACGGAAGTCATCCACATTACATTTCAACATTGAATCAAAACTGGTAATGTCTTCCTGATCAGTGAAGTACAGACCGAACATACCGCCCACTTGCTGGGTTTTAAATGGAATGCCTGCTTCATCCGCAGCCGCTTGTAAACCGGCAAGCAATTTTTCGAGTTGTGCGGTTAATTTTTCATAAAAACCTTCAGCACGTAAATGCTTAAACATCTCGATGCCTGCACGCATAGCCAGTGGGTTACCTGACAGCGTACCTGCTTGATAAACTTTACCCAGTGGCGCGATGCATTCCATCACTTCACGTTTACCGCCGAAAGCACCGACTGGCAAACCCGCACCGATGATTTTACCTAAAGTTGTTAAATCTGGAGTCACACCATAATGTGCCTGTGCACCGCCAAGACCAACACGGAAACCTGTCATCACTTCATCAATGATAAATACAGAGCCATGCTCATCACATACATCACGGATTGCTTGCAGAAAACCGTCAATTGGTTTTACCAAGTTCATGTTGCCCGCTACAGGTTCAACAATCACACCAGCGATTTCATGACCAAACTTGGCAAAGCATTCTTTTAAAGTCGCGATGTCATTGTATGGAAGCGTGAGCGTATGCTTGGCAAAGTCAGCAGGAACACCCGCAGAAGTCGCCTCACCCTCACCTTTGGTTAACAAACCAGAACCCGCTTTTACAAGTAGCGAGTCTGAGTGACCGTGGTAACAGCCTTCAAACTTTACAATCTTGTCACGGCCGGTATAACCACGTGCCAGACGAATTGCTGTCATGGTGGCTTCTGTACCTGAGTTGGTCATACGTACCAATTCAATAGACGGCATAATCTCACAGATAATGTCTGCCAATGTGGTTTCATGTACGGTTGGCGCACCAAAGCTTAAGCCATCAACCGCAGCTTCTTGAACTGCTTTAATAATATCAGGATGTGCATGACCCAGAATCATTGGTCCCCATGAGCCCACATAGTCCACATAGCGTTTTCCATCGACATCGTATAAATACGCACCTTTGGCTTTTTCAATAAATACAGGCGTACCGCCCACCCCATTAAATGCACGCACAGGTGAATTCACTCCACCCGGAATATGTTTATTGGCTTGTTTGAACAATTGTTCTTGCTTTGGAGATAAGCTCATGAAGGCACTCGACTAAAAATTAAATCAATCAAAAAATTTTATGCTGTAGCTTGAAAAAGCGCAGACCATTCATCTAAACGCTCAGGAATGGCATGCATAGGAAGTCCCAATATATCACTAATCACCGCGCAATAATCTGCACCTGATTCAATGACTTCGTTGGAATTCTCAACAGTTAAACCACCAATCGCACAGAGTGGTACGTTCAGTTTTTCTTTGGCCAGTTTTAAGGTTTCTAAGCCAATGTTTCCAGCTTCAGGTTTAGACTCGGTCGCATAGATCGCCCCAAATGCCACATAATTTGCACCCTCAGCAATTGCCTGTTCAGCCAACTCAAGTGAATTGTTACAGCTGCGACCGATCAGTACGCCCTGAGGCAAACGTGCAACAGCATCGACAATAGAACCATCATCCTGACCTAAATGCACACCTACGCCGTATTTGACCGCCATTTCCAGATCATCATTAATTACGAAAGGCACACCGTATTCAGCACACATGGCTTTCATGTACTCAATTTCATAAATTTGATCTTCTTTGGCGACTTTTTTACGACGGTATTGCAAGACTGCAATGCCACCATTGGCCATTGCGCCTTCAAGCTTGGCTAATAAAAGCTCTAAAGGATCATCATTGGTAATCAGATATAAACCGCGCATAACAAACTGCCAAAACTAAAACTGCCCTATTATAGGCATATCAGGGACAAGATTCAGCGGGACTGACTTAATTCCTTAACATTACAGCAGAAAAATGTGCAAAAAATTAGAAACATGAACTACAGCAACTTTATTTTAAATTTGGTGAAAAATACCCATTTTCAGGGATAGATCATCTGGACATTAAACAGTTTAATAAGTCAAAGAATAACAATAAATAATAATTATAAAAAATGCGAGCCAAGAACAGACTTCCTGATCCTTCATTATAAAACGCGCTTGGGGAAGCGAATGAAGGATTAGGGAGTCGCCTTATTTTATCCTGGTACTCAGCCAAAATTGCGTACTATTTTTTAATCCTGAAGGATGATTCATGCCCGAATCATTTTCTATTTTTAGAAAAAATGTATTTTTACTCTACTTAAAACATTCCGCTTTTATACAGAATTCTTTGCATAAAAAAAGCCTAGAGAAAGGTCGCTCTAGGCTTGGAAAACTTTAAGATTGGGACAGTTTTGAAGTGAAAAAAATCAACTTCTTAAGTGTCTGCTCTATTAATAGAATATTCATTCTAATATTGCAAGTCCATCTGCGATATATTTTCAGCTATTTTATCTTTGGGTAAATTTTTGCGACGAAATATACTGACTAAAAACTAGTCAGCTGATTTACCTAACTTGGAATTTTATCCAGAGAGCGATCTTTTAAACTTAAATTGCCGCGCATTACATCGGAAAACATGCGCCAATCTGAAATAAAACTATACAACGGCTGTTTAAAACTTGCCGGCTTGTTTTTTTCAAACACAAAATGTCCAATCCATGCGCTGGCATAACCACTCAATAAACCATAAACCACATATTTGGGCTTTCTTTTTAGAATAGCACGGCTCAATAAACACAATCCGACACTACTGCCCAATATGTGCAAACGGCGACTCATGATATTACGATGCTCAGTGAGATAAAACCGATAAAATTCATGATAGTTTTGAATCGGTAGCTGAAATTCCGGTTGATGTTCAAATTGGAGCTGAATCGTTGTATTCATAGTCGTCGTCCCGCTGTTTTCATTTACGTTAGCGTATATTTCGCTCAAATTAAAGTGCCCGCCAGCATCATTTTTTGATCATTTCCAAATCAATTATTCACAAATCCATTCGTCAAGTCTTACATCAAACTTCATTTTCGCTACAATCAAAAGCCTAGAACAGAAGCCTAGAATGAACAATACAATTCTGGCGCTAGAAAAAATAGATTTTATAACGCATTTGTAAGCTATCGGATGTCGTGTTTCATTGTTGGCATCACATCAAAAAATTAGGATGAAAGATCATGGTTGAAGTGGAATTAAAATTTCAAATTCCTGAAGCAAGACGTAATGCCCTGGCTAAGGCATTAGATCCTAAAAAATCTGAAATTATTCAACTGAAAGCCAAATATTATGATACTGAAGATCGCCTACTTTCTCAGCACGGCGTTGCCTTAAGACAACGCCTGGAAGGCACACGCTGGATTCAAACCTTAAAAGCTGCCGGGAAAAGCCACTTACACCGTTTTGAGCATAATCATGACCTAGGGGAACTTGAACACGCCCCGCAACTGGATTTATCGATTTATAACCAGGATGCCGAAGCACAGCAAATCTTGAAAAATGCTTTGGGAGATGCACAGGATCAGCTCAAACTGCAATTTGAAACCGATATACAGCGCACCTTTCGGGTGATCCAGTTTGAAGAAACCGATATTGAAGTCAGCCTGGATGTCGGTGCAGTGCGTACCGAAACGGCGCAAAGTGACGTGCATGAAGTTGAATTTGAACTTAAAGCCGGCTCTATTCAATCGCTGTTAGCCTTTAGCTTTGAATGGGTAAAAAAATATCATTTATGGCTGGATGTGCGTAGCAAAGCTGAAATCGGCAATCTTTTAGCCACCCAGCAACAAGTCAGTCCGGCAAAATCTGCCAAAGAATTTAATTTAAGCAAAAAAGATCCGGCCAATAAAAACTTGCGTCTGCTGATCGCACAGCAACTCCAGCATTTGCTGCCGAATATTGCAGCCATTTCAGCAGGCGTTGCGGAAAAGGAACATGTTCAGCAAGCGCAAATTGCCCTGGATCATTTGAATTTGACACTAGCGCTATTTAAAGACTGGAATGAGGCTGTTTCAGACAAATGGGCCATGCAACTGGGTGCGTTTAAGCAGCAGTTCGATCATTTGCAGCATTTGCAGCACATGCAAACCACTTTAGGTGCATTTTTACAGAACCCTAATACTGCATCAAATTTAGCCAAAGATATTTTGTATGCCAAAGAAAAGTTGGCCAATCTGGTGCGTTCAACCCAAAATGTGCATCACTATCTGGAATTATTGATGTTCAGTTTGGACCAGGAAGATAAGACACAAGCACAAGACCTAAAAGGTTTTGCGCAAACCACTCTGCAAAATCAATATAAACAGTTGCAAGACAGCCTAAACGGTGCCGATATTACTGACTTTGCAAGTCTGGATACCTTAGCCACTAAAATTCATGAACTGAAATTTAGCTTCCCTATTTTAACCTCGATTTATGATGTCAAGAATTTGCAGAAATACAGCAAAGCCTTGAATGACGCTCAACTTGCAGCCAGTGAATATCAGATTCTGGCCTCTTCTGCCGAGTATATCCAGCAAACTGAACTGGAAGCCAGTGACTGGTTTGTGTTGGGCTGGCTAACAGCCAAACAGGAAGTGTATGCGCAGAATCTGCTGGAAGCGACAGAACAGTTTCTGGTGAGTCGTAAATTTATTAAGTAGCGATAAAAACTAATCACTCTAAAAACTGTAAAAATTTTAAAATCGCTACATCCAGAGCATCTTGCAGGATCAGTAAATGAGCTTGATTTATCCTGCATATGCTTTGTTTATTTTCCTCGCAAAACTCTACCCTTTTTTTGAGACTGGCTTACAATCGAAGTCATGACAGTATCGATGATCAAGTGTCAGGAGTTTTAACATGCTCGAAGTAGAATTAAAATTTCAGATTCCCGCATCACATCAAGAAAAGCTCTATCAGCTCTTCTTGAACAAGAATGCTCGCTTGATTTCTTTATATGCAAAATACTACGACACGCCCGAACGGCATTTGGCTCAACAAAAGATTTCATTACGGCAACGTCTTGAAGACGATCACTGGATACAAACCTTAAAAGCGCCCTGTAATCATTCCTTACAACGTTTTGAATTAGAAAAAGACTTGGGCGAGCTAAAAGATCCGACTTTAGATCTCAAGATTTACCCGTCCAATTCGCAAGCAAAACAATTGCTGCAAAATGCTTTGGGCAAACAGGCTAAAAACCTGACTGTGCAATATGAAACAGTGGTTCAACGTCTGGTGCACGTGGTTCATTTTAACCGTTCAGAAATTGAGGTCAGTCTGGATCGTGGTGAGATTCGTCACAACGATCAAAAACTACCTATTTATGAAATTGAATTTGAGCTTAAACAAGGTTCTATCCATGACCTGATCAAATTTATCCAGCCTTGGGTGCAGCGTTATGATTTATGGCTGGATGTTCGCAGCAAAGCGCAACGCGGCGATTTACTAGCCCAGGATTTAACAATTCCACCGGCTCAGTTTGCCGCTCCCCTACAATTGAACTCACAGGATTCAACAGATAGCACATTAAAACAGATCATCAATAATGCCTTGCAGCATCTGTTACCGAATGCAGCGGCAATCGCTGCTGAACAATATGACAGCGAACATGTACATCAGGCACGCGTTGCCATGCGCCGTTTAAGAAGTGCCTTGCGTGTGTTTGATGATTGGTCAGATCAGGTAAATCCACAATGGCAAGAACAACTGACCGACTTATTTCGTCAACTGGGTGCAACCCGTGACCGCGATGCCTTGAACGAAGGACTTTTACCGCAATTACAACAAGCGGGAGGACCTTATATTGAACTTCCGAATATTACTGAAGAAAATCAGATTGCAGTGGATGAATCATTACGTTCTTCAGACTTCGTTAACCTGATGTTAGCGCTACTACAATTCGTCCATCAACCGGTTAAAAACAAGAAAAAATCCGGATTAAAAAAAGATATCGCCAAAAAACTGCAAAAATTACATCACCAGATCTGCAAAGATGCTGAACAATTTCTAGATTTAGATATTCCGTCACGGCATCGCACCCGCAAACGGGTCAAACGTTTGCGTTATTCGGTAGAGTTTGTGGCTTCACTTTATCCAGACAAAGATGTAAAGCGTTATCTTAAAGATTTAAAACCTGCACAGGAAAGCCTGGGACAATATAATGATTTAATGATGGCTGAAGTCATGTTCCAGAACATCGTAAAGAGAAAGCAAAAAGCATGGTTTGCCTTGGGCTGGATTGCCAATGAAAAAAAATACATTCTGCAACAGGCCAAACAGCATTTAGATGAATATTCTAAAACCGATACTTTCTGGTAAATATAAAAAGAGAATTAAATATTAGCGATATTTGCCAAATATTTTCCAGGTTCCATTATCCGCCAACGGGTCGCTATAACTATCGTTGCGCTGTTTTCGCGGTTTATCGCGGGCATCCACCAGTTCAAAATGTGGCTCTGTACTGAGTACAATGCCATTCACATAAAACCGTGTACGGGTATATTCACTTTGTCCATGCTGGAACACATAAGTACGCAAATCAATAAATTCACGGTGTGCCACTAATGCTGCCGTATCATCACTTTCCAGCCAGGCACGCATGGCTTGAATCTGCTCGGGTGGATATTCTCCACATTTATCGATCAGGCTGGCAATACCACGAAAAGTTTTCGACTCTTTGGCACGGGTTTTGTTAATCCGGATTCGATCGACATGAAAATAAAATAACGGCAGATTCAAATGGCTGGGTAAATGCACGGCATCCATAATTTCATCTTGCATAAAAGGCTGAAACAGGTCTTGTGCCCTTTCAATTAGACCGGTCCATTGCCGATAATATTCATCAACTTCTTTTTTAGAGCCATAATAAATAGGCAAGCCTTCAACATTGGCCAGATTTGCAGGCGGCCAGATATTTTGACGCAATAAGGCGATATCACTTTTTAAACTTTGTACGGCAATGGCATCTTGCATTGGAGTATCCATTTTATGCTTAGGCTATTTTTAGATTAAGCCAAAGGTTTAGTTTCTGCAAGGCTTTGCCTATAATATGCCATTAGATCGTTTTTGCAGGAAAAGTTCATGGTTCAAAAGATTGAAGCAACAGATGTAACCGAAGAAGAAGCGTTAAATGCTGCTTTTTTTGAACGTGCTGATGAATTTATTAAACAGGCCAATGAATTTTGCCGTGTCGAAAAAGGTTCAGCCGTGAAACCTGCTGAAATGCGCGGACAAGTAAGCGCTGCAATGTTGTTCGGTACTGCCCGTTTTAATACCTGGGTGGCTGCCAATAACTTTAAAGATGGCAATGAAATGCGCGATGCCAAAGATCAGGTGATGTCTTATATCATGCAGCAGTTCCAGATGATGCTGGAAGACAACTATGACGAATATTGCGAACAGTTTGAAAACTATCTTCGCTTCCGTCATAACGAAGAATTTCATGCCAATAAGCATGACCATGATCATGATCATGATCATCAGCACTGATCATCTGTTAAAAAAGCCCGTCAGGGCTTTTTTTAGGCCCTTTTTTTGGATGAAAGGCTCTTAAAAGCCATAATACTTTACAAGATTTTAACTAATAAAGATTTGCTGTACTAAGGATAGAAATGCAACAGCAGATTCACGTGACAGCAATTTTAAAAAGATTTTGCAATTGCATAAAAAAGCTTCGCCGCGCTTTAAAGACGTTCGTAAAATGGCAGCAGTACATGAAGACAAGGATATTACCGAACTGACCAGCTACCCGAATGTTTATGCCTGTGTTGGGTTCATCAGTTTCATAAGCAAAACCGCCTCGCCAGCAAACAGGAAGTTTATGATCTGGCCTTTCCACTGATCAGCCATGTGCTGCAAAACTTTGGCAGTTACCGGGTAATGTTTGCCTTCAACTTTCCGATGGATCGGGTCAGCACTTCACTGCTCAACAATTGATGCCCTTAGTGATGCAGTTGTGGCATGTGATGCGAATGCATTGGAACGGGTATTTCATCATAATGCGAAGCAGTTTTATCGCTTATAACTATTCACTATTCACTATTCATTATTCAATCAGTCAAAATCCCTCCCAACCTCCCTTTATAAAAGGGAGGAGTTTTAAAGAAGGGATTAAAAATTATGACTTGTTTTGTGGCTTCCCATACTGGTCCGCCATGACTTCCACCAGCTGATCCAGTTTGATGTATTTCTTGATCACGGCGTCTACATCGGCTTTGCTGAGTTTTGCGAATGCCTGATCACGCTTCTCACGAAACAATAAGTCGCGATTATGTTCCAGCTGTGGCATAAGCATTGCGTGAATATTACGCTCATCTTCCAAAGCAGTGACCCGTTTTTTCAGAATATTGGCTTTGGCCGCTTCCAGCTCCTGTTCCGTCACCCCATTACTAAGTAAATCATTCAGGACTTTATGCACCCCTTGTGATACTTGCACCGACTTCGCTGCTGTATAATTGGCTTCAATAGTGAGTGCACCTGAGTCGATCCACTCATCCAGATCCAGATCACTGCCAAAACCATACACCAGGGCATTTTTCTCACGTAGTTCTTGAGCCAGGCGTGAAGACAGTTGCGAGTCACCCATAATATAACTCAACACCATGAGTGCTGGTGCATCGGCATGGTTTGAACCTACCGGCAAGGTCAAAATTGCCTGATAATTACCAAATTCACGTTGCTCCGCCAAGGCATGAACTTTTTGTGCTTTATACGCCTGATAATCAGAACTTAGACGTTGATAAGGCTGTTGCGCTTTCCATCCTGAAAATTCTTTTTGCAGCAGTTTAAGCATGGGCTGAGCCTGATAATCACCAGTGATGGCAATCTGTGCATGATTACTGACAAAGAAATCCTGATATAACTTTTTCACTTGCTCAACAGTTGCCGCTTTAATCTGCTGTTTGGAAAGATCCGGCTCAAAATGGTAACGCAAATCTCCCGGTTGATAGGTTTCTAATAAGCGGGTCATGGTCAGTGCTGCAACCGTTTCAGGTTCAGTATAAGGACGATCCAGGCTCGACAAGCTTTGTGATTTAATCAAGTCAAATTGCGACTGTTCAAACTTCGGCTTTTTCAGTACCTGCATCATAAATTTGAAATAATCCTCAAATTTGTCTTTTTTCGCCACAATCTGAATGGTAATGCTATTGGCTGAGGCGCTAGCAGTTGCTCCACCGCCTGCTTCAATCGATTTGTCTGCAATATCCTGCAAGCTATATTGCTCTGAACCACGTAACAGTAAATACGCCATCAAATCCAGCACTTCACCTTTGTTAAATAAGGATTGTTCTGTACCGAAATCGATAGAAATCGTGGCATAGGTTTTATCATCACGGGTGGAGGTCGGATATAAGGCATAGGCAATGCCATTTTTCAATTTTCCACGCTGAATTTTCTTTTCCGTACTCAGCAAATACTGTTTGGATGTTTTCACATATTCCGCGACTTCCTGCTTATAGACACTGCTATCTTTAAGCGGCTCTTCTTGCACACTGGTCTGATTTGGCGTTTTAGGCTGCTCGGCGGCCTGTTGCTGCAATGCTTTTTTCTGATCTTCCGGAGTCGGTTTAATATCACCAGAAATACGGTGTTCGGGCACTAAAAACTGGGTCAGGGTCTGATTGACCTCGTTCAGCTTGAGCTGTTTTACATTATTCAGATCAGTAAAATACTGTGACCAATCGCCCTGATAAGCCACATAGTAATCACTTAATCGCCCACCCAGTGCAGCCGCATTACTCAGCACACTGTCTGCCTGATTCTGAATTAAATTTTTCACTCGGTTCAATTCGGTCTCATTAAAGGCCTGTTTTTTCTCTACTCCTGCCACCAGTTCGGATTGAACCTTTTTCTCATCATGATTTGGCGCGTAAACCGCTCCCATAAACACCAGATTAAAGTCCTGATCCAGCCAGGTAGTCGATTGAACACCGGTACTTAGCCCAGTTTCCACCACGCTCTGATATAAATGTCCACTCGGCTGCATGGTATATAAATAGGGTGCCAGTGCCAAAGCAGATTTGATTTTTTCATTTTTGCCGTTCAGGTAAATATTGAATTTGGCCAGATCACTGCCCTTTTTCACGACAAAATTTCTTTGCTGAATTTTGGCCGAATCCAGCACAGGAACTTTGGTCTGAGCAGGAACCTGACGGGCTGCTATTGGACTAAATTGTTGATCAATCTGTTTTAATACGGCTGCCTTATCAAATTTACCGGAAATAATCATCACGGCATTATTCGGTGCATACCAGGTACGGTAAAATTTATTCAGCTCATCCATTTTAATGGATTGCAGTTCGTTTAAATCGCCAATTGGCAAACGTCCCAAATAGCGGTTGCCATAAGCCGATTTCCACATCTGGTCCATCATCACCGAAAAAGGCTGATCCATACGCACTTCGCGTTCGCGTTTCACAATCGAAATTTCCGAAGGAACAAACTTTTCTTGCAGCACCAGTTTATCCATGCGCTCGGCTTCAAGATGAATCACTTCATTAATTGCATTCTGTTCAGGACGAATAATATTGGTATATTTAGTGGAATAATAATCGGTACTGGCATTGGTCATTAAGGTATATTGATCCAGACGGCGCTGAAATTCTTCACCCTTGATATTTTGGGTACCCTTAAATGCCAGATGCTCCAGCAAATGTGCCAAACCACCTTTACCCTGCGGATCATTAAGTGAACCGGTCAGATAGACCGTGTTCATAAATACTTTATTTTCTTTATCATTTTGCGCCAGCACCACGCGAAAACCATTGTCTAATTTATATTCTTCAATCTTCTGCTCAGATTTAATTAAAATAGGCTGTGCCCAAGCAGTTGCACTAAAGCCAACAAATAATAATGAGATAGTAAGTTGTTTAAACCGCATGAGCATAATTATTCCAATTTATTCAGTCATATGAATTTTTAAGCCATCACATCTTAGAAAATGATGATGATGGCGAGTAGTAACTTTTTGCAAGAATTGCTGATTATTTCAACAACTTTGTAGTTCTTTTATATCCACAAGTTAAAAATTTAACTCAGCCTGCATATATAACTTGGCATAACCTGAAATTTCAATCCGTTCATTTTCAAGCACTTCACAATATAAGTTTCCTCCACGTGCAGATGCCTGATAAGCCAGAATTTCACTTTTGCCCCATTTATCTGCCCAAAGCGGTGCAATAGCGCAATGAATTGAACCTGTAACCGGATCTTCGTCAATACCATTGGCTGGGGCAAAATAACGAGATACACAATCATAAGCTGTAACTGCCTGAGCCGTAATGGCAAGATCCAGCGCAACCTGCGGTTCTGTTACTTTTGCTTGATGTTGTGCCCATTGTTTTAATAATTGCAGGTTGGGCTTTTCATCCAGTACATCTTGTGGATTTTCATATTCCATAATGTAAGCCTGATTATTTAAAAAAACATTTTTAAATGGCTTGCTTAAAATTTGCTTTAAAATTTCAGGATAATGGGTAATTTTTTCTGCACGGCGAATCGGAAAATTCATTTTGATTTTGCCATCAGCCGCTTGGCTCACCACAAAAACACCTAGGTTTTTTACATGAAACAGGATGGTTTTCGCAGTGGTAAAATCCTTAAATAGCACAAAACTGCTGGCTAAAGTGGCATGCCCGCAAAAGTTCACTTCAGTGGTTGGGGTAAACCAGCGGATTTCATAATTCTCAGCATCGATTATTCTAACAAATGCCGTTTCAGACAGATTATTTTCCAGAGCGATATTCTGCATTGACGCTTCATCTAGCCATTGCTCGGTGATAATCACGGCCGCTGGATTCCCCTTAAATAATTCCGTTGTAAACGCATCTACCTGATACATTTTCATATTGATCTACCCCATTTTTATACTCAGCATTTTTTGCATGTGCTGACTGCAATACATAAATCGTTTCAACCAGCATTCAATTGCAACCATTTTTAAATTAAAAAGCTGTCTATGAGGATGAGCTTTATCTCATCCTACAGATCAGCAACTTTATGTATAAAACCTGCCCTATTAATTGCGATTTTCCCCTAGAAAAAACTTGGCTTTAACGCTAGCTTATTCATATCTATATTATTGATTTATATCTCATGAATTTTCAAATCCATATGATTGATGTGAAAAATCAATTACAGAACTATATTTGGTTATTAGAACATATTCCAACTAAAGAAGTGGTCGCAGTTGACCCAACTGAAGCACATCTGGTCGAAGACTATTGCGCAGAACATGGCTTAAAGCTCAGTCAAATCTGGCTGACACATTGGCATAAAGATCATACCGGCGGTGTACCTGAACTTTTAATCAACCGCCACATTCCTGTGTATGGACCGCGTGATGAGTTGAGTAAAGTTCCTTTTATCACTCATCCGCTACAACATGAAGCCCATATTCATTTTCATGATTTAAATATTGAGATTCTTGCCGTACCGGGACATACGCTGGGGCATATTGTTTATTTTATTGATGCTTTGGATGTGCTTTTCTGTGGCGATACATTGTTTGCCATGGGTTGTGGTCGGGTATTTGAAGGTACTTACGAGCAAATGTACCATTCACTGAATCGTCTGGCTGCTTTGCCTGCACGCACCAAGGTCTACTGTACTCATGAATACACGCTGGCCAATGCCAAGTTTTCCTTGCATGTAGAACCCGATAATCTTGCGATTCAGCAGCGCTTCGATAAAGTAGAAGCCCAACGCATGCTGGGACAATGCACCTTACCCAGCACGATTGAACTGGAATTGGAAACCAATCCGTTTTTAAGAGCCGATAGCGTCGAGGAATTCCAACGCTTACGGCAGTTAAAAGATCAGTTTTAATATATGTATCATATGAAATGTTTATAGAAGCTGATGTGTTTGAGCATAAGCATCCAACTCAGTTTGAGTTACCACACGCGTCATATTCATTTCATCAACACGAACCAATAACAAGCCAGCTAAAGCAGGTTGATAACGTCGAGCACTGCCAAAAGGTGTATAAGCTACTTTCGACTGCTCGGCAAAAATCAGCCAGTCTTCATGCCCTAACATGACGGCAACAGGAACTTGATCCTGTTGCTGCATCTTTTGAATTTGATCCAATACTTGCTGTTCGATGGTTGCTGTCATCATTTCAATTTAACCAGTTTAATCTAAGCTTGTTGATATCATCTGCACACTACACACAGCCCAGAACTGCTGAGCGATCCTGCTACACTGTGCACGGCAACTTTAACGTTTTTCACTATATCAAGCATGGCTATTTTTTTAGATGCATATTTTTTTAGATGGCTATTTTTTAGATGTCTATCTTTTAGATATCGATATATACCTATATCAATGCAAGGCTAATCGAATAGTAGAGATTAGATATTACTTTGCTGAGATATTTTTTAAGCAATAACCTGGTAATAGAATATTTAACAGCAATTGAAAATTGTGTATAAATATTTCCTTAGTCTCACCCAAAATAATAAAGCGATTAAAATAAATAAAAATCAGCCATATAATTTCTACTTACTCTAACTTCTTGCTTAAATAAAAATCATTTTTTAGCGATTATTTAGCCATTTACTGCATAAAAAAAATACAAAAAAATTATTTTATAAAAAACCTGCCAAAGCTACCCTTTAAAAAAATTGCTGCATCCCTATTAATTATTTAACAGCGGTTCGTAACTTATATATACAAGGAGTTTTCTCGTGAAAAAAGTTGTTAAGGCAAAAAATTTAATTGCATTTCGTATCTGGTTAGAAAAATTGGGCTATTCAGTAAAGTCATTGACTGATAATCGTGGCTTCACTTTTAGCTTTAAAAAAGAATATGGTCTGGTCACTTGTGATTTGGCAGGCAATGCACTTGCCATGCAACTTGGCGAAGAATTCGAAGATCATTTAAAAGCTTAAACGCTATTTTCCTTTTGGACCGAGACAAAAACAAATCAATTATTCAAATCGATTTAAAGCCCTGTTTGGGGCTTTTTTTATTGATCTTTAACTTATTTTCAGGCAATAAAAAAGCAAGGTCATTTACCTTGCTTTAATATATGGTGGGGACGGAGAGACTCGAACTCTCACACCTTGCGGCGCTGGAACCTAAATCCAGTGCGTCTACCAATTTCGCCACGTCCCCATTAGGGTACCAACTTAGTGTTGGATTTTTTACAACAAAAAAGCAAGGCCATTTACCTTACTCTAATCTGATGGTGGGGATAGAGAGACTCGAACTCTCACGCCCAGAAGGCGCTGCGACCTGAACACAGTGCGTCTACCAATTCCGCCATATCCCCATCAGGGTACCAACTTAATGCTGGATTTTTTACAACAAAAAAGCAAGGTGATTTACCTTGCCTAAATATGATGGTGGGGACGGAGAGACTCGAACTCTCACACCTTGCGGCGCTGGAACCTAAATCCAGTGCGTCTACCAATTTCGCCACGTCCCCATCAGGGTACCAACCAAGTAGTTGGATTTTTAAAACTTGGCAGAGGATCAAGGATTCGAACCTTGACGAACGGTTTTGGAGACCGTCATGCTACCATTACACCAATCCTCTGTTACCTAATTATCAAGCTAAGTTGATATTTAAGTGGTGGGGACGGAGAGACTCGAACTCTCACACCTTGCGGCGCTGGAACCTAAATCCAGTGCGTCTACCAATTTCGCCACGTCCCCAATGGCTGTGTATATTATAGAGATCGATTACTCATGACAAGACCTTTTTATGAAAAATCCACTTGTTTGTTTAAATAAGAAACAAAAAACGTTTTACTGTATTTTTCTTAAGCATTTTCAGTAAGTAAGAGCTGTTTTATCACGCAAATATCGGCAAATCTGTGCTGCTTTTGCTTGGCCAGCATGCCCGTCAATAACTTTTCAAATATGCGCAAATGTGGTGGAAGTTCAATACTTAAGCGCTGACAATGCAAATAGGCCCAATCCTGATAATTTTTTGCCGTCAAACGCTGCCCTGTTAACCATTCAAACAGAATAATGCCTAAAGCATAAATATCGCTTTGTACGGTTTTATCTGCACCTTGAAAAAGTTCAGGTGCCATATAACGTGGAGTTGCAGTCAAATTTTTCAGTTGTTGTGCTGAATTGATTTTTTCTACCTGTTCAAAATCGATTAAACAGGCGCGCTTTTGGTACTCAACAAAATGCTCGCGTTTTAAATCGCCATGAACCCAGCCCAGTTGATGCAATTGTTCCACAGCGTCCAGTAGCAGCAAGATCTTTTGTCTGATCTGCTGAACTGATTGGAGGGTACAATCGACCAGATCCCCCAGAAAAGCATCCGCATGCGCCAATAGCAATGCTGCTACATCCTGCCCTTGTGCCTCGGCTCCGGTTGTAAAATGAGAAATCATTTGAAAAGGCAATAAAAAACTGGCCGCTTGCGCTTGATCTAGAAATTGCCGATAAAAATTGAGTTCCTGCACAAAGCCGGCTTCTATGTCCGGATGAATATTGGCGCTTTGGGCTTTTAACCAATAGCGTTGCTGCTGATATTCAAATGTATATAAACAACGCCCAAAAGTTAAACTTTTGGGCTTGGTGCACAGCTGCAATGCAATGTTGGCAAAATCCTCTTTTTTAAACTGCAATAAATTCTGCGGTTTTTTGTTCTGGATCATGCTGATAACTTAAAAGCTCTAAACAATGCTGAATGGTTTTACCCACTCGGGCATGGGTTTCAATAGAGGATATTTTCGGCCAGGTTGCCCGCTCACCTTCGCGTTGCAATAATTTGAACAAATATGGACGCGGGTTCTGAAACATATAACTATAGTGACGTAAGCTATAATTTCCCACAATATTCAAATCACCATAATAGCCTTGATTGACTACACCATAGCCATGATCGAGCAACCGTCGTATAGGAGGAATTTTACCCATCCGTCCCCGGCTAAAGTCCATAAGACCTCTGGCAATCACCTTGCCTTGACGGCGAATAATCCGTTCAGGCCAACTCAGCATGTCACTACGGTAACGCTCCAAGTCGCTTTGCATAAACGGCACAATATGCGGATTCACCTGACTGGCGATGGTGTAATTTAAATTATACAGTCTGGCCATTTTCTCTTGTGGAAAATCACTTCTTACACTGCCATCGACCCAACGCGTGTTTGCCATATACGGAGTAAGTTGACCATTCTGACGTTTACTGGTCAGCTTCACCGGTGGAAATAAAATCGGCACGGCGCAGGAAGCCAATACTGCACTCCAAACCAGCAAGTCTGGTGAAGTATAGGCATTCATAATGCGGGCTTCTTGTGAGGCATCATAAGGTGCCACAGCCACGTTGACATTTAAACCCGAGGTTTTAAAGGCTTCTTCAAATGTCACATCACCCAGATTTTCAACCAGGAATTTTTTCAGATATTTAACATCGGCAAAGCCACCATTGCCTTTGATGATTTCATTAAATTTACGGAAGTGAAATGCTTCAGTAAAAAAGTTTTCGCCATTTAACAGACCTGAAATATCTGAAGGTTTTGAAGTCCCCAGCATGGCGGTCATAATGGCTCCAGCACTGGAACCGGATAATACCTTGGGCATTAAATCCTGCTCAAGCAGTGCCTTACACACCCCAGTATGAAACAACCCCAATGTTGCCCCACCCGAAAACATGATTGCAGGCTGCCCATAAGCCTTTTTACAATGCTGGAAAAATTCTATTTTTTCCGACATCGACAAACAATGACAAGACGAAGATGCGATATATGCCAAGCTTTCACTGACTTCTTCCACATAATCTTCAATAATTTTTTTGGTGCCGACATAAGTTGCCGCAAAAAGCATGGGATGGGCAATATTGGCGATATCGTAGGTAAGACCTTCACGTAATATATACATCAGGTCTTGAGTACGTTTCTGAAAACGGTACCGTTTTAACCTGCTTAATCGTTCAGAAATAATTTCAGCATCAAAATAAGGTGAACAGTTATCAAATTTCCATTCTTGTGCACCGGATTCTTCATCTATTTTTAGGGCGATGCTTTTCCATTCTTCATAGGTTTCTGCCGCTGCGAGCTGGCCTTTTAATTTTTTTATACGATACGCTTGATGTGGATTAATATCTGTCGTGAAGTCTGTAAATAACATATCTATCCCTCAAACACTTTCATTATTATGTCCTATTCTCAATAGGTGATCAAACAACATATGTGCACAATACTCAATTGATTATTCACCCATCATACCCCCGATTCAATTGGCAAACTATGACTATTTGATATACAGTCCCAAGTAAAATCTTCTTTTAATTTCGTACGCATAAAGCTGAACAATCATGGCAACAATTGATCTACCCGACAATATCTTACAAGCCCTTGCTACTGTACTCCAACAGCTACAGCAAAATTTACCCGAACTGAAACAAGAAACCAACTTTTCCGCCTCTGCCTATAAGTGGCAAGATAAACAGTTGAAAGCCATTCAACAACCGAAAAAGATTTATCTGGACGATTTAAAAGGCATTGAGAAACAAAAAGAAAAAGTGATTCAAAATACCCTGCAGTTTTTAAAAGACTTGCCGGCTAATGATGTGCTGCTAACCGGTTCTCGCGGTACAGGAAAATCTTCTATTGTACGTGCCCTACTGACTGAATATGAATCGCAAGGTTTACGCCTAATTGAGATTGAACGTGATGATTTGTCAGATTTGCCGGAAATTCAAAAAATCATTGCCGATCGTCCTGAAAAATTCATTGTCTATTGTGATGATCTGGCTTTTAATGCAGAAGATGAAAATTATCGCAGTTTAAAAAGTGTGCTGGATGGCTCATTACAGTCCGGTGCAAGCAATTTTATTATTTATGCGACCAGTAACCGTCGTCATTTATTGCCTGAATTTATGCATGAAAATACCCCGGTCACACGTGTCGATGTTCCACAATATACCGAGCTACACCCGCAAGAAGCGATTGAAGAAAAGATTTCACTGTCTGACCGTTTCGGCATGTGGCTGTCTTTCTATCCGATGGATCAAAACTTATACTTGGAAATTGTTGAGCATTATTTGAAGAAAGCCGACATGTTAATGACCGAGTTTACCCGTGCCGAAGCCTTACGCTGGTGTCAAGCACGTGGACAACGCTCAGGCCGTGCTGCTTATCAATTCTCGAAACACTGGATTGGTTCGCAGCAGTTAAAACAACTATAAGCCTCAATAAAAAGAACTGCATATGCAGTTCTTTCTTGAAGGTTCGAGTTAATCGAGCATTTTAATGCTGACAAAGCGGCGGAAAAATAGAACGAATATTTAAGCCATTCGCAATTTTTTGCACAGTATTCATCACCTCGACATCATTACCCTGATATGAGACCAACTGAATTCCCATGGGTAAGCCATTCACACTTTGTGTGATTGGAAAGGCATAACTGGGTGCATCCAGATAGTTAAATGGCCGGGTATATTCACCAACGTGACTAAACTCGGTATCAGCCGCGCTCGACACTGCTGAAACAAATGGGCTAACTGGAAATAACAAGCATTGCCCATTTAAAGACACTTTAAACTCTTGCTGAAATTGAGTCCGTTCCGCAATCAATGTCTCATATCGTTGTTGGGTGATTTCCTTGCCACGTAGAACGCGCTGTCGAACCAGTTCCCACATAAGCGTTGCATGATTTTCAGCCGAATCACCATGATATAAATAACTTTCATAGGCAATAATGTCAGAGGTTCGATCTGACAGATCTTTAAAATCAAAATTTGCAGGTGGTTGCCACTTATTAATCTGAATGCCTAAAGATTCTATACGTTTCAAACCTTCACACCATAGTGCCAATACTTCAGGCTCTAGCGGATAAGGAAATGCAGATTCATCTAAGGCATAGATAAAATTTTCAGCTGAAACCGGTTCAGCATTTGCGTCACTTAGAAGTTCAAACAAGGCACTGATATCAGCTGCAAAACGCGCAAATGGCCCCACTGTATCCAATGTTTTGGATAAAGGCACTGCACCAGTGTCTGCAATTTTATGACTCGATGGCTTAAATCCAAACACACCATTCAATGCAGCTGGTGTGCGAATTGAACCGCCAGTATCACCGCCAAATGCCAAGGGACACAGTCCCGCAGCCACAGCAACTGCTGAACCGGATGAAGATCCGCCCGGTGCAAATTGCTGTTCAGCCCATGGATTTTTCGGTGTGCCCTGCATTGGATTTTGTCCTGACAAACCAAATGCCAATTCCGTCATTTTAGTTTTACCCAAAATAACCAAGCCCAAAGCCTGTAACTGATCGGCAAGTTCGCAGTTCGCTTGCGCTATTTTATCAAGATAAACAGTTCCAGCATGCGTGATATGACCTGCCACATCCAGATTATCTTTCAATAAAACAGGAACACCATGAAATGGACTCAAGCGTGTGCCTTGTTGAAGCAGCTCATCTAAATGTTTCGCCTGTTCCAAAGCCTCTGATTCGAACAGTTCTGAAATGCAATCAAGATGTTTAAATTTTAGGTTTCGATCAATATAAAATTGAACTGACTCAACTGAAGTTATCTTTTTGCAGGCAATTTGACGACCTAGCTCAAGTGCAGATAAATTCACTATATTCATTTTATATCTTCCAAACCTTTTCCTGCCGTTTCAGGCATTTTGATAAATGTGATTAACGTTAATAAAGCACCGACCAAGACCATAAAGTAAAAGTAATCCTGTTTACCGATACTTTGCAGCCAAGTCAGTACATAAGGTGTTGTACCGCCGAGTAAAGCCACCATCAAATTGTATGGTGCGCCAATACCCACCGCTCGAACTTCTGTTGGGAACTGTTCGGACATGACCGCTGGGCCAATGGCGGTATATAAAGCATATAAAACCAGTCCAAAAAGTTCGACCAATAAAATCGAGCTAAATGTTCCATCCATCCATTTAATGATTGGATAAAAGAAAAGCAAATATCCTACTGCAAACACAATTAGTTGCGGTTTACGGCCAATTTTGTCTGATAGCCACCCAAAAACTGGCTGACACAGCATAAAAATAATCAAGCCAACCGTATTCGCAGCAAAGGCTGTTTGCGGCTCGGCACCCAGCACTTTAATCGCATAGGTCGGGACATAAACCACAAAAATATAGAAGGCAAATGTGGTTAATATTGAAATACCCACAATCCGCATGGTTTCTTTAGGGTGACGTTTAATCAGCACTGCCAAAGGATTTTTCACTGATTCTTTTTTATGGGTCATTTCGCTGTCAGGCACAGATTTACGGATCCACATGCCAATTAAGCCACCAATTGCACCAAGAATAAAAGGAATGCGCCATCCGTACTCATTCATTTGTATTTCAGTCAAAGCACTTGTTAAGCCCCAAGCAAGACCCGATGCCATCAAAATACCAATTGCTGAACTGAAAAACATAAAGCTCGAATAAAACCCGCGTTTATGTTTTGGTGCCATTTCTGAAAGGTAGGTTGCAGCTGAAGCAAACTCACCACCCAAGGATAAACCTTGAAGCAATCGTGCCAGTACCAGAATAATCGGTGCAAAAATGCCAATTGATTCATAAGTCGGCGAAAGACCGATCATTAATGAACCGCCTGCCATCATTATGATGGTTGCGGCTAATGCTGCTTTTCGACCATAACGGTCAGAAAAAATTCCCAGTACGATTCCACCCAGTGGGCGCATAAAGAATCCAACGGCAAAAATTGCAAAGGTTGCAAGTAATGATGCGGTTGGATCATCTGATGGGAAAAATTGTTTCGCGAAAAATACCGCAAAAGTTGCATAAATCGTCCAATCAAACCATTCAATGGCATTTCCTACAGTTCCTGCAAGAATAACTTTCTTTTGTGATACATTTCCTTGAGTGGAAATTGTGTTTTGCATTTTAGACTCATCCATAAGCGTCTCATTTAATATTTAGACATAAATACACTATGTATTTTATTTTCTAGACATAAATTTAGATTATAATTAGTTTTTAGACAAGTCAATCATCATGAGTGAATCTTTTAGTCTCGACGAAATCGATATAACATGTATCAAAGCCCTAATCTCCAATCCAAGAGGATCATGGCGTGAACTCAGTCAGATCAGCGAAGTCCCTGAAAAAAAACTTTCGCGACGTCTCAGTAAATTGTTGGATGAACAGGTTATACGCACTGCTATTGAATTGAATCCTGTAGTTGCCAATAAGGGCTATACCGTTCATGTATGGATCAGTGTGAAGTTTGGAAAAGAAAAAGAAGTTGCGCAATTTTTTGCAAATCGACCAGAAGTCCGAATTGTTTTTCTAACCACAGGACTTGCCGATATTTTCCTCGAAATCGGCTTAGAAAAACCAGCCGATCTTTCCGTCTGGATGCATGACTTTGTCACTCAGATCCCTGATATCAAAACGGTAGAAACACAAGTTGTGTTAAAACCATTTACCTGGGCCAGCAAACCCAAGGCTTTAGAAGGCCACACCGATAAAAGAGTCAGTTTTAGATCCTTGAGTGAAACAGAATTAAAACTCATTCATTTGCTTGCAATCGATGGTCGTTCATCTATCAAAAGTTTGGCTGAACAAATTGAATTAAGCGAACATAAAACTCAGAAATTACTCAATGACTTATTGGAAGAAGGTATTTTCAATATTCGAGTCGATGTAGAACCGAGTTTGATGGGGTTTAAATCAGAGGCCATTATTTTGATCAAAGCCCGACCAGATGCAGCGAATAAAATTGCCAATACCTTGTCAGAAATTAAAAATACGCGTTGCTTGTTTGGTATTAGTGGAAATTCTCAATTTTTCTGGCATGTGCTGTGTAATGATTTAAGTGATTTATGGAAATTAATTACTGAAGATTTAGGCAATTTTGAGGGTATTCAATCTTGCAATACCAATATGGTGACCCTGGCTTTAAAACGCGCTGGTTTTATGCGTAAAGTCAGTAGCGCACAATTATTTTCTACTCTAGATTAGGATCTGTTGACAATTGGTCTATGTTTGCGACGACGAGTATTTTTTAGAGGATACTAGGCATGAACTACAAAATTTAGTCATTCTAAATGCGTAGTTCATAACGACGTAGCGTCAAAAAATACTCTAGTCCCCAGCTGCGCCTTGCGCTGCAAACAAAGCAGTGCTTTGTTCTGGCTCAGGTTGTGGCTAAAATTATCTCAAACTGCGTCATGAAATTTAAAAATGGAACCACCATTCTTTGCATTTCATTCTTGCAACGTATACGTCTCATGCTCAATTTTAGCCTACAACGCAAGCCATTTATGAAATGTCAACAGACCCTAATCCCTGTTACACTTCATCTGAGAATCTAAGTAAATAAAAAAGCTCCGCAACAGCGGAGCTTTTTTATACCGGATCTTATTTTTTATCGCCGATAATTGTTGACCAGAGCAGATCAGCAATTTCATTGCCATTAAAATAAACAGTCGCCTTGAGTGATTCAGGCTGATTTTGTTTCACCTCCACCACCTGGTTATAACTGTCGGTAATTTTTAAAGTTCCCTCAGTCGGCAGATGTTTATAGTTATCTAATAGCGTTTCCTGCATCTTAAATGGAGTGGTAGTATCAAAATTAAAACTATAACGGAAGTCTGCCAGATAAGGCTGACCGATAATCAGGCCTTTACTGGTTAATGTACGAGTCCCATTACTGCCATTACCGTAATCGTCTACTAAGCTATAGCTATAATTCCTTAGCTGAAGATATTCTTTACTGTTCGGATTAAAAGTCGTGCCACCTGCAGGCGCACTCTGATCTTCCGTAATGCGTTGGAACTCCAGCTGGTCAATTTTATAAGTCACCGATTCGCCGGATGGAGTTTTGGTTTTGCTATATACGATGCTGCCTGAAATTAAATAGTCATCTTTTAAATTAAAATCAACATTCGAGCCATAACGTACATTGGTAAAAGTTAGAGTTGTGGTATCGCCATTAACTGACTGAGTAATCGTAGAACCTTTACGATAGGTTTTATCCAGAATCACACAGTTATCTTTATTGTCTTTTAATTTTAGCGTTTTTACCGTATTCGTCGTGCTTACTTCAGCGCATAACACGTTCGGATACTTAATACTATTTATACCCAGGTTATAAATCTGCACAATACGAGCCGTACGCCCATAAGGATAATCCCCAAAGGTTTCTCCAATCATATGACCAAGCGCACTGTTATAATCCGTGTCATTACTGGTATTACCGGTAATAGAGTCTTTAATTTTATCCAGGATCTTCTGGTCTTCAAATGGTACAAACTCATCTGACAGCTCTGGAGAAATTGTCTCGTTAGGCACATTCGGTGGCGTGCTTACCGATGGATTACCGGAATCGGAACCACTTCCTCCACCGCCACAAGCACTCAATAAACCCGAGATAAACGCAACTCCAACTAATGTGGTTTTCTTTTTCATGACATTGTATTCCCTATATTTTATTTACATTTTTATTTAATAAGAAGATTGAGATTTACCGTATAAAAAAACAAGCCAATGAGACTCCATCACTTTGTCTAATTGTTGTATTGCCTTATTCCATATAACATTGATTAAATAATAGTAATTAAAGTCAAAAATTTTTCTGTAATTTTAATGTATATTTCCAACAATATTGGCAATTTATCAGCCTGTTAATTTTAACCCACTCACTTAACTAAACCCTTCACTATTCAAGCTTTGCAAATATTTTTACATCCACATCGCTTAAACTAATATTTATATGATTTGTAACTTTAAGCTTAAAAGTTCATCAAAATGATCTAGGCTAGGAAAAATAATGCATCCAAGGTTTCTGCTTTTCTGATGGAATGAGCAATGAAAGATGATTATCAAAAGAACAATATACCGAGACGAAATTCCAGAGTTTTCTCCAAAAGTTTTGACTACTCTTTAGATTTTAAAAACATAAACTTCCGAAAACGTCCCGAGTTATATCGAATTGGGCGTGGCGAACAAGGCGTTTTACTGGTCGAACCTTACAAGTCAGAAATATTGCCCTTTTGGCAATTTGCAGATCAAGAAAAAGCCCAAAAAAGTAGTGAAAAAATATATGAATTGTTTTTAAGCTATCTAGATGCAAATGATTTTATCGGCGCAGATATGGCCAGAAAATTTCTGCAAATGGGTTATACGCGTGCGCGACGTTATGCCAATCATAAAGGAGGTAAAAAATATAAAGGAGCTGTTCCTGCGGATAAAAAAGGCTTAAGTGGCTCACATGGAGGGGATGAATTACCTTATAGTCCAGAAGATCAAGTAAAGGCTGCCGCTGCCCAAATTTTCAAGCAAAAATGGAACCAAGCCAAGACGCATACCAGGTATCTCGAGTTAAAAGACCAATTTAATCAGTTTATTGAAAAAAATTTAAAAACAGTTTGATCAGGATTCTATATTTCAGACTTAAGCTGGCGTTTATGCTCAAACATCTTTTTATCCGCTTCTGCAGCTGCTTTAAACAGTCCTTGAGCAGGTTGTCGCATGGCAACACCAATCGCCGCACCTATTTTTGCCTGTGTAAGAGCTTGTATAAGACGACTCAAGAGTATTTCTACTCCGACCTCATCATTTTCTACACTTAGAATTACAAATTCATCCCCACCTAGACGCGCCACAATATCATTGCTACGTGCCGTATGTTTGAGTACCTGCGCCGCTTGCTGAATTAACTCATCTCCCTGATCATGCCCCAGACTGTCATTCACTTTTTTAAGATCATTGAGATCGATAAAAAAAACTGCAGCAGGATGTCCATAACGCTTACAGCGCTCTTCTTCTGTAGTGACCAATCTTTCCCATGCCCGGCGGTTATATAAGCCGGTCAATCCATCCATAAGCGCTTCAGCTTCTAAGCGCTCATGTTGACGGACTTGTTCATTTTGACGAAGTTCAGCTTGAAGAATACTGCTTAACAAATGACCAAATAATTCAATCAGTTCTACGTCCTGAATAATGTTTTCAGATTTTTCTTGAGGATCAATCGCACAAAGTGTACCGAACAAGCTGCCATCTTCATGGACAAGTGGTTGACCAATATAAGATTTAATACTGACTTGCTGGTTAATCGGTGCAGTGGCATATAAAGGTATGTCTTCTGATCGAGGAGCAATTTTAGGACCTTTACCGGCAATCATATGAAAACAAAATGAATCTGCCCACTGAAATACTTGTCCTGGATGAACATTATAACCGTGGTCTTCACTCTGAAGGACAATCCAGTCTTTACCTTCGACTCGGGTAATCATCCATAAATTAAATCCGAAACGTTTATATAGAAACTTTAAAACAGCTTGACCAGCCTCTTGAAAGCTTCTGAAATTTATATTATCCATCCGAATAAACCTATGCCAACCATCTTGAAAAATTATTTGTTCGTAAATTTAGGATATTTTTCTGCAATTATTAGGATGTGTTGACATTTCATAAATAGAAGAATTGTCAATGAACCTTAAAACTTATCATGAATACAATATCTAAAGATATCAACCCATTCTTTACAAACTTGTAAATGAAGAAAGAGGCTAAACGCCTCTTTTTTATTTTGAATGCTTTAAGCTTGATTTGGATTGGTTAATTCCGTCATCGGCCAGCGCGGTGTAGTGGTCACAGACAAGCCGTCATGCTGGCCTGCTTTTAAACGCTGATAACCGGCAAAGGCAATCATCGCGCCATTATCGGTACACAGTGCAGGTTCTGCATAATACACTTGCGCTTTAATCTTGGCCAAGTCTGCTTCTAGACGCTCACGCAAACGTTTGTTGGCACTTACACCACCCGCAATCACCAAACGTTTTAAACCTGATTGTTTGAGTGCTTTAACTGATTTTTTAACTAAAGTATCAACCAATGCTTCCTGGAAACTTGCTGCAATGTCGGCTTCGCGACCTTGATCTGCCACTTTTTTCAACTGAATCGAAACAGCTGTTTTTAGACCGCTGAATGAAAAATCCAGACCTTGATGTAGCATTGGACGTGGAAAATCAAAAGCAGTGGCATCACCCTGTTCTGCAAGACGCGAAATATTCGGACCACCCGGATAAGGCAAGCCCATCATTTTCGCGACCTTATCGAAGGCCTCACCTGCTGCATCATCAATCGATTCACCCAGCAATTCATACTGACCAATACCGTGTGCTGCCATCAGCTGGGTATGCCCACCAGAGACCAATAAAGCCACAAATGGAAAATCTGGTGGAGTTTTAGACAACAGTGGCGCAAGCATATGACCTTCCATATGATGCACACCAATAGCCGGTTTATTTAGCGCAAACGCCAATGTTCGGCCAAACAGAGCTCCGGTCATTAACGCCCCCATTAAACCGGGACCACGTGTATAGGCCACTGCATCAATTTGTGATTTTTTAATTTTGCTTTGTTCAAGCAATTGATTAATTAAAGGAATTAACTTGCGCACATGGTCGCGTGAAGCCAGTTCCGGTACCACGCCGCCATATTCTGCATGCAGTTTAATCTGACTATATAGCACCTGTCCTATTAAGCCGACTTCACTGTCATAGAGAGCTAACCCAGTTTCATCACAAGAAGTTTCCAAGCCCAGAACGATCATTAAACTGCCTTTTACCCGTATCTAAATATTGCTAAAGCTATTATAGACTTGTGATATGAGATGTAAATGAGTAAAATACTGTCCTTCACTTGTGATCTAAGGCAATCGTGCCGCAGATCTTATCCATAACTTAATGAGGATTCTTCATGCCACAAGTTAAATTGAAAGAAGGCGAACCAGTAGACGTAGCTATCCGTCGTTTCAAACGTTCATGCGAAAAAGCGGGTGTTTTAGCTGACGTTCGTAAACGTGAATTCTACGAAAAACCAACTCAAGAACGTAAACGTAAAAAAGCTGCTGCTGTTAAACGTTACCAAAAGAAATTGGCTCGCGAATCAGTTCGTACTACACGCCTTTACTAAGATTAATTTGTGATTGACTGCCTGGACTAAATAAATGACTACTTTAAAAAACCAAATAACCGATGTTTTGAAAGCAACTATGCGTGCTAAAGAAATGTCTAAGTTAACGGTGATTCGTGGTCTACAGGCGGCAATTAAGCAAATCGAAGTCGATGAGCGCATAGAGCTTGACGATGCTCAGACTCTTGCGGTCATTGAAAAGCAAATCAAACAACGAAAAGAATCGGTTAAAGCCTTTGAAGGCGCTGGCCGTGATGATTTAGCTAGTAAAGAACAAGCCGAAATTGAGGTTTTATCTCAATTTCTACCAGAAGCTATGACTGAGGAAGAGCTTGATTCTATCATTGCGCAAACTATTGCTGCGCAAGAAGCTACTAGCATGAAAGATATGGGTAAGGTGATGAACTCTCTACGTCCGCTCATAGCCGGGCGTGCCGATCCTGCACAAGTTTCAGCTAAAATTAAAGCGAAACTTTCTTAATCTTTCAAAATAATTCAATTGTTTGGTTTGGACTATTTAGCAGCTTGTTAAATAGCCCTAAATCAATATAACAATCCTCTATTTATATTTTTATACACTTTCTTCTCTTTTCAATTCACCATTTTTAGCCCACTCATCTCATACAGCAGATTTATAACTAAAAATTGCACTGAATATTATATTTTTTCAAAATCAGCATTTCTTTTGACGACATCACTTGGTTAATCACGTCTTGCTTGGTCATTTGCCTAAATTGACGATCTAAAGACTGCCTGTTCTGATCTGCCGCCTGATATAACCGATCAATATAACGACCCACCATTGCACAGTACTGCGATTGCTGCTGGGGCGTAAAACTTGCCTGTTGTGCATTTAAACTGCTAAAAAAATTTCTGCTATCCTGCTTATATTGTTCAGAGATTTGATCCACTGCTGCGACATATTGCTCTACGCTCGCAAAAGCCGTATTTGATCCAGCACACCCCAACACCCATAGCGTCAATAATATTTTTTTCATAAATCAATCAATACTGTTCATTATTCGAAATATACAACCCACGAAGATTATCATAGGCATAATCATTCTAGCAGCAGATTTTATTCAGCGATATGCAGAAAATCAGGTTTGTATGTTCTATACGCCTGTTCGGATGGTGCAGGCACATGCCCTTGCGTAACCGTTCCCAAACGCAAACGAATGATATCAGGCAGATCCAAGCGATATGAATAGATCGGGCTGCCACATTCCTGACAAAATACCCGGGCTTTATTGGGGCTATGGAAATATTCTTTTAGAAATTTAAGTCCAGTGCTAATTTCAAATTTTGATTGCTGTAATGGACTGTTCCAAGCAAAGATTGAGCCTTGCGCCATTTGACAATTTTTACAGTAACAAATGATGGTTTTTTCAATTTCAGCATGATAACGATATCTCACCCTTCCACATAAGCATTGACCTTCTAGCATTTGCCACTCCTTGTTTTTATTGTGACTGCAACCTCATCTACGATTAAATTCTGAGTTGTCGCTCTTTTTGCATTTCCTGAATCCGTGCTTTTAATTTTGCAGCCAACACTTCATTATCTTTAATCAGGCGCTGTGCATGCAACAAGGACTTAATTGCATTTTCTTCCGATCCCGACCAGTATTCCACTTCTGCACGATAACGCAGTACGTTCACCGTCCTGAATGCTGATTGGTCTATATTGGCCGCCTGCTGCATCAAGCGCCAAGCCTGTATGTCACGCGGGTTCTTATTGGTGAATCGCTGAATCAGCTTCTGTGCCTGTGCAGCATCTTTCTGGCGAATCAAAACCTCTGCCAGTTTAAGCGCTAAAGCCCGATTTTCCGGCATAATCCGTGCTGCGGATTGAATGGCCTGATAGGCTTGATCGGTTTTATTCTGCCCCAGATAGATATCAGTTTGAATAAGAACCAGCAGATTATTTAAACGTTGCTGTTTTTTAGCCTGATCCAAAACCTGCTGCGCTAGAACATAATCGCCTTGTTTTAAATAAAATGCGGATAAAGCCAGCTGTCCGGAAAAATTATTGCGATTTGCCAAAACTTGCAATTGCTGTTCTGTCGCCTGATTGGAAATAACCCGGCTATACCATTTCAGAATTTCAAAATCTTCATCATGCAAACTTGATTTTACCCGAGGGAATTGATTGGCTCTTAAACGCGCCTCGCTCATCCGCTCGCTACTAAGCGGATGAGTGAACCAGAAGTCGGGCAAGAAACTGACCTTGCTGGTTGAACGATCCATCACTTCAAAAAAGTCCGCCATACTTTGCGGATTAAAACCAGCACTATACATATATTGCATCCCAATCCGGTCTGCTTCCCGCTCCTGATTACGGCTATAGTTCAGCTGTTTATCCATTAACGCCGCCTGAGAACCCAACATCACCGCAGTTCCTGCATCGCCATCAGCTTGGGAAGCAATCAGTGCACCGACCAGTAATCCAGCCAGAGTCAGTAAACCTTGCCCCTTGAATGCCTCTTGCGAGCGGCTGTAATGACGTTGTGAGACATGTGCCACTTCATGCGCCATTACTCCAGCCACTTCATCGATATTTCGGGCAGATGTCACCATTCCCGTATTGATGGCAAACAGTCCACCAGGCACAGCAAAAGCATTGATTTGCGGATCATTGATAATCACCAGACCAATCGGTTGTCCCAGCTGGGTCTGGCTTAAAATATGGGAAAACACATTACCCAACTGGTCTTCTAGCCATGGGTTTTGCAGCACTGGCATTTGATGTTGCACTTCACGGAATACTTTTTCACCAATCATTTTTTCTTTTTGTTGATCAATCAGACCAACGCCGCTACCGATTTCAGGAACATTAAATTGCGGCGTTGAATTGAAATTTGCACTGTGCGTCAATGCCATTGCAGAAAGCAAACTGATGTTACAAGCCCATAAAAACCGTTTCAATGTGATGTTCTCAAACTGCTTTTTTAAGATTTATCAGACTATAACATTGAAATTTGGAGCAATTTGCAATGAAGTGTTATCAAATTTTAAGAAAAGCTGGGATTCACGAGATAAGGCGGTGTGCGCCCTTCCAGGGCATCCACCAGGTTACCATAAGCCAGTTCGGCCATTTTTTTACGCGTTTCTGCAGTCGCAGAACCCACATGCGGCAAAGTCACTACATTTTCCAAAGCAAAAAGTTCAGATTCTTGCAAAGGCTCTGTTGCATAGACATCCAGGCCAGCAGCAAAAATTTTACCTGCTTTAAGCGTAGTAATAAGTGCCTGCTCATCGACCACAGAACCACGGGCAATATTGACAAAAACAGCATGCGGCTGCATTTGCTCAAACTCATGCAGACCCATCAGCGCTTTAGATTCTGCATTGAGATCAACAGCCAGCACAACAAAATCGGACTGTTGCAACAATTCATCCAAAGCACAATAGCGGGCATTTAACGGTTGCGCCAATTCCAGTTTTTCACGGCGGTTGTGGTACAGAATGTTCATGTTAAAGCCATAAAAACCACGCCGCGCAATCGCAGCTCCGATATTTCCTAAACCGATAATCCCGAGGGTCTTGGCAAAAATATCCTGCCCGAATTGTGCTTCACCAACTGTACGCTTCCACTGCCCCTGCTTGGTCCATTGATCAAGAGCAGGAACTTTTCGTGCTGCACTCATCAATAAACTAAAAGCCAAATCGGCAGTGGTTTCGGTTAATACATGCGGGGTATTGGATAACCAGATGTTTTTCTGGTTTAAATAAGCCAGATCATAGTTGTCATAACCCACACTAACGCTAGAAATGATTTTGAGCTGTTGCGCTGTGGCCAAATTACTTTCATTCAGTAAACGCCCTGCGCCAATCATTGCATCGGCATCCTTAACCTGTTCAAGTAGTTGCGCTTTGATATCCCCAAGTTTCGGGTTAATCATGACGACATGATATTGTTGTTGTAATCGCTGAAGAATATCCCGATCTAACTGGCTAAAAACGACAACTTTCTGCTTCATGTTCCATCCGTGTTTTGAGGCCTTTTTTGCATAAACTGCCACAAGCGTTTTTTTAATAAGGGCTGATCCAGCATTTCCTGCAAACCAGCCAGATTGATACTTTTTGAGTTTTTTAAATAGGTACATTGCCCTAGAAAGATAATATTTTTATCTGTACTTATGGCATCAAGAAAGCCTTGCACATAACTTTCCACCCCATGGCCATCCTGGAAATTCATTAAAGGAAATGGCCACTGTAATTCATAATATTCAGCCAGCACCGCCTGTTGAATATTACTCCAAAGCTGCTGCTGTTCAGCGCTCATTTCGGTTGCATCCACAACAATGACACAATGTGGCAAACTTAAGGCTTGTAGTTGAAAAGCTGCTATTTGCAGCGCTGCACGCTCTGCAATGACTTCGGCTACAACTTCAACTTTTTCTGCGCTTACTGAGACATCCGGAGTCTTGACCGGTTCGATACGCTCAATCGCTTGCTCTGGATCGGCTTTAAGCTCTAATGGCAAGACTGCTGGCGCTTTTGCCAGCACAATTTCAGTCTGATATTCTGGTGCAGCCTGATCGCGCCAGAGTGATGAAGATGGCATTTTTTGACATGCAACATCCCGGGGAATCCAGATATCGATTCCCAATGTTGCCAGTATGTCACGCTGATGCCCTATCATCTTTTTTCATCACCAATTGAATACTTGGTATTCTAACGAGATTACTGATTTTTTGCTGTGCTTTTATTGAATCATCACTAATTTTATCGCAGCTTGTCTAGACTATCATCAAACTATTTTTCTTCTGCATCAGATCGACAATTTCATCGGTTTCAAAACCAAAACGCCAATACAGCAGTTGCAGAACATCCAGTTCATCTTGGGTAATAATACGGTCATTCCACAAACATAGCTCAGCAACACCCAAAATACTTAAGCGGTCACGCAGCAATAAACCTGCAATATCATTTAAGATTTCTGACAAATCAATCGGCTCATCCGAAATTTCGGCATACATTTCCAGCTCTTTTAACGTGAGTACCCGTCGCAGAATTTTCTTACGTACGTCGAGCTGATTCTGGCTATTAATCTGCTGCACATGCAACAAGGCATCAATCAAACGTACGATTTGCGGTTTTACATCTTCCTGTGAGGTGGGTGTATGTAAAGGCAGCAGATTCAATTCATATTTAACACATTCCAGCAATAAAGCATCTAGCAGACCAATTTCGCCATCTTCCTGAATAATTCGTGCCAGTTTCATTAAAAACTGACGTGCAATGGTCGCAGGCATGCTGCCAATATTTTTACATGCTTCATGAAAGATCGAGATATGCACCCGGCCATCCAGATGCAGCAATGAATCAACTATGGCACGACTGACCTCAGCCTCGGCAGGAATAAATTCACGGTATTGACGAATCATTAAAATCGCCACCATCACTTCGCGCGAACCTGTTGCGGTCTGTAGTGCACGCTGAATCAGCTCAGGACGCTGCATATTGTCGCGAATTTCCGGATTAAGTGGCTTGATTGCATCATTAATGGCAAAACTAATTGGGGATAAACGCAGCAATGGCAAGGGTTGAGGCGAACTCCACGGCGTGTAGACTTCACTGTTGAGTTCATCAAAGGAACGGAACAAACTAAATAATGGCTGATTACGTAATTTTTTTAAATTCTCAAGCTGTAAATCCTGCACCAGACCAGGGTTCAATTCATAAATACGCTGTTCAATACTGGGGTGAATATTCATCCAGTTTTGTGGACTTAAAGAATTGGCAAAACACATATGCGAAATGGATTCGGCATATTCACTATGAATCTGCGAACCTGAATGATGCACATAAATTCTGAGCAAGGTTTGCACATTGGCATCGTTTTGAATCAGGCGTCTGGTTTTTTGATCATTCTTAAAAGTACGGCTACCAAGTGAAATGTATTTAATAAAACGGGTAATCAAAACACCCAGACTTCCAATCAACCAGATTATTCCACCCATGGCCACAAAAGAAGTCGCAAATTTATGCGTATGTGCCTGGCCGTGCTTGGTAAAGCCAAGTTTGGCAATTTTGCTGCCCCACTGACTAAAAGTGGTCAGACTACTGTAGAGAATTTTTAAACGGGTATTTTCAGCCGTTTCACCAGACAAAATTTTATTAAACTCATGGCTGAGCAAACCATAAAGTTCTAGTTCATCCAGATTCTGCAAAGCACCCCAAGTCAAGATAATCACAATATCACGTGGATAAAACCCGGCCGTAAGTGCATTTACGCCCACTTCATCAGGAAGCACATAAACAGCTGGCGCATCAATTAAAAAAGTATCGGCCAGCTGTTCGGTAATTTTCAGCGCAATACTTTCTTCAGGAATACTTTCAATGAGGCTTAAGCGACGTGCACCCAACTGTTTTGCCAGTGAATGACCACCTGAACGAAACACATAAAACTCGTACAGTACAGAAATGATCATCACGCTCAGCAATAGCACAATGAGATAAGGGCTTAACACATGCCAGAAGATGGATTGAGTCTGATCAAAATAAAAAACGTTCAATCCTACAATGGTATTTAAAATGAATAGCGTGAGCAGTACCGCAAGCATACAGACACTTGCAGACCAAACCATATTTTTATTTTTTATGAAAGAATAACCCACATGCTTCAATGTAAAGTTCCTGTATTACATTGTATTTATTCACCTATCATAAATTAAAAAAGCGGGAATTTCCCGCTTTTCATAGTATGGAAGAAGAATTTATTCTTCTTTCACGCCAGTCAAGTCTACTGATGCAGCATCGATATTGACATCAATATAACCGCCTTGGGCTTTTTTCGCAGAATCGTTACGCTTGTTCTCAAGATTATCGAGATAAGCTGCATCAATACCGCCTGCCACATACACACCGTCAAACACCGAACAGTCAAATTCCTGCAATGCCGGTACTTTACTGGTACGTACTGCGCCTTTCAAATCTTCCAGATCCTGGAAAATTAAACGGTCAGCACCAATAATTTCACGAATTTCTTCAACACTACGGTTTGAAGCAATCAATTCTGCTTTTGCAGGCATATCAATACCGTACACGTTTGGATATTTCACCATCGGTGCAGCTGAAGCAAAGAATACTTTTTTTGCGCCAGCATCACGTGCCATTTGAATAATTTCGTTACAGGTCGTACCACGTACAATCGAGTCATCTACCAGTAAAACGTTTTTGCCTTTAAACTCAAGCTCAACCGGGTTGAGTTTTTGACGTACTGATTTTTCACGTTGCTGCTGACCCGGCATAATAAAGGTACGTCCGATATAACGGTTTTTCACAAAACCTTCACGGAATTTAACACCCAAGCTATTTGCCAGTTCCAAAGCGGAAGTACGGGAAGTATCCGGAATTGGAATCACCACATCGATGTCGTGCTCTTCACCCCATTCACGGATAATTTTATTAGCAAGCTTTTCGCCCATCTTCAAACGTGCCTTATACACTGAAATGCCATCAATGATTGCATCCGGACGTGCAAAATAGACATATTCGAAGATACAAGGACGATATTCAGGATCTGCAGCACACTGCTTGCTGAACAATTCACCTTCTGAAGTAATGAAGATTGCTTCACCTGGTTCAATATCACGTTCAACTTTAAAGCCCAAAGCGGTAATCGCTACAGACTCGGAAGCAATGATATATTCCATGCCTTTTTCAGTTTCACGCGAACCATAGATCAATGGACGAATACCATTTGGATCACGGAAGCCAACCAAACCATGTCCAGTAATCATGGCGACTACACCATAAGCACCCTTGCAGCGCTCATGTACACGTGACACTACATCAAAGATATCTTCCGGTGATGGATTCAACTTGCCGTTCTTGTGCATTTCATGTGCAAAAACGTTGAGCAGTACTTCAGAATCCGAATCGGTATTCATGTGACGAAGATCTGTTTTAAACAAGTCTTCATGAATTTCTTCAGCGTTGGTCAAGTTACCGTTATGCGCCAAGGTAATACCATAAGGCGAGTTCACATAAAATGGCTGTGCTTCTGCACTGCTTGAAGAACCTGCTGTTGGATAACGCACATGACCAATACCGTAATTACCTAGCAGTGCACGCATGTGACGCGTATGAAAGACGTCTCGTACCATACCGTTGTCTTTACGCAGGAACAAACGCCCTTCATGACAAGTTACTATTCCGGCTGCATCCTGACCACGATGCTGTAACATCGTCAATGCATCAAACAACATTTGGTTAACAGGTGACTTACCAGCTATACCAACAACTCCACACATAGCAACCTCGCAAACAAGCTAGGATTAATAAAAAGGATTATTTGTTGATTCATCTGTACGCGCTGCATGCTTCTGCGTTTTATCAGATGATGAGTCGGAAGATGTCGGCGCACCTTCATCGGACTTGATATGAGCAAGTGCCCCTTGCGCCGCTTCTTTAGAAAGTTCGGTCGCCCAGGGTGCATAAGGAATAAGGAGTTGTACGAATTTAGACTGTTTCCAATGCGGGGAGCTTTCTACCCAAGGGCCAATGCCCTGCATGGTAATCAGTACAATCATTAAACCTTTTAAAGAGCCAAAAGCACCGCCTGCCAGTCTATTCAGCGGACCAAGCTTCAGACTCTTTAATATCTTGTTGAGGAATGCGGTAATAATCCAGGTGAATACCACCATGACCAATACAATAAATGCAAAAGCTGCTATTTTTTGTACTACTGGATCTGCACTAAGTGAGACCATCGAAGGTGCCAGGATGGTCGCGTATTTTGCACCGACTATCAGCGCAAAAATCCATCCTACCAAGTTCGCAAAGGCTGAAACCAATCCTTGTCGCAAACCGTTGAGCCCTCCAATGAGCAAAATAATCAGTATGAAGATATCCAGTGTATTCATGGCGTTTTTAAAGCATCAACACAATCTTTTACCAAGCTTGGACCTGTATATATGAGGCCACTATAAATTTGTACAAGGCTGGCACCTGCTTGCTGTTTTGCAACCGCCTGTTCACCTGACAAAATACCGCCCACTCCAATCAATGGAACTTGACCTTTCAGTGCTTTAGCGAAAGCGGCCAGACAAGCAGTACTTTTTTCAAATACCGGAGCACCGGACAAGCCGCCTGCTTCATCGCCATGCTTGAGATTTTCTACCCCTTCACGAGATAAGGTGGTATTGGTCACAATCAAACCATCAATTTTAAACTGGATGAGCTGTTTGGCAATAAAATCGATATCTTCGGCAGTCAGATCTGGTGCAACCTTAAGCACCAAAGGTACATAATGCTGATGTTCTTCAGCCAGTTCAAGCTGACGTTTTCTTAAGGTTTGCAATAATTCGGTCAGTGCATCGCCACTTTGCAGGCTACGCAAATTTTTGGTATTGGGTGATGAAATATTAACAGTAATATAAGAAGCGTAATTGTAGACTTTTTCAAGGCAGATCAGATAATCATCCACTGCATTTTCAACCGGCGTATCGGCATTTTTACCAATATTAATGCCTAAAATGCCTTTGAATTTTGCTGCTTTGACATTTTCAACCAGTTTATCCACCCCATCATTATTAAACCCCATACGGTTAATAATGGCTTTGGCTTCAGGTAAACGGAATAAACGGGGATGCGGATTGCCCGATTGAGGACGTGGCGTAATGGTTCCAATTTCAATAAAACCAAACCCCAGTCCAGCCAGGGCATCAATATAAGCGCCATTTTTGTCTAAACCAGCGGCTAAACCTACCGGATTGGGAAATTCGATTCCCATACAGGTCACAGGTTTGGACGCTACGTTTTGACGCATCATGCCCATGCGATGAGCTGATTTCAATAACGATAATGTTAGCTCATGTGCACGCTCTGGTGCTAAAGAAAACAACAAAGGGCGGGCAAGAGAATACAACATATCTATAAAAGTCTACTGCTTTTTAAGTCGCCATATTATAGGCATAGCCTGTACAAAACACCATGCTTAGCAGATCTTTATTTTTACCCATTATTGCACTGTCGCTGTTAATTTAATCTGCCCCGCCTCGGAAATTAATTCTATTTTTTCAAGGCTTAGACCCATTTGCGTCAATTGGGTTAAAAAATTGGCCAAAATGGCATAATTTTCATGCGCTGCCACAATCTGGATTTGCTCACCTGCCTGTTGCGATGCCACAGACAATCCCTGCTGCTGGGCAACGCGTTGCACCTTATCAGCCGCAGTTAACTGCAAATCATCGGCGGGTTTCATGGTTACCGCATTGCTCTGCATCCACACCATCATGTCTTTTAAATCATTGACCCGATTCTGCTGTTTATTGGCGGCGGCATGCATATACCAAAGTGCTGAACCAATGGCCGCAACCAGTACAAAAACCGTTGTGAAGATCACCATATAGCGTTCACGTACAGACAGCCGATCCAGATAATCAGTGATTCTTTCGATGGACTGATCAATCGAGTTTTGCAGTTTTTCTGATGTATTCATTATTGTATTTTCACCAATCCCATTACACCTGCTCCGTTCGGCTGAATATTGCCTAATTCTGCCTTAAAGCCTTGCTGATTCAACTGCTGGATTAAATTTTGCAGTACAGTCGATGAATTCGCTTTTAATTCCATGTTTAAAGCTGAAGCCTCATAATGGACACGATTGGCCACAATCTGGTTTTGCATGAGCACCGGCCCAATACGGCTCAGCAACTGCAAAGCTTGGGTGTTGGCACTTTTATTTAAGCGTACATGACTTTCAAACTGACTTTTCAAATTCTGTTCAGTGACACGGCTACTCTGCCCAAACCAGTATTTATACTGATCAACAGCTTGCAATGCAGTCTGGTCTGCCACCTTTTTATATTTATACCAGCGGGTTACATCATAGCCAAATTGAACCACTAAAGCAGCAACCAATACCGCAGCGCACGCTTTCCAATAGCCAGATACACCCGTGCTATTTTTGGCTTTAGGCAGAATATTAAAAGGATGATATTGTGCTTTTTTTAATAAGGGCACGGCATAATCAAAAGTTTCAATCTGTTCATGCGTCACCATGGCTTCAAGGCTTTGCATTTGTTCAGCAGTAAAATTACTGATTTTATAAGATTGACCTTGCGGCTGATAATCTAAAAACAGTGCCAAATCATCTACCGAATTTCCCATAAATTCACTTTCACGTACCAGCAAGCGTCCAGACAGGTTGGCAATGATGGTTTGCCCCACTTCTGGAACCGGCAAAATGAGAAAATCAGGCAATAAGGAAATGACTTTAACCGGAATCAGGTTCAAAGCATGTTGCAAGGTTTCAACGGTGCTCTGTGCCACACCCAAAATGATCAATTGATCTGGATTTTGAAAATGATGCAATATTTTCATGGAATCGATGGGCAAAACCACAAATTCTTCTAATAAATATTTTACCCCATCCGCACCCAATTTCTTGTATTGAGGTTTAGCCAGACTCTGTTGCAGCATTTGCACATCGCGACTCGGAAAAAAAACTACCGCTTCTTGCCCATGATAGCCTTGAGTATCTTGAATCAATTGTTCAAGACTAGTGGCCTGAGACCAACTTTCTCCAGTCGACCATTGCCAAGCCCCATTGGCTTCAGGCATCCATAAATACAACATTAATGTTTTTCTGCCGTTTTAATTAATATTTTATGCGTTTGGAATAAAACTTTTTAACTGGGTTGATAACCCAGTTGCAATGACTGCTTGCTCATATATCCGCGCTTCAGCCAAAGCATACGGATGAAAAGGTTCTGCTGTCAACAATGACGAAATATGTGCTACTACATTCATATGACACACCACCACAATGGATTCATAAGGCAGCTGTGACAACCAGTCCACTGCCAGTTTTGCATCATCATCCGGTTTGATTTTATTGCACACCAAGACTGACACATCAGGAAAATAATGTTGCAGATGGGCCAAGGTTTCTTGCGCGCGCAATAAAGGACTGACCACAAAAGCATCTGGCTGAATCATGTTTTTTAAATATTCTGCGGTGAATTGTGCCTGCTTATGCCCACGCTCGGTTAAAGGCCGCTTGTCATCATTACCATGCAGCGCTGGAGCAGCTTCACCATGACGGACTAAGGTAAGTTGCATAAAATTTCCTTATTTTCGAATATGCAGCAATTATAACCAGGCTTTATGAAGGTAATAATCTTATTAAAAAATTACACTTCATTATGAGGCAAAACAAATTCCACATCACTACGATGCCCATTTTTCATGAGTGAAAGTGCGATGCTTAAAGGGGGAGCCCCTTCAAAAATCACATCATATAAGGCACTGGTAATTGGCATATATACATCCAATTCTTCCGAACGGCTACGTACCTGCACAATGGTATTGATCCCTTCAGCGGTTTGACCCAATTCTTTAGTCGCCTGCTCCAGACTTTTACCAGAACCCAGGGCAAACCCAACTTGATAGTTACGACTGAGCGGACTATTACAGGTGGCAAACAAATCACCCACGCCCGATAAACCAAGAAAAGTCAGAGGATTTGCACCCAATTTCACGGCAAAACGGCTCATTTCTGCAAGTGCACGGGTCAGAATCATACTTTTGGTATTTTCACCCACCTTATAAGCAGCAGCCATGCCCATGGCAACAGCATAGATATTTTTTAAAGCCCCGCCCAATTCCACACCATGCACATCATCACTGGCAAAAACCCGGAATAATGCGCTGTGTAACGCTTGCTGTACCGCATAACGCACCAGTTCCGATTGGCTGGCGACAACCGTTCCTGCCGGTTGTCCGGCCATAATTTCCTTGGCCAGATTCGGTCCGGAAAGTACACCATATGGAACCTGAGGCAATTCTTCGCGAATAATATCGCTCATAAAATGAAAGGTTTTCGCCTCAATGCCTTTGGTTAAGGAAATGACGGCCTGCGAAGTAATAAAAGGCTTAATTTGTTTAAGCACATCGCGAAAAGAATGGCTCGGTATAGCCACCAAAATAATGTCACGATTACAAACAGCCGTTTCCAAATCTGACACTGCCTTTAAGCCCGACTCCAAAACAAAATCGGGTAAATAGCGTTTATTAATATGGGTTTGGTTAATTTCTGCTGCTACCGCTTCATCACGAATCCAGATCATGGTGTCGCAACCATTACGTACCGCAGTATTGGCCATAGCAGTACCAAAACTACCGCCCCCCAACACCGTTACACGTAAAGCTGTTTTTTGATCGATTGCAACCGGTTCCACAAGATCTGAAAATTTCAACTCTGACATTATTTTTATATCTCAACTCATGATTCAATACAGTTATTGATTCCAATAACTGACATAATTTTGTGTATTCACTGCTATACGCGCTGGAATCGCTTTTACTGCTGTGCCAATATAAATAATTCCAGAAATTAAATCATCTTCCGCCAGCGCCAGGCTTCGTTTAAACAACGGCGATTCAACCACTGCCCCGCTTCGCCACATGGTTGAAAAACCCTGTATCTGCAAAGACAATAAGAAATTCTCAATGGCCGCCCCTGAACTTAAGGTTTGTTCAAAATTGGGGACTTTGGGATGTGGCTGAAACTGGGTTAACGCCAAAACCAGCAGTGGTGCGCGAAATGGGTGATGCTTCACACGCTCCAGCTGAGCCGGATCTGTTTCACCCATATCTGCCAGAGCTTTAGACAATAATTCGCCAAAAGCTTCACGCTGATCACTCGGAATCACCACAAAACGGGTGGGTTTTAAACGGTGATGATCTGGCGCAGTCAGAGCAGCCTGAAAGGCCTTTTCCAGTTGCTGTGCATTCGGTGCAGGCTCAACCAAATGTCCTACCGACTGACGTTGATGAATATTTTGATGAACCGTCTCTACCGCTGAATCCGTCATTGACTTTTATATCTGTGTACTAAAATATTTCAACAAGATTAGCATAATCTTGTTCAGTTACTCTAGAGCATCGAGTGAATGTGTTATCCCCAATATTCAACTTAATCGCCCTCAGTCACATAGTGTCCATATAAAGCTGCATATTCTATACAAGTCCTTCAAAAATCATTCAATTAATCATGTTCAAATAATTCAAATTCTTTTTTAAAACAATCCAGGGGAAAAAGATGAATCAAGTCTTTGCACTCGCTTCAACAGTTGCCGTTGCTCTCGCGCTCACCGCATGTGCATCCAATCCAACCACATCATTAGCCGTTCAAAAAGAAAATAACCAATATGAAGTGACAGGTATAGGTAAAAGTAACTTAATCTCTAAAAACAATGCAATTACAGCAGCCAATAATACCTGCGGTAAAAAAGCCAGCCCGGTCATAGTCAATGAAAAGACTGAATATAATGGCGCCTTAAAAGGTGTGGTCGATGAAAAAACTGGTCAAATGATTCAGGCTGCAACCAGTGTACTTGGCACCCTGGCCGGTAAAAGCGGCAGTCTGGCACGTGATGAAGACTATCAAACCGTACTGACCTTTAGCTGTCGAGCCAACTAGACCTTCTAATAAGGGTCTATCTCAGCTTATTCACTCAATAAAAGTCTAGGGGCTGTTGACATTTCATAAATGGCTTGCGTTGTCGGCTAAAATTGAGCAGACAAGGAATGAAATGCAAAGAATGGTGGTTCCATTTTTAAATTTCATGACGCAGTCTGAGATAATTTTAGCCACAACCCTTCGGGACTAGAGTATTTTTTGACGCTACGTCGTTGTGAACTACGCATTTAGAATGACTAAATTTTGCAGTTCACGCCTAGTATCATCTAAAAAATACGCGTAGTCGCAAACATAGACGAATTGTCAACAGACCCTAGATCAAAAAGCAAAAAAAAAGCCGCTTATTGAAGCGGCTTTTGGTTTACATCTTATTTAACACTTGGATCAACATCTTAAAATTAACAGTAGCCTTCTAAACGGGTTAAAGGTAATTTCTGACCAATGGCCTTTTCAATTTCTGGAAGATAGAACGCATCATCTTCAGATAAGAAACTGATACTTACCCCACTTGTTCCCGCACGACCAGTACGGCCAATACGATGAACATAGTCATCCGACTGTTCAGGCAAGGTAAAGTTAATCACATGTGAAACGCCATCCACATGGATACCACGACCTGCGACATCGGTCGCGATCATAATATTATGTTGACCATTTTTAAACTGGTCCAGCATTTTCAAGCGTTTATCCTGTGCAATTTCACCTGACAACATCACCACTTTATAACCGTCTTTTTTCAGGTGATCATAAAGCTTACGCACCTGATCACGACGATTGGCAAAGATCATGACTTTTTCAATTGGTTCATCACGTAAGATTTCTTGCAACAACTTATATTTATCTGTTTTTGCAACCATATAAACGCGTTGCTCTACATCAGCATTGGTTTTCTTTTCCGGCTCAATTTCTACAGTCACCGGTTCGAACAACCACTGCTGTGCCAGGTTCAACACATCATAGCTAAAGGTTGCAGAGAACATTAAGGTTTGACGTTGTTCTTTACGCGGTGAAAAACGCACAATACGTTTTACTGAGGGAATGAAGCCCATATCCAGTAACCGGTCTGCTTCATCAATCACCAAAAATTCAATCTGGTCCAGCCAGACTTCTTTTTGTTCAACGAAATCGATTAAACGGCCTGGAGTCGCCACAATAATATCGACAAAATTTTTATCCAGCTGTGCTTTCTGCTTGTCAAAATCTACCCCACCCAGCAAAGTCACCAGATGCAGATCGGTAAATTTGGTAAGTTCTTTGGCATCACTCTCAATCTGTAAAGCCAGCTCACGTGTAGGCGCAAGAATCAATGCACGCGCTTCACCACGAAAACGCTGTTGTTTAATCGGATTATTCAGCAAATCGTTAATCACGCTGACCAGAAAAGCCGCCGTTTTTCCCGTACCAGTTTGTGCACGACCAATGGCATCATGTCCAGCCAAAGTGAATTTTAAAACCTTTTCCTGAATAGGTGTCATTTCTTTGAAACCTAAAGCATCAATTGCCTGTTTCAGTTTCGGATGTAAATTTAAGGTTTCAAAACCAGATGACATATAAATGTGCTCTAACTTAATGATCAGGAAAAATAGGAGTCTATTATAAACAAAAACGCCCCAAATTACATTGGGGCGTTCTCATGAATAATCAGGCGATTAGTCTAAAGGTTGTACTTCTTCAGCTTGGAAGCCTTTTTGACCTTTAACTACGCTGAATTCAACACGTTGGCCGTCACGAAGTGAACGGTGACCGTCACCTTGGATAGCGCGGAAATGAACGAATACGTCGTCGCCGCCGTTACGTTGAATAAAGCCGAAGCCTTTAGTGTCGTTGAACCATTTAACTACGCCTTGTTCACGAGCTGTCATAAGTTAATCCTCATTGTATTTAATTAAAGGACCACCCGGTGTTGCAAACAGCAGAGTAAACAAGGTTTAAAAATAATTATTATTTCTAAGCTTGTAATCATTCTGTATTACTATTAACAAAATCCCGGTTACATCCATTGCAATATTCATTTTAAGACACACTGAAATAGTGTCATTAATTTTGAATACGCGACGAGCTTAACACGGGTTTATCACAATTCATACTGTTTTTTTTGATTAATCTTCTTTTTGATTCCGCTTCTTTTTTACTAATTATTTCCTTATTTTAGATAAGTACTTTTATGTTGAAGTTATATAATTTTATTGGGCTTTGGCACCAAATTTGCTAATATTTATCTAAAGTTAATCAGATATAGAATGTGATGAATGATCTAGCCAATTCAGCAATAATTATTGATGCAATGGGCAAACCTTGCCCCATGCCATTATTGATGCTTAAGCGAGCGATCAAGAACAAATCAGGCGGCATATTTTTACTTAAATCTTCAGATCCGCATAGTCAGCAAGATGTAAGCCGTTATTGCCAGATGCATCAGATCAATTGCAAGATGAGTAAAATTTCTGATTCTGAGTATCACTACTTAATTGAATCTTAATTATTTTCAATTAAACTAGAACGTTTCAAATGTGCATAAAAAATTACATTTCTCTACCCAAAGTTCCTAATTTCACGGAAATATTGGATTAAGATAAATTTATTAAGATGGTTATGTCATCCAACTCTCAAGGAGAACATATGAGTGACAGCAGCAATCAATTGATGCCCCTGTCATTATCGGCACCAGGGGTAAATCTCGGTGCTTATATAAGTACTGTCAATCAGATTCCTATTTTGACGGCTGAACAAGAAAAAGAGTTAGCCGAACGCTACTATTATGATCAAGATTTAGATGCCGCAAAAATGCTGGTGATGTCGCATTTGCGTTTTGTGGTGCATATTGCACGTAGTTACGCAGGCTATGGTTTGCCACAAGGTGACCTGATTCAAGAAGGCAACCTGGGTCTAATGAAAGCCGTTAAACGCTTTGACCCGAATATGGGTGTACGTTTGGTGTCTTTTGCCGTGCACTGGATTAAAGCTGAAATTCATGAATACGTGATTCGTAACTGGCGTATTGTTAAAATTGCCACCACCAAGGCACAACGTAAATTATTCTTCAATCTACGTAGCCTAAAAAAATCCAGTAAAAAATTAACTCTGGATGAAGCACAATCCATTGCCAATGACCTGAATGTCACACCTGAACAGGTGCTGGAAATGGAAGGTCGTCTAACCGCTTATGATGCTGCTTTTGAAGCACAAGGCGATGACGATGATGAAGGTTCAACCCATGTTGCACCGGCTTTATATCTGGAAGACAATCGTTACGACCCTGCTCGCTTAGCTGAAGAAGAAGACTACGAAGAACAAAGCACCTCTGCTCTGCATGATGCCATGGATCAGCTGGATGACCGTTCACGCAACATTTTACAGCGTCGCTGGTTAGATGATGAGAAATCGACCCTGCATGAGCTGGCTGCTGAATATAACGTGTCTGCCGAGCGTATTCGTCAGTTAGAAAAAAATGCCATGGAAAAAATTAAGGTCGCCATGTCATCTAACTAAGTCTTCCAACTAAGTGACCAAACCGATTTTATGATATTTTGAAAAAAGGGCTGCGTGCTCTTTTTTCATATATAGGCTGCAGGAATGTTGCTTTTTGCCTTTCGTGCAAGTGTCAGAATATGCTAAGTTATGCGCAAATTTACTCAGGTAGTCATTGCTTATGTGGATTGCAATTTCAGCCCTCAATTTAGCTTTTGCTGTCATGCTGGGTGCTTTCGGTGCCCATGGCTTAAAAACACGTGCAACTGAAGCCCAATTGGCATGGTGGCAGACCGCAACTGATTATTTTTTCTATCATGCGCTTGGACTTTTGGCGCTTGCCATTTTAGCCAAAGTGCTTCCCCAGCTTCCCATTAAAGCAAGTTTTATACTGATTCAGGTTGGTATTTTCTTTTTCTGTGGCTCACTCTATGTCATGGCATTAGGCCTACCCCGCTTTTTAGGGGCCATTACCCCGATTGGCGGTGCTTTGATGATTGCAGGCTGGCTGGTATTGGCGTGGAATGCCTTTAAATACGTGAAATAAAATTAAAGGGAATTAATGATGCAGATTTATTTAAATGGCGAAGCAAAAAATACCACATGCAGCAATTTATTAGAACTAATTCAAGAGCTTGAACTTGAAGGCAAACGCTTTGCTGTAGAAAAAAATGAAATGATCATTTCCAAAAGCAAACTGGCACAAACCCCTATTTGCGCTGAAGATCAAATTGAAATTATTCATGCCGTCGGTGGCGGCTAATTCGGAGCTCCCATGGAAGACACCCCGCTTATAATTGGTTCTCGTACTTTTAATTCACGTTTGTTGGTCGGTACAGGTAAATATAAAGACTTAACTGAAACCGACTTGGCTATTCAGGCCAGCGGCGCAGAGATCGTCACGGTTGCCATCCGTCGGGTCAATATCGGCCAGCATCCTGATCAGCCGAATCTGCTTTCTGTCGTTCCACCAGAAAAATACACCATTCTGCCCAATACAGCCGGCTGCTTTGACGCCAACAGTGCTGTGCGTACCTGTATGCTGGCACGTGAACTGCTGGATGGACACAACCTGGTCAAACTGGAAGTACTGGGCGATGAAAAAACACTTTATCCGAATGTCACTGAAACCTTAAAAGCAGCGCGTACCTTAATTGACGACGGTTTCGAGATTATGGTGTATACCTCGGATGACCCGATTATTGCGCAAGAATTAGAAAGCATGGGCTGTGTCGCGATTATGCCTTTAGGTAGCCTGATTGGTTCAGGACTTGGCATTTTAAATCCGCATACCATTTCCATTATTAAGGAAAATGCCAAAGTTCCAGTACTGGTGGATGCCGGTGTCGGTACTGCCAGTGATGCCGCGATTGCAATGGAACTCGGTTGTGACGGTGTACTGATGAATACCGCCATTGCCGCTGCGCAAAACCCGATTTTAATGGCATCTGCGATGAAAAAAGCGGTTGAAGCAGGTCGTGAAGCCTTCCTTGCAGGCCGTATGCCACGTAAACGCATGGCCAATGCCAGCTCGCCCGAAACCGGTTATTTCTTTAAATAAAATTAAAGATCTTAAAAAGGACTCAAATGAGTCCTTTTTTTATATTCTAAGATTTCAAAATGTACCTAAGCACTTAAACCCTTTTGCATAATCCGGATTTTTACATCCAGCACGTCATCTTTAACTTGTTGCTGATAGGCTTGCATATGTAGAGTTAGTAAATGAGCATTCAAATGCTCCATACTTTCCCAATGTTCCAACGTGGTAATTACATCAGGTAATTTAGTCTGATAATCAGCATTTGATTGATGATCTATCAGTAGTTCATAACCGTGACAACCCTCTTCCTGCAAAACAGTAGCTGTTATTTTCCTAAAGGCGTTTAGTACGTTTTCACGATGTTTGGCACCTGGGCGAATCTGAATATCTGCAATAATAGTCAACATGGTTTGCTCCTTAACGAACCCATCAATTAAGCAAAAATATGCATAAGATGTTGACGGTACTCATGTTGATATTGAGCGACATTGGGCATTTTAATCACATCATGCACAATGAAAGTCTCTAAACCCTTCATACCCAAAAATTGATTGGCTTTATGAAATGGCAGATAAACCCCATCTACTCCAACACCCTGAAAAAATTGCTCAGGGTCATTAAAAGCTTCGATAGGTGCATTCCAGGTTAACGATAACATATACTTTTTATCGTGAATAAGGCCACCTGAACCATATTTTTTCGATGCATCAGAACGCGATCGGCCATCACTGGCATATAAGGTGCCATGCCCTTCGGTAAAAATATCATCCATATATTTTTTTACTGTCCACGGCGCACCCATCCACCAGCCTGGCATTTGATAAATAATCACATCTGCCCATACATATTTTTGAATTTCTTCCTGAATTTCATAGTCGCTATCTGCACGTGAAATTTTAACGCGATGACCCAGATCACTCAGCACAGCATTTGCCAACCCAGTTAAAGTGTCATTCAACTCGCCATTCGAGTGTGCAAACTGCTTGGCACCATTCACAATCAGGATATTACTCATTCATTCGCCTTTGAGGATTTGTTTTCAGCGGCCAATATACTCAAATATTTCATTGCTAAAAATTCATGGAATTGCAAAATACTATTGATAAAAAATCAATAATATATTTTCAGATGATTTGAGTCTTACTACGGCACTCAAAGAAAAAAAGCACCCGAAGGTGCTTTTTCAATTCAATGTACAGAATTAAGGAATCAAACCTTCATCACGCATGGCAATCTGTACAGACTGGCGTTCAGCGACTTTATTACGCAAGGCAATAATATTCTTGTACGGCGTAAGATCATGACCAATACCATTCGACCAGTTGGTTAATACGAATAGATATGCATCTGCCGGGCCAAAGTTATCATCGACCAGATAATCGTTATCCGACTCGCCAATCGCTTTATCGATATAAGTCAATAACCTGTCAATTTCTGCATAAGCTTTTTCTTTAGCTTCGGCTTCTAAAGGAGCACCGAAGAAAACCGCATACGCATCATGTAATTCTGAGTTTAAATATCCCAACCATTCTAGAACTTTGGCACGTCCTAGCCCGGATGGCGGAATCAAATCTTGTTTAGGGTCGTGCTGGGCAAGGAAAGGTAAAATGGCAACGTTTTCAGTAAGAATCAGACCTGGATTAATTTCTAAAGCCGGAACATAACCTTTAGGATTAATCGCGTAATAATCTGTACCTTTTTCTGTCTTATGGGTTTTTAAATTAACGCGCTCCAAGTCAAAATCAACATTAATTTCATTTAAAATAATGTGTGATGCCAAAGAACATGCACCTGGAGAATAATAAAGCTTCATACCTGATCCTTGTTATATATCTATTCACTGTTTTAAATTGCTTCTAACAAACTTTCAAGTGATCGCACCTGTAAATTGCAAAAAAGCGTAAATGTATAAAAATCACTTACCTTTTAAATATCTTAGATTCTTAAATGAAGTGCAACAGAGATTAAATTCTTGGAAGGAAGTAAGATGAGTTAGCATTTTGCTTCCGACCGACCAAAGTCAAAGTTGCATCATGAACTATACTCATCTTACTCAAGACGAAAGATATCAGATATTTGCCTTATTACGTGAAGATTTTTCTATTCGTTATATTGCTTGGCGGTTGAATCGATCTCCTTCAACTATTTCTAGAGAAATCAGTCGGAATAAAGCAAGAAATGGATATTTCGCCAAACATGCAAACAAGCTTGCTCAAGCAAGGCATTGCCCAAATCCC
>NZ_NEGE01000017.1 GCF_002135355.1 Acinetobacter sp. ANC 4169 | reverse complement strand
GGTGACGGAAAGCTTCTTTCATACATTGAAAGGTCATGTGGTACACGGGAGTGTGTTTACTACCCGAAAAGAAGCCAATGCTGTCTTGTTTGAATATATTGAGATTTACTACAATCGAATTAGACGGCATTCTGCAAATGGCTGGTTAAGTCCAGAAGCTTTTGAACAGAATTATTTTAAGAATTTAGAGGGACCGATTGTCCACGATACTGTCTAGGATCAGACTACAGATTATTACTCTTTAAATGATACTGCCTCCATATTAGCAATCAGCTCAAATAAAGTTGCTGTACTTGTCCAAAAAGGGATTCTTAGGAAAAATGAGGACAACCCTTTATCTGTTCAGATTGAAGCTTGCTCCCTGTTAAATCTTAAAAATAAACTACTAAGCGATAAATTTATTTCCTACCTAGATGCTGCAAAGCAATTGAACTGCTCTGCCAATTGGATAAAAAAATATTGGTGCAATACAGGCTTCTTAAGTATTGAAGATTTAGTCTATTGGAAGCTTATCAATAAAAATGAGCTAACTAAAATTCTGAATTTAAAAGAAGAATTCATTACTGGTGCTGAGGCAAGCTCTCTTTTAGGTATGCGTCACTCTCATATCACGAACTTACAAAAGCAGGGTCTTATAAAGCCTCACTATTTTGGAAAAACAGATAAAAAAGTAAGGCTTTTCAAGAAGACCGAAGTTTTAAAACTTTTTCCAGCGATAGATTAATTTATATTTTTAAGATCCCATTTAATCTTTATGTTGAGATCTTCTTACAATTAAAAGCGCTTCATTAGGTATCTCAACCTTAACTTTTATTTTAAATTCTTTTCCATTTTTGTCTTTAGTTTTAGCTGTGTATTGAATTAAAGCATTCTTACCCACCCCTTTTAAGAGTATTTCAGCCCCTTCGACCTCAACAAATTCTCCCTTTTTCTGCCCAATTTTCGATTTTGGAAAGAAGTCTTTAAATCCTGCTTTAATAAAGATCAAGCTATTTTTTTCATCTTCTCGTACAGAAGCTAGGGCCATATTGATAAAAATATTCTTTGATTTTTCAGCATAAAAAATATAAACAGAACTAGGAACAAGTAAAATATAAAGCAACATCATTGAGAGCCTTATATTTTTATCATGATTTTCTTCTTCTGTTAATTTCTCATTATTTGTCTTCAAGTTCTCTATAAATTTATCAATAAATATTTTTAAAAGAATACTTAAAAAGAGCATTATTAATAAATTTATTGATTTCCCACTGTAAAAACCAAAAACAAAAGCAAAACCAAAAATGCATAATAAAAACTTAATAAAATTCTTACTTATTTTATTAAAATCTAGCTTCCAATAAATCAGATCTAATAAACCTTTAGATAACCTTTCTCTTAATGAAAATAAAACCTTGAAAAAATATTTTACACCTCTTAGTAAAAATATAAAAACACTTCCAAGTGCATAATGGCAACCCAAAAAAAATGTATAGATAAATAAAAACTTTATTGTAATTAAGAAAAATAAAAGACCGTCCCCTAATGATAAATCAGTAGGAAAGTAATCAATATGCCAAAAATATAAAAGGATAAGACATATACCAACACCTATGATAAATTTAGCAATAAACCCACTATGATCAACAATTAACTTAATTTTCTGCAACAAAAAAAGAGTGAAATTCACTTATTCCCCATTTGTATTTTTCATTTCAAATCAATTTTCTAATCAATAAACTATCCATGCCAAGATTATTCAGCTTTACCCATTATTTCTAAGTATCTCTAAGAGAGAAAGCCATCCTATATCTCTCATCAATATAAAATATATTGGAATAGTAGATTTTCTCAGGTTTCATTAACCAAGATGCCAATGCATCTTTATCTACTTCACCTGCATAGCAAATAGGTTGTAATTTAGACAATAAATTGTAAAATTCAGTCGTCACATCACTTTGTGAGGCATACCATTTTTTTGTAAAAATACTATCGATACTCTTTAAAATACTTTGGGCTATTTCTTCTCTACCACTTTGATCATTACATTCAACAAAATACCCCACCAATGCATAATCTATATTACTTAAATGGACTGCATTTAAATAATAATGGTCTTCGACATATCCGAAATTCCAAGCTAAATATTTACAATAACATTTATTCCAAAAGAGTTTCCTAACATCACATTCAGCAACAGCTGCAAATTTTTGGAAGGTCTTTCCCAAAATTTCTCTAGTATCATAATAACCATTTTGCAGGTTGATAGCTTCCGCCTGTATAGACTCTAAATATAAGTCTATCTCCGTCTCAGAAGCATACTTAGCTACATAAACCCCAAATCCATCTGCAAAAATTGGAAACCTTACTGGATAACGATTAAATATCATCAACCAGTGTCTTAACTGATCAACATTATTTCCAATTTTCTGAAAAATTCCTGCAAAACAATCAGCCTCTGCATCCGTTAAATCATGATATTTATTGTTATTGAGCTTTAATGAGAACAGTAAGACAAATCTAAAAAGCTCATTTTGGGTGTCTAAAGCAAGTTGAAATCGTTGAAGTAAGGAAAAACTATGCTCCTTACAAATGAGCATAAGACTAATAAAGTCTTCATATCGTTCAGCAGCACTTATTAGTTGTTCTGGAGAGTAATTCAGCAAAAATAAGAATATCTGATATTGAAAGGTGTTGGCCTGATCTAATCTTGGAGAATTCCCCCAAATATGCCAATTATTGGCCAAATGTTGCCAATCTCTCTCCTTAATCGCTTCCATGTATTGCTGAGCTGCTTCTTTTTCCCAAATAGGCACTTTCTGCTGTTGAGGAATTTCAATATTACATTGAAACCGATCAAATCTACCCGCTAAGAAATCATTTATCTTAGTATTATTTATTACACTAAATGGGATTAGCTCCCATAAGTTTTCAGTCAGAATATTAGAAATTATAAACATCAGTGATAATCGTTTGGCCTTTTTATCTTCTGTGTTATCCCAAGCATGCAACTCTTGTATTAACCACTGACAAAGACCTTTTAAAGTGTTTCTTTCATCCTGAGTAAGAGAGTTATTTAATCCTCTGAACTTTTTATTATAAAAATTTTCTAATACAGGATAATCCTGTATTAAATTTCTATAAATCTCATAGCGTTCATCTCTAGAAAATTTAAAAGGAATCTCCTCTGGAATAGACATTATTACGTTTAGAGCTCGATAAGGCTCAATAGGGCTAATCGTTACAATACTATCTGTAATTAAAGCTCTCAAAAATATTTTGTTCTGCTCTAACTCTTCCATACTAAACACTCCTGATGATCTAAAGCAGCCCATAAACTTTCAAATGCATCAGCAATTAGGCGACCATCAGACACCTCCTGAAAAATATGATGTGCATTACCCAGACTATTTACTGAAGTCCCTAATGACCAAGCCCTAGGTCCAATGCTAGTTTTAGGGAAGATAAGGAATCGATCATGAAACGACCAGCCGTATTGACCGAACTTGGCTCTAAACTCTAGCTTCAAACCAAACTTATTTTCACAACTATTCTCTAACTCCTGACCATAATTATTTAATACATCTTTTTTTGTTTGACTATCTGTACCTGGTGGAAAGTCCAAACCTGTAATAGCTTTTAAATTTGAATTAGAATGCGAACAATAAAATAAAGTTCGCAAAATATCTTGAGGCGACAAGTAAGGATCCCAGAGATAAACTGATTCTTGACCATAATGTTGAATAAGTGTCCTGAGATCATCATATGCATTAACAGACTGATTACGATTATATTGAATCAACTTCTTTTGCTTTAACAAATCCGTTTTTTCATGTTCATATAACCGCTGCGACGTCCATGTATGATTTAATATCTTCGATTTGTTTTTATCAGTATTTATATTAAACAATCTATTTGTAACCATACCTATCCGAATTAGTTCTCTATCTGTACTGTTATTTTTGATATAAAAACCTCGAGGCTCATTCTCAATCATAGCGCTATTCATTGTGACTTCATGAATAAAGGAACTTTTTGCAGAAGCTGCTAATAGAATTTTTCTATCATCATCCCATAAGTAATATCGATGTACACCTCTTTCATGCATCATCGGAATAGTTACGTCGTTAGTCGAAATTCGACAAGAATAGAAATCTTGACATGTTTTATCATCCAAACGCACACAATTAAAAACTAGGTTTTTACCTTCAGAAGAGGCTTTAGGATGCCAAGCTACTTTTAAAGTTAACGCATTACCTTGTTTTGTATGATTCAAGTCCGTCATTACAATGGAGACTGGCAATTGAATGATAAGATTTCCTAGTCGGTCTGATAAACTTGCTAATTTAATTGGTATAAATTTCTGAATTTCTTCGGATAACTGTTGCAATAAATCAGGCCGTTCGAAGAAAACTTTAAAATTATCTTTTGTGGTATCAAACCACTCAAAAACATGTGAACCACTCCAAAAATTGTTTTTTAGTATTTTGTTGAGTGGTACTACTTCTGTAGCGTCAGGTGGGACAAATATTCTAGGAATTAAATCAAGACTGTTTGAAAATAATAAATCTTTTTGATTCGCAGCCCATACATTATTTTGAGCTAGATTCATCAAAAGGTTTTTTGTTTCTTCTACATTTATTGAATATTTTAGGATTCCAAAAGAAAAATCTTTTAAACCTTGTATCTTTAACGGCTTTGAATTCAAAAAAATTGGCTTTTGAAGCTCTTCTGTCGGCTCTTCTTGAGCAACAACTACAGTCAAAACATTGAAAGGCTCAGGGTTTCCATTCCCCTTAAGTATCGCAAAAATAGTTATAATCTCGAACTGATTGTGAAAACCAATGATATTAGGCTCTAATAACTCAAATATAGAATTTATATAGTGTGAAGCTTCCTGCATAACTTATCTACTATTGCTCTCATCTAGATCAACCCTATCACATGCTCTTCTTAACAACAAAAAATCTTTATAGTCAGCCAGTTATTTCAATTATTTTTCAAAAAACAGTTCAACTACAGACAGACTTTGCGTAGCAAGCATAGACAATCAGATGGTACTTTTCCCTTTTTAAATCGTAAGCTCATAGGCTATGCTTAGGCAGACGAAATAGGGCCAGCTAGTCTGGTGCTGCCAAGAAAGCTCTCTACTATACTCAACAGGACAATACTCGTATTTTAAAATTGACAGAGGTTGTGTCGTTTAGTCAAAAAATTGACAGAGGTTGTGTCATTGATTCTTGTCATCATGTGTCGCAATGCTTACTAAGTTATTGAATATAAAAATCTCGTAATGACAAACCTTGTGTCGCGTGACGTAACGTCATGCGACATATAAGATGTCATTGATAAAAAACCTCCATTGATGGAGGTTTTTTTATCCATCACAATCGAGATAGATCAAGCTTTTATTTATTTAATAAAGATATGATTAAAATAGAATTTTTTACACTATTTTATAAAATGTCTTATGCTAATTTTAAGGGAGCTTAATTAACTCAATTCAATATCTTGTCCGCCTTATTTACTCCCCTTTATTAAGCTTATATCCACAATTAGTACATTTATGTGTGTAAATTGAAAAACCCAAATTAGCTGGATTATCTCCTTTATAAAAGAAGCTCTTTTCGCATTGAGGACAAGTTGAATTAACGTATAGCTTATAAATCGCTATACAGCTTGAAACTATAAAAACCATCATTGCTATAAACATGACATAATCATTCGAATATGCTTCCCATATTATTCCCGATAATATGAGCAATACGAGTGATCCTAACTGATACCCAACCAAAAAATAGCACTTAGTCTTTAGATTCATGATTTTTCTTGATAATGACTGGTGCATGATCCAATTCCATCTTTTAAAGAAATGAGTCAAACCCTCCTCACTCATTAGCTCCTATTTAACATGAAAATATTGATTAAAAGCCTTAAACTAGAATTTCCCACCAAATCAACTCTATTTAACTTTATACAAAATCAGTCAATCCTAATAGCTTGATACATTTATACGATCTTCAATTCATGTCTTAAATACTGAAAAAAGCAACATTTCCACAAATTTTTAATGAAAATAATTATCATTAGTATTGAATATATTTGAAAATGTAAATAATATCGCTTCTCATTTACAATTATACTAGACAAATTGATGCGCTGCTCCCCCCTTCATCTTGCTATAGGTTTAACACTTTCAAATTTAGGTTATGCATCGGAAGCTACACCTGCAAACACCAATCAAGATGAATCCCACAAATTTGCCTTACCGAAAATAGTCCTTGAAGCAGTGCAAACACCAGAAGCAGGTCAAACTGTCTATACAGAAGAAAAATTAAAACGCTTGAGTTCCACCAATAAAACCATCAGTGAAGTGCTGCAACTCCATCCCAATGTACAATTCTCACAAAACAGTATGGCAGCTGCAACGCAAGGTGAAATCAAGGCAGATGATTTTAGTATTAATGGAGCAATGGTCTATGACAATAATATATTGCTCGATAATATCAGTCTCAATAATGTGCTCAACCCTGCAAGTAACAACAGTGACTTTGGAATGACCGGAATGAGTGGTTCCTCTATCGCCACCACCATCAATACGGACTTGCTGTGTGAACTTTTTGTATTCGACAGCAATGTCAGTGCAGAATATGGCGATTTTATGGGGGGTGTAGTTAAAGCCAAATCCTGTACACCCAAAACTGCGGTGAATGAATTACATGGTCAAATCACTTATGACTATACTTCGAATGATTGGACAAACGCCAATCACATTGATGAAAATGATATTGCCAGTTATGAAAAAGACTCGAGTGACTTATATCAAAAAGCATTTAGCAAACAAGGGATTTCAGCCGAGCTATATGGCAATCTGAATGAACGTGTGGGAATGAGCTTGAGCCTTTCAAAGCGACAATCCGACATTGATGTGAAATCACTGTTAGTCGATACAGAAACAGCTCAATCTCAATTAGAAAATGATACTGCACAACTGAATATTTATGCCAAACTCAATCAGCAACATCAATTAAAACTCGGCCTGCAATTACAGAATGACCAGAAAAGTTTAGACCAGTACAATGTCAAAGATGGTCATGTTGATCTCAGCAGTAAAAATAACGCCTTTGAATTAGAACTCAGCTCACAACTGCAACAAGCGAAAATCACGCAATCCCTGGTCTATCAACAGCAGGAAATGAATAGAGACTCTGCCGACAATGAAATGCTGGTATGGAAAAGTTCTGAAGCCAAGAACTGGAGTACCCTCAGCACAGCAACAGAAGGTGGCTATGGAGACCAATCTCAAAATCTCAACAGTCTGGAATATAAAATAAAGTCAGAGTTTAAACCCTTTCAATGGGCCGCGGCCGAGCACAAGTTAATGCTTGGTGCTGGTTATAGTCATCATGAAGCCGATTGGCAGCGTTTGGAACATGTCTATAATTACTTTGTTCCCAGCAATAAAGATAAAACCAATTGCATCAACAACAATAACGAGATGGATGCGTATTGCGACCCGACCTATAACAACCAACAGGGGCAATATCACAGCACACGTGTCGGTTTAGATGCAGGTACAATCACAGTCCGTGATGATCGCGCACATGTATTTATAGAAGATGCCATCAAACTGAACAATTACTATCAGTTCAGACTGGGCATGCGTGCAGACTATGACAGTTTAAATGGTGAAATCCTTTTTGCCCCGCGTAGCATATTGCAGTATCGGCCCTTTGCCGATGAGCGCTTGCGAATTACCACAGGCTGGAACCGTTACTATGCCAACAAACTCTTTGCCTATCACTTGCAAGATGGCATCAATAGCTTAAGTTATAAAGAAACCCGTAAAAGTATTAATGATGAGTGGGGAAATCGCAGCGCATATTCATCCAGTAACGTAAAAAGCAGTGACTTGGCCACTCCTTTTGTCGATGAATCCGTGCTGGCATTGGACAGTCGCCTGGGCATTTTCGATGCACAGCTCAAATACGTGCATCGCAATTTTGAGGATCAGATCCGTAAAAACAGAATATCAACGGGCCCTATTGTTGACGAATATGACAACTTGGGCCGGATGACAGCCAATACCTATACCTTAAGCCTGTCCAACCATCAAGCTATTCCCTGGAAAGCCAGCCAACATTATTTTGTATTCGGCTTTGACTACACCGATAAAACCAGTAATTTCACCGATTATGATGATGGTTTGCTTCCCCTCAACTATCAGCAATACATCCTCTATGACGGTAAAATGATTGATGAATCGACACGTCCTGCCAGTAACTTTAACCGGCCTTGGACTGCCCGTTTAGGCTGGAATATCGACTTTGACCACATTCCGCTCAAGTTAAGCAATCAGCTGCGCTTAAGATCGGGCTATGAGGCCATGGTGTCATCCACCATCCCATTAAATCAACGTCCTACAGGGCCTGATGGTGAATTAATCAAAACCCGTTATGACGCGACCTCAATTGCCAGTGCATTTACCTGGGATATGCGTGCAAGCTATGACGTCCCTATCGTAAATGACAGCAAACTGATTTTCGGCTTAAGCGTGAAAAATGTAACCAACAAAAATAACCACTACACGCTCGAAAATAAATCGACTCTGCATGCAGAATCTGGCCGTCAGTTTATCGCCGATGTCAGTTTTAAATTTTAATTGTGAAGTTACGAGTAAATGATGAAGAAATATATTTTAGTGAGTGTGCTGACACTGTTTACAGCACAAAGTTTTGCAGCGACACAAACCGCTACAGCAACGCAAATCAGGCCCAAAGATTGTGCAGTAAATCCCGATATTGAACGTAACGCACGCCCAAGCACCCCCCATAACATGCCATTACCGCAATTTGGCCAAGGCATTATTGGCTGGGCAACGGGACCTGAAGGCGCACAGCATAAACTGGACAGCGTAAATAAAACCGACATTCAAAACTATAAAAGCCAAGGCGTTAGCTTAGCGATGATTCATGAATGGCAAACTTTCTATGAAAATGAAACCAAGCGCAACTCATGCAACCCGACTGCTCCAATCCGAGCACAACTGATGCAAAAAATTGCATCTTTATGGAATTGATTCATCGCGCTTGCGCAAGTTAAAAATCCTGTCCATAAATTTTGGGCAGGTTCAGGATGTAGTTAACCGGACATAAATTTATAACATTTTCCTATGTAAGCCATAATTAAAGTTATTGATTTCCTGTTATTCTAAGTCCTCAATTTTATTAAAAATAAATCAAATTTAATGAAAAATACAAAGGCATAACTATGAAAGGTCAAATTCTGGATTTTTCAATCCAAAGCAATACAGGCATTATCAGTGGTGATGATCAAAACCGCTATAATTTTACCGGTGCGGAATGGCGAGGACAGCGCCCGCCATCACCTGGCGAACATGTCGATTTTGCGGTTGACAATGCCGGTAATGCCACCCAAATCTATATTGCTCTCAACCGCAACAACCCTATTCAAAACCTGTCCGAGCAACTGGATAAAATTTCAAACCAGAATCAATCTGAAGAACAATTTAATATGATTGACTGGTTTGTAAAGTGCCTGAAAAATTATGTCACCTTTGATGGACGTGCACGCCGTAAGGAATTTTGGTTTTTTATGCTGGTTTCTTTCATTTTAGGCATTATTGTACAAATGATTGATGCAATACTTGGTACAGACCGCGTTTTAAATGGCTTATTGAATCTGGCCTTATTGCTGCCGAGCTTGGCAGTCGGTGCCCGTCGCCTACATGACACCAATCGTTCTGGTTGGTGGCAACTTCTTGTCCTGACTGTTATTGGCATTATTCCACTCATCATCTGGTGGGCTTCAGACACCAAACGCGAAAACAATCAATGGGGACAACCTGCTAAATAAAGCAGATTAAAAAAGGGCGATAACGCCCTTTTCTCTTATCTGAAATTAACCATATTTTCGGGCAAAATCCTCATCTGATGTACATAAGTAAATAATGAACTCAATGAAAGCCACAATCGCAGGAATAAAGGTCCAAAAGAAAATCAGATAAACAATGCCCCAACCAATTTGGCCCAAATAAAATTTATGGACTCCGAAGCCGCCGAGGAAAAAAGCTAAAATTGCAGCTACAATTCTGTTTTTCTCGCCCACTTGAGTGGCAAATGCTGAAGCTGAGCTCAGTACATAAATATCGTTAGCTTGACCTGTTCCATCCACAGTAAAATCAACTTTCTGACCTCTGGCAGGTGGGACTTGACCACGCCAGCTTGCGCCAGAAAAGTTATAGCGGTTCTGGTCATCGCCACTAATCACACCCGTATTACTTTGAATAGAAAAATCCAATATCTGACCTTTCATAAATACCCTTATTTTTCTTTATATTCGCTTTTAAAGCATACGTTTAATTGCACACATTTAAAACATTTTTAATCAAATTTTCCTAGGCGTGTCAGCTTCGTTGCTATTTCCTTTGGCTAGATTTTTAACAGATAGAAAATCTGAATAACCACTTTTTACTTGAAAGAGTAAAAATTTGAATCTAAAAAATTACATAACAAGCTTTACCTTCCTACTCAAATCTACAACAAAAATAGCTACGCCTGAGCAAGCTTAAAAAAATTACAATAGATGAATACAAGAAAGAAGAATGCAAGAAAGTAACCAGCTAAAACCAGCATTAAAAAGCCCCATACAGCTTAATTGGAGTCAAGTTGATAACAACCCTATGCCAAAATAGCCTTCTCATCATGACACAGCCATTGCGCTAGAAATCGCAATCACAGCCTATCTATACTTTTTTTGAAAGGTGATGGTTCATGAACATAGCAACTGAATATCCCCTATTTCAATGTCATTATCTGCCGCGTTATTTAATAGGGCTGATCTTCATCCCTGCCATATTTATTGTTTTAGCGCAGCACTCACTGAGTAGTATTAATATAGTTCAAGATTTCAGTAGCCTGATTCAGTATTTATTGCATCAATCCCTGTCGGGCTGGTTAATGGTGACGCTTGTCATCATGCTGGCATGTATTGCCATAAACATGAAACTTGTGGTCACTAACCAGAAAATATCCATTCAAAGTTTTGGAATAAAGCTCAACAACTTGGTACAGCGCGATAAACTGCTCAAAGCCCAGCTTTATTCCTCATATGCATCACAGTATCGCATGCTTAAATCACTTACCGCAAAAGCATTCAGCCTGCAACAACCGTGGAAAAGGTGCAGGATCGGCTTTATTTTAAAGCCTGAATTTCGCAAGCAATATAAAATGGCACATATTGATCTGAATATGTTGAATGAAAATCACCGACGCCAACTGATCCAGGTTTTGACGCAACACTATTACCTGGACCCTAAATTTTTTTTAGGCAGAGCACAATTTGCCAGACGAAAACTCCAGCACAAATTTTAATAAAAAAAGCGCTCTACGCGCTTTTTTATCACTCTTTGCTTATGCTGGAATACGTAGCACCTGCCCCGGAAAAATGTCATCGGCATTTTTTAACAAGGGACGGTTGGCTTCAAATATTTTGTTGTATTGATTAACATCCCCATAAAATTCTTTTGAAATTTTAGACAGGGTGTCTCCTGACTTGACGGTATAGAATTTACTTTCAGGTGCCGGGCTAGTGACCGTCATCTGATCATCCACTTGGGCAACATGATCGACATTTCCCACCGCCAGAACAATTTTTTCACGGTCAGCCTGACTTTGCACCTGACCTTTAATGGTCGCCAAATCTGTCGTGCCGTTATAGCTAACAGATAACCCTGTTACAGGTAGTCCCAATGCCTTGATATGCCCTAGAAGCTTGTTTGCAATTTCCTGTGCAGAGGGTTCAGCTGGAGTGGCAGGCGCAGCCTGTTGTTCTGCGGGTGCTGTATTTTTTTTACCAATGCCTTTTACAAAATCAAAGAGACCCATTGTATTTCTCCATCATTATTATTCGTGCGATTTGCAATAGCGCTCTTTTTTTATACCTAAAATTTATTCACAGAAAGGTTGTCTTTGGTCAAGCATCAGTAAAGATTTGTAGGGTCTGTTGACATTTCATAAATGGCTTGCGTTGTAGGCTAAAATGGAGCAGACAAGGAATGAAATGCAAAGAATGGTGGTTCCATTTTTAAATTTCATAACGAAGTCTGAGATAATTTTAGCCACAACTCTTCGTGACTAGCGTATTTTTTGATGCTACGTCGTTGTGAACTACGCATTTAGAATGACTAAATTTTGTATTTCACGCCTAGTATCATCTAAAAAATACGCGTAGTCGCAAACATAGAAGAATGGTCAACAGACCCTATTTATAATTTTGATTCTTCAATAAAAAAGCCACCTTTCGGTGGCTTCTTTATATTCAGCAGAGCTGAAACAACAATTAACCTAGTTTCTTAGAAACATAGTCAATAGCTGATTGAACAGTTGTGATTTCGTTAGAATCTTCATCAGGGATAGTGATGTCAAAATCATTTTCGAAAGACATAACAAGCTCAACTAAGTCCAAAGAGTCAGCACCTAAGTCATCCATAAAAGATGCTTCGTTTTTGATTTCTTCAGCTTTAAGACCAAGTTGTTCTGCAACCGCTTGTTTGATACGTAGTTCGATATCGCTCACAGGAATTCTCCTCATTGCTTGTGGCGTTTTTAATGCCGTTAGTTTAATTGAATATCTTATTTTTGCAAAGTTTATACATCAGCCAATTAGCTCATGTATAAACCGCCGTTTACATGTAAAACAGTACCGGTAATGTAACTTGCCTTCTCGGAAGCCAAGAAACTTACGGCATTTGCGATATCTTGTGGATCACCTAAACGGTTTAACGCCACTTGATCACTCATTTTCTTGCGAATTTCTTCACTGAGTTGTTCCGTCATTTCTGTTGCAATAAAGCCGGGTGCCACGGCATTCACGGTAATTTGGCGGCTTCCCATTTCTTTTGCAAGACTGCGACCAAATGCTTCTATGCCTGCTTTGGCAGCAGAATAGTTGGCCTGTCCCGGATTTGCAAAGTGTGCAACAACAGAACTGATATTAATAATGCGGCCAAAACGTGCTTTGGTCATGCCTTTTAAAACACGCTTAGACAGACGGTATACAGCTTTCAAATGAATATTGAGAATGTCATCCCAATCATCTTCTGACATACGCAGTAACAAATTATCTTTGGTAATACCCGCATTATTCACCAATGCAAGTACAGGACCATAGTTTTGTTCAATATCTGTAACCAGCGCATCAATCGCTGCTGCATCACGTACATCAAGAACTTTAGCTGCACCATTTTCAGCAAAACTTGCAGATAATTTTTCTGCCCCTGCTTCGCTGGTTGCTGTGCCTACGACAAAATAACCGTCTTGAATCAATTGCTGAGCGATGGCTGCACCAATCCCTCTGCTCGCGCCTGTCACTAATGCGACTTTGCGTTCCTGTGTCATGCAATTTTTCCTTCAGCCACTAAAATGGCGTTAAGCGCATCTTCCATACGACTGTTGCTGTCGAGTGGGAATGCTTTTTCTATATTTGGTAAACGCTTCGCAAGGTTAGCCAGTACATTGCCCGGACCACATTCAACCACGTACTGCACTCCTTGATCTTGAAGGAACTGCATGGTCTTGGTCCATTGCACAGATTGATACAATTGTGCAGTCAATGCCTGACGTAACCCTGCCACATCTGTCGCGATTTCCGCGTTGACATTTTGTATTACAGGAAGGCCAGGTAGCTCAATGGCAGTATGTTCCAAAGCTTGTGCAAATTTGTCAGCAGCCGGTTTCATCAGTGAACAATGCGATGGCACAGACACAGGTAATGCAATGGCTTTACCAGATTGCTCTTTTGCAAGTGCCATGACTGCTTCTACCAAAGTCTTATCACCCGCAATCACTACTTGACCTTGGGCATTGTAGTTAGCAGCTTCTACTGAACCACGCCCCTGTATATTGACCTGTTCGCATAGCTCAAGCACTTTGGCATCTTCCAGACCCAAAATAGCGGCCATTGCACCCTGACCTTGCGGTACTGCATCTTGCATGAGTTTGCCGCGCAAGTTCACCAGCTTAACCGCATCACCCAGTGACATCGCTCCGGCAGCAACCAATGCGCTGTATTCACCCAGAGAGTGGCCTGCAAGATATTTTGGCGCTACCCCACCCAACTCCAGCCACACACGCCAAAGCGCAATACTTGCGGTAAGCAATACCGGTTGGGTAAATTCAGTCTGATTTAAACCTTCGCCGCTTTGAGCAATGTGCCATAGGTCAAAACCCACGGCTGCCGATGCTTCTGCAAAAGTTTCTGTCACGCTACTAAACTGTTCAGCCAATTCTGCGAGCATGCCGACTTTTTGTGAGCCCTGACCCGGAAATACAAATGCTGTTTTTGTTGCCTGAGCGACTTGCTCGAGTTGTTTAGCAGACATAAAAAAATCCTTTAATGAAGTGATCTTGTTATTCAACAATCGGTTAAATAACCAACATGCACTTATGTAAGCTTATTTACGGAACGAAATTTAACATTTAATTTTTGTTTTGGTAATTGCCAAATACAACAAAAATACGGCACAAAAAAAGGGAGCTTAACGCTCCCATTTTTTCTACTAAGCTTGACGCTTAATACATCATCAATTATTCAGCAGATGCTTTAGCGAATAATTGGCGACCACGGTAGATACCATCTTTAGATACGTGGTGACGACGGTGAGTCTCGCCAGTAGCTTGGTCTACAGTTAATGCATTCTCGGTTAAAGCGTCATGTGAACGGCGCATGTCACGGCGAGAGCGACTTTTACGGTTTTGCTGAACGGCCATGATGGCTCCTTACAAAGATCGAAAAAATGGATCAGAACAAATTCAGTTGTCTTATACTTAACAGTATAACACAAAAATTAGTTAAGTTTACCCTTCAAACTTGCCAAAACACCAAACGGGTTATCCCGTTTTTCTTCGACAATGTCCTCAGTAGCAGGTTGATGCTTATGCTCACAAACGTCATGCTTAGGAGACAAAGGCATCAACAATAACAATTCATCTTCTATCAGAGAAAGTAAATCAGCCGTCGCAGGCGCATCATAGCTACCTTTTGTCGTTGCTTCACTTTCACCTAAGACGATGAAATCAGCATCCTCATCCAAGCGCTCTATCAGTGATTCATCATCCACAAGCGCTAAATGAAAGTCTGAAACGAGAGAGATTTCAACAGGATTCAGACAACGCTGACATTCCATTGGTACTTTCGTTTCAACATGACCATCTAACCATACGATACGATGATACGCATCCATTGATAGCTTACAGTCTATGTTGATCAATTGGTTATCAATTGATCCAACAGCTTCACGGGAAATTCGAACAAAGCGAGACAATGGCAGTGTACCTGACCATGTAAAGCCTTGTTCAGCCCATTTAAACGGCTCAATCTGTGCCGGAAAGGTATTTGCTGACATAATTAAGGCGGCAATTCTACAAATTCATCGGTACTCTGTCAAAGATTAAGATACAATTTTGTACTTATTTAGACAGATCAATTGGGTAATACAAGTCATGCATCAGTTGCAGCCGCAACCTGAAGTCACCACTTCATTACAGTTAACCACTTATTCAACCTCAAGTTCTGCTATTTCTATAGACCCTGTGCAACGCTCACCTTGGGCCAGTTTGCAAACAGAAGTTCAACAAGTAGATTGGCTTATACTACACTTTAATCACTGGTTTTCCCACTTAAATGTGAGTTTAGTCAAAGGTGATTTTGAACCTGAATATTTTCCGGCAACTGCAGATGCCCCTGCCCGTATTCAATTTGCCCATGGTTTCTTTAATAGTGCCTTACATGAAATCAGCCACTGGACCATTGCCGGCGACAAAAGACGTCTATTACCCGATTTAGGCTATTGGTATGCTCCGGATGGACGCAGTGCAGAACAGCAGGCTTTATTTGAACAGGTCGAAATTAAGCCTCAAGCCATTGAATGGATGTTTGCCCAGGCCTTTGGTCGCAAGTTCCGTGTGTCTTTAGATAATTTAACTGGTGATGGTGGTAATGGTGCCACGTTTAAAGACAATGTTTTTGCTCAGGTTCAGCAATATTTTAAGGGTGAGGCCAAGCTTCCACGTGATGCTGCACATTTTATTGCATGTATCTGTGCCTGTACTCGGAGTGGCAAAACATTACAAAGTGATGAGTTTCAACGTCACATGCTGGATTAAATTACACAAAATCATCACAGCCTGATTGCAAGACTTTGTAAAATCAACAGATAATGTCTAATAACAAGTCGGGAGAATAAATATGCTGCATTTAAGAATACGTCCTGATAATCCTCAGCCGCGTTTGATCACTCAGGCGGTAGAGCGGATTCGCGCCGGTGATGTGGTGGTTTACCCGACCGATGCCGCTTATGCCATTGGCTGCCAGATCGGAAATAAAAATGCCATGGAGCGGATTGCACAAATTCGTGGCTTAGGGCCGAAACATCAATATGCGATCTTGTGTTGTGACTTGTCCGATATTGCGACCTATGCCAAGGTGGACAATGCCATGTATCGGTTGCTGAAAAATAATACCCCCGCTGTCACCACCTTTATATTACCTGCAACCAGCGAAGTCCCTAAGCGACTAATGCATCCTAAAAAGAAAACCATTGGACTGCGTATTCCCAGCAATCCGATTTGTCGAATGTTATTGAAGGAATTGGACGAACCGCTATTAACCAGTACGCTGATTCTGCCCAATCATACAGATCCTCTAGATGATCCTTATGATATTGAAATGGAACTGGGCAAACGGATTGATGTATTTGTCGATGGCGGCCTGGGAATTTTAAATACCACCAGTATCGTGGATTTATCCGGTGATCATCCTGAAGTGATTCGTCATGGTATGGGTGATGTCAGCGCATTTGAATAAGCACTGTTAAGATTAAATATTAGGGAGTGATCAGGATCAAGGAGTAGCGCTAAAATGAATCTCTTTTATCTGCTACTCAATCATCATGATTTTGCAGCAACCAGTCGAATTTATGCGGAAATTCCCTGGACACTTGAGTCTGAAGTCAAAGTTATTGCAGCAGAGGCTGAGCAAGCCCCATCCCTGATGATCAATAACGCCGTGTATGCGTTTTTCTCAGAAATTGCATTGATTCACAAATTATCCAGCATCTATCAAACTCAGAATTTATGCATGCAAGACAGCGCGCAACGAATCATCGAATTCGCCCTCAAGTTATCTAACCACACCTCAATAGATCAACCATCGCAATAGCTCAGCAAAATTAAAGAAAATCACGCAAACGCAATTTTTGTTGCCCATTTTGATCAAAATTATCGGCTTTTAACCAGGCCAGATAGGCTTTTTCCAGTTCAGGCCATTCTTGATCCAGAATGGAAAACCAGGCGGTATTGCGGTTACGGCCTTTGGCTATACGGTCTTGTCGAAAAGTGCCTTCATGCTGAAAACCAAAGCGTAAGGCTGCCCGTTTAGACGGCAGATTCAAGTCATCACACTTCCATTCCACACGGCGAAAGCCCTGCTCAAAACAGGCTTTCAATAATAGATAGATGACTTCTGTCGAAGCTGTAGACTGCTTCATTTTGTAGGAAAAATAAATATTGCCGATTTCAATGACATGATCTGCAGATCGCTGATTCAGCAAGCCCACCCATCCGACAATTGCATGATTGACCTCGACCAGATAATGGATTGAGTCTTTGAAACCAAAGCTGTTTTCCAGAGTGGTTCGCAACTCATCTGCATTTTCAAAACCTGAATAAGGCAAATAAGTCCAACAACTGCGATCTACTTCGCCATGTACACATTGCCAAAGTTGCTGCATCCGATTCGGGTCAAGTATTGCTGAGGACAGTACCTGCAAGGTGGCATGTTTTCCATAAAGGATTTCCGCTAAAAAATAGCGAGGCAAAGAATGAGACACCGGAAGTCCAATAAATTGACCATATTCATTTTCTTGTAGCTTTTGATTATTTTCCATGGCAGATGAGATCTCGTCTTATTGGCTTTAATATTGCCCAAAAACTTTGTGTTATTCCATTCCGAACTTTCTTTAATTTTATTAAGTATATAAGGCTGGGGATATGGCCAGCTTTGTCCATAACAATTTAAATATTAGATCAAATAGATTGGTCTAAAAAATCAAAATCATACAAAACCAGTCCATTTCACATAATCAAGCCGCTCAAAAACCTTACTTAATTTCAGGTTTTTTTGTATTTGATCACTTAACTAATTTATTTGAAGTCAAATTTCCATTACACTAGCGCTTACTAATTACGTGCTTTTTCTTTCGATGCGAGATCGAAGCAAAAGCATCCTGCATGCCTTTGAAAATTCGCGTGGCCTATAACTGCAATGAATCAACTTATCCATGATCCTATGGAGCCAAGCTCACACATCCGTGTTATGGATGAGTGGCAAGAATCGATTCCAGAGGATTTATACATTCCTCCTGCTGCATTTGAAATTCTGCTAGAGCATTTCGAAGGTCCACTCGACTTCCTGATTTACCTGATTCAAAAAAGCGGTTTCGACTTATTACAGCTCGATATCGCTCCGATTGCTGCTCAATATCTATCTTACATGGATGCCATGAAGTCCTTGAATATTGAGCTGACGGCAGATTATATGGTCATGGCCGCCTTATTGGCTGATTTAAAATCACGACTGCTGTTGCCAAAACCGAGCGCTAGCATCGTCGTTGAAAAAGACCCTAAACAGGAACTGATTGACCGGTTGGAAACTTATTTACGGGTGAAACAGGCGGCTGAACGTCTGGGTCAAATGCCGGTTCTGGAACGTGATACCTTTCCGAGCAATGTCAGTCTGGGTCATGTGGTGCAAAGCCATGAAGGCTATGATGTCAGCCAGCTACGCGATGCCCTGTTTTGTGTGTTTAACCGCCCAGAACCGGTAGTCCATCAAATTCAGCAAGAACCGGTGTTACTGGAAGAACGGATTGCTTTTATTGAACGCCGTTTACAGTCCGGTGAAATCCTGCATTTTGAAGCCCTGCTCAAACCCAGCCAGGGGCGCATGGGCATGGTGGTGACTTTTATGGCCATTTTAGAGCTTAGCCGCCAACAAAAAGTGAATATTATTGCCAGCGGTATTGAAGCCCCACTCGCGATTCAAGGAGTGTCCGCATGACAGATCAGCAAGCTACCCCTTTATCTGTTGCAGATAACCAGCATGAAGTGTTGATGCAGCTGGAAGCCATTATTTTTGCCAGTGAAACAGCTGTTTCGCTTGCACGTTTGAAAGAAGCATTCCAAAATCAATATAATAAACAGGAATTGCGTCAGTTGTTACAACAGCTCGCCATGCTACAACATGGCAGATCAATCGAACTGGTAGAAACCGCACAAGGGTTCCGTTTCCAGGTTCGGGCTAAATATCGCAATATCATTACTCAGGTGTGGCCGGAACGACCAACTCGTTTATCGCCCACTCTGCTCGAAACCCTTGCTGTGATTGCTTATCATCAACCAGTAACCCGAGCAGATATTGAACAGATTCGTGGAGTTTCAAACAATAGTCAGATCCTTCGATCATTGTTTGACTGGAACTGGATTAAAGAATCCGGTTTTAGAGAACTACCGGGAAGACCCGCGTTGTTAGTTACAACGCCACAATTTTTAAATGCTTTTGGCCTGTCTTCACTGGGTCAATTGCCTCCCCTGCAGGATGCCAAGGAAGCTTTTATGGCGCTCGATGCTCACGCACCGAAGTCATAGATAGGTGAACTGTTGATGATAATTTCTAAGGTTATGCTGTCATGAGTGAAAAATTACAAAAGGTGCTTGCACGCGTAGGTTTGGGTTCTCGCCGTTATATGGAAGAAGTCATTGCTGCTGGTCGTGTGAGTATCAATGGACGCGTTGCCCAAGTGGGTGAACGCATTGAACCGGGTGATGAGCTTCGCATCGATGGTCGTAAAGTCCAATTCCAGATTGAAGACGAAATTCGTCGTCGTGTTCTGATTTACTACAAACCAGAAGGCGAAATTTGCTCACGCAATGATCCTGAACAACGTCCAACCGTATTCGAACAACTGCCTGCGATTGCTAATGATCGCTGGGTCATGGTCGGTCGTCTGGATATTAACTCGACTGGTCTTTTGCTGTTCACTAACGATGGTGAATTGGCCAACCGTTTAATGCACCCGTCAAACGAGATTGAACGTGAATATGCGGTTCGCGTGATGGGTGAAGTGACTCCACAAATCAAAAACAACATGCTTAAGGGTGTGGTTTTAGATGATGGTCCGGCAAAATTTGAATCATTCACTGAAATTGGTGGTGACGGGATTAACCGTTGGTATCAGGTGGTGGTGAAAGAAGGTCGTAACCGTGAAGTGCGTCGTATTTTCGAATCACAAGGCTTAAAAGTAAGCCGCCTGCTTCGTACCCGTTATGGTACTGTCATTCTACCGCGCGAACTTCGTACCGGTCGCTGGATGGAACTCGATAAAAACGATATCGATAACTTAACCAAAGCTGTCGAGTTGAAACCACGTCAAGGCACAGGCTTGTTTGGTATGGCAAAACGTCGTACCGAGCGCATGCAAGACAAACCAATGGCGGCACGTCGTGGCGGTTATTTACGTCAGCAACGCCGTGATACCGAAGAGGGTGAAAACCAGAACCCAATGGCCTATGCACAGCGTGATCGCCGTGAAAACCAGAATGGTCATGCGCAACGTCGTCAAGAGGGTAACCAGACCGGTAATGCTCAACGCGAACGTCGTGACAGCAATAGCAATGGTTTTGCCCAACGCGGTGAGCGTCGCCAAGACAGCAACCAAAACACTTATGCTCAACGTGAATCACGTCAAGGCAACAGTAATAGCTATGCACAGCGTGAAAACCGTCCTGACAACTTTGGCAATCAAGGTACTTATGGCCAACGCGAACGTCGTGATGAAAATGCGCCACGTAAACCATTTGGCAACAAAAGCTTTAAGAAGTTTTAATTTTTAAAGCTTTTCCTTGCAAATAAAAAAGCCACTCTATTGAGTGGCTTTTTTATACTCGTCTTATCTAGGAAGGATTAAGATAAAACGGGAATATCAATCCACTGTGCATTCGGGAAATGTATCGCCAGATAATTTTTTAAGAATTCAGCCGTATCTTTAGAAATCAATGCATCTTGTGATTCATCATTCAGGTTATAGGCCAAAGCAAATAATTCCAGACCACGACTTTTCAGTGCTTCCAAACTTAAAATTGTATGATTAATACTACCTAAACGACCAGAACTCACCAGAATGACCGGAAATTTTTTCTCAGCAATATAATCAATCGTGAGTAACTCAGTGGTTAAAGGCACCATCAGACCGCCCGCACCTTCTAACAACACTACCTCATATTTTTCTGCCAATTGCTGAGTTGCATCTGCAATTTTCTGAAAATCAATTTCACGACTATCAATTTTAGTGGCCAAATGCGGTGATGCAGGATAAGTAAAAATTTCCGGCATGGTCAGTTTAGTTTCATCTTCCGGAAACCAGCCCATCTGCATAATTTCACGGTGCTGTTCGATATCTTCAGAAATATCGGTATTGCCGGTTTGAATCAGCTTTTGGGTAATGGTTTTTTTGCCCTGTTCATTCCATAACTTGGCCAGATAACCTGTGGTATAGGTCTTGCCGATTCCCGTATCAATCCCGCTGATAAAATAAACATCTGCTGTCATGCTGTGCTCCGAGCAATGCAATAAATAGGATGGTAACTGAGCTGGTATTGTCGTTGCCCCATCTGATCAAGTTGTGAAAATTGCTGATAGTCCTGATAAAACTGCTGTAAAGACTGTTTGGTCCAGCGATGCTGTGACGCGGTTGCAGTCACACCAGTGGCCTTTAAATGTTGCAGCACAGCTTTAGGATGGGAAAAACTCAGCGTTTCCAGGCTCTGGGACAGATGCAGGATTTCAAAGCCGTGTTTGAGCAGCTTGTCCTGAATGACTTCAATCGGAAGATAATCCAGTCCCTGACCAGTCAGTGCCTTAATTTCTATTAGATTCTGTCGACCAAAAGTTGAGAAACACAAATAGCCTTGCTGCGTTAAAGCATCTGCACATTTTTTAAAGATTGCATCCAGATCAGAGATCCATTGCAAGGCCGAACTGGACGCGATCAGATCCAGAGAGCGTGGCAAATCCAGTTGCTCAATATCGCCAATCCACCATTTTAGTTTCGGATCATTTTGAAAATGCTGCTGAACTTCAGGATACAGGTCATTTAAAAACAGTTGTTGGATCGCAAAATGCTGCATCAGCAAGTGACTTAAATTCCCCGACCCACAACCGATTTCAAACGCACGGTCTAGACTGTTTTTGGATATGTATTCTTGCATCAACCCAATTAAATGCTGGCAAATCTGTTTTTGTACCACCGCATGTTGAGCATAACTTTGCCCGGCCTTGGCAAAACGCTGTGCAACTTGTGATTTATCAATATTCACGGCTAGAACTCACAGCAACCGCACAAGCTGTTCAAGGTCAGCCTGATTGACTTGAGAAGTCAGTGAAATACGTAATCTGGAACTGTGTTTCGGTACTGTAGGTGGACGCACCGGCATGATATAAAACCCGGCCTGTTGTAGCTGCTTGGCCTTTTCAACCGTGCTTTGTGACTCGCCAATAATCACCGGCACAATATGTGAAGTCGATGGACACTCAAAGCCTTTGGCCTGTACCGACTGTTGCAGATTTTGACTGATCTGTTGCAAATGCTGGCGTTGTTGCTGTAAGCCCAAAACTTTCTGGAAAATAAAATGGGTCCACGCCATACACATCGGTGGCTGCGCAGTACTAAAAATCAGCGGACGCATGGAATTGATCAGATATTCCCGGATGATGGGATGGCAAATCAGATATCCTCCGACCGATGCCAGTGCTTTCCCGAAAGTTCCGACCAGCAGGTCAATCTCATCAATGACACCATATTGTTCAGCACAGCCCAAGCCTTGCTCACCACGTACCCCAATCGCATGCGCTTCATCGACATAGAGCATGACCTTAGAAAATAGCTGTTTGATGCGCACCAGTTCAGCCAGATCGGTTTCATCACCATCCATGCTAAAAATGGATTCCGTCACCACAATGATGCGATCGATAGTTTCATCTGCATGATATTGCTGTAAAAGCTGTTGCAGATGGTTCAGGTCATTGTGCCGATAACGTACATATTTTGCAGATGATAAACGGATACCGTCAATCATGCTGGCATGCACCAGTTTATCGGCAAGAATCAAGGTTTTACTGTCACAGAGCGCAGGTAAAATCCCGATATTCATGTGATAACCACTGTTAAATAACAGCGCAGCACGGCCATGAAAAGCCTGACTCAAACTGGCTTCCAGTTGCTCATATTCAGCAAAGTTTCCGGTTAAGAGTCTTGAAGAAGATGAACTCATTCTGCGCAGTTCATTCGGTGTTTCGTCAAAAAACTGTTCACGCAGCTGCAGATCCGCTGCCAACCCCAAATAATCATTGGAAGAGAGGTTAAGCATCTTATGACCCTGGATTTCGATATAATGATCTTGCTGGACATTGGAGGTAAATTGCCGCAGATTGCCCTGCTGTTTGAGTTTATCCAGCTTGATTGCATAATCACTTAATAGCTGATCATTTAACCGGTTCATGCGGATACCTCCTGCATCTGCTCCACCACATTCACCAATTGTTCCAGCAATGTATTCAATTGTTGTTCAGTAATGACATAAGGTGGCATGACATAGACCAGCTTGCCAAAGGGACGTATCCAGATTCCGCGCTTAACAAACTGTTGTTGCAGGCTTTTCATATCGACGTTGAATGTCAGCTCTACCACACCAATGGCACCCAGTACCCGTACATCCTGCACATAATCAAGCTGTGACAAAGGTTGTAAATGTTGTTGCAACTGTTTTCCGATACGTTGAATATTGCTTTGCCAATCTTGTGCCAATAAAACCTCGGTACTTTTCACAGCCACCGCACAGGCCAGCGGATTCCCCATAAAGGTTGGGCCATGCATAAACACATCCGCCTCACCCCGACTGATGGTTTCTGCTACATGTTTGCTGGTTAAGGTCGCTGAAAGTGTCATATAGCCGCCGGTTAATCCTTTGCCAATACACATAATATCCGGTTCAACCCCGGCATGTTCCCAGGCAAACAGTTTACCGGTGCGACCAAAACCGGTGGCAATTTCATCAAAAATCAGCAGCACCTGATATTTTTCACACAGCAATTTGGCTTGACGCAAATATTCAGGATGATAAAAACGCATGCCTCCGGCACCCTGCACAATCGGTTCCAGGATTAAAGCAGCAATGCTTTGATGATGTACAGCTAAAGTTTTTTCCAGTTCAGCAATATCATCCTGATTCCATTCATCATAAAAACCGACTTGCGGCGCAGCAACAAAGAAACGGTTGGGCAAGCTGGAGCCAAAAATTTGATGCATGCCTGTGACTGGATCACAGACTGACATGGCATTCCAGGTATCGCCATGATAGCCAGACCGTGGCGTGACAAAATTGGTTTTCTGAGTTTTGCCTTGTGCAGTCCAAAACTGAACCGCCATTTTCAGCGCCACTTCAACTGCGACAGAGCCTGAATCGGCATAGAAAATTTTATCCAGACTCGGTGGGGTAATTTTTAACAAGAGTCTGCCAAGTTCAATCGCAGGATCATGGGTCAAACCACCAAACATGATGTGCGACATTTTTTGCAGTTGATCAATCGCAGCCTGATTCAGTTCAGGATGGTTATAACCATGAATGGCACACCACCATGAAGACATGCCATCAATCAATTGCCGTCCATCTTCCAGCTCAATGATGGCACCATGCGCCTGTTTCACTTTAAAAGTCGGCAATGGATCGGTCATGGAGGTGTAAGGATGCCAGATATGTGCCAGATCAAATTCCAGATCAGTTAATTCGGTCATCCATTACTCCATGCAGATGCTTGAAAATCAATTTTTCATGATCTTAAACCTGCATGAATTAAAAATAAATTGCGATATAAACCAGTTATCCGTTTCTTTGTTCTATTTTCTTTAAAAATTGGCAGATTTTGCCAGTTATCAGTTCAGCTTCAAATATAGGGAAGCCATGCGACCCGCTGATCAGCTCTGTTTCCAAAAACTTTGCATTGAATTTTTGAAAATTTCTTTGAACTTTGTAACTAACTAAAAAATCCTGTTTTGCAAAAAGATGATATTGATAGCCCGAATAGTTTTTCAAGATATCAACATTGTTTAACTGTTCAAGACAATTTAATCCATCACGAAGGGTTTCTAAATTCTGTGCCTGAATCAAACTTTGTAAAGTGATAAAGTCTGCTTTGGTGGTTGCTGTGCCCTGACACACCATATAGCCAAACCTTTTTAAGGTTGAAATAGCATTCTGCTCAAATGACTGTTTGAACTGCTGAAATGTCGGCTGATCCATTGCCATAGGCCATGTATCATTTGCTACGAAGCAGGGATTAGAACCCAAAGTAATCAATACTTTTTCCAGCCCATGCTGCTTTTGAATCTGATCGACCAAAACTGTGGCCAGCTGACCACCCAATGACCAGCCAGCAATTACATCAAACTGGCGGGCCAGTTCAGCTTGCTGCACTAACACCTGCTCATCCAGAGCATTGAAAATATTCCACAGTTCAACCTGATGCCCTTGCTGTTCTAATGCCTGCTTTAAAGGATTGAGCAGTTTAGTACCACCGCCCCAGCCGGTGATGAGTAAAATACGTTGATTCACTTAGGACTCTAAGATATTTGAAAATTTCAGATAGTATAGAACGTCAAATTCAGTTAAGCAGTGATATTTCAAAACACATCTGTAATCTGCTAACGTGCTGAGCGACATGGATGTCGCCGTTGGTCAAGGGTGATAGGGATATCCCCTTTGACCAACAAAAGGGTTTTGTTACTTTTGCCCCGTCAAAAGTAAAATATCACCGATCACATGACTCAAAATTATTAATTCTTACGAGAGAAAACATGCAAACTTAACAAGCTGAAACTATTCATGAATATTTTCCAAATCCAGCAATAATTTTGCAGGAATCACTTTAGCCCAATTACTTTTAAATTGCTTATGCACCTGATCAATCGAAAACTGACTTTCCCTACCAATCTGCTGCGCCCGCGCAATATCTTCCGCCCGCATATAAGCCAGTAAATAATCTTGACCATCCAATTCCAGATGAAACCATGATTCTACATGCACTCCCTCTGCCCGAAGAGTTTCAATCGCCTCAGCTTTACGTGCATTCAGTTCATTTTTCCACTGTTCAACATGATGTAATGCATCAGGTTTTAATTTAATCAGTACCGCACCTACATCCATAAATGTCTCTTTTTTTTGATTTTACTTAAGGTAACTTAATAATAAAAATAAACAAAATAAATGCAAATTGTTTCCCATCGCTCAACATTCTAAATTTTGCTAAGATCAATTCATCTTCTTATCCATTGCAAAAATATACGATATGAATAACTCAAAAAAACTAAACATCGTTTTGCTTGTGTTCAGCTCTATGCTCTGCTTTTGCAGTATCAGCCATGCAGCAGAATCTGTTTTTTCCTCAAAAGAACATTCGCAAAAACAGTGGGTCGGAAAATCTGCACCTGCTTTTAAATTGCAGGATCAAAATGATCAATGGCATTCCTTAAGCCAGTACAAAGGCAAATGGGTGGTGTTATATTTCTACCCTAAAGACAACTCTCCCGGCTGTACTCAGGAAGCCAATCAGTTTAAGGCACTTTATCCGCAGTTTATAAAAAGTAATGCAGTAGTACTGGGTGTCAGTCTGGATGATGTGAAATCTCATCAAAAATTTTCAGAAAAATTAGCTTTACCTTTTCCTATTCTGGCAGACAACACTCATCAATTGGCAGAGCAATTCGGAATTGTCCGCAACCTGGGTATTACTAAAATAGCCAAGCGAGAAAGCTTTCTGGTTGATCCCAAAGGAACCATTGTTTATCACTACAACAGTGTTAATACACAATCACATGCGGCTCAAGTTTTGGCAGACATTCAAAAGTTTTCTAAATAGATCTTCATTCAAATAATCAAAATCTAGACAGTCCGATTCAGCTAAAATGATAAAATTTAGGATATAAAAAAGCCCGACTATAGTCAGGCTTTTTATATCTAAATATGCAATCTTACATTTGCGACTGAATATAGTTTTGCAAACCAATGAGTTCAATCAAACGAATCTGTTTTTCCAACCAGTAGGTATGATCTTCTTCAGTATCCGACATTTGCTGGCGAAGCATATCACGGGTAACGTAATCGCCTTTTTCTTCGCAAAGTTTCACACCTTGCGCCAGTTTTTCACGCACATGATATTCGAGTTTTAAATCCGCTTTTAAACATGTGACCACATCTTCACCGGTTTCGATGTCATCACGGTTCATATTCGGTGTACCTTCCAGAAATAATACACGGCGAATAATCGCATCGGCATGCGATGCTTCTTCCTGCATTTCATGGTCGATACGTTCAAAAATCTTGCTTAAACCCCAATCTTCATACATGCGAGAATGAATAAGATATTGATCACGAGCCGCCAGTTCGCCACCGATCAACATATTTAGATAGTCTACGACTTCTGGATTGCCACGCATTTCAATTACTCCATACCCTTTTTCTAATATTATGGACAAAACCGACCCTTAATGCAAAATAAAAATTATGTAAGTTTATGATTTTTATAAAATAAAAATGAGAAACATACGCATTTGCAGTTTGTTTGACAAAACTTTCCATATATAAAATAAGCCTTTGCGTAATTGAAGCAATTTCCTCAAGGCTTATTTAAACTGTAAAAGTATATTTTTAAGATTTGTAACGATTACAAATGTTTCTTATTTCCTCAGCGAATAAAAAACATGAACTTCGCAATACCTGTCTCACTCGACAATTGTTCAGCAGCAAACACTTCTGGTTTTAAACCAATTAGATACAAGTAGATTATTTATTTATAGGAAATAGAGCATTACCAAGTACAACTTTTAGCTAAAGTAAGCATCAATCAGTCAAAGACACGCCTGTGATTTCACTCTAAGATATGCGCAAACTTAAAAACAACAATGGTTTAACTCATGACGAATCTACAACATAGCACACCCATTCTTGTGACAGGTGCTACAGGCTACATCGCTAGTTGGGTCATTAAAAATTTACTGGAGCAAGGTTATACCGTACATGCTACTGTCCGTGATCTGAACAAAAAGCCAAGCTTTGCACATTTAGATAAAATTGCCGCTAAAACCACGGGAACACTTAAACTATTTAAAGCCAATCTCCTTGAAGCCAATTCATTTGATGAAGCCATGCAAGGCTGTGAAATCGTGTTGCATATGGCATCGCCTTTTGTGGTGAACAACTTTAAAGATGCAATCAAAGACATTATTGAACCTGCTATTTTAGGTACTGAAAATGTGCTGAATAGTGTCAATAAAACCGAGTCAGTTAAACGTGTGATCGTGACCTCAAGTATTGCCTCTACTTATGGAGATGCGATTGATATTCAACACACCGCAAAGAATGAGTTTGATGAGTCGCATTGGAATACCACCAGTTCAGAAACACATCAACCCTATTCCTACTCCAAAGTCATGGCAGAACGTAAAGCATGGGATATGCAAAAAGCACAGCAACGTTGGGACTTGGTCTGTATTAACCCAGCGCTGGTTCTCGGTCCCTCATTAACCGCAAATACCCAGTCAGGCAGTGTAGAAGTGCTGCAACAGTTTGCCAACGGCATGACTTTACTCGGTGTACCGCCGATGTGGAATGGCATTGTGGATGTCCGTGATGTAGCGGATGCACATACTCAAGCTGCTTTTAATCCGGATGCCAAAGGTCGCTACATTATTAGTGGCGGCACAATGAGCTTACTGGAAATGGGGAAGATTTTACGTCACAACTTTGGTCCTAAATTCCCTTTCCCACGCAACCAGCTCCCGAAAGCGGCTTTCAAACTGTTTGGGCCTTTGGCTGGTTTTTCCAAGTCATTTGTTGAACTGAATATGGGTTATCCAATCTACTTTAATGCCAGTAAAAGTCAGCAGGAACTGGGCATGCAATACCGTAATATTGAAACCAGTTTGGTTGAGCATTTCCAGCAATTACTGGATGATGGTGTGGTGAAAAAGTACATTCCTTAAGCTGTAAAAAAGCCACCTTCGCGGTGGCTTTTTAGTTGAACTTTACATTTGGCCGTATTCAGCCATCAAGCTTAAAAAGTCAGTTTCATTCATCACTTGCACGCCCAGCTTTTCAGCTTTTTCAAGTTTAGAACCGGCTTTTTCACCTGCAACCACGCATTTGGTTTTACTCGACACGCTACCGCTGACACGCGCACCTAAGGCTTGGAGTAACTGTGTCGCTTCATCACGTCCCATACTCCTTAGCGTCCCGGTAACCACCCAGCTCTCACCATTAAGAGGCTGACGTGTAGGTGCAATTGGTGCATCCCAGTGAATGCCGGCTTCAAGCAAACGATTCACCACTTCCAAGTTATGTTCAGCCTGGAAAAAATCGATAATCCATTCAGCGGTAATATCACCGACATCTGGTGTTTTCTTTAAGGCTTCAAGATCGGCAGCTTTGAGGGCATCAAAAGTCTGGAAGGTATTGGCTAGCATGCGTGCTGTGGTTTCACCTACGCCACGAATCCCCAGTGCATAAATGAATGAAGCCAGCGTGGTTTTCTTGCTGTTTTCAATTGCATCAAACAGGTTCTGAACAGATTTTTCCCCCATTTTTTCAATGCTGAGTAGTTGTTCACGATGTTCATGCAAGCAATAAATATCGGCCACATTTTTCAACAACTCGAGGTGCAATAAAGATTCCACCCAGCGATCACCCAGGCCTTCAATATCCAGCGCTTTGCGCGAAACAAAATGGCGAATCGCTTCAATACGCTGTGCTGCACAGTACAAACCACCTGAACAACGCGCCAAAGCTTCACCTTCCGGCATCACCACCGGCGAATCACAGACTGGACAATTTTCAGGAAGATGGACGGCTACCGCCTCATCAGGACGAAACTCAGGCCAAACTTTTTCCACCTTGGGAATCACATCACCACTACGGTAAACACTGACCGTATCGCCAATACGGACATCCAGACGGTGGATTTCCCCAATATTATGCAGGGTGACATTGGATACCGTTACCCCACCCACTGCAACAGGGTTTAAACGCGCGACTGGGGTTAAAGTACCGGTACGTCCCACTTGCCAGTCAATATTTTCAACCGTAGTTAAAGCGGCAACTGCGGGGAACTTGTACGCTGTTGCCCAACGTGGTTCACGACTTAAGAAACCCAATTGTTTCTGCTGTTTTAAGTCATCGACTTTAATGACCATACCATCAATTTCAACACTCAAATTCGCGCGTTTCGCATTGATTTCTTCATAAGCCTTTTGCACATCCTGAATATTGTCACAAATAAAATGACATTCCCCCACCGCAAAGCCAAATTGGGTGAGCCATTCCAGGCTGGCATACATAGTGGTTTGACCATGATGCGGTTCACACTGCGCAATACCATAGGCATAAAAGGCCAAAGGACGCGAGGCGGCAATATTTGGATCGAGCTGACGCAAACTGCCTGCAGCGGCATTACGCGGATTGGCAAAAGTCTTCTCACCTTTGGCTTCATTTTCCGCATTGAGTTTTTCAAAGCCGGCTTTAGGCATCAGCACTTCACCGCGCACTTCTAATAGCGCAGGAACTGAACCTTGAGCAGATGAAAGCACTTTCGGCAAGTTACGAATGGTTTTGACATTATGGGTAATATCTTCACCGGTTTCACCATCGCCACGTGTAACCCCCCGTACCAGCACCCCATTTTCATACCACAGTGAAATCGCCAAGCCATCAAACTTCAGTTCGACATCATATTGAATCTTCTGATTCGGTAAACGCTCTTCGATACGGCGGGCAAAGGCAAACAGATCTTCTTGGTTAAATACATTACCCAATGACAGCATTGGTACCGCATGGGTCACGCTTGCAAATTTAGTGAGTGCTTTGCCGCCAACTTTATTGGTCGGGGTATCCGCTTGTATATATTCTGGGTATTGTTCTTCTAAGGCTTTGAGCTGATGAAAGAGCTGATCATATTCACTATCTTCAATGCTTGGTTGATCCATCACATAATAAGCATGATTATGCTTGGCTAAAATTTGAATCAATTGACGCATTTGCGCTTTGATAGTTGAATCTTGAGTCATTTCTACACCATAAAAAAGGGCGGTCTAGTTCCGCCCTTCACAAATATTTGATCTACTCGCTATTATAGAAATCGAGTCGTCCAGTTTCAAATTAAACTTCTGTACTCTGACCTACGCGGTAGTCGATCGCAAAATGACGCCATTGCTCACGCAGTTGTGGCGTAAATTCCTGATTATTCTGATCATACACGGTACCGTCAACTTCACGTGCAATTAAACGTGAAAGACTGTCCATGGTATCAAAGGCATTTTGCACATCACTATGTGGCAAGGCCAGGAAGAAGGCCAAGCCTTTCACCTGTTCAGTAGACAAGGTTTCCAGATCAAAACCGGATGCACCCTCATCGGTAATTTGCAATACCGAGAACAATAACTTGCTGCCATCTTCACTATAGCGATGGAAACAGGCCATTTCACCAAAACGCAGACCGTATTTAAGCAAAACTTTTAGGGTTTTTTCCCCTGAAAGTACGCGACGTTCCGGATAAACATTTAAAGCCACAAACTCGGCCGCAGTAGATAATGCACTGGCTTCATCCACGCGTTGCTGTTCGTGCAAGTGTTCATCCAGAATGCTGCTTTCATCTTCAAACTCTGAAATTTCAGCTTTGTCGATATTGCTGTTCAGGTTAAATTCAGCTGACTGTTTATCTTCAGCCCGCTCGGCTTGCAGTGCTGGCTCTGAGCTGGCTGCCGATTTTGTCTCTTCTACTGAGGCTGTAGTCTCGGCTTTCAATTCAGACTTCGCTACAACTTCTGATGCAGAAACTGCTGCTTCTACAGGTGGTGCTGCTTCAGTTTTTGCTTCTGCCTGCTTAGACTCGGGCGCCGGTTCAGCCGTTTTTTCATTTAAAGTCGGTTCAACACGTTCTAGACTTGAGCCTTCTTTGGCACTTTGTAATTGATCACGAACATGGCGAGGAATTACCGGTTGCTGGCTATCTGTATTTACATGAAGTTCTGAATCTAATGAAGGTGCTGCATCCGCAGGTTTTTTAAACAATAACCTTAAACCGAATAACATAATGATAACGGCGATAACAATACCAACAATCGTGGTGACTTCCATTTTATGACTCCGCAACTAAACCGTATTCTTTTGCCTGTTCCAAATCGACAGTGACTAATTTTGAGGTGCCCGGTTCCGGCATGGTAACACCTAACAAATCGGTTGCCATCGTCATTGCAACTTTATTATGGGTAATGTAAATGAATTGAACCTGTTCAGAAAGTTCTTTTACCAGATTACAAAACCTACCCACGTTTGCATCATCCAAAGGTGCATCCACTTCATCCAGTACACAGAACGGTGCCGGATTTAAACGGAAGATGGCAAACACCAATGCCAATGCTGTTAATGCTTTTTCACCACCGGACAGTAACGCCAGGGAACTGTTACGTTTGCCTGGTGGTCGCGCCATTAGTTTTACACCCGATTGCCAGTCATCTTCAAGGCTTAAACTGGCTTCCCCACCATTAAATACTTTAGGGAACAGGTCTTGCAGTTCATGATTGACCTGATCAAAGGTGGTCATAAACAATTTACGAGTTTCCTGATCAATGCTCTTCATGGCACCTTGCAATTGATCGACCGTCTTTTCAAGGTCTTCAATCTGGTGGCTCAGTTCTTCAAAACGTTTGGAGACTTCTTCATATTCTTCCGAAGCCGCCAGATTGACCGCACCGAGTTTTTCAAAACGCTGCTGTGCCTGTTCCAGCTGTTTTTGATGGGCAACGATATCAATCGTTAAACCGCTAATCACTTCACTGTTCAGTGCAGCCAATTGCTCTGAATAATGCTGGAAATCAGATTTGGCTGCTTGCCAGGCCAGACGCTTTTCTTCTAGCTGCCCGCGCAATTTTTCATCCTGCTGCTGGTGCTGATGGCGCTGTTCGGTCAAGTGCTGCTGTTTTTCTTGAACACTGTTCAGCTCAACTTGCCACTCACTCCAGGTTTTTTGCAGTTTCTCTGTAATTTGCGCCTGCTCATTAAACTGGGATTGCAGTGCCGGCAATTCCAGCTGTACCGGATCGACAAACTTTTTCGCTTGCTCCATTTGCGCAATAATCTGCTGATATTGCGCTTTGGAGAATGAAGCATCTTTTTCAAGCAATTCAATCTGTTGTTGGGTTTGTGTGGCTTGGCGACGTAGCAACTCTAACTCTTGTTGAGCTTGCTGCCAGCTGTGCTGGGTATTTTCCAGCTGTTCACTCAGCTCATCAACCTGAAATTGCATGGTTTTATAATTCGGTAAAGCCTGTTCCAGTTTCAGATTTAAGGCATGCAAATCAATTTCCAGATCATCTTTCTGCATCGCATCTTCTTCCAGCTGCTCATCCAGTTGGTGTAACTGACTTTGCAATTGCTGCTTTTGTACTGAAAATGCCTGAACCGTGCTTTGTATCTTAGCAATATTGACATCGAGCTGTTGCAAGGCCTTTTGCTGTAGCTTCAACTGGTCTTGCTGTTCTTGAATGTTTTTTTGCAGGCTTTGAATCTGTTGTAACACGGCTGGCAATTGCTGTTCCGCGGCTTCAAGCTGAGGTAGTTGCTGTGCCAGCGCAGTTTCAATTTCATCCAGACGGATACGATGGCTGAGTGCCCCTTGCCCGGCTTGACTTGCTTCGTCATAAAACAGGCCAATTACCCAATCCGCAGCAACATGATAGCCATCTAAACTTAAGATAGTCTGACCCATGCTTAATTGTGATTGCAAAGACAAGGCTTGAGTGAGCGTGTCTGCTACCGCAACCTGCTGCCAAATAGAATGCTGCGGTGATTCAATCCAGTCGGCTAAACAAGGTAAATCAGCTATCTGCATCCGATCTTGCGAAGCATTGCTTTTAAGCTGACGGGCAATACTGTCACTAAAATCAGCATTCGCCTCTAATACTTGTGCAGAAAGCCATTTTGCCAAAAACTTTTCAATCAGATTGGCATGTGCTTTGGCCTGATCTTTCAGTTTCAAGACTTGCATCAACTGTACAGCATCATTCTGAACTTTCGAACTATGCTTAATCAGCAACTGATTCAGGTTTTTTTGTTCCGATTGCAATACCTGGATGGCAGATTTCAAACTCGAAACATCATTTTTTTGTTGTGCATACTGTGCTTGCATCGACTCGAATGTTTGTTTCTGAGTTTGAATATTGTGTTCTAACTGCTCAATCTGCTGGCTGAGTTGAACTTTTTCATGTTGCAGCTGTTCAATATCATCTTGCTGATCCTGATTTTGAATCTGTGCTGTTTGCTGTTGTAGGGTTTGTTTTTGCTGCTCGATCCGGGCAATGTTTTTGGCCAGCTGCTCACTTTGCGCCAGCATCTGCATTTTTTGCTGCTGCTGTTTTTCAACCTGGGTTTTTACCAGTTCAAATTGCTGCTGTACCTGTTGCTGCTGCGCTTTTAAATCACCCAGATTTTGGCTTTGATCCTGTCCCTGACTTTCTTGCTGCTGTAACTGTTCGGTCTGCTGCTCATGCTGAGCTTGCAAAGTTTCAATTTGCAGTTCAATCAGTTGTAGCCGTTCCTTGGTCTGTAGTTTTTGCTGTTCCAGCTGAGTTAAGGTTGTCGTATTTTGCTGGAACAAGGACTGCTTCTGTTCCAGTGTCATTTTCAATTCAGAGAGTTTCTTTTCTGCCTGTTGCCATTCATTTTGCAGCGGTGTGGACTGCTGAATCAGGCGCTGAAATAATTCACTGGTCGCGGTCAGGTCATGTTCCAGCGTGGTGAGTTCTGAACGTACCAGTTTAAAGCTGTCACCCAGCTCATTCATTTGCAGGGTATATTCCTGCTGCAAGCGACTGCTTTGCTCGCATTGAAACGACAGCACTTCCACTTTGATGGTACGAATCCGGGTTTCCAGTTCTTTATATTGGATGGCTGTTTCGGACTGACGTTTCAGGGTTTTCAGCTGCGACTTGAGTTCAGAGGCAATATCTTCTAAACGCGATAAATTCTGTGTGGTGTGATCCAGATGCAATAGGGTTTCACGGCGACGTGCCTGATAACGTGAAACACCGGCAGCCTCTTCAATAAACACCCGCATTTCTTCAGGTTTGGCATCGACCAGACGGTTAATCATGCCCTGTTCGATAATCGCGTAGGAACGTGGCCCCAAACCAGTTCCCAGGAAAATATCGGTAATATCACGACGACGACATTTTGTGCCATTTAAAAAATATTCAGACTTGCCATCACGGTTGACCTGACGACGTACTGCCAGCTCATTGTAGGCATTGTAGGCTCCGCCGAGCTTGCCGTAGGTATTGTCAAAACGCAGCTCGACACTGGCCACACCCACCGGTTTACGTTTCGCAGTTCCGGTAAAAATGACATCCTGCATGCTGCCGCCACGCAGCTGGCGTGCACTGGACTCCCCCATCACCCAGCGTATGGCATCGATCACATTCGATTTACCACAACCATTGGGTCCAACCACAGCGGTACGATTCGCCTTGAAATGTAAAGTCGTACTATCGGCAAAAGATTTGAAGCCGGAAAGTTTTAAGCTGCTTAAACGCATAATGTCCTGATCAACGTCGTGAACGTCTTGCCCATGCAAGTTCGATTTGTTTCATCCGTGTTAGAGATTCCAACACAAGGTTGCGCAAGTGTCGACAAAAATCGTCCATAAATAAAGTAGCTTGTTGTGATTTTCGGATCAAAACTGCATCAGTCACCAACTTAAATAAATCAAATGATTCCTGCAGCTCACGACGGGAGATATTTAAGGTTAAAAAATAGCTGCGGCGCAGTGATGGTAACAGTTCCTGATAGACTTTCATTAAGTAAAGATTGCCGACCATTTCATGTTGTCGGGCCAGGCCCTGAAAGATCAGGTCATAGAATTTTTCGGTATGCCCCTGACGGGTTTCTTCCTGCAATTGTTCCAATAAGGCCTGAATTCTTTCGGCTTCATCGGTACGCCAGGTTTCGGCCATGCGCTGCACAATTTGGCCACACAGCAATGCACACAGCTCAAACAAGGCACGTACCTGTTGAGCAGACATTTCCGAGACAATCGCACCACGGCGCGGGTAAATTTCAATCAGCTGCGTACGTTCCAGCAACAGTAGCGCTTCACGTACCGAACCACGGCTGACATCCAGTTCAGAGGAAATTCGCAATTCTTGAATGCGCTCACCCTCAACCAGTTCACCGCGAATGATTTGCTCACTAATATGCCTGGCAATTTGCTCGGACAAACTGTCCTTTTCTTGTTCTTGCATACTGTTCCTATCTTGTTTTTATAAGATGCAACCAAAAAACTTTGGATAAATCCTGATTGTTACTTGCTTTTTTACTTAATTTTAACTGTAAAAAACATGACATTGTCAGACAATTTTCAAGTCGTTAAAGCCAATATCAATTGGTTATAAAAGAATAGAATAAAACCGTCTCTCCTCTTCTATCCTCTATTCTTAGATTTACCTCACCATAAGCTATTAATTCTAATTAAAAAATAATTTCATTTTTTGAGTATTCACATCCTATAAAATAACAGGATGAACAATACCCAAGTGTGTATGTAAAAAACATAGCACACTTTTTAATCTCTTTTATATCGCTTTTTTTAAATTAAAAAAAGGTCGAAAAACCTTGATAAATAAAATACAAACCAACAATGGCCAACAAGCAGGCAAAACATCTTTTCAGCATGGCAGGCGATAACTTGTGCGCCACTTTTGCACCTAATTTCGCCGTCATGAAGCTCATGACACTAATGCCAATAAAGGCATAGATATGTACATAGCCAATGCTATGCGGTATTTTAACCTCAGTATTGGAACCAAACCACATAAAGCCCAAAGCACCGGCAATGGCAATTGGCAAACCGCCTGCAGCTGAGGTGGCCACCGCTTTTTGAATGACCACGCCATGCCGGCTTAAATATGGCACGGTCAGACTACCACCGCCAATGCCAAATATGGCAGAGGCAATCCCGATTCCTGCACCCGCCAGTATCTGCATGGCTTTGGAAGGTAAATGATGACTCGGGTCAACCGGTTTGCTTGCACCATTAAACATGGTGTAAGCCACCCAAATAGCAAAAAAACCAATCAATAACTGCAAGCCCTGACCCGACAGGTAATCTGCAATGCCTGCCCCTAAAAATGCCCCGAATGCCAGACCCGGAGCCAGGTTGCGAAATACGTCCCACATCACGGCACCTCTTTTATGATGTGCTGTGATTGAGCTAATCGAGGTCACAATAATAGTGGCCAGCGAAGTCCCCAGAGCCAAATGCATAATCACCGAAGGATCATAATGTAACTGGGTAAATACGACATAGAGGATCGGAACAATAATCAGGCCGCCACCGACACCAAACAGTCCAGCAGCAAAACCCGCCATTGCACCAATCAATAAATATATGATTAATTCCATTCGGTCATTTCCAGCCATTCGTACATGCAAGTAGAGCGTGATATTAGAGGAATTTTACCGATTCTCCAAAAAATCAGTAAAATCACTCAATTGTATTTCTTGTCATCATCCATTTCACTCATGATCATCCTATCCATTAAAATAGCTGTTCTTTCCAGCTAAATCCTGGTTTTGCTGATGCATCATTATTTTATGATAAACCGAGTTTGAATAAGGAAGTGGATCGTTTTCTAAAAATGAGCAACGATTTGTATTCCATTCACTCCCCTATTATTAACGTTTTTTAAATCCTCTGCATTTTTTAATCTATAGCATGAATTTCATGGCTCTCTTGCAGTTCAGAAGTATGGCTTGAATCATCCATATTTCGATTATCCGTATGATCGGAATTACGAACAGGCTAAAATTTAGCCTTTATTTTAGGGTTAGACAGATTGCATGATAGAAACTGAGCGCTTAATACTTCGGCAATGGCAAGCACGTGATCATGCGACTTTCATTGAAATGGGATTAGACCCTGAAGTCATGCAATATTTTCCCCGTTGTTTAACCCCAGATGAGAGCCTGAATTTTCTTGATCGCGTGACAAGCTTTATTGATGAAAATGGATGGGGATTCTGGGCTGTAGAATTAAAACAGACGCATGAATTTATTGGATTCATTGGCTTACGTAACCAGCCGACACAATTCGATTTTTCTCCCTGTATGGAAATTGCCTGGCGCTTAGCAAAACAATTTTGGCAAAAAGGCTATGCCACCGAAGGTGCTCAAGCTGTTTTAGATTATGCCTTTAATATGCTCAAGCTGAATAAAGTGGTTTCCTTTACCGCTACAGTCAATACGCCTTCTGAAACGGTGATGAAAAAATTGGGCATGCACAAGGTTAAAGAATTTAACCACCCTCAACTCCCTGCCAATCATGTTTTGGCAAGGCATGTTTTATATGAAATATTTAAGCCTATTTAGCATAATGAGCATGAGATAAAAATCATGGATAGGGTGATACATGTTGCATCGCTTGGGCTTAGCCCTCTTCCGCAAAGAAACCTGCAGTACCCGCTGCCATTGCACCTATCCATAGATATATGATTAACTCCATTATTCACATACCACTAGCTTAGATTTAAATGGATTTAGAGACCCGACAGCTGCAAAAAATCCTTGATGATGCCCATCAGCTTCCTGAAGTTTTGATCCTGAAACCCGTTACCACTTCGACCAATGATGATGTGCGTGAAATTGCACTCAAAGGCGTGCACAGTGTTCTGGTGTGCAGTACCCGACAAACGCAAGGTCGTGGACAGCGTCAACGAGAGTGGGTATCGCCTGAAGGCAACATCTATTTAAGCACCTTGCTAAATACACAAACCCCTATTGATGGCCGGCTGGCGCTTGAAATTGCACTGAATATTTTGCAAATGCCGAGTTTGCAAGATTTAGGCTTGCAAGTGAAATGGCCGAATGACCTGTATAGTCGACAAGGTAAATGGGGCGGCATTCTGGTTGAACCGATTTCTCCGCATCAGGTTATTGTCGGGGTTGGTATCAACCTTGAGCCTGTTCCCAAAGAACAGATTGACCAGCATGCCACTTCACTGCGCGAATTAGGATTACAGGATATTTCCCGTATTCAGTTGATTGCAGAACTGTATATGGCCATCCAGCAAGCCAGTGCATGGTTTGATCATGACTGCTATAACCTGGCAGCACGCTTTAATCACTATGCTGCCTTTAAAGATCAGGCAGTTGAATTTGAAGATCATTCAGGGCTATGTTCAGGTATCTTCTTGGGGATTCAAGACGATGGTTCGGTCAGTATTGAAACTCCTGAAGGATTAAAACAATTTTATCAAGGGCGCTTACGCTGCCTGAACATTTCTGCGTAGAGAAATGCAATGAAGAATTTATGGCTGGATATCGGCAATACCCGACTCAAATACTGGATTACTGAAAATGATCAGATCATTGAACATGCTGCAGAATTGCATCTTCAATCTCCTGCCGAGCTGCTGTTAGGCTTAATCCAGCACTTTAAAAGTCTAGATTTACAACAAGTCGGGGTATCTTCGGTTCAGGACAAAAAGAATAATGAACGCATCCAGAAAATTCTCAAGTTTTTGAATGTGCCAGTGCGCTTTGCCAAAGTGCATGCTGAATATGCCGGCCTTCGCTGTGCTTATGAAGATACCACTAAATTTGGTATAGACCGCTGGCTGCAAATGCTGGCTGTAGTCAATAATCCAGCGCAAAAATATTGCGTGATCAGTTGTGGAACCGCATTGACCATTGACCTAACCGATGGCCTGCAACATTTAGGCGGTTATATCCTGCCAAATCTGTATTTACAGCGTGATTCGCTGATTCAAAATACCAAAGGCATCAAGATTCCAGATGCAACATTTGATGAGCTTAGCCCGGGTCGCAATACCATTGATGCCGTTCACCATGGCATTCTGCTCAGTCTGGTCAGCACTATTGAAAAAGTGCTGGATAAATATCCCAGCCAACTGATTTTAACCGGTGGTGATGCGCCCTTATTTGCCAAATATCTTGCACAGTATCAACCTGCAATTGAGCCTGACCTGCTACTCAAAGGTCTGCAAAATTATATTTATTCGCTCACTGAAGCCTGATCTTGTCGAATCAAATAGGGCTGTATGCTCTGCCAGACTTCGGGCAGTTCGGTACAGCCTTGTGAATCGATAAAATGTCCCTGATGTTCGGCTGCAATCAGTTCAGCATCCAGACTTTTGGCCTGTTCAATGCTGAATTTGGGCGGGACACGGTCATCCCCTTCCGAATAAATCACTACCCGATGCTCTATCTGACGTTTTAGCAATTCAAAATCTATCCGGGCAGCATCAATAAAAGGATTCACTTCATCTAAGCGTCCCAGACGCCCATTAAAACCGGCAATCAGAATCAGCTGCTTGATACCTTGGGTTTTTAAATGTCGGGATAAATAATGCAGTGCCGCAATAGTCCCCAGGCTATGTGCAATCACGATACTGTTTTCATCCAGACTGCCAGCCTGCTCAGCAATTTGCGCTTCCCACACCGACAATTCCGGACGTGGTGAAGGATCGAGACGCAGGATGTTCAGACTGAAATGTTGTTGAGCCGCAAGCTGTTGAAACCACGGATACCAGTTTTCTTCCGGGCTTGCGGTATAGCCATGTATCACAATCACTTGAGCCATTGTGATTCTTCCTTATCCATGAACTCTTTGAGGATCTAACCAGCCTAACCTGAATAAGATGTTTCAATTGTTATATGTTTTTATCTCAACGAAACTGGAGTAGGTATTTTTTTATCTCTGTCCAATCAGCCTGATATTTTCTCAGAATTTAGCTTAAGCTTCCTAGCCTTTAGCTAGCCAACATAGGCTTCAATATTTCCCACACCTCTTTAAACTCGGTAAAGCCATCTTGACGCATAAAATGCCCCGCATCTTGCACTTCCTGCATTTGCGCATTGAGATAATGTCCAAGCAGTACGGCCATCGGCGGTGGAACAATAGGATCATTGCAAGAAAACAGTACAAAACGCCGGGAAATCTGCTTTTGTAAAATCGGCATATTGAGTTTGGCTTGCTCAATAAAAGGATCCAGTTCAGGGCGAGCAGTCAATTTATCCTTAAAAGCTGCAACCAGAATCAGACCTTTAATTTGAGTTTCACTTAAGGCTTGCGATAAAAAATGCAGGCTGGCCAGACTCCCCAAGCTATGCGCAATAATAATGCTGTGTTGATCCAGTTGAGGTATTTGCATCTGTAACGCTTGTTGCCAAAGCTGAAAATCAGGCGCATTGGCATCTGGCAATATCAAACGTCTGGCAAAATGCCCGGAATGCTGTATCTGCTGGCTCAACCATGGAAACCAGTGTTCATTAGGTAAGGTGCGATCACCATGCACGATATAAACTTTCTTTTGAATCGATGGCATCTGTTTTCTTCTTATTACGTATTTTAGTGTGATTGTTTTCACGTAATTATTAAGCAAAGGGTTACAAAATGGAATGAGAAAATCTGGCTGATTGGTAAAAAAATGAACTGGAAAATTGAAATAACAATAAAAAAGACGCCCTAAAGCGTCTTTTTGGCGTTCAAAAGATTATTTCTTTTGATCGTTATTACCGAACAATGGTCCCATACCGCCACCACCGCCAAATTTATTTTGCATGCCACTCAATGACTTCATCATTTTTGCCATACCCGACGGATTGGCAAATTTCTTCATCATTTTCGCCATTTGCGCATGTTGTTTAATCAGTTTATTGACTTCAACAACTTCCATACCACAACCGGCAGCAATACGTTTTTTACGGCTCGGGTTCATCAGGTCTGGGTTACGGCGTTCTTTAATGGTCATCGACTGGATAATCGCTTCCATTTTTTTCACTTGCTTTTCAGGATTCGCTTGCGCAATCGCGTCTTGAATACCTGAGTTGCTCATGCCTGGAAGTTTATCCAGAAAGCCCATCATGCCGCCCATTTTGTTCATTTGTTCAAATTGCATCAGCATATCTTCAAAGTTGAAGCTACCGCCTTTTTGCAGTTTTTTCGCCATTTTTTCGGCTTTTTCTTTGTCGATTTTACGTTCAACTTCTTCGACCAAAGAAAGTACGTCACCCATACCCAAAATACGCTGTGCGATACGTTCAGGATGGAATGGCTCTAGAGCATCGAGTTTTTCACCCATACCCAGGAACTTGATTGGCTTGCCGGTAATGGCGCGTACAGAAAGCGCTGCACCACCGCGTGCATCACCATCAGTCTTGGTTAAGATCACACCAGTCAGAGGTAAGGCATCATTAAAGGCTTTGGCAGTATTTGCAGCATCCTGACCGGTCATGGCATCGACCACGAACAGGGTTTCAGTTGGCTTGATGGCTGCGTGAAGTTCTTTAATTTCGTCCATCATGTCGTCATCGACATGCAAACGACCTGCGGTATCGACAATCAATACATCAGCAAACTGAATTTTTGCTTGCTCAATCGCGCGAGTTGCGATGGTAATTGGTTTTTCATCAGCACTAGATTCAAAGAAAATTGCGCCAACTTCACCCGCAACGGTTTGGAGCTGCTTAATCGCTGCAGGACGGTAAACGTCGGCAGAAACCATGGCGACTTTTTTCTTTTGACGCTCTTGTAAGAAACGTGCAAGTTTTGCTGCAGTCGTAGTTTTACCTGCACCTTGCAAACCAGCAAGAAGTACAACTACAGGAGGTTTTGCAGCAAGGTCTAGGCTTTCGTTCGCCTCACCCATCATTTTAGTCAATTCGTCATGTACAATTTTGACGAACGCCTGGCCCGGTGATAACTGAGTCATCACTTCCTGACCCAATGCTTCTTCCTTAACTTTCGCGATGAACTCACGAGTTACAGGTAACGCAACATCGGCCTCAAGGAGTGCCATACGTACTTCGCGTAACGTATCTTTAATATTGTCTTCGGTTAGCTGCCCTGAGCCAGTAACATTTCTTAAACTCTGCGTGAGTCGTTCTGTTAAGGTATCAAACATTGCAAATTCCGCTTAAAATAGCCATGAGCAAAAAATTGTTTCTTAAAATAGAAAATTTATGCATAGAATGCTATAGGATACTGTAGTTCACATAGAATTTATATAAATGAATATTCATCATCCCAAAAAAGGTTTGACATGATCAGTCTCCCCTTGGTTTACACGATCTTAGCATTAATCGCTTATACCACATCTTTCTGGTATTTGTTTATTCACTTAATGTCAAAGCGTGATCCGAACCATTGGTTTTTAGGACTCGTACTCGGTTTAGGTTTACTGTTGCATGGGGCAGTTCTGTGTGGGGATATGCTGACCTCTTCGGGTATCAATTATGATGTTTTTGTCTTGATGTCATTTACATCGGGGCTGATGTTATTTTTAAGTCTACTGTTTAGTACCTTCCGTCCCATTCTGGCATTGAATTTACTCGGGATTCCTGTTGCTGCAACCGGTTTGATTTTAGGTTTTGCCTTAAGCAAACAAAATCAGGTGATAGAACAACATTCCTTGGGTTTAGATATTCACATTATTTTGTCTTTGTCTGCTTATGCGGTTCTGCTGATGGCAACCATACAAGCCGTGATTCTGTGGTTCCAAAATCGTGAATTAAAAAACAAGACCAAAAGACTATGGGTCAATTTATTGCCTTCATTCCAAGCCATGGAATCTTTGTTATTTGATTTAATTATTACCGGTTTTATCTTGCTGACTTTAGCGCTCGGTTTTGGCTTCTTTACCATTGAAGACTTCTTTGCCCAGCACTTAGCCCATAAAACGGCATTTAGTATTATTTCCTGGTTTGTCTATGGCTCGCTGCTGATTGGCCATTATAAATTTGGCTGGCGTGGTCAAAAAGCCATTCGCTTTACCCTGATTGGTTTTATGCTGCTGGCAATTGGTTTTATTGGTTCAAAGTTTGTATTAGAAATGATTTTGGGTCGATAATTCATTGTTGCTGTGCTTTGAATATAAAGTAAATCTATAAAATTTCGTCATGACTATCTATTTACCTACCCAAAGTCAGCAGATAGTCATCAACCAGATTTTAATCTGAGCCCTCGTGAACTTATAAAACAGTACATTCCATTATTTAAAATAAACTTCGTAATTAATCACAGAGCTGAATTTACCGGCGATGGTCGGCTTTTTCAGGAATAAAACCCCTGCATCAAAATCTTTTGTTAACTGACTTCCTGAGCTGAAACCAAAATCCAGCTTCTCATTTAAATTAACGGGAATGTTTTTTCCCTGTTCAAAAATACGAATTCCAATGCTGTCTTTCATATTGCTTTCACTGGCTGTCACAGTTTGGCTATCTACCTTTAAAGGAGAACTAAATACCCCGACAAAAGGATATTTCGCACAATCCTTACCATTGGTCGTGACATTAATGCTAAACGGTGTTTTTCTTAACACGGTATTCACATCCTGATAAGCGTAATATTTGCCTAAATCGACAGTCTGTACCGTTAAGACAGGAACACATTCCACATAATTGATTCGAATCCCGCTAACTTTTTCCTGAAAATTACCACTGCCGTTACGGCCGCCAACGCCATCCAGCTGAAACACATCATAATCTTTAATAACTGAAGGAAAATTACTGCCCGAACCCCGCGCTTTGATATATAGAGAATACGTTAAGCTAATGGTTTGCGGGTCACTGCAACGCTTGCCAAGCCCATATTTTCCAATCAAACGGCAATTGTCCGCAGCCGTTGATGTAGACCAAAAATTATCAGGCTGATAGCTGATAGCACGCTTGCCGGTAGCAATCTTATCGGTGGTTTTGGTGATTGGATATTCCTGACCATTAAAACGGATGCCCATAATTAAATTGGAGTTGCCAAAATCGGTCGCCAATTTCTTTGCGGCATCATCCACATATAAATATGCATCCTCACTAGAATTGGTCATGGCATCATCATAACAAGTAAAGTTAGAGGTATAGGTCTGAGACTCCCAGAGCAGAGTATTGGCATCGTCATTAAAGCTGGTCACTGTAATGGTGCCGACATTCGTGGTATTGGTGGTGTTTTTCGCGCTTTCTATATTGAAGTTACTGGTCGCTTTTGTGCCCGAAAGGCAGCGCATGGCCCAGGTATTTTGCACGGCAATAATGCTTAACGAGAATAGGACTAAATTTCGAATGAGTCGAAGAAATTTTATATTCATTTTAGTTCTCCAGCTTCACATGAAAGCGTCAGTTCATCATAGCCGATGTCACGGGCAGTTAATTCCGGCAAGGTAAAATGGCACTGCTGATAGTCTGCACTGCCCCATTTTGCAATCAGTTTTTGCCCCGATTCCACATTGGTTAAAAAGGTCTGACCATTTAAACCCACCAGACCATAACGGTTCAGGCCATTTGCATCACTGATTTCTGTACCAGCTGCAAGTTCATTGCCTTTAAAGCTCAAATTGACCAATACGCTGTGTCCGGTTTTGACCTCAAATTTCACTTTAACCACCGCATATTTGGTGGGCACAATATCGTTTCGAACCAAATCTTCAATAAAAAGATTTTGCCCTAAATCTTCGGCTTGCAGCGCGACCCGGTTTTTCGCATAGGGATTGCTACTGCTCATAATGGCATAGCCATGCTTATCCAGCTTCAGACCGGTCTGGTTTTCAATACGGATTTTGCTGGCGCCTTTGGCTTCAATCAATATGGGTGAATTATTCATTTGCTGCCCCAAAATCACGCCTCCGGAATGTACCAGCACACCGCCATTCATACCCGCATAGACTTGCTGATATTGATCAGCATAGGCATAACCGATGTTGCTATTGCCTTTAGTGCCTTGATATGCCGCATTCAGATTCAGACTATCACCACTTTTTTCGGAGTGGCTGGCTTGGATCTGCGCCTGCAGATTTTTATCTTTCAAGAAATTGGCTGACAGTGCACTTTGCGCCATTGATCCTGAAGACGGTGCATACTGATAATTGTTATTTGAAATGACATCATGCTGTTTAAATGACTTTGGCGTGTCTATAGGCAAACTAAAGTTTAGCCCGACAGAGTAGTCGGAACCATTCAAGAAGTTCTTGCTGTTTTGATAGTAAAGGCCGTAAGACAGGCGCTGAATATTATTGTTATAGCCAATTTGCCAGTTACGCTGATTGTATTCCTTTTGCCAGAACTGTGTATCCGAGACGTTGGCATACAATTGCCCCCATTTCCCCAAACGCTGATTGAGTGAAATTTGCAGCTGGTTTTTCCGGTTATAAAATACAGATGAATAATAAGACTGCATTTGCACATCTGCGCCAGCTAGCGGATCATTTGCCGCAGCGGAATGCTGATATTGATATGTACCATTTTGCCATTGTGCCTTTTCCTGCACTGCATCAGCAAAACCATAATAGTTAGCACTGTAGTGATAGCCGGCCAAACGGATATCCGTACCCAGTGAATGAATCGATTTTGCATACAGCACACGCAAACCCAAGCCATTTTCTTGGCGTCCGCTGGATAAGGTATTGTTGGCAAAATTTAAATCTGCTGAAAGCGCGCCCCAGTCACCCAGCGACCATGCCGCGCCGCCCGCTGCTGCATAATAGTCTTCAGCAGCCAGTACACCTGCATATGGCGTGAGATAATTATTCAAACCGAAGGTATAAGTCAGCTGTCCGAAATAAGGCTGATAGTCACTTGAACCGCTGCGGTATTGTCCTGCCGTCATTTGATACTGATTTTGACCAGCGCGAATCATATTCGGCACAGAAGCATAGGCTTGTGTATAGGTGCGGACAGAACCGTCACTTTCGATGATTTTAATTTCCAGATCACCACTGTCGTTGGCGGCATATAAATCCTGAATTTCAAAATTACCTGGTGCAACATTCATGCTGTAAACCAAATAATTATTTTGCCGGATTTCCACCAGCGCATTGCTACTCGCAGTTCCGCGAATGACCGGGGCATAATTCTGCAAGCTCACAGGCAATTGTGCATCGTCACTGCTGAATTGCACGCCACGGAAATTAATACTCTCAAAAACATTACTGCGGGTATTGGCATCCCCCAGTTCCAGGCGTGCCTTTAAAGGAATAATGTCACGCTCAAGCTTATTAATAACATTGTCCCACTGAGCTGACTGACCGCTGCTCTTTAAAAAACTGCTTTGATTGCGGTAACGCCAAGCGCCCCAGTTAAGGCCGCTGTTCAGCAGCAAACTACTGTTGCTGTATTCCTGCCCAGATTGCGCCTTGTACAGATTGGTATTTGCATTGTAGTTAAAAATCAAGGCATTAATACCCTGATCATAAAGTTTTGGCGAAATATAGCCCCGCACATTCTGGCGTAAAAAAACCTGCGGAATGGATACATTCAGGGTTTGCATACCCGCATCAAAACTCAGTTTTGCACCCGGCAAGTGCATCAAGTCATAACATTTTGAAGCTGCTTGCGCTGCTATTTCCGCATCAAATATGATTTGGTAATCTTCAATGAAGCTTGCATCAATGCAAGGAACCACTTCTTGATCTTTTTGATAAAATTCAATTTTTCTTTTATCTATGCGCTGATTGTTCAGATAAATACTGAAATCATAACTGCCAGGTAAAATCCGATAACCTTTAGTAACGGCCTCAAAAACCACTTGATCGGTCATATCTTTTAAAAATGCGGTATTGAATTCGGGATCTTCTGCATGCGCATGCAACACTGCAAGGCTTAAACTCAGCAGAGAAAATTTTAAATAGCGCCGACTCACATGCTGCCGCAAATTAGACATTTATTTCAACATTGCTTATTTTAAAATTACTTCGGGCATTTCAGTATTGCCCCCATAGTCATTAATATAGGTAAATTGAAGGGTTTTGATAGTGCTCGGCACATTGTGCAATACCTCAATGCTTTGAAATGGCGGTGCCATATCCTGATGCATTTTGCTGATTGGCTTGCCATTTTTGCCCAGCGTTAAATCGCCGATTGTAATGAATAACGGGCTGTTATTTTTTAATTTCAACGTGCCATTTTCAACAGACCATTGCAGCTTTTTCACAGATTCAGGTAAATCCGTTGCTATTTGCTGCGGACGATAAAATAATTTGATTTTAGAACGTACTGCCAGCTGTAAGGTATTTTCATTTTCAGGCTTGGGCGGAATTTCTTGAATGTTAATCCAGACTTGGCTTTCACGATCGCTCGGTAAACCGCTACCTGAATAGATAAAGCGTAAAACCGATTCTTTTTGTGATTCAATTTTCATGAGCGGTGGAGTAACAATAAAAGGAACTTTAGCAGAAGCTGTTTTATCCTCACCCGGTTCTAGCCAAGTTTGCACAATATAAGGCTTGGTTGAGTTATTTTTAAGTGACAGGGTTGCTGCTTTATTTTCACTGTTATAAATCACGCGACTTGCCATGGCTTGAACCGCAGCATAACTCGATGTAGCAAAAGACATGCTGGCTAAAACGAGAGTTAAAATTGAAGGGTTCAAGCGCATAACAGTTTCCTTGATTTTAATGCTTATTTTTGCTGCAAAGTAATACTTACAGTTGCATCTGCTTTACCTGCAACCACAGTCGCGCCGGTCGCTTGATAAAAAGCTTGTAAAGGTAGTGATCCTGTTGCTGTCACTCCAGTCCCTGTCGCAGAAAACGCAGCATTTGAATCCTGACCAGCGGTGGTATTTAAGTTTACTAAATTTGTTGTATTACTAGTATTTGCAATTCCAATACCCACTCCAGTAGCCACTGAAGTTTTTAAAAGCTTGGCATTGGTTGGGTCTTGAGTACCAGAAAAATTCACTTGATAATTTCCTGCTGCACAATTTGCCACATCAATTGTAAAATTTTGAGGGGTAGATTTATCACCTGCCGCTTTAAACATAGAGGTAGGCCATTTACCTAAAACAATTTCGTTACTACTGCTATTATTAATTTTAATGTCACATGCGGCATTCACAATTTCGCCGGTAAAATTAATCTGTCCCGCAGCAACTGCGTGAGAAGTCATAGTTAGAGCTGTAATTGTACCAAGTACTAAAGCGATTTGTGTTTTCATTTGCGTAACCTATTAGATATAAATAATTTTTTCAGCTTAATTTGGATCTACAGAATATGCTCACAAACACAAATAATTCATAAAGTGTGATACATATCTCGTTTTTCAATAATAACAGAAAAAAACTTTTTGCAAACATGTTTAATACAAGCGAGTTACATTACCCTGCTTTTTTTTAGAAAAATTTAAGCATTATTTTGGGGGAATAAAAATTAAGTTAATGAAAAGAAATAAGAAAAATAAAATGAGAAAAATATAAACATAAAATGACTTCAGAGTATAAAATTGATCACTGAAATACTATAAAACTGTCTATTTTATTGAAAAGTAAAGTTATTAATTTATTTATAGCTAATTTCTAAATTTGCATGAGGCAGATCATTTATAGATTTAAGATTTACCGCATAAAAAGTCGTATTTATTCTTTGAAATTTTTTTATATTAGCTTTAACACTTTCTGAAAAGTTTGTTTCCGTATTTGTCTCAATCCCAAAAATCGAAAGATTTGTATTTAAAATTTCACATTTTTCTTCTTTATAAGAACTCATCAAGTCACAAGTGTTCTCATAAATTTCACCTACAAATTGAAGGTGGGAATTATTTTGAGCAAAAATAGTGGCAGAGCTAAAAGTGATGATAAAACTTAAAACGAATTGTTTATACATTTATTGCTCCCTCTTATATTTTCTTGTAATGCTCTATTTTTATAACATACCTAAATACTCTATTTATGAGTTAAAACGCTCAAAAATATTAAAAGTGATACAGAGGTCACACTATTTTCATTTTTTTAAATTTAACTGATTATTTATTATCCTATTTTAAAAAAATAAATATTACTAATTATTACAAACCCTTTTAACCACTCATCAAGCATTCTTAAATTTTTAAAAAAATTATTAAAAATCAAAATATTATAAATTAAAATTTAAATACCCATATAAAATCAATAGTTTAAAAAATTCCTTTTGAATAATATTCTTTGAAACTTTCTCTCTCTAACTTTATAAAATAATTTGCCCCATATAAAAGAATGAGGTATTAATCCAATATCTTCATTATTTAAATAGACTATTTTCAAATCATGTTTAAAAAAATAAATCATCTATGATCTATATAAGAAAGTTGCATATTTACTTATAAGATCTATTTTGTACAAAATTATATAAACATTCAGATATTTTTAAATCGTATTCGACTAAGCAGCCACCCCAATTTCTATAGTTGCTATGCTTCGCTAGACAAGTGATTTAAAAGTGCGTATAACGCAGTTTTTGCTTATACAGGTCAAACATTTTGAAACTCATCCTTGCACCTATGGAAGGCTTAACCGATCCTATTATGCGTGATGTACTGACGCATGTCGGCAGCTTTGACTGGTGTGTGACCGAGTTCATCCGTGTGACCGACTCTGTCCTGCCCGATCATGTTTATCATAACTACTGCCCTGAATTACTAAATGATGGAAAAACCGCTGCAGGCACACCTGTGCATGTCCAGTTTTTAGGAAATAATCCTGAAATGCTGGCGGCCAATGCTATACGTGCAGTGGAACTGGGTGCACCCGCTATTGATATGAATTTTGGCTGTCCTGCAAAAACAGTTAACCGTCACCGTGGTGGTTCAGTCTTGCTGGATGAGCCTGAAGTGGTTCACATGCTGGTCAAAGCGGTGCGTGATGCCGTACCTGAGCATATCCCGATTTCTGCAAAAATGCGCTTGGGCTATATGGACCGTAACCATACCCTGGAAAATGCTCACGCCATTGAAGATGCCGGAGCGGCCTGGGTTACTGTGCATGCTCGAACCAAGGCTGAAGGTTATACCCCGCCAGCTTTCTGGGATCAGTTACACCCCATTCGTGAAGCACTGAACATCAATGTGATTGCCAATGGTGAAATCTGGACCAATGCAGATGCCAAGCAATGTCAGCTAGAGTCTGGTTGTGAAGATTTAATGATTGGCCGAGCTGCTGTAACTACCCCAGATATCACGCAATGTATCCGTCAAAATCAAGATGATCCGCTGATTAGCTGGGGCGAGCTATTGGCTTTGCAGAGCCGCTTTTTAAGTGGTCCCTATAAAAAAGAAATTAATATGGTAGGACGTTATAAACAGTGGCTTGGCATGATGTCCAAGCATTATCCAGAAGCCAAAATGCTCTGGGATGAAGTAAAACGCATCAAGCAACTGAACGAAATTATTGAAAAGCTGCATCAGCTACAGCACTAAAAATAAAAGCCTTTGCATATGCGAAGGCTTTTTCTGATCAAGTTCCCTGTTTACGCTGTTTTAAGTTGTCCACATGTAGGCGATTGGTTTTCCAAGACTTCTCTAGAACCTCTTTTTCGATCCGCAATTGAATCCGTTTCAGCTTCATCGCAGGAATCACTTCGTCCTGGAAACCTTTAACATAGTCGGTCCATGCCGCGCCACGAAACACATTACTTGGCATGGCTGTTTTAAATTCACTTTCCGGCATAAAGACAATCACCGAATGCAAATGCTGCGGTTCAATAATATCGGACAGTACCTGTTCCAGCACTTTCATGTGCTTATAATTCTGATGTAAGGGATTTTGAAATTTATAACTCTTTTTATAAATTTTTTGTGTCCACATTTTTTGCCGTTCGCCGCCAAAAATCCAGCCCGTATAATTTTTGGTTTCTATCACAAAAATACCAAAAGGACTGAGCAGAATATGGTCGATTTGTATGGTCCCCGATTGTTCATCCGGCAAAGTACAATCATTTAATAAAATATATTGCGGATCTTTGAAATAGAGTTTGACGTGTACAGCTACTGCTAATTCCCCCACTTTTCCTTTAAGAAATGGCTTAAATACCTTAAAAAGAATAGCGGCAGCAAATAATAAAATGATCCACCACAACTGTGAAAAAAGCGGTATAAAAATTTGAGAAATATTCATTCAATAAAGTTCATATTATATTTTTAATAACAATAACATAAACTTATTAAATTCATGAAGATTCTAGTTTCAATAAAATATCTTTATTGTCTAATCCACCGGCAAAGCCCACTAACTTTCCATTCGCTCCCACCACGCGGTGACACGGCGCAATAATTGAAATTGGATTTTTTCCGTTGGCTGCACCCACTGCACGTACCGCTTTGACATTACCCACCTGTTCGGCAATATCCCGATAACTGCGGGTTTCTCCAAAGGGAATGGTAAGTAAAGCTTGCCAGACTTTCTGCTGAAATTCGGTTCCTTCAAAATCTAAGGGCAAATCAAATTGCTGTCTTTTTCCAGCAAAATATTCAGTTAACTGCTTTTGGGTTTCCAACAAAATAGGATGATTAACCTGTTCGATCAATTCGGCTAAACGTACCCGTTTGGGATTTTCATTTTCCCAAAGTACAGCAACCAAAGCTGTTTCATGGGCCACCAGTTTTAAAGTACCCACAGGAGAAGCCATTTCCATAAAAGCCAGTTTCATTGTCTTCTCCTATAGTTAATAAATAAGCGATATAGTTAGGATGATGACAGTTTCATCAACACTAATCCAGAAATAATCAGGACTGCCGCCAGCATACGCATGGCTGATGCAGGCTCACCTAATATAAACACCCCAACCAGAAAAGAACCGACTGCTCCAATCCCGGTCCAGATGGTATAAGCGGTACCGAGGGGTAAAGTTCGCATGGCATAAGCCAATAAAGCAAAACTTAAAACCATAAAAACCAGGGTAACAATACTCGGTGTTAGACGGGTGAAACCTTCTGAAAGCTTCATGGCATAAGCCCAAACAATTTCAAAAACACCTGCTAAAACCAGAACGATCCAAGCCATGACGACTATACTCCATTTGATATGAGTCAGGTCGTCCTGACGAATTTTCTCGGTGCAATACTGATTTGTATTGCATCAAGGGAGGTCGTTCCTCCTGCAATTTATTTGATAATTATATAATGATTGAGCTAAATAGAACCATATTTTACATTTTTTGATCAATTGCTCACTTTAAAAATGCAAATAAAAATACGACTGGCGCAAACCAATCGTATTTTCTGAATCATCTAATGAGACTAAAATTTAAAACGGATGCCTGCACCATAGAGCCATTCATTTTCAGAAGATGACTGCTGCTGCCAAGCTGTTTCCTCATTGCCCTGACGATAACTATAGCTAAGATCCACAAAAGGCATCACTTTTTTATTGATTTCATATCGCGTTTCCAGACCCAGTTGTGCTGTGCTTAAACCGGTTTTTTGCGCATAGCTGGAGTCATCACTCAACACCACATTCAGGTCCAGATAAGGCTTCAGAATCAGTTTCTGGGTCAATAGCACATCGCGTTCAGTTTCCAGGCTCAAAGACGTTTGATTGTCCTGCCCGACATATAGATAGGCATTGGTTTCAAAGAAATACGGAGCCAATCCATGTAACCCAATCACAGCTTCGACTTGATCCTGATCGACTTCACGATTCTGATCATTACGATAGCGCAGACCGGCCTGCACATCCCAAAAATCGGCAACATTACGACTGTATAAAACTTTGGCATCATATTCGGCCTGCTCTGATTCACTACGATCGGCATGGACTTTGATAAAGATTTTATTTTCGTCTGTGCCAATTCGGGTTTCCAGTTCCGACTTTAAAACACCTTTGCCATCGTTATTGCGCAACCATCGACTTTCAAGCGTGGTTTGCTGATAAATCTGACCACCATGCTCTTTGATATGCTCGGCAGAAGCAACATCATCTACACTTGAAGCCTGATATTGTGGTGCTTGTAGCGGTTTTTCTTCAGTAAGGGGTTTGGGCTGCTGCATCAGTTGATGTTGTGAATGCTCTGAATCCGCAGAATCATCCATTACCGTAGCCTGTTGAGTTTGCTGTTCAGGCATCGGCATGGAATGATGGCCCTCATGCGCAAAAATTTCTCCAGACCATAGCAATAATGAGGCACCCAATGTGCTCATTACAAAGTGATTAATGATGCGCATGTGAACCTCCTTGCTGAACTTGAGCTGAAGTCACCGATGAAGTCTCGATTTTATTTCCATCCACATTGGCCACCACCAGTTTGCTCATCATGCCTGAGGACATGTGATAGAGCAGATGGCAATGAATTGCCCATTCTCCCAATTCATCCGCAGTCAGCAAGGCTGTTACCGTTTTACCCGGTGGCACAATCAGGGTGTGTTTATTGGGTAAATCTTGGCTATTTTGTCCATTTTCCAGCTGCATAAACATGCCATGCAAATGCATCGGATGCGCCATCATGCTGTCATTAATAAACTTCAAGCGGATGCGTTCGCCATATTTCACCTGCAAGGGTTCAACTTCAGTAAATTTCTTGCCATTGATGGTCCAGATATAACGCTCCATGTTGCCGCCCAAGCGCACTTCCAGTTCGCGTTCCGCTGGACGGGTATCCGGTTGTGGGTTTAAAGATTTTAAATCGGCATATTGCAGTGCTTTATGCCCTGCTGGCGTTGATGCATTGGCCCAGCCATAGACCACGGGCGCCTTGTGATCTAGGGATGGTGTTACCGCACTATGCGACGCATGCGTTTGTTGTTGCTCAGATTCAGGTTTTGCTGGCTGTGACATAGCGTGTTGTTGAGTCTCATGTTGCATGGCTGAATGATCCATCATTTGATGATTCATTGAACTTGCACCACTATTATCTTCACTAGCTTGAGGCATATTAGTTTGATGATCATCCATCTGAGCATGATTCATGTCCGCATGATCACTGGATGAAGAACCGTGCCCCATATCTTCCATGGTCAGCAATGCACGTGGACGCGGCTTAGGCATGTGAATCGCATGCGTCATCGCAGTGAGTTCATTGTGTAATGACCCAATGGCAAAACCGCTACGGTCAATGGATTCGGCTTCAATCTGATAATGATTGGCTTTAGGCTCCACAATCACGTCATAGGTTTCTGCATTGCCAATGCGAAACTCATCTACAGGTACCGGTTGAACCGGCTGGCCATCGGCACTCACCACAGTCATCTTCAAGTCTGGAATACGCACATCATAAAAGGTCATGGCTGAAGCATTGATAAAACGTAAACGGACTTTTTCATTTGGCTTGAACATGCCGGTCCAGTTCTGTTCCGGGGTTTTGCCATTGATCAGGAAGGTATAACCAGTGACATCAGACAAATCGGTTTTCAGCATGCGCATCTTATTCCACATGGAACGGTCTTGCCAGGTACTTTTGAGACCATCACGCTTAACTTGCTTCAACACATCGGCCACAGTTTCACGCTGATTTTGATAGTACTCTGCTGACTTTTTCAGGTTCTTCATAATCTGGTCACTGCTGGATTGATGAAAATCGGACAGCATTACCACGTAATCACGATCCGCCTGTTCATGCGCTGCTAGCGGCTTTTTCCCTTTGGGGTAAATCACCAGAGCGCCATACAGCCCATCCTGTTCCTGTCCTTTGGAGTGTGCGTGATACCAATAGGTGCCGTTTTGCCGCACCTTGAAACGGTAGACAAAATCACTTTGCGGTTTAATGCCTTTGAACTGGTTAAAACCGGGTACGCCATCCATTAATCCCGGCAGCAATAAACCATGCCAGTGAATGGAAGAATCTTTGTTTTTTAACTTGTTATGTACATGAATTACGGCATCATCCCCCTCTTCAAACTCTAGAAGAGGTGCGGGAAATTGACCATTGACGGTAATCCGTTTTAAGGATTTTCCGGTGATATTCACGTTCTGTTCATCAATGTTGAGATGATATTCTTTGACCGCGGCAAATGCCCACGATGATGACACTAAACACACCCCGACTAGGAGGCTTTGAATTAATTGAATAGACATGACTTAACCTGTAATTTAAAAATAAAATGTTTTTTAAATCAAGATTAAGCTTTGGGAGGACGCAGGATTTTTTGCCAGAAACCGCTTAAATGCTGGGCGGAATAAGCAAAATTGAGCTGGGGATGTTCGGGCACAGAATTTAAATGGGCAAAACTCGGACTTTGCGCATTCAACCAAGTGCTCAGGCTTTGACAATGCAACTGTACGCAATCATTACAACTGAAATGCTGCTGTTGATCGCTCATGCCCGGATGACAATCCTGATCATGGGGCACTTTTACTTGTTCGACAGGATGCTGCTGCATGTGCGGTTGAGTATTGACTGAATCATGGCAACCTGACATGGCCGTCATGGGCATTTTATTTTCATGCTGAATTGTCAATTCACTCATCATTTGCTGATGCATCGGCTGTTCGAATGCCAAGACAGCATTACTCCACCCGATGGCCAAAACCATCAGGAACACAAACCAAGCCTGTTTGCGTAATGAAGTGAGCACAGTATTGTCCTTAGCCAATCTACAATAAAAGATAAATCATGTTCTTTTGATGTGAGTTTAACAGCATAACCAAGATCTGAGTTATACACAATTTTTAAATTTATGCTAAACAGTGCCAAGTTCTGCTAAATAACGCCAACTTAAACAATAAAGTTATTTTTTAAACAGTATTATTTTTAAGCACAGATGAATAAAGCATCATATTTTTTAATAGCTTAACAAGCTAAAAAAGGACTCTTTTGAGTCCTTTTTATACATTTAATGTCTAATTATTAAACTATTGATCTACAATTGTTTATAAACTAATCAAGTTATCCATACAGTTATCTACACAGATATCCATATGGTTATCCATAAAGTTATCCACAACTTAGCAACAATTAATTGTAGATTATTAGAGATTAACTGAAGTTACTTTTGCCAGTTCTGAACGCATTTCTTCAATCACAGCTTTATAATCCGGTTTGCCAAAAATAGCTGAACCGGCAACAAACATATCGGCACCCGCTTCGGCAATTTCACGAATATTGGCTGGTGTCACCCCACCATCTACTTCCAAACGGATGTCACGGCCTGAGGCATCAATGATTTTGCGTGCCTGACGAAGCTTATCCAAAGTCATGGGAATAAACTTTTGACCGCCAAAGCCAGGGTTGACACTCATCAACAAAACTTGATCGACCTTGTCCAGCACATAGTCCAGATAATGCAGTGGCGTGGCCGGATTAAACACTAGACCCGCTTTTGCACCGCCCGATTTAATCAACTGTAAAGAACGGTCAATATGCTGGGTCGCTTCTGGGTGAAAAGTAATAATGTCAGCACCCGCTTCCAGGAAATCACCGATCATACGGTCTACTGGTGACACCATAAGATGCACATCAATCGGCGCCTGAATACCATATTTTTTTAATGCCTTACATACCCCAGCACCAAAAGTCAGGTTAGGTACATAATGGTTATCCATCACATCAAAATGTACAACATCTGCACCTGCAGCAAGCACATTTTCAACTTCTTCACCCAGGCGGGCAAAATCGGCAGATAAAATGGAAGGTGCAATTAAATATGGCTTGGACATGAAGAGAACCTGGCTATGCATTTGAATTGATTTTTCACATTATAACAAATTGAACAGGACTGCTGTGATTCAATCCTTATGTGACGCTGTTTATTCGGCATTCCAAATCTGCAACGGTACGTTCTATTTTTTTAACTTTAGCGATTTCTTTAATTTGTTATTTTGACCTCAGTACACAAGGTAAATGAGAATGAAAAGTAATACACAAATTATCACGTCAGAAGCAGCCCGTATCGCCAAACGTTTACTCAATCACTGGAAACATAAATTTGAAGTCTCTGAAACTGAGGAAGATTTCAGTATTTTTCTGCCAGATGCGACGGTTAAGCTGACGCCACAATCAGCAGTATTGTTGGTTTCGATTGACAGCCCATTAGAAGACTTAAGCAGGCTAGAAAAAGTGGTGCTGGACCATTTAAGCCGAATGGCACAGCAAGAATTTACTGCTATATGGCAGCATCAATAAATAAGGGAGAATTGAATTCTCCCTTATTTGAATGAACGATCAGGCTTCGAGTTGTACCGCATGGAATTGCAGATGGTCATCCATAAAGGTCTGAATAAAATAATAACCATGATCATAGCCGGCATGTTCACGTAAAGTTAGGGACTGCCCTGCTTGCTCACACGCCTGTTTAAATAAGGCCGGATTTAGTTGGCTATAGAACTGATCCTTAGCCCCCTGATCAATCAGAATCTCTTGAAACAAGGCACCTTTGGACTGAACCAGAGCCGTTGCATCATGCTTTTTCCATTCTGCCTGGTCTGCACCTAAATAATTTGAAAAGGCTTTCTCGCCCCAAGGACATTGGCTCGGCGCGCAAATAGGCGCAAAAGCAGAGACTGATTTAAATTTTTCCGGATATTTAAAGGCCAGTGTCAGCGCACCATGTCCACCCATGGAATGGCCAAAAATCCCGACAGCATGTGCCTGAACTGGAAATTCCTCGATGACCAGATCATAAAGCTCTTTAGCGATGAAGCTTTCCATTTGATAATGCTCAGCCCAAGGTGCCTGAGTGGCATTGATATAAAATCCGGCACCCTGAGCAATGTCCCATGAATCCCCAGCTGCCACTTGCTCGCCTCGGGGTGAGGTATCCGGACTAATCAGGATCAAACCCAGTTGGGCTGCTAAACGTTGTGCATGGGCTTTAATTGCAAAAGTTTCTTCAGTACAGGTCAGACCGGCCAGATAAAAAAGTGCCGGACAGGCCTGCCCGATTAAAGCTTGCGGCGGCAAGAAAATGCCAAATCGAGATTCCCCGTTCAATACCTTGGAATTCAGGGTATAAATTCGCTGTTCACCCTCAAAACACCGATTCTGCTGAATGAGTTGCATCGTTATTGTCCTTATTGTGCTGCCACGCTTAATTGTGGGGTTTCTATTTTCATATCTGTCTGAGTTGTAGCGGGAAATAAGCGCTGCTCGAGTTGCGGCAGCATAAATTCCATATTTTTTCCAATCGACCATTGCGGTTCAGAAGCTTCAAATCCTTGCGCGGTTTCCCATTGCGCCACGGTTTTTTTGGTCTGCTCAAAAGCACCTTGTATAGACATCTGCTCGCGCATAGCCTGATCAAAAAAGGCCCGTCCAAAATAGGTATAATCCGCTTCATTGGAACAGCCAAAAGATGCCCGGTCAGCCGCAGATGCGGTAATAATTAAAGTATTATCATCCTGCAAAGCGGGAACAAAACTTCCCGAATAACAGGCAGAAATCACAATCACCCGCCAACGAATACCGGACTTATCCAGAGTATCTTTAAGCCATTTAGGATCAACATCATTTAAATCAATCGGATCATTTTCCATTTCAAACTGATTCGCCAAACCATGTGAAGTCATGTATAAAAATAACACATCACTTTCTTTATTCATTTGCTGGCCAATACGGCGTAACGCCATTTCCATACTGGTACGCGAAGCAATTGGAATCTGGGTTCGGGTTTCCGGATTATTAACCAAAACCATTGAACGGCCAAAAGTACCGAAGCGCGTATCAAATTGTTCTTTAATCCGCTCTACTTCAGACTTAAAGACATCTTGATAACCTGCACCTGCGACCCCAAGAAAATACCAGTGTGACTGGGCAAACTCACCATATTGGATCGATTCCAGCGACTTGTTCAAGATCCGGCTTTGCGCATAAAAGGCATCTTCAGCAAAACTTGGCGGGCTTTCTTCCACTTTCCAGATCGGCTGGTTTTTAACCGACATTTGCCACACCACAAGGGTGAAAAGTGTCGCAGCAACGATCAATGCCCGCTCCCACCACGGCCATTTTAATTCACGTGAAAACACCCATACTACTGCCAGACTTTGCCAAACAAACAGCACCATAAAGATGGTCGGCAAATAGTCATAGAACATGTAGGGCAATACATCAATATAGCCCAGATATTGGATCAAGCTTTGTAATAAAGCGATATGAGTATCCAGTACCAGCCACAACAAGGCCGGTACCAGCATAAGACGAGGATTATTAATCCGCTGCGACAGGAAAATACCGACAATCAACGCGATAAAAGGCCATAAAGCATAACTGATCAGGCCCTGCGAGTTAAACTCCCCGATCTCGTCTGCACTGAGCCAACTGAATAAGCTGTTGGCACTGCCGCCTAAAATTCCCCAAAAAATCAGTTGCAGGATGGATGGTCGAACAATTTGCAAAGATCGGCGCGAACCCAAAAAAAGCCACATCCCTGCAGTTTGGTTGCTCTTAAAATCATGCCAAAAATTAATGGAGGGTTTAAAGTCGATCATAGGATTTCAGGGTGGCTGTAACTCGCGAATTTACTGTCTAAGTTTATGCTTGATGAAAGTTTTATCAATGCTGCTTTGGCACTATATAACAAATTAATGTACAAGATTGAAGCAATTACCAAACTACTCTAAAAGATGATGCTGAAAGTAGGCATCAAAACGACAGGCATCACCCTGCCACTGATGATCTGGCTCCAAATCGGCCAAATAGACAGCCAGACGTGGACGCTTCACCACCACCCGTTTAGCCACTTTTTGCGCCAGGCTTAACAGGTTATCACCCAGATCCATTTCACCATGTTCAGGCAACAGCATATGTAATAACTGCATCTGCTTTTTAACTTGTGCCTGTTTTTTAATGGCTTGCTGATTCTGATCGCGCTGTGGAAACATTGGATCAAGATAAACCACATCCACTATATGCTGCTGCTCAGCCTGCTGCCTTAAATAATCGGCAGAATCAGAAAAAACCAGATCAATCCGTGCCACAACTGAACTCAGAAAAGCATCATTTTGCGCATGATTTTTACTGTCTTCAAGCAAAGTAAACAAGATCGGATGTCGTTCCACCAAGGTGATATTTGCACCCAAATGTGCCATCAACAAACTATCGTGACCTAAACCTGCCGTTGCATCAATCAAGCTGGGTTTTTCCCCGAGATTGCATGCACGTGCGATCATTTCAGATTTTAAGGATGACCGTTTTAAACGTGGCACTTCAGCTTGCCAATCAGGCTGCATTTTCATGCCATTGGCACACAACCACAGTCCCGACTCATCTGCACATAAAGCCAGTTCTGGATTTAGACGCAGAAATCGGGCATTCAGTTTTTCAATGATTTCAAGCTTTACCACTATCCCACGCGAAGAAAGCACAGCAGAATACTGCTGTGCTTTCTGTTGAAATTCCTGCTCTACAAATAAGCGGATCTCGCTTACCATAATTTCCAGCCTGTAAATGCAAACAGTAAGATTAAAAGACCAGAGGCAATGCGGTACCAGGCGAAGACCATAAAATCACGTTTCGCCACATAAGCCACTAAAACACGAATTAAAATCAAGGCTGAAACAAAGGAAACCATCAAACCGACTGCTAAAACAGTCCAGTCTTCAGTGGTTTGCATCACTTCATAGCTTTGATAAAGATCGAGCAGACCAGCACCGACAATTACCGGAATACCGAGAAAGAAAGAAAATTCTGTAGCAGCCTTACGCGATATACCCAAGAACATGGCACCAATAATGGTTGCACCTGAACGAGATGTTCCAGGAATTAAAGACAGTACCTGAATTAAACCAATCCAGATTGCTTCTTTATAGCTGATGTTTTCAACTTCTTGTGCATTGACTGCTGGCGGATGTTTTTCAATCCACATGATGATGAAGCCACCAACAATTAAACCAATTGCCACAGCAATATCATTAAATAATAATTCTTTGACTGCCTGTCCAAAAGTCAGGCCAACCAGCACAATTGGAATGGATGCCATGATCAGGCTAAAACCGAGATGACGTCCTTTGACTTCACCGGTAAACATTCCCGTTGCTGCACCCCAAAGACGAGCCCAGTATTCATAAATAACTGCTGCAATCGCCCCCATTTGAATAGCGATGACAAATACATCGCTTTTTTCTTTAGTCCAGAAATTCATGAGTTCTGAAGCGAGAATTAAATGTCCGGTACTGGAGATCGGTAGAAATTCAGTAATCCCTTCAACGATACCCATAATTGCCGCTTTCAGCAGCAGTAAAAGATCCATAGAAAATCCTAATTATGATTTGCCTTGTTCTGGAATTTTTTTCCAAGCGTTATCACGTAAATACACTGGTAGTGCCTGTTCAGCACTGACCCAGTGTTTTTGCTCCGCATGCGCGCGCGCAATGGTCGCAATATCTTGTGCCGTCGCACTTAAGTCTTTGTATTGTATTTGTTCTGGCTTAATTAAAGCTGAACCCGACCCCACCAGTTCAAATTGAGCCATTTGCTCGGCATCGGCATAATTTAACAGTTGTTCTTCATTCACAGCCTGCATAATGCCGTGCTGATCTAGCTCAAAACTGGCAATATAAACTTCGTTCATGCGGGCATCCAGCACCGCTGTGACTGAGCGTAGACCCGCTACACGATAGGCTGCCTGCGCTAAGGCCTGTAAGCTTGAAACTGGAACTACCGGCAAATCGTTTGCCCATGCCAAGGCCTGAGTGACCGCCGCATTAATGCGCACCCCACTAAACGAACCTGGACCACGGCTAAATGCAATTGCAGTTAAGTCAGCAGCAGACAAATCAAGCTGGTTAAAAGCTTGTTCGATCATTGGGAGAATCGTTTGCGTTTGTGCTTTTGCTCGCGCATCTAATTGAAAAAATAATTCTTGAGTGTCATCTACAATAGAAACGGAACACTGCTCATTGGCAGTTTCCAATGCCAGCAATTTCATGCACAACCTTAATTCATTTACATATAAAAACGTCGGATATCATACTCCACTCATGCGTGCTAGGCGAGATTTTCCATTCGCAGGATACAAAAAAGCCAAGTCTATACTTGGCTAAACCTATCCTTTACAAATTAAAGTTCAACAGGTTCTAAATGTTGAAAATTCTTGAAATGTTCTGCGTAGTGCATAGCACTCATTTTTAATTTGACTTCTGCCGCCTGATCTAAAGTCTTCACGATTTTTCCAGGTGAACCCATCACCACAGAATTGTCAGGAATCACTTTTCCTTCAGGAATTAAGGCATTGGCACCGATGATGCAATTTTTACCTATAACGGCATGATTTAAAATCACGCTGTTAATGCCAATTAAGCTATTATCACCAATAGTACAGCCATGCAGCATCGCTTGATGCCCTATCGTGACATAACTGCCAATATGCATATCAATGCCGGCATCGGTATGTAAAACGGCATTTTCCTGAACGTTGGTAAAATCACCCAGTTTAATCTTGCTGTTATCGCCTCGGATCACTGCACCAAACCAGATACTGACCTGCTTTCCCATTTCCACTTGACCAATCACTGTGGCCGTATCTGCCACCCAGCCATCCCAAGGCTGATGTGTTGCTTGAGGTGCATGCCCCTTAAATTTGTACATCATTTTTTCATCTTCCTTGATCTTGATATTACTGAATTTATCTAGTCTGCTTCATTTTTTTGCCGTAAAAAGCAGGCGAATTTAATAAAAAAGGCCATTCCTTTTGATAATCCAAACCATACCGAAACAGTGACACCAGCATTCGCGCTGTTAAGCCCCAGACAATTTCATTTTCCACGCGCATGCTGGGAAAATACAAGGACTGATGGGCATATCGTACTTCATAGGGAATAGGTGGTGCATTCATTAAACTGCTGAGCGATGCAAAAAAAATACGATCAATTTCAGTTGGTTGAGGAATCAATTTCACTTCAGCAGGAATCAATCCAACCACAGGTTTGACCAGCATGCCATTACGGGCTTTTTGCATGGGCAAATCTCCAATCAACTGCACATCAAATGGATTAAGCGCGGTTTCCTCATAGGCTTCGCGCAAAGCCACCACAATGTTACTGGTATCTTGTGGATCTCTTTTCCCGCCCGGAAAAGAAACCTCTCCGGCATGGTTAGATAAATATAAAGAACGGCGCGTCAGCAAAACTTTGGGATCGGACTCATCGGTAATCGCAATTAGTACAGCAGCCTGAGCAGGCTTTATACGCGTAGAAAAGCGCAACCTGTGCTGTAATAATTGTATTAATGAGTAGTCATCCATGTGTTACTGCTCCTGCTACCTTCTTTATTTCATCATAGCTGAATTTTTATTCCAAAGGATAGAAATGATGCCAAATTTGGATTTTTCAGTTATGCTGATCAACACCTTTATCATTGACGATGAATATGAATTTCTGTGTAATTTGCGGACATAAAACAACGGAAAAAATTCCACTCGGCGACCATCAACTACGCCGTGTTTGTACAGATTGCGGTAATATTCATTATGTCAATCCCAAAGTGATTTGCGGTGCACTTGTATTGTGGGAAAATAAAGTTTTGCTTTGCCGCCGTGCCATTGAACCACGCTATGGTTTATGGACCCTGCCTGCTGGTTATATGGAACTGTTTGAAACCATGGAACAAGGCGCTGCCAGAGAAACTCGGGAAGAAGCTGAAGCTGAAGTCGAAATTGAACAACTTTACTGTATGTACAACATCCCCCGAATTGGGCAAATTTATGTGCTGTTTAAAGCCAATTTAGTGAACGGGATATTCGGTGCAGGTGAAGAGACCATTGAATCACGTTTATTTGAAGAACATGAAATTCCCTGGACTGAACTTGCTTTTCCAAGCGTAGAATGGACCTTAAGACATTATTTTGCAGACCGTAAAACTGGTTCATTTGATATGCATTTAGAAACTTTAGGTACCCGTTTAGATCATACCGGTTAAAATTTTCTAACTTTTAACCTGCAATAAAAAAGCCCATCATGAGATGGGCTTTTTTTTCATTTACTTGGCTTGTATCGTATAGCATGGCGCTAAAGACAGTTGCAAAGTCCCGCCATTCAGTTTTGCCAGCGCTTTATCATTATCTGTCGCCGAAGTTGTGTTGTTTGCATTATAAATACCTTGGAAACTCGCCAAGGTATTCCCCCACTGCACCGTACCATTGTCCGAGTTGCTAAAGCTTATTGCGGGTGGTTTTTGTCCAGTTGGCAGTGTCGGATCCAACAGGTTGGTCAAACGCAATAATGCCCCTCCCACAACAATATTTTCAGAGGATGAATCAGATGATGTTTTAATGGAAGAATTCATTCCGACCAAGGCACCATCAATTTTTCTAAATACTTCACCCGCTAAAATCATACGTATAGAAATCGCTTGCTCTGGAGTGAAGGTACGGGCAATTGTGCCTAAACGGTATTGCTGCACATCATTTGTATCCTTAAATGAACTCGGAAGTATATCTTCACCACTACAGCCATTTACTGCATCTGTAGACATATCATTTTCAGTATAGCCAGGCTTCATATTGGTACGGATATCACCATTACGGTCAATAACAATCCCTAGCTTTACATCAGACACAGAAGTCTGTGTAAATTTAAATGTTAAATCGGCATACAACGGGAAGACATATTTATCTCCTAAGGCCACGTTATTCACCGATTTAAAGACTTTTTTATCCAGATAGGTAATAGGGAAAATTTTATACAGGTCTAAACTACCTTTATATACCTCACCTGAATTAATATTTTGCTGCCATTGGCCAAAATCCAGTAAATCACTGGCAGTCAATGTGGTTTTCTTGGTTAATAATTTATAGAATTTTTCTTTCCCAGCAATCATATAATCATTGTAGAGTTTGCCCTGATTAACAATGAGCGGTTGTGAGTTCACATCCCCCACATCAAACTGGTAATCCTGGTCAATTTGTTTGCTGATCGGATTAATCCAGTGAGATTGCGCTGCAGCGGTCATCCGCATCGGTCTTGTATTTCGAATCAATTCAGCATTCACGGAACTGAGTGCAGTTAATTGCTTATCAATAGTGCCCCGCCATTGTAAACCACTACCCAGCGTATAACCCTGGCGGTCAGTAATTAACATGAAATGCCCAAATAAAAACTTGGTCGATGTATCGGTTGCACTGCAAATATCTTTATTACAACCGACCAAACCATCCGAACCAGACAGCAAGTTTCCAACTACACCACTGGTAGAAAATAAAGAAAACTCTGGTTGATATACTGCCGCATTGGAAATTGTTATTAATTTTTTCACCACTTCAAATGCCTGATCATCCGTGATTTTGCTGACATCAACCCATGGCTTAATAATTGCTACATATTCACCATTGATGATTTGTTGAGTCGTGACTGAATTTAAAATCAGATCTAATTTTGTCCGCATTGCATCTGTAATATATAAAGCCTGAATATCTGTAGGCTCAACAATTTTATTATCTTCCAAGGCTAACACTTGCAAAATTTTTACCAGACTCATTGCAACCCTAACTGTTGCATCATTCTGATCTAGATTTATTGCAGACTGATTCTTTATCCCTTGCGCAATATCTAAAATGGTCAATCGTGGAATTTGCCCTGTAGTACTGACCAGCGCAATTTTACTTAAATCCACCGTTCCCAGATTAATCTGTTTATCTTTTTCACCTTTAATAAAGAAATTGACTTTATCACCTGTCCTACAGCTACCGGTAGCCACATTATTGGCTAAATCTATAAGAGAAATAAAGCTGTTAGTCGTATCACTGCTACACTTAAAATTAAGTCCATCAAGCGGATAATCTAATGCAAATTCCACACATCCGTCACTACCTACAGTACATGCACCATTTTCCGTACTTGAATCATAGGCTTCAGGAATAACATTGGCACTTTCACCGCCACAACCACTTAATGCTGCCATCAATGTAGTGAGGGCAAAAGGGAGTAAATATTTATTTTTCATCCTAATTCTCTTCTTATATCCTTAGCGAATTGCTATTAATTTTAATTGACCCTGGTTAGTGAGTGCCTTGTTTTCCAAATCTATCGCACTGGCTAAAGGAGTCAATAATAAATATTGGCTTTGAGAAGGAATATGAACAATTCCTTCAATTTTTTGATGTGTAGTAAATGAGTCAGCAGCTTCATGATTTTTAAAACCTCCTGCACCCTCAAGTACACAACCACTTGAATCTAAAAAAACTACAAAGGGCCAATAAAAGGTCGGATTCTGTTGCCGTGAAGCATACGAATTAATCTGAACATTCTGAATGGCATTGGAAACTTTCACAATTTCAAAATCAAATTGATCTTTTAATGGTGCACGCGGCCAGACATTGACTTCTTTATCCAAACTGACAGTTTTCGCATTTTTAATTTTTTTATCCTGAATACATTGTTGGCCTAAACTTTTAACAGCATCTACTTGAGAAACCCTATAATAGGTCGATGACAATGTAATGGGACCAGTATCCTGCTTTTGATTCTTTTTAAAAATCGATTGCAGCAAGGATTTACTCACCCCTTTTTCACGCTCAACCATTTGTAAACGTGTCGCCCCATGCTTAGTATCGATTATACCTTCGGGCATAGCATAAAAACGCTTCTTACCTTCCAGATTAAATTCCTGGTCTTCCAGATATTCATTTTTTATATATTGCGTACCATCAATCGTTACATAGTTTTCCGCATTTTTAGCTTCTTTAGCTGTACTGGTCGCGAGATGTATAGTTTCTTCCACCTTTTTAGGGTTGGATTGAGGCTGTAATACAGCTTTTTCCTTTTCCTCAGTTTTAGGTTCTACATACTTCGCTTGCGGTATTTTAGCCACATCAAGATGGGTAGAAGCTGTTTTTTTGGCATTTTGAACTACTACTTTATTTTCCGCCTTTAGTTGCAATGATGGGGTTGTTTGAGTAGCAGCAGTCTTAATTTCAGATTGATTAATTGAGGAATGGACTGATTGATTTTCTTGAACAATAGTATCTGCTGATGCAGATTTATTTACCTCAGTTTCTCTATTTTTGGGCTGAGATTTTTGCTGTACCACCATAGGTCGGCCATCTGGCCCAATAATAGTATAAAACTCGCCCGCATGCGAAAATGATACCTGCACCATACATAGTGTAAGTATCGATTTCACCAATGAATTCCCTTTCATTATTTTCAATTTACCTACCATCGTGTTCTATAGTTCAATCCTAAAATCGTAACTTTGGTATCCGTTTTAACATTTAAACCTGCATATGGATTTAACAGAATGTTATTTACACCCGTTTGGTTTGACAGACTACTTGTATTTGCCGGAATATTATCTTTACTACGTAAAAAACCAATCGATAAATCTAAATCGGTATCTGCATCAAAACGATAGCCTACACCTAGCCCAAACAATTGTGCATTGTTAATCGGAACCATTGTATTTCGCTTATTATCAGGAATTGCACTGCTACGAGGTTCATAACCGGCTCGTAATTTCAAACGATCCGTTGCCGAATACTCCACACCTATGCCAAAATTCCAAGGTGAAGTAAATGCCAGCGGAAGTGCAAGAGAGCTATCCCCAATATTTTCAGATAATAATTTAGCAATTTTTAATGCTGAAACTTGTCGGTCAAATTCAAACTTAAACTTGTCCCAAGCTTTATAGTCTGTCCAGCCTACATCAAAATTAACTTGTAAATCAGGTAAAACCTTATATTTTATTCCCGCCTGAAAATGTGCTGGATATTCAAAATCCATTGAAACAAGCCCAGACTCGCTTGCAGGTATAGAATTCGGGAAACCTAAAATTGCAGCAAGAATTTGGCCCGTAGGAGATGACATTAAACCATTAATCAGCTCACGAGGAGCCTTTGCATTATCAATGTGGTATTTACCTTTTAAACGCATTTTTGCCGCACTTTGATATACCATACCAAAGCTAAAATCGTCAGTCGGCTCCCACATTACACCTAAGTTATAACTTGGGCTAAGCGATTGTTCCATGGAAAGTTGCAATTGACCAAACTTGCCAAATGGATTCATGCCTTCTTCGGTATTACACATCCCTAGCAACAGAATGTCGGTAATAATGTCCGAGTTTTCTTTAAAAGGTGTACAAACGACTTCATCAATCATTCGTAACATACCAATTAATTCATTGGGAAAACGCAAATCCGTTTTTAAACCAATGGCTTGGTATGACATACCAATAGAAGCACCCACAGATAACTCATCATTCACTTGATATGCAATAGATGGAGATAAATAGGTAATCCTTTCTAGAGCAACTTGTTGCCCCATATAATTCCCAGGATTACCATTTTCGGCACCAAAACCGGCAACCAAAGGTGCATACATCGCCGTTGCAAAAGTTGTTTTAGAGCCCGGTGGATTATAAGCAATACCTGCTGTAGGTGCTGCCATGGGTAGACCTTCACCAAGATCAACCATTTTTTTCAATACAGGAACGTATAAACTTACGTATTCTACATCCCCATTGACTGTACCTTTAAAGTCGGTACATAAATCGGAAGAAACCTCTGGTCCGTCATTACACACCATCGGGTCATCTGAATAGCCAAATACGTTATAACCCGCAGGAACTGAAAATTCGCGTTTAATATCAAAATTAGCAAGAATCCCTTGTACATCGGTTTGCAGACCTTCAATTTTGGTCAAGGCTGCAGGGTTAAAATGAATTGCACTAATTCCTGGAGGATCTGCAGTAACAGCATTCCCCATACTCAATGATCGAATATCAACAGATAAGTTGGTACCTAATTGAGCAAAAGTTGCACTTGAACAGCCCGATACGATAATTGCTGCAGCTAACGGGCGAAGTCGAATCTTATACATACGACTACCCTCTTAGCGAAGTTTCTTACCGAAACCTAAAATATCAAGTGGGAATGACAGACCTAACGATACATCTGGAGCATCTTCTGTTAAGCCTATACCCACAGTTCCGTTGACAATGGTCTCAGGTGAAACACGAACACCCAATGAAATTGCTAAAGTGGAACTGGTCTGATCCGCCGGTGAATAACTTTCACCCGAAGTATAAGTAAATTGTGAACCGGTATTAAAACTTTGTTGATATGACATGGTCATAGACACATCATAGTTAAATGAATAAGCGAAGCCTAAAGCAAAACCACCGCTGATTCCTGGTTCAAACTCATCAATCACGCGAGTACCACGGCGCTGGTTCAGCCCTGATTCCTTAAAACCATAGTTAGCTGAAACGGAAGCGAAAAGTACAACAGGATCAATATACTTACGTGTACTTGCACCGATACCTGCAGAGTAATAGCCTTTACCTGTCGCTAAATCATCAGCTGCGTTAATTTCATAAGGACTATCACCCGTTTTGGTTGAAATATTACCGAATAAAATGAGTGGCAATCTGCCTGCTTTTAGTGGAAATGGCTCCCAGCGTGCACCAAAAGAAATATCACCTAAACCTGCTGTAGAGGTATCTTTTAATAAATCTGTTTTAGCAACTAAAGGGACTGAAGCAGTAAATGTCAAATTATCTAAAATGCCATACTGTCCAGTAAATGTATTGGTAATGGAATGTGTTGCATTTTCTTGAACACGAAGTTGATAGAGCTGACCTTTAGACATTTCAGCATCAATTTGTGTATCACGATAATAGGTGTAATCAATATCATAATAAGATGAAATATCACCTTTTTTAATTAATGAATATTGTCTTTCATTTGAGGTAAAAACCTCTTGCAGGTTTGCTTCTTTATTTGCATCCCCTTCTTGCTGTTGCAAGGCAGAAGAAGCTTGTGAATTTACATCGGCTGGTTGTGATTGCGCGGTAGCACTATTATCGGCTGGCGGTGTTGATAGGGTATTATCAACTTGTTCATCAACAGCTTCATATTCACCGAGTGCCGGCTCTTCTACTTCAGCATTTACAGCTGCTACCGTTTGCGTATTTGCAGGCTGTGACGAGGTAGATTCAACTTCTGTTTCCTGTTGATCTACAACCTCATATTCTCCAAGTACAGGTTCTTCTGCTGCATATGCCACCCCTATTGCCATTTGAACACTCAAAGCCAATAAAGTTTTGTTCATCCATTTACGATTCATATTCCATCCCACCATTTTTATTTTTTTAATCTGCTACTTTTATACGCTATTTACTTTTGTAATAAAGACGTAAGAAATTATATGTTGGTTCACCAAACTGCTCTGAGTCTGAATTTAAATTCTTATCCAAACGAATCGTTGAAGCTTTATCTGCAATTTTTTCCATATAAAATTGTGGATACTGCATATCAACAAAAGCATAGCGATTCACAGTTGCATCTTCGACATGTCGTAAATCTGCATCTTGAAGTGCCAATAAATTTTTTCTTTTTTCAGGTGCGACATTAATTAAAAACAAGGTATTGTTTTCCCAGATATCTTTGAAACGCGTTTCATCAAAACTGATATTACCCAATGCAGGGTCAGCCACATAAACACGGCCATTCTTGTACGCTTTAAACACTACAAAATGCTTAAAACCTGCATAAGAAATTGGAACAATTGCCGGTTGACCTTGTTTAACCAAATCGGAAAATTCGCCTTTGTATCCACCACTTTCAAAACCGATTGCCCCAACAAAGCGTTTCATATCAAGTAAAGAAAAACTACGTCGTTCAACAATTTTCTCGGTCTCGCCAAATTTAAGCAAACCATTCATAACTTGTTGTTCTGTCATGGTTACACCAACATCAACATAACCATTCAATAAAGTCGTTAATGCAGCTGACCCACAGCTATAGTCATAGGCTTGACGAACAATCCCCCTGAATTGATCTTCCATTGCTGGCTTAATAAGAACTGCTTCCCGATGCATTCGATTGAAGGAATCTTGCCGAGAATCTAAAGTTTCGGTGTAATAAACCGCTTCTGCTGGTTTTTTCTTAATTTCAAAGGCTTCTTTGGCAGCGTAATACATCAATGCCGAGCCTAGTGCGATCTCTAACATATGTTTTAACTTTTCTAGTTATCGGCATGACGTGCCAGTGTTCATTATTTTTCTAGAGCTTATGCTCTACATCCATGTAAAAAGGAAGATAACCTTTTTTATAAAAAAAAACAGCTTTTTTTTAGTTTTTTTGAAAAATTTCACATTTTTTTGTAAAAAAAAGCGCGTGAATACACGCGCTTTTTCAAATGGAAACTTAGTGACCAGCGATAGTAATAATCGCACCTGGCACATAAACACCAGCAGCAGGACTAAAGTAAGTTTGCATGCCTTGAACTTCCACATCACCAATAGATGCTGCATCACGGCTACCTAAATGAATACCTGCCACATAGTTATCATGCGCACCACTTGTGCTAACAATACGAATGAAACCATTATTTGCAGCTGATTTACCCATTACACTAATGCTTTGATTCAAGGTTAAATCTTTACTGTTAGCATCTGTCAACTTAATGCTTTCAATGAAGATTTCGCCCGCCGCAGTAGTATTAATATTAGCACCAGTTGGTGAAAGGGCTGCTGGAACAACTGTCTTACCAAGTGTTGAGTTATCAAGAATACCCAAATCTTTAATTTCTAAACCACCAATCATAGCAGCACTCAATTTAACCATTGCACCCTGCGGAGCAGCACCTAATTGAATGTTTGCAGTCATTGGACCAGTTTTTACAGAAAGACCTGATAAGATCGCGTTTTCTGTTCCTGTACCACCACGACGGATACTTGTTGCAGTAGCTCCTGGTTTAGCAGCTGACCCAACCACACCAATTTCACCGATATTAATATCCAAGCCTGAAACTTTTGCTGCAATGTTGATAAATGGATTACCATTACCAGCATCTGAGTCAATTACCAAGTCAGCCAAGTTACGTGACGGAAGTAAGTAAGCACCACCATTATCATAGTTTGCGCCAATTACAATACCCTTGTCTTTTACAACGTTAGTCTCAACACCACCAACTAGCTTAGAAATACCATTTCCTTTAATATAAATAGCACCAGCACCAGACGTTTTATCTACAAGTGTTACGCCATCAGCTTGAAGCTCTTTATAACCAGCTGCTCCCATACCATCATTATCGTGTACAAACACTTTATCAATTTCAATTTTTGAAATACCGATTCCGATGTTTAAACCATCTTGACCTGTAGTAGCACCCAATGAAGCATCATCCATTGCTTGCATTGCCATCGCATTTGCGCTGATTGCTAATGAAGAAACTAAAGCAAGTTTAGTAAATTTTTTCATTTCGTACTCTCCCAAGAGTATTATTTTTTTGATTGTTAACTACTCGATTTCACTGATTGTTTTTTATTTTTTGACAATAGTGAGTCTTTCCTTGAGCAGCTGATTTGCCCTAGTTAAGTTATATCTGTGTGATTTTTTGTTCAACTGCTGTTGGTCGCAATCTATATGTTACCGATAAACGGTATTTACAGGTTTTATGCATTAACAATGTTATAGAATATGCCATCTATGTATCGACTTTATAAAGCAACCTCGTATGAATAAGTCTGTTATTTTTAAAAAATTGCTGACTAAACAACAGCTTAATCCTACTCAAGTTCTTTTATGCCTATCGCATTTAAACCATGTCGTTTACTTAAAAAATGTAAACCAAGCTGTTATTGCACTTTTTGCCTCTGAATATATGCTGATTCAGAATCAAAAAATTCAGAAATTTAACAGGACATCGTTAAACCAATATCAACAAAATTCTAAATCAATTGATTTCAATAATTTTTTTAAGCCAAGTTTGCAAAATTCTCATTCTGATTTTAATGGCGGTTTAATTGGTTTTATCAGCTATGATGAGGCGGCCCAGCAACAGGTTAACATTCGACCCAAAAATCAGCCCTCTTTATTTTTAGGTATTTATTGCAGCTATATTAAACTGACCGATCAAGGTTGGACCTTTTTTAGTTATGAGCATGATGCTGAAACAATTTTTCAAGTGATTCAGGAGGCCTTACAAGATAAAGACAAGCAAAATAAAAACCATCAAACGTTTACACTTACGCAACCTTGCACTGCACGCTGGAGTCAACAGCAATATGTCACTGCCTTTAAGCAGGTTCAAGATTATATTCGGGCGGGTGATTGCTACCAGATTAATTTGACTCAGGAATTTACCGCCAAAGCACAAGGCTTGTTACTGGATACCGCAGAAGCATTTTGGCAACTAACCGATGCACCTTATTCAGGTTATCTTAAAATTGATAATTTTGAATTATTAAGCTGTTCTCCTGAACTGTTTATCGATTTTGAAGCAGACCGAAAAATCATTACAAAACCGATCAAAGGTACGATGCCTCGCTATAAAGATGCCGAACAAGATGAACAATCCAAACAAAGCTTAATTCACTCTAAAAAAGATCAAGCCGAAAATGTGATGATTGTGGATTTACTGCGTAATGATTTAAGCGTATACGCAGAAACAGGATCCGTTAAAACACCAAAACTTTTTGAAATTGAGTCATTTAATCAAGTTCACCATATGGTCAGTGAAGTTACTGCTACTTTGAAGGAAGATGTCAATCCTTTTCATATGCTCATGTCTGCTCTTCCGGGGGGATCGATTACTGGCGCTCCCAAAATTCGAGCCATGCAAATTATAGAAGAACTAGAAGGTGCTCCACGCGGAGCCTACTGTGGCTCGATGGGGTATTTTAATTTTGACGGCACTGGTTCATGGAATATTCTAATTCGTTCGATTCAAAAATATCAGGATAATGTTTCTGTTTGGGCCGGTGGTGGCATCACCATTGCATCAGATTGTGATGCTGAATATCAGGAATGTTTTGATAAAGTTTCTGCCATGCTGGATTTGCTCAACACATGGTATAAACCTGAATAAATTAAAAAAGCAATTTTTAATCCCTCCCGACCTCCCTTTTTCAAAGGGAGGAATTCCCTCCTTTATCAAAGGACGGTTAGGGTGGATTTCAATTACAACAAGATGTCATTTTTTAAAGTATTCACCAGACGCTGGTTTTGTTCATCTGTACCGATAGTAATACGCAGGAACTGGTTAATACGTGGCTTATTGAAATAACGTACGATAATGCCACGTTCACGTAATTCAGCTGCTAATTCAGCTGCATCTTTATCTGCTAAGGATGCAAAAATAAAGTTTGCACTCGATGGCAAGACTTTAAAGCCAAGCTCAACCAATTGAGCAACCAACTTTTCACGGCTTGCAATCACTTTCTCATTTTGCGCTTCGAAGTACTCTTGATCTTCAAAAGATGCCACAGCAGCTGCAATCGCAAAACGATCGATTGGATAAGAGTTAAAGCTGTTTTTGACTGCTTCCAGTGCAGCAATGAGATGTGGCTGTGCAATGGCAAAACCAACACGCAATCCAGCCAATGAACGTGATTTAGAAGTAGTTTGACATACGACTAAATTGTCGTACTTTTCCACCAAATTGACCGCAGATTCTGCACCAAAATCAACATAAGCTTCATCAATCACTACCACAGAATTGGGGTTGGCTTGAAGTACTTTTTCAATAGCAGATAAACCCAATGCAATACTGGTTGGTGCATTCGGATTGGTAATAATAATCCCGCCATTGGCTTGCTTGTAGTCATCCACCACAATTTCAAAGTCGTCATTGAGCGGTAGCACTTTGGTTTTTACCCCAAAGAACTGGCTATAAACCGGATAGAAACTGTAGGTAATGTCCGGGTACAGCACTGGCAATTCCTGTACAAAAAATGCTTTGAAGATGTGTGCCAGCACTTCATCAGAACCATTGCCGACAAAGACATGACTCACATCGACTTGTTGCTGCTTGGCAATGGCTTGTTTTAAAGCTAATGCATCTGGGTCTGGATATAAACGCAGGACATCTGCTGAATTTGCCAGTACCGCTTGCACCGCTTGCACCACTTTAGGTGATGGCGGATACGGATTTTCATTGGTATTGAGTTTTAATAAATTTTGGATTTTAGGTTGTTCACCTGGTACATAAGGTTCTAGCTCACGTACTTCAGGACTCCAAAAACGCATTTGTTCTGTTGTGATGGTCGACATTTTTATTTCTCTTATTTCCCTCTCCTAACCTCTCTTGCGCTTTGCTTTAAAGCAATCCTTAAAGCTCGCTCAGGGAGAGGAATCTCCATCTCATGAATGATGGAATCGAACATCAAAACTATTCTCATCACATGAGTTTCCCTCTCCTTTCAGGAGAGGGTTAGGGAGAGGTTTATAATTTTAGAAAACTAGATTTTTTTCATCTAGCCGATAATTCATTACTGATAACGATAACGCGCTGAGCGTGCATGGGCATCCAAGTTTTCTTGCTGTGCCAATACATCTGCAGTTTTCGCTAAAGTTTTCACGCCTTCTTGTGAGCACATGATCAAGCTTGAACGCTTCTGGAAATCATATACACCCAGCGGCGATGAGAAGCGCGCGGTACCTGAAGTTGGTAATACATGGTTTGGACCTGCACAGTAATCACCAATCGCTTCAGGCGTATAGCGCCCCATGAAAATCGCACCGGCATGGCGAATGCTTTCCGACATTTCTTGCGCTTCATCTAAGCAAAGCTCTAAATGTTCAGGAGCAACCTGATTAATCAAATCAATCGCTTCTTGACGATCTTTCACCAAAACCAATGCACCACGATTGGCAATTGAAGTACGGGCAATATCAGCTTTAGGCAACTCAGCTAGATGATCTTCAATTGCCTGTTCAACATCGTTTAAAAGCTGTTCATCTGGTGTGATGAAAACAGCTTGAGCCACAGTATCATGCTCAGCTTGAGACAATAAATCCATCGCCAGCCATTTCGCGTTATTTTCACCTTCGGCATAAACCAGAATTTCTGAAGGTCCTGCAATCATGTCGATACCAACTTGACCAAACACCGCACGTTTAGCCGCAGCCACGAAACGGTTGCCCGGACCGGTAATTTTATCGACCGATGGAATGGTTTCGGTACCATAAGCCAATGCTGCAACTGCTTGTGCCCCACCAATGGTAAATACACGGTGAACGCCAGCCAAATATGCCGCTGCCAAAACCAATAAATTGAGTTCACCATTCGGTGCAGGAACCACCATGATAATTTCAGGCACACCCGCAACATGTGCAGGAACTGCATTCATCAACACCGAAGATGGATAAGACGCTAAACCGCCCGGTACATAAATCCCGACACGGTCAAGCGGTGTAATTTTTTGACCTAAGGTATTGCCCAAAGCATCAACATACGTCCAGCCATCCTGCTTTTGTGCTTGATGGAATTCACGAACACGATTAGCCGCCAATTCTAAAGCTTCACGCACTTCTGTATTTAAGCCATCGAAAGCGGTCTTTAACTGTTCTTGTGACAGTTCAAGATCTGAAAACTGATGCGCTGGATGTCGATCGAACTGTTGAGTGAGTTTAAGAACATGAGCATCACCATGCTGACGAACATCAGCAATGATTTGGTCTACGGTTTTTAAAAGTTCAGGATCACTAACTGTCTCAAAAGCCAGCAAGTCTGCAAAAGACTGCTTAAAGCTTTGATCTTGAGTCGATAAACGTCGCATCAATTTACCCACAAGGTTTGAATTGGAAAACTTTAGTTTACCTTGTTTCCTGAGGATTGTGGGCATTTATACTGCAACTATTGCTTTGGATTTCATAGAAAATAACATTGATGCGCATAAATATTTCTTATGATAAAAATCACCTATAAAAAAACCGCCCAGCAGGACGGTTTTTTATTTTCTATCCAGTAAGCTTATTTAGCTTTTTCACGTTCTTCCACGGCTTTTTCAAGCTGTGCCAGAATCGGATTCAATAAAGTCTGCTTACGTTTAAAGCTGGCTTTATTTACAATTAAACGTGAAGATACTTTACAGATTTCTTCCAAAGGCTCTAAACCATTGGCACGCAAGGTATTACCTGTATCTACTACATCAACAATGTAATCACCCAAACCAACCAATGGAGCAAGTTCCATTGAACCGTAAAGCTTAATGACATCAACCTGCTCACCTAAGCTTGCATAGTATTGACGGGTTAAGTTCACGTATTTGGTAGCAATTTTTAAACGGCCTTTCGGGCGAACCATACCCACTTTGCCTGCTGTCATGAGTTTACAGTTGGCAATTTTAAGATCCAATGGCTCGTAAACATTTTGCGCGCCATGTTCCATCAGCACATCTTTACCCGCAACACCCAAATCCGCTGCACCATTTTCAACATAAGTCGGTACATCAGAAGCACGTAAAATTAAAATACGTACCTGTTTATGTGTGGTTGGGAAAATTAACTTGCGAGATTTGTCCGGATCTTCCAGCAAGTTAATCCCTGCTGTTTCTAGCAGAGGTAAAGTCTCTTTTAAAATACGTCCCTTACTTAATGCTAAAGTTAAACCATGATCAAAATTGCCCATAACGTCAAAGTTTGGATCATCGTTTCTCATATCGCTCATTAACTTACTCGCTTAATTTGGGCACCTAAACCTTGTAATTTTGCTTCGACATCTTCATAACCGCGGTCAATATGATAAATACGGTCAATCAGGGTTTCACCTTCAGCAGCTAAAGCAGCCAAAACCAAAGAGAAAGAAGCACGTAAATCCGTTGCCATCACCGGTGCTGCAGAAAGTTTTTCTACACCAGTGACCACAGCATCATTACCTTCAACCTGAATATTTGCTCCCATGCGTGACAACTCAGGTACATGCATAAAACGGTTTTCAAAAATCGTTTCAGAAATTGTAGCAAAGCCGCGACCAATGGCATTGACTGCCATGATTTGTGCTTGCATATCGGTTGGGAATTCTGGATGCGGCAGAGTCTGGAAGCTGACTGCTTTAGGGCGCTTGCCCATCATGTCCAGCTCAATCCAGTCATCACCACGGGTGACTTCTGCACCCATTTCTTCAAATTTATCTAAAACTGCTTCAAGTAATGAAGGATCAGTATGGGTAGTTTTTACTTTACCCCCAGTAATGGCAGCTGCAGCCAAATATGAACCTGTTTCAATACGGTCAGCCACTACGGCATATTCACAGCCATGTAAGCTTTCAACACCTGTAACTACCAGCGTATCAGTATCCAGACCTTCAATTTTTGCACCCATGGCAATGAGCATTTGTGCCAGATCAGTAATTTCAGGTTCACGCGCCGCATTACGGATGGTGGTGACGCCATCGGCCAAAACTGCTGCCATCAGAATATTTTCAGTACCGCCAACAGTCACCATATCAAAGACAACTTCGCCACCTTTAAGACGACCGTCAACTTTAGCATTGACATAACCGGCTTCAACCTCGATCTCTGCACCCAAAGCTTCTAGCGCTTTTAAGTGTTGATCGACTGGACGTGAGCCAATGGCACAACCGCCTGGTAAAGAGACTTTTGCACTACCATAACGCGCCAATAATGGACCAAGCACCAAAATTGATGCACGCATGGTTTTGACTAGTTCGTATGGTGCAAATTGATTGTCTAATGTTGAGGTATCTGCTTTAACTGTGTCGCCTTCATAGGTAATTTGTACACCCAAACCCGCAATCAACTTCACTAAAGTGTTGACATCTTTCAGGTTTGGCACGTTAGTCAAAACAGTGGGTGTTTCAGGCAAAATCATTGCAGCAAGTAATGGAAGTGCTGCATTTTTTGCACCAGAAATACGCACTTCACCTTCGAGCTTAACACCGCCCTGAATTAAAAATTTATCCATCTAGTTCTAAGCTCCGAATAAGCTTGCTTTACGCCATTCTTCTTGGGTCATTGCACGAATAGTTACTGCATGTACTTCACCGCTAGCAATATATGAATTTAACGGAGCATAAACCGCCTGTTGGCGTGCGACAGGACGCTTGCCCTCAAATTGTTCATCGACAATTCGAAGATCAAACTTACCACCTTGCCCACTAACTGCAACTTCAGCCTCTGGAAAAGCAGCTTTTAAAATTTCAGTGAGCTGTTCACTATTCATCACAAAGACCTCTTATAGGACCAACGGTGTAAAAACCTGCCATTTTACTATAAATATGAAAAATAAAGCATTAACGTATAACATTTAATATATAAAAAAAGAGGTCATCAAAAACCTCTTTTCGTTCAAAAACCAAACTATGCTAGCAATGGCTGGGATGCAACCTGCATTTTCCGATGCTTATGTAACTGTCTTTTAAGTTTTTCTGTTAATTTTTTAATTGAAGTATACATATCATCAGCTGTCGCCTGTGCAAATAATTCTGCCCCCGGTACACGAATAATGGCTTCAGCAATATGATTTAAACTTCCTTTTCTTGAACGTTTGTCTACTTGATGATCTTTGGTCAATTTTACCTGCATACTATTAACTTGGTCTAAATGCTTGGTCATTTCAGCAAATTTTAGTCGGATATTATCTTCAATTGCAGGGGTGATAGTTAAGTGATGACCACGAATTGTTATTTGCATAATTCTATCCCTCACCTTCTTTAGGATTAGTTAAAGTCATAGCCGAAATGATCTGATGACAGAAAATAGGATTCTGCAATTCACAATTTAAATCATTTCAACCACTCCTTTAAAAGAAAAAAAAGATTCATTATGTTGTCATAATGAATCCATAGAATAATCAGATTTTAAAAATTAGATCAAGACTTTTCGCTCAGAAGATGATGGAATATGTAACGACTCTCGATATTTAGCAACAGTTCGACGTGCCACATCAATCCCATCTTGTTTCAATAAATTGGCAATAATATTGTCAGATAAAGGCTTACGCGGATTTTCTTCTGAAATTAATTTTTTAATTTTCGCTCGAATCGCAATAGACGAAGCCTCTCCACCAGAAGTAGTCGCAACATGACTGGAGAAGAAATATTTCAGCTCAAACAAGCCACGTGGTGTCAGCATAAATTTATTGGTGGTCACACGTGAAACTGTCGACTCATGCAACTCAACCTCTTCTGCAATATCGCGAAGTACCAAAGGTCTCATCCCCTCAGCACCGATTTCCAAAAACATTTTTTGATGTTCTACGATACAGGTCGCAACTTTCAATAAGGTTTTATGACGCTCATCGACACTTTTAATAAAGTTTTTTGCATCTAGCATTTGATTGCGCAGATATTGATTATCGTTACTTTGATCTGCACGTTTAATCATATTGGCATAAAAAGAATTGACCCGTAATTTAGGCATAACATCTGGATTGAGTTGTACTTGCCAATGATCATTCTTTTTCATGACCACCACATCGGGAATTTGATAATCCGAGTCTTTCTCTTCAAACTCCATTCCCGGATAAGCTTTTAATGTTTTTAACAGGTCGACTGCACATTTCAACTGATCTGGATTCAAACCGGTCTGTTTAACCAGCTTTGGCAATTCATTTGAAATCAGCAACTCGTAATGACTTAACAAGGTTAACGCTTCACGACGATAAGCGGTATGCACAGGTAAACTTTCTAATTGCACAGATAAACATTCAGCCAGGTTACGTGATGCTACACCAGCCGGATCAAGATGTTGTATATGTTTTAAAACGACGAGAACTTCATCATCTTCTACTTCATCATCGTAATCCATGGATTCCAATAAATGCTGCACAGATGCGGTGATTTCGGAAATTTCTGCGTCCAAAAACCCTTTTTCATCCAAAGAATCAACAATACAATGCGCGATGAGTCGATCAACTGCTGAAAAATGTAATAAATTTATCTGCTCTAGTACGTGTTCTTTTAGACCTAAGTGCCCCTGACGATTATCTTCACGATCTTCATATTCAGGAGAACCCAAGCTGGTCGGTTGATGGGTATATACATCATCCCAATCCGTATCTACCGGCAGATCATCAGGCAAGGTATTGGCATTCAACTCATTGGTCAAGTCCTTGTCATTACGCTCCTGATCTTCTAAAGAAGTTAAACTTTCAATATTCGATAATTCTTCTACTTTTTCTAATAAAGGATTACTATCCAGTTGAACCTGAATTTCCTGTTCAAGCTCTAAACTCGATAATTGAAGCAAACGAATGGCCTGCTGCAACTGCGGTGTCAGCGACAATGAGTTAGCAACTTTTAATCCAACCGATAACTTCATAATTCCTCTACTCTTTTTTTAAAAATTTGTTCTAAGCAATTTTTATGCCTATTTATAATTTTATAGCATAGAATTTTTTAAAATCCTACATTTTTGTCATTAGAACAGCCGAACCCGTTGCAAAATGCAAATACCATCAAACACGGTCTTTCAGCATACTATCTATTTAAATGCAGACCAGATCAGGGGCAACACAAGCTCTCGCTTTTTATACTTTTTTGATGTTTATGACTTAATTTAAACTTTTTATTTTTCCCCCACACAAAAAAACACCCCCAACTCTCCTAGCAATGCTATTCGGGTTGGGGGTGTTTGGAATAATGAGCTGGCGATGACTTACTCTCACATGGGTAATCCCACACTACCATCAGCGCTAAGAGGTTTCACTTCTGAGTTCGGGAAGGGATCAGGTGGTTCACTCTTGCTATTGTCGCCAGCACAACTGTTTATGGACTTGTTCGGGTCTTATTTACATCATTTGATGTATGCCTTACTTCGTACCAAATAGAATACATTAACAGGTATATCTGAGTTGAATATTGTCA
>NZ_NEGE01000016.1 GCF_002135355.1 Acinetobacter sp. ANC 4169 | reverse complement strand
TTGGGTTAGCTTCACGAATCCATTTATCTAATGTGGAATAACCCACACCTAATTTCTGGGCGATTGCAGCTACAGACTCGTGTGAGTTTGAAAGTGCATAATCAATTGCTTGCTGTTTAAATTCTGGACTAAAGCGTTTAGCCATTTTTACATCTCCAAAGTTAACGTTACGTTATCTTTAGAGGGACTACATGTCCATTATTTTGGCTAGGATCATCTTAATTAAATTACAGGTTGTTGAATTAATTAATTTTATCATACTGATATTGGTGCATTAATTTTTATTTTTTAGAATAATTTCATTACTTAAATCATCAAATCTATTTTCAAATTCTATTGAATTAATAAGCTTCTCACCTAGATTTGTTATTTTTAATGGTGAATCTCCAAAAAATGTAGGAGTAATGAGATTTAGATTTTGCAATTCTGCCAGATATGTAGGTAGATTAATGTTTTTATTTGATAAATAACTCATATCGTTATATTTCCAATTTGAACCAGCTCCTAAAATATAAAATTTATTGAGGACATCTAAATGATGAAATGTGAGTTTATCTAAAATGACAATGAATAAGGAAATTGTTTGTGGAGTTAAAGACGTATCTATACAACCATTTGCATATAAATTAGAAAAAAATTTTACTTTTTCTTCCTCATACTGGTCTTTTGATTTTAATAAAATAGCCTCAAATAATTCTTCAAAAGTTTTTCTTCTACCCACAGAAAACCTAAAAAATTCATCATCTCTAATCATTAAGCCATTTTTTTGATGAAGTTTTAACTTTTCAACAAAATATTGATACGCCATATTAGTTCTAAAAGCCTCTCGGTTAGAGAGTTTTTTATCAAGAGTATCGGCTACTACATCGCCTGTTGAAGTAATTAATAGGCTTAATAAGCCTGTTGGTTCTATTAAAAATGTTGGGGCAATTACACCTAAAATTTCTGAACCTTTACGAACTATTTTGGGGACTTTTTTTTCAGTACTCATAAACAATATTCACCATTAATAATTAACTATTTCTAAAATTAACATAATACACGTTATACGAAATTAAAAATTTATTTAATTAAAAATCATATACTTATATTAAAATAAAAAGCCCAATCAACCTCGATTGGGCTTTTTTATAAATCTCTTATGTTCCACGATTAATTTTTAATCATTGTTCCACAAATCTGATTAGCTTTTTTAAATAATGAGCTGTTTTTCTTATCCAAATTCTCTGTATCTCTCAATTCTTACATGAGTCTTTTTCTTGATCAGCAAGAATCAAGTCTCAGATTCAATTTATAGTTAAAATTGACTATCTGCCAGATTCCACAAAAGTCTGCATGGCTGTATCTTTCCGTTTTTTATCAAGATCAGTGATTTTGCTATTTAGGTATTTTCATTGATTTTATGCAATCAATCTTAGTGTTATTACAGAGTTTTGATATAGTAAGAACAATTTAGAATCAACATTAGGAATATGTTATGTCAGCAGCTCCACGCATTGGTGTATTGGGTGCAGGCGGCCGTATGGGACGCATCCTTATTCAGGCAGTGAAAGAAGCAGGTTATCAACTTGCAGCAGCAGTTGAACGTCCTGAAAGCAGCCTGATTGGTGCAGATGCAGGGGAGATGGCAGGTATTGGTGCTGTTGGTGTAAAAGTGGTGGGTAGTCTGCAAGAAGTTTTGCAGGACTGTGACGTGGTGATTGATTTTACTGCACCGGTTGCTACTGCCCAGCATTTGAAATTATGCCGTGAAGCAGGCGTGGCAATTGTGATTGGTACCACCGGTATGAATGACGAACAAAAAGCCTTCCTGGATGACAGCGCAACTCAAACTCCTGTAGTGTATGCGGCAAACTATTCGGTTGGCGTGAACGTTTCCATCAAACTGTTGGAACTTGCTTCCAAAGTGTTTGGTGATACTGTTGATATTGAAGTAATTGAAGCGCATCACCGTCATAAAGTCGATGCCCCGTCAGGTACAGCATTGATGATGGGTGAGGCGATTGCCGGTGCTTTAGGTCGTGACCTGAAAAAAGATGCGGTTTATCACCGTGAAGGGCATACGGGTCCACGCGAACGTCAAAGTATTGGTTTCCAGACTATTCGTGGTGGCGATATTGTCGGTGAACATACCGTAATGTTTATTGGTGAAGGCGAACGTGTTGAAATTACCCATAAAGCAACCAACCGTATGAACTTTGCCGCAGGTGCAGTACGTGCCGCAGCTTGGGTGGTGGGCCGCGAAGCGGGTAAATATGACATGAAAGATGTACTGGGTTTTAACGATATTAAGGTATAAAAAATCGTTAAAATCATTTATAACAATACACAGCAAAATTAAAATAAGAAGCACAATGGAATGAAAAAAGTGATATTAATGGCTTGTACAGTAGCAATGCTTGCTACTGTACAAGCTAAACCTGTAGATAATGCCAAGCTCAGTATTAACAAGAATAATATTAAAGTTTGGACCTATCAGAACAATCAAAATCCGGTATTTTTATATAAAGCTGAAACTACCTACGATACGCCTTTTGAAAAAGCTGTTGGTCTGATTCTGGATGTCGACCATGCAGTGAAATGGGTACCGTATATGGGCAGTGTGAAAGTGCTGTCGCGTGACGATAAAAAAGGTGAATTTTTATTGTATATGGTGCTGGATTTTCCTTTTCCGCTGAAAGATCGTGATTTAGTGGTACAAGGTAAAATGATGAAAGATGCACAAGGCATCATCAGCATTAAAAACAAGGCAGTCGATAAAGGTTATCCGAAAAATCCCAATTATATTCGTTTAACCCATTATGAAGGGGATTGGACTTTTCAGAAGTTAGCCAACAATAAGGTTAAGGTTTCAACGTATGGCTACGCCAATCCAGAGGGCTCTATTCCTTTAACCTTTGTGAATATGTTTGTACAGCAGCAACCGTATCAGATGCTGCAAAAGATGAAAGCAGAACTCGTCAGATCCTCGAATATTCCGCTGTTGCCTGAAGCTTTACGTTAATCAGGAAAAATAAAAAGTCCGCATCATGATGCGGACTTTTTTCTAAATGTATTTTATGGACAGGGTGGATCATCTCCTGCTTTACAGCAGTGGAGCTCGGGCAAAGGTGGCTGGTTCGTAAATGTTGAATGCCAATGCAAGTGATGGATTGCTGGATTCATGCAATCTTTAAATTTTGAAGATGAACGTGATTTTAAAGGTTAATTGTTGTTAAAAAATATATTACTTTGCACAATATTATTGATGAATAATCAATACATGAGTGGAAGATGAAATCGACCATTGAAGAACTCCACGCCTTTGTGACCATTGTAGACAGTGGTTCGATTGTCATGGCAGCCGAGCGTTTAGGGCAGACTACTTCTGGGGTTAGTCGGGCCTTGCAACGTCTTGAAAACAAGCTGAATGTAACCTTGCTGGAACGCACCACCCGTAAACTTAAATTGACCCAAGAAGGGCAAATCTTTCTGGAAAAAGCCCGCAAAATTCTCAATGATCTGGCTGCAGCCGAAGATGCGTTGCTGCAATCGGATAGTGATACTTCGGGACGGATTCGTGTGGATTCCGCCACGCCTTTTATTTTGCATGTCATTGTGCCGCTGATGCAGGAGTTTGTGCAGCGCTATCCCAACATTGAAATTGAACTGAATAATCATGATCAGGTCATTGATTTACTCGAACATAAAACCGATGTCGCGATTCGGTTTGGAGAACTGCACGATTCAAGTCTACATGCCAAGTTATTGTGTCGCAGCCGCTTGTATATTGTGGCGAGTCCTCTCTACTTGGAACAACATGGAGTACCGCAATCTCCAGCGGATTTATTCCAGCATGCTTTACTGGGTTTTAGCCAGCCGACGCATTTAAATAGCTGGCCGGTTCAGTTGAATGGTGAAGATTTGATTGTTCATCCCAAAATAAAAGCCTCCAATGGAGAAACGGTTCGGCAACTCGCTTTACAAGGCTTGGGAATTACCTGTTTGTCACGCTTTTTAGTCGAAGATGATTTACAGGCCGGTCGCCTGAATGCCTTATTTGAAGATCAAATTCGTCTGCATTATCAGAACATTCATGCAGTGTACTATCGACAAGAGCATCTACCGAAAAGGGTGCATTTATTTATCGAATTTCTGGCACAAAAGCTGGCTGTATATTTATAAGAGACTTAAACACCAATCAGTCAGAATTAATAAAAAACTGCCAAGCTCGACGGGGCTTGGCAGTTTGGATTCGAGTGAAAGTTAAACTGAAAAATAAACTAGAAATCCGCTTTGAGTACAATCCGGTAACGGGCCTGACCCGAATGCAGACGTTCAATGGCTTGATTAAGTTGTGACATCGGAAAAACTTCAATTTGCGGTGCAATATTTTTACGTGCAGCAAACTTCAGTAATTGGCGTAGTGCCGCAGGAGAACCGGTAGATGAACCTGTAACCGATTTTGCTCCGCCAATCAGCATGCCGGCAGAAATCTGCAGTGGTTCAAGCACCAAACCCAGCATATGCACGGTACCGTTTGCAGCCAGAGTACTTAAATAAGCCGACCAGTCCAGAGTGACATTGACGGTGCTCAACAATAAATCAAACTTGCCTCGTTGCGATTTAATGGCTTGAAGATCACGGCTGTTGACCACATGATCTGCCCCCATGGACTTAAGCTCTTCAGTCTTGTCCAAATTTGAAGTAAAGGCGGTAATTTCACAGCCCCAGGCTTTCAGCAGTTTGATTGCCATATGACCCAGGCCGCCAATCCCGATCACACCCACATGATGTATGGCTTGAATTTGATGTTTTAGAATCGGATCAAATACGGTAATACCACCACAGAGCAGAGGGCCGGCACTTTCAGGATCCAGATCTTCGGGTAGAGGAATCACCCATTGCCAGCCGGCACGGACTTTGTCGGCAAATCCACCGGCATGTCCAACAATGGTCGCCGTTTGTCCGCCAGTACAGAGCACTTGCTGACCCGATATGCACGGATCACAATACTGACAGCTTTCAGCAGTCCAGCCAATACCTACGCGTTGACCCACTTTCAGGCCTTTGGCTTCTGAACCCAGTTGGGTAATGGTGCCAATAATTTCATGTCCTGCCACCACAGGATAAACCGAAGATTTCCAGTCATTATTGATCACGGAAATATCGGAATGACATAGGCCACAATATTCGACTTTAACTTCAACCTGATGCGGCTGCAGTTCTCCGGCATCAAACTGATAAGGCTCTAGTGCTGCACCGGCCTGCATGGCTGCATAGGCATGGATAATATTATTACTCATGGCAAAATCCTTTCATGATCATTTTAATGATGAACTTGTTTTAAACGCGCAGTGATTTTCATGGTCATTGACCATTCCCACAGCCTGCATAAAGGCATAACAGATGGTGGGGCCTACAAATTTAAAGCCTTTATTTTTCAATGCTTTTGAAAGTGCCAGGCTGCTTTCAGTCTGGGCGGGTGCCTGCCGATAATCGGCAACATCATTGACCACAGCCTGGTGATTGACGAAACTCCATAACCAGTCACTGACATTGCTGTGTTGTGGTTTTAATTGTTGGGTTAAATGTTGCCAGGCTATGGCATTGTCACGAATCGCTTTGAGCTTGCCGATATGCCGGATCAAGCCGGCATCTTGTAATTTATTTTCCAGATCAGCATCACTGAACTGGGCGATCTCGGCAATAGGATATTGAAAGAAATGCTGTCGATAGCTATCACGTTTTTTCAGTACGGTAATCCAGGACAAACCTGCTTGTTGCCCTTCCAGACACAGCATTTCAAATAAATGGGTTTCATGATGACTGGGAATTCCCCACTCATGGTCATGATAAGCCATATAAAGAGGATCATTCGAGCACCAGCCACAGCGTTGAATCGACATTTCTGATGCTCCTTAGGTACTTATAGCTTAAATTCGGTCCATTGATCTTGCTGATTATCCCAGTAATACAGTTCGGCTTGTGGTAAGTCAGCGAACTGAATCCACATGTCCTTACCGGTTTTTTCGGCAAAACCGGTACTGATCAAAAGCGCTTCTTCGGTAATTTCCATCACCCAGCCCTGGTGGGTTTGTCCCGCCAAAACAATTTTTTGCTGGTTGCCTGATTCAGCAAATTCGACCAAACGGTTGATCAACGCTTCTGACATGAATAGTTCCTAAAAATTAACGTAAATACGGATAGGGATTGACCACACCACGACCTTTACCCTCAAGATAAATGCCGTAATGCAAATGCGGGGCAGTATGGCGTGCATTGCCGGTGTTACCAACATAGCCGATGAGATCGCCCTTTTTCACATAATCACCAACATTTAAATTGCGCTTATGATCATCAAGATGCGCATAGTAATGCCAGCTTCCACCCGGTCCCAAAATCCAAACCACTTTACCACCCAAATTGTTATTGCGTAAGTCGGCAATGAGGCCTTCTGTGGCACTAAACACTTTTGTTCCACGTGGAGCCATAATATCAATGCCTTCATGGGTGCGGCCACTACTGCGGGAAGCGCCCCAGGTATCTTTTAACTGTCTGGCCTTGATATTTTGTACAGGAATCGGCAAGGATGATTTCAGTTGCATACTCTTCAGTTTTTGCACCTGAGCTGGAGGAAGCGGGGTAGTAGAAGGTTTTTGCGGCGTCGAGGTACATGCCGCAATCCATAAAATGCTTAAACCCAAAAATAAGGTCGAAATAAAACGTAGCACGCTGCATCCTTTTTTCATGCTTATGACTATGAAAATTCTTTTGAAGTCTTATGCCTGACTATGTCATAAATTTACAGCAGAGATCAATTTTTTCATTGCAGTGGGCAGGCCCATGGCTGTTGCCCTTTGTGGCGTTAACCAGGTGCCATTCAGTTCAATGGCCAGGTGTTCCTGCTGGTCAGTATCCAGTTCAAAACAGACGGCTTCCAGTTGCCAGGTAAAGTGAGTAAAACTATGCGTGATTTGCGCTCGTTGGAGGACTTTTTTTAAACCTAAAGATTGGCACAGTTGCTCAAATTCGGCAGCATCTTCAATAATGGGCAGGCACCATAAGCCGCCCCATAGTCCGCTATTCGGACGTTGTTGCCATAACCATTGATCATGCGACTGAATCAGCAAAACTTGCGCTGATTTTAGCGGAACAGGTTTTTTGGCTTTTTTAAACGGCAGTTCGGTTTCCAGCCCTTGTTGATGCGCTTTGCAGTGCTGTTGCATCGGGCAATATAAACAGAGCGGTTTTTTCGGGGTACAGATGGTCGCCCCGAGATCCATAATGGCCTGAGTATAGTCATGATTACGCTCAACCGGGCAGAACTGTTCTGCCAGTTGCCACATGGCACGTTCATGTACAGGCTTGGACAGATCATCCTCAATGGCACAGAAACGCGCCAATACTCGTTTGACATTGCCATCCATAATCACGCCGTACTGACGCAAACCCAGTGACATCAATGCCCCTGCAGTAGATGGGCCAATTCCGGGAAGCTCGATCCATTCTTCTAAAGTAGCTGGAAAATGACCTTGACGAGCCACTATTCCTGCAGCTTTATGCAAATTTCGAGCACGGGCATAGTAACCCAGGCCGGCCCAATACGGTGCCACATCATCCCAACTGGCCTGTCCTAAATCTTCAACTGTGGGAAAGCGCTCAATAAAACGCTGAAAATATTGCAGCACAGTTTTCACTTGGGTCTGCTGTAACATGATTTCAGAGACCCAGACTTTATAAGGGTCATCTGCCACTTGCCAAGGCAAATCATGACGACCATGAACATCGAACCAGGAAAGCAGGGCATCGGAAAATGAAAACTGTGACATGTGAACCGTGTGGTGAGAATAGATGAATAGTATAACGAAAATTGCCTGGGACTGCGGTGCTGCCCAAATCAAAAAATGATGCCGAAGCATCATTTTTTGATTGATAAAGCTCAGTCCATTTTTATTCGCTGAGCATGCCCCAACGTTCATCCAATTTCAGGGTTTGGCCTTCATAGCGTGGAATAATATGGATGTGCAGATGTTTATTCGCCTGACCAAACACCGCACCATCATTAAAGCCAATATGGAAGCCTGAAGGATGGTAACGTAACTTTAATTCATTACGGGCAAGCTCAAGCAGGGACATCAAACTTTTACGTTCTTTATCAGTGATATCAAAAAAAGAGCTGACATGGCGCAGAGGAACAATAACCGAGTGACCTTTAGATAAAGCATTGGGCTCGGGTAAAATTACACCGAAATCATTTTTATCAATGATGTCATATTCATCAAAGTTGCAATATGGGCAATTGTTTTCAGTCATTGTTCTATCCTCTCTTAAAAATGATCCATGTCACTGGATGGGTAAAAATAGCAGAGCCACTTTCACCTTCCTTGTTATTCACCAAGTCGCTTTTTAAATAATTGGTACATGGCAGATAAACCTTGCTGTTCAGCTGCCGCGTTATAGCCTAAATCAACACCATTGGCTTTGGCACGTTCGTCTGCAAGCGGGTTGCTAAAGCCATGTTTAGCACCTTCCAGGATAATGACTTTATGCTCAACTTGAGCGGCCTGCATTTCTTCTTTAAAGCGTGCTACATCTTCCAGGCTGACCATGCTGTCCAGTTCTCCGTGAAGCACTAGAATTTCAGCTTTGACCTGTCCGGGTTGTGCCGGGGCTTTCGGGGTCAAGTTGCCATGAAAGATCACTACAGCCTGTAGATTTGCTCCGGAACGTGCCAGATCAAGTACCACCTTACCACCATAACAAAAGCCTACAGCTGCGAGTTTATCTGCATTTACTTCTTCTTGCGCAGCTAAAGTTGCTAAACCTGCGGACGCACGAGTCACAATTGTTTCAGGATCTTCAAAGGTTTGCATCATCCATTCGCTGGCTTGAGGCACGGCCGTAGTGACTTTTTTATCTCCGTACATATCAATGGCAAGAGCCGCATAGCCGTGTTCGGCCAGCTCACGCGCACGCTGTTCGGTGTAATCATTTCGTCCCCACCATTCTGGTGCAACAATAATTCCCGCGAGCAGTTTTTCTGATTCAGGTGCGGCAAAGTATCCTATCAAATGTGTTCCGTCTGGCGCGGTGTACTGAATTTCGCGGGTTTTAATGCTGAAAGTCATTGATTCAATCCTTGTAATGAATAAAAAACGTTTAATTAAAATATAGTAATGAATTTCTTTAATGATTGTACAAGATCGGACAATTTTGACGGCATACTATTATGCATAAATTGAAACATGCTTTTAATTCGCCAGATGATTAATCTAAATATTGAATAAATATGGTTTTTAATTGTATCTAAGAGGGATGGAGAGATAGCTAATTGAGAGGAAAAATTTAGCAATAATGGCTTCTTTAATGGCTTCTTTAATGGCTTCTTTAATGGCTTCTTTAATGGCTTCTTTAATGGCTTCTTTAATGGCTTCTTTAATGGCTTCTTTAATGGCTTCTTTAATGGCTTCTTTAATGGCTTCTTTAATGGCTTCTTTAATGGCTAAGCGCATGATGGGGGATGAAGAATGTCATCCATACTAAAAAAAGCGAGCAGCCATGACTGTTGGGGGGTATGAGATTGACTCACTCGCTATTTTCTAGTGAAAAGGGACCAATCCATTATTTGCTGGATTTAGGTAATACCTCAAGCAGCTCGACATCAAAAATTAAGGTGCTATTCGGTTCAATCACATCACCAGAACCAATTTGACCATAACCCAGTTGCGCTGGAATGAAAAAGCGATATTTGGCACCTTCTTTCATCAACTGCAAGCCTTCAGTCCAACCTTGAATGACTTGGCTCAGCTGAAACTCCGCTGGCTGATTTCGGGCAATTGAACTGTCAAATACTGTGCCATCAATCAATCGGCCTTCATAATTGACTTTCACCATGGAATTGGCCTTTGGTGATTTTCCATTACCCTGTTTTAAAATCTGATATTGCAAACCCGATTTGGTGGTCTGAACGCCTTCTTTTTTGGCATTGGCAGCTAAAAATTCAGCTCCAGTCTTGGCATTTGCCTCGGCCTTTTGTTTTAATTCAATCAGTTGTTTGGCTTCACTCTGTTTTTTCTGTTGATTCAGAACACGAGCCATTTCCTCATCGGTCAGGGCAGATTTACCGCCTTCAGTGGCTGTCTTTAAACCAAGGATGAAAGCCTCCAGGTCTAAATCTTTAAACGATTCAGCATTGCTACGTCCCATTAAATAACCAAAGCTGTAACCAACTTGTTCCTTTAAACTGCTGGTATTGGTCACCGGTTTTGCAAAACTTACCGTGGTGCACATGCATAAACAAAGTAGTGTTATAGGTGTTTTCATTTTCTTATCTCAAGATAAATAAGGAGAGCAAAAGCTCTCCTTCATTTTTTATTTTACTTTAATCAGTTCAACATCAAAAATAAGGGTGCTATTGGCAGGAATCATGCCAGGAACGCCCTGTTCACCATAGCCTAATTGTGAAGGAATATAAAGCGTAGCTTTACCGCCTTCTTTCATTAGTTGCAAACCTTCAGTCCAACCTGGAATGACTTGATTGAGTGGGAATTCAATAGGTTGGCCACGTTCAATCGAGCTGTCAAATACCTTGCCATCGACCAGTTGGCCTTTGTAATGCACGGTAACAACAGAAGTTGCAGTCGGCTGCTTACCGGTACCTTGTTTAATAATTTTGTACTGTAAACCTGAAGCTGTGGTGATTACACCTGGTTTATTCTTGTTTTCAGCCAAGAAATTGTCACTTGATGATTGCGCTGTTTTCGCTTGATCAAGCTGTTTTTGTTGCATTTCTTTTTGGAACTGCTGATAGGCTTGTTGTAGTTCTTGTTCTGTATAAGCCGGTTTATTACGAGCATGACCTTCACGTACACCTGTAACAAAACTATTAATATCTAATTCAGGTGGTGTTTGATGTGCAACTTCATAACCGAGTGCATAACTGATTTTTTCAACAGCAGAGGCATTTTTTGATGCTTTTGATGTCGCAGTAGCCGGGTTTTGAGTTGCATAATAAACAGGTACAAGTGCAGCACCGCCTAAAATAACAGCGACAGCGATGGGTAAGGCTTTACTCATAGGTTTTCCCAAAATCATTTTATATTAAAAAAGTTGCATTAATTTTAGCAGACTTTTCTATCCAGCACGTTTCGAGCGAATCGTGTTGTACAGAAATCCAATATATTCTTATCAACTTCACTATTCTATAACAGTCTGAATATATAAAACATTTCTCATACAATAAAATATCTGTTTTTTATTTTTATAGAAAATGAAAAATAAGTTTTAAGCGACAGGTTTTATTCTCTCATCTTGCAATTAAATAGCCTTAAAAAAGCAAAAGCCAGTGACTTTCACTGGCTTCTAGCATAAAACGATTTAAATGATATTCATGAAAACCACTTAATCATGATCTTTTGAGGCTTTATAACCATAGGTATAATTATAGCCATAGCCATAGCCATAGCCATAACTGCCCGAGCCACGTTGAATATCATTCAGAATAAAGCCATTCACCTTAACATTCACTTGTTCAAAACGATTAATCGTTAATTCAAGCTCTTTCATTTGTGATTTTGCATAACGCGCAATGACTAAATTCACACCCGCATATTGGGAAATGATAATACCGTCTGTTACAGCCAGTACAGGTGGGGTATCAATAATAATATGATCATACATTGGCGAAATTTGATCGAGAAGTTCCGAGAATTTTGCCGAACTTAAAAGCTCTGAAGGATTGACTGGACTTTTACCACGCGTGATCACATCTAAATGAGAAACTTCAGTGGATTTAATAATACCTTCAACTGATTGTTGACCATTTAAATATTCGGCTAAACCGGATTGATTATCTTGAGAAAAATATTTATGCAAATAACCACGGCGCATGTCGCCATCAATAATAAGCACCCGCTTGTTACTTTGCGCCAAAATGGTGGCTAAGTTGGTCGAAATAAAAGATTTACCCACTTCAGGGGCAGGACCTGAAATCATGATGATATTATTTTTGGCTTTGCTTAACGCAAAGTGAATGGCTGTACGCATGCTACGTAAGCTTTCAATCGCAATATCATCGCTATTTTTAATGGCTAAAATAGGAATATTCTTTTTATTTTTCAGAAGTTTAATTCGACTTTCTTGAATCGGTGAACGCGGAACTGTGGCATACACAGGTAAATCCAGTTCATTTTCAATTTGATTGGAATCTTTGATTCCTGAACGCATCATATTGCGTAATAAAGCCAGTAAGGTTCCAAGGAAACCACCGAGGAAGAGGGCCAAAATTAAAATTTGCAGTTTTTTCGGCGCAATTGGTTTAATTGGCAATACGGCAGTATCAACTACACGGACATTACCGATTTCACCGGCTTTGGCAATACGGAGTTGCTGGTAAGAGTTAAGCAGGGCTGTATAAAGCTGCTGTTTTACTTCCACTTCACGATATAGCTGTAAATAGCGGCGTTGCAAATCAGGCAACTGTTTTAAGGTGCCGTTCAACTCACCAATTTTCTTATCTATTGCACCCAGTTGAGCGGTCATTTGCTGCATCACTGGGTGTTCACTGGTGTATTTTGCAGAAGCTTCCGCCAGTTTTTGCTCCAGTTCAGCTTTGGAAGTTTCAAGCTGAATGCTCTGGGTTAAATACAGTTCGGATTCTTTGGTCACATCAACGGTATTAAACTGTTGACGGAATTTGTTAAATTCACGTTCAGCAACATCTAGCTGTTGTTTTAATTCCGGTAACTGTTCTTCAAGGAATTTAAGCGTTTGTGCAGTTTCAGCAGAACGGCGTTCAATGTTTTGCTGGCTATAGGCAACCAGAATCGAGTTGAGAACCTGGGTGATATGTTCTTTATCTTGACCTTGATAATTTAGACCTAAGATTCCGGTCATTTTCCCTTTTTCAGCCACAGAGTAGTTATCTGTGATTGAACTCATGGCAGCGGGTAAAGACATTTTTTCAATATTATAAGTGTCTTTGAGTTGGCCTTGAGTATAAATGCCCACTTTCCAGGTCCCGAATCCGGTACTGTGCTGGCTCTCTTGGTTGGTGAGTCCGCTAAAAACCACTTGCTGAGTTTTTGCATCTGTCAGGGTAAATTTATTGCCATTAAAATTGAGTAATAAATTTTTATCCAGGTAATCGGCTGGAACTTCAAACTTGCGTACCTCAAATGACAGCGTATCATCATTAAATAATACTGATTTGGCTTGATAACGAGTTTGATAATCGTGCGGATGGATTAACCGGTCAAAAAAACCATCTTCTGTCCCGGAAATTTTTAAATCCAGATTTAAATTTTTTATGACAGAACCAAGCACTAATCGAGATTTCAGCAGTTCAATTTCAGCTTGGGCAGGCTGTTTCTGCTCAATCATATTGGATAAATCACCCAATAAAGCGGCAGAGGTCCCTTTGCTTTCTTCTACTTGTACCAAGGCATCGACTGAATACGTATCTGGAGTAGTTCGTAAATACAGCAGTGCACAAACCAGACTTAAAATTACACATAGTGCAATGAGTTTCCATTGTGCAATCAGTGAGAAGAACAGCTCTTTTAAGTCAATTGTGTCTTCAGTATTGGTATTTTGGCTCATAATCTTGCTATCAAAAAGTTAAATGTGTTGTGTCCAGTCGTTAATACAATCTTGTATTAACTGACAGGTTTCATCAAAGACCAATTGCTCATGCTGGAAGGGGTCTGGAACGTTTCTGCCTTGCCAGTGACCTAATCGGAAGGTCTTTCCTTTAGCAAAAGGCCAGGTTTGTTCTAAATGCTTTTGCTGATTTTGACTCATGACTAAAATAAGATCGGCCTTTTTAATCAAATCAGCATTGAGCTTTTTGGCAATATGAGGACTCATATCAATCCCCAGACGCTGCATACAAAGTATAGCTTTTTGATCTGCAGGATGACTGACTAAACCGGAAATACCGGCAGACTCAATATGCAGTTGTGGATATTGCTGTTTTAAGAAATATTCAGCCATAGGACTACGACAGATATTACCCACGCAAACAACAAGAATATTTTGAATATTCATATTAATTGCCTAGATTATTAGCCGTATTAACAAGACTGGAAAAAGGAACCATTTGATTAATCACACGTTGCCAACGAGCAAGACCTGAAGCATCGACATAGACTATATCATTGCTGCGCATTTTAAATTTATTGGCTAAACCAAAATCGGCAATACTGGTTAAGTCCAGTTGATAAACTTCGGTGGATGTATCAACTATATGGCTACGAACCACATAGATTTTACTTCGACTTGCAGACAATGGATTTAAACCTAAACTTTCACCTAAAACATCACTTAAACTCATGCCCTGATCACGCATTGGCAGAGATTGGTTTTTACCGGATTCACCCATCACATAAATTTTTTGGTTTTCACGTGAATTGACATATAAAGTGTCATTTGGTTGTATCAGTAAATTATGTAAGGACAGCCCGGATTTTTCCAGCTCAATACTATTGAGTTGATAAGTACGGCCTTGTCTGACCAGAGTAATAGAGGTGTTATCGCCTTGCTGAGAATTGACTCCACCCGCCATGCCTAAAGCAGCATATACACTGACAGGTTGATCACTGAGAGAAAATTGTCCACCTTTCATCACATTCCCTTGTACAGAAAAGCGTTGACCTTGATAAGACAAAACACGGGCAATCACATCTGGCGTTTTTAAATAGCGTGAAAGTTGGTTGTGTAATTCTTGGTTCACCTGAGTTAATGATTTACCGGCAGCCTTATAGCGTCCAATCATAGGGAACTGGATATAGCCCTGTTGGTCTATTTGATATCCATTGGCTTGAACTGCTTGTTCATTATTAATTGTATTGGTAGGTGGCGTAATTTCAGGATAGGCCCAAAGATAAATAGAAAGAATATCTCCAGGACTCAATTTATAATTTTTATGGGAAGTATTAAATAAATGCGCATAATCCTGACGAATATTAATTTCAGCAGGCTGCACCGCAAATAAGGATTCTTGAGTGAGTTTTATTACATTAACTTGGGTGCCCAAATCCGTCTGGTAAACCCCTTCGCTTGGTAAATCATAAGTTTGTAAACCAGAAGTGATTGCACAACCCGTCATGGAACAACTTAAAACCAATAAAGCAGTATATTGAATTTTTCTCACTCGAAATCCTGTTGTAAAAATTATTAAAAACTTAAACTTAATGTATTTTACCTTTCAAATTGGAAAATAAATATAGCAAATTGTAAGCTATTTATGTGTAATAAAAAGGTGATACAGGTTGAATGAAAAACGATAAATGTGATTTTAATTAAATAAAAACCGTTATTTGTTCTGATTGGTTCATCCACTTTTTAATCAATTGCCGTATAAATTAATAACAGAAAGAATTTGATTTTCTGCTATAATATAAGCCGTTTTTACTCTTAGATTATACAAATAAGCAAGGCTCAAAAATGCTAACTCTGTCAGAACTCAAGATTGCCATTATTGGTCTAGGATATGTTGGTTTACCCTTGGCTGTAGAGTTTGGGAAAAAAGTTCCTGTTGTAGGTTTTGATATTCATCAAAAACGTATTGATGAGCTGCGAAGTGGTCAAGATCATACTTTAGAAGTATCACCTGAAGAATTAAAGCTGGCGAACCATCTCAGCTATACAACAAATTTAGAAGATTTAAAGAGCTGCAACTTCTTTATTGTGACCGTTCCCACCCCAATTGATGAGTTCAAGCAACCAGATTTAACACCGTTGGTGAAAGCATCGCAAAGCATCGGCAAAGTGTTGGAAAAAGGCGATATCGTGGTCTATGAGTCAACGGTATATCCAGGTGCAACAGAAGAAGTCTGTATTCCGGAATTGGAAAAAGTATCAGGCTTGAAATTCAATCAGGATTTCTTTGCGGGTTACAGCCCAGAGCGTATTAATCCGGGTGATAAGTTGCACCGCGTAACCAATATCTTAAAAATTACTTCGGGCTCTACACCAGAAGTCGCGGATTTTGTCGATCAGGTCTATAACCTGATTATTGAAGCCGGCACGCATAAGGCTGCCAGCATTAAAGTGGCAGAAGCTGCGAAAGTCATTGAAAATACCCAGCGTGATGTCAATATCGCCCTGATTAATGAGCTTGCATTGATCTTCAATAAAATGGGCATTGATACAGAAGCGGTACTGCAAGCAGCGGGAACCAAGTGGAATTTCCTGCCGTTCCGTCCGGGTCTGGTGGGTGGTCACTGTATTGGTGTCGATCCCTATTATTTAACCCATAAAGCACAAGCCATTGGCTATAACCCGGAAATTATTTTGGCTGGCCGTCGTTTGAATGATGGGATGGGTGCTTATGTGGTGACCCAATTGGTCAAAGGCATGCTGAAAAAACGCATTCAGGTTGAAGATGCCAAAGTACTGATTTTAGGACTCAGTTTTAAAGAAAACTGCCCGGATATTCGTAATACCCGTATTATCGACATTATTAAAGAATTGCAAGAATATCATGTCAATGTTGATGTTTATGATCCCTGGGTGGATGCTAAAGAAGCAGAACATGAATATGGCATTAGCCCAATTCAAACATTAGAAGATAATACTTACGATGCTGTGATTTTGGCGGTGGCACACAATCAGTTTAAAGAGATGGGTGCAGCTAAAATTCGTGCTTTAGGCAAGTCTGAGCATGTGCTTTATGATCTGAAATATGTGTTGTCTCAGTCTGAAGCTGATATCCGTTTATAAGCTGTGTTTTAGGAAAAATCATGAACGCATTTAATAAAATCTGTGAACAATTGCAACAACAGCCTAAAACCTGGCTGGTGACGGGTGTCGCAGGCTTTATTGGCTCAAATTTACTTGAAACTTTGCTCAAACTGAACCAGAAAGTGGTGGGCTTGGACAACTTTGCCACTGGCCATCAGTATAATTTGGATGAAGTGCAGGGTTCGGTTACTCCGGAGCAATGGGCAAAATTCAGCTTTATTGAAGGCGATATCCGTCAGCTTGAAGACTGTCAAAAGGCCTGTGCCGGTGTGGATTATGTCTTGCACGAAGCCGCTTTAGGTTCGGTGCCACGTTCCATTGCCGATCCGATCACCACCAATGCCACCAATATCAGCGGTTTTCTGAATATGTTGACTGCGGCACGTGATGCTCAAGTATCCAGTTTTACCTATGCAGCCAGCAGTTCGACCTATGGTGATCATCCTGCATTGCCTAAAGTGGAAGAAAATATTGGTAATCCACTTTCACCTTATGCCGTAACTAAATATGTTAATGAGCTGTATGCCGATGTTTTTGCCCGTAGTTACGGTTTTAAAGCAGTCGGCCTGCGCTATTTCAACGTTTTTGGCCAGCGTCAGGATCCGAACGGTGCCTATGCAGCAGTGATTCCTAAATGGACCGCAGCGATGATTGCCGGTGATGATGTTTTCATTAATGGTGATGGCGAAACCAGTCGTGATTTCTGTTTTATTGACAATACGGTGCAAGCCAATATTCTTGCAGCGACGACTGTGAATGATGCAGTAAAAAATCAGGTTTATAATGTTGCAGTCGGTGATCGTACCACGTTGAATGATTTGTTTAATGCCATTAAAGTGGCATTGGCAGAAAACGGCGTGAATTATGTCAAAGATCCGGTCTACCGTGAATTCCGTGCCGGGGATGTACGTCATTCCCAAGCCAGCATTGCCAAGATTCAAAATGCTTTGGGTTATGCGCCAGAATTTCGTATTGATGCGGGCATTCAACTTGCCATGCAGTGGTATGTTCAAAACCTGAAATGAGCTTAGCCACGCTAGCAGCCAAATATAAATCGATTGGTTTAATCACATCGAGTCTTTTGGTGGGTGCGATAATGACATTTATCGCACTTCCTTTTTTAACGCGTCTTTATCCCGTACACGACTTTGGCCAGTATGGCGTAGCCCTGGCAATCATTAGTGTCTTATCGACCGTTGCCAATTTGCGTCTCGATCAAGCCTTATTGGTTGCAGAACCGCATCACCAAAAAAGCCTCATCTTTGAGAGTAATGTCTTTTCTTTGGTTTTGTCCGGGATAGCGGCAGCAATACTGAGTTTTTTTTATCATTGGGATATGGTAGCCGCCATTGCCTTAGGGATATTTTCCAATACCTTCATTCAAAGCATTTATAATTATAAGTTTGCCCATGAGGCAGAACTCTTTTGTGCCGGCTTGAATATTTTTAGAAGTCTGATTGTAGTCGCAGTGCAATTAACTTTACCGTTGTTTTATTCCATTGCTTTGATTAATAGTTATAGCGTCAGTTCATTGCTGATGATTGTGCTGTTAATGTTATATGTTATGAAAACCAAGCTTTATCAGGTGAGTTGGTACAGCTTTAAACATTATAAAGATTTTATTTTCAGCAATACTCCGCATGCTTTACTGAATAGTTTTTCACATAATTTGCCCTATTATGTTGTGTCACATTTTGTCGGTTATCAAGCGGTTGGTTTTTATGCCATTGTCGAACGGACATTACGTGTTCCCATCAATTTGATGTCGCAAACCATCCGGCAGTTTTTTATCCGTCGCTTTTATCAGCAAGACTCGGCACATGAAGCCTTAAAAAGCAGTATTTTTTTAAGTCTGCTGTCGTTGCCATTCTTTGCGATTTTCTTTGTCTTGCCTGAATCGGTCTATCTGCTGATTTTTGGAGCAGAGTGGGGCGGGATCTCCTTATATTTTCAAATACTGGCTTTGGGGTATTGGGCAGTATTTTGTAATCCGCCCAGTTCGGCCTATTTAATTGCAAAACGAAATAGCCGGGTGCTGTTTAGATTGCAGGCGATTGAATTGGGTATTAAAGTCATTTTATTCTGTGGTTTATATCTGTCTATTAGCGATAAAATCTATATGCTATTGGCGGTACCGGTTGCCCTGATATTTTATAACTTTGCCATTTTGTATGTGGTGTGGAGAAGTGCCAAGTGATTTTTTTTAAAGCCTTAAAATTGCTGAACTGGTTCTCTGCATTGTGCCGAAAAAGTATTTATAACCTGGCGTTTGGCACGCAGTTTAAATACTTTGGCCGTCGCAGCAAGCTGGAAATTGCTGGTCAGGTCAAGATCGGCAAAAATGTCTATATCGGTGATGATGTCAGCCTGATTGTGGAACCGGGCGCCAGCTTAATCATTGAGGACAACAGCTTTATTGGTGAAAGCTGTTATATCAAATGTTTTGGTGGCAACATTCATATTGGTCGAGATGTCAGTATTAATTCCAAGTCATTTTTAAATGGCTGCGGTGGTCTCAATATTGGACATAGCACCCGAATTGGCACGCAAAGCATTATGATCGCCAGCAACCATAAATTTGATGATCCCGATGTTTTGATCAAAGATCAAATTACTAAACAGGGAATTCATCTGGGTGAAAATATCTGGTTGGGCGCGCGTGTGACAGTACTTGATGGCGTCAATATTGCCGATAATGTCGTGGTCGGCGCCTGTTCTCTGGTAAGTAAAACCATCACTGAGGCAGGGGTGTATGTTGGCATTCCTGCCAAGAAGTTGGAAAAGTCCTTACAGTCAGTAGATTAAACCAATATGTGGGGCAGTATCTGTTAGGCTTATTTTCGGTTAAAATAATCTGTCGAAAAAATGGGCTGATGAAAGCCCATTTTCTTTTGCTGTTTCACTTAAATTATTGCCTTTATCGGATCGTTACACAGGTTTCAATCATGATTTTTATCCGTGCTATTTTTAATGCTGTCTATGATTTGGCCTATTTCTTTGCCAAAGGCAGTGTGGCATACGCTCGGAAGAAAGGCGTGACGATCGGCAACAATTGCAGAATCTACATTCGCAGTTGGGGCTCCGAACCCTTTTTGGTGAGCATTGGTGATGATGTTACCGTGACCTCAGGGGTAAAATTTATTACCCATGATGGCAGTACCTGTTTGGTCAAAGATGAACATAACAAGCGTTACCAGCGTTTTGCGCCAATTCAGGTCGGTTCGCATGTGTTTATCGGGGTCAATAGCATTATTATGCCTGGCGTGAAGATTGGCTCGAATGTGGTGATTGGCGCAGGCTCAGTTGTGACCAAAGATATTCCGGATAATGCCGTGGCGATTGGCGTACCGGCCAAGGTGGTGTCTAGTTTTGAAGATTACCAAGACAAAATTAAAGCCAGCTGTGCCAGTGATACTGACCTGGCCGGCATCACCGATTATGCCGAGCGGGTACAGCGGGCCATCGACATTCAGGCCTTAAAACAATCGCATTAATTTCCCCCCCCCACATTTAGGTTTGATTATGTTGAATAAAGTGATGTTCTTTTTACCAACTTTAGGTGGTGGCGGGGCAGAACGTACGGTCATTCAATTGGCCAATAACTTTGTACAGCGTGGGGTACAGGTTGATGTTGCAGTGTGTGACTTAAGCGGCGCTAAATCCAAGTTATTAGCCGAAGTAGACCCTAAAATTGAGCTGGTCAATTTTGACTGTGGACGTGTGGCCAGTGTTTTAATGCCATTAAAACAGCGTTTGCAGGCACATGATTATGATTGCATCATTGCAACGCAAACTCACAGCAATATCGTTTGTGCCTTGGCAAAAAAATTAGCCAGAAGTCAGGCAAAACTGATTTTACGTGAAGTATCCACGCCATCGAAAAATATGAAACTGCAGGGTTTATCAAAATTTATTTTAAAAACCTTGGTGAATTTTACCTATCCAGCTGCCGATCATGTGGTTTGTGTATCCAATGGTGTATTGGATGATTTTCGTGAATATTATGCTTATCCAAAAGCGAATTTAGTCACCATTTACAACCCTGTTATTGATGATGCCTATTTTGAAAAATTAAAAGTACCTGTTGCACATCGATTTTTTCAGCCTGAACACAAAGTGGTACTGGCAGTAGGTCGTCTCACCGAAGCGAAAAACTTTGCTTGCCTGATTCGTGCTTTTGCCCAATGTCATGCCAAGCACCCCGAAACACGGTTGATTATTTTAGGTGAAGGTGAATTACGCGGTGAACTCGAGCAATTGGTACATGACTTAGGCTTAAGCGATGTGGTGGATTTGCCGGGCTTTGATTCCAATCCCTATGCCTATTTTAAATATGCGGAACTGTTTGTTTTAAGCTCAAACTGGGAAGGTTTACCGGGCGTGTTGATTCAAGCCTTGGCCTCTAAAATTAAGGTGGTCAGTACCAATTGCCCAAGTGGGCCATTGGAAATTCTGGCCAATTCAAAGTTTGGCTTACTGGTTGAATGTGATGATGTGGATGGTTTGGCTAGTGCCATGCAACACGCCATTTTTCAGCATGTTATAAACTTTAATGCGCAAGAGTTTGAACAGCATTGTCAGCAATTTCATAAAACTGCGGTGTTACAACGCTATGCAAGCCTGATGGAGTCCTCATCATGAGCAAGCCGGTAATGGTTCATGTGATCACCAACTTTGCGGGTGTAGGCGGGGCAGAAATGATGCTGTCACGGCTGGTTCAGCAAACCCAACATGAATATGATCATGTGATTATTACATTGATGAAAGTATCCGAGGTTTATGCCGATACGCTGGCTTTGTGTCAGTCATACTACGCTTTAAACTGGAATGGTCTAAATACCTTAAGCACTCTTAAAAAACTCCGTAATTTACTGCAAGCATTAGCTCCAAAAACGGTGCAATGCTGGATGTATCATGCCAATGTGCTGACCAGCCTCAGTGTTATGGGGTTGGCGAATCCACCGAATGTGTTTTGGGGCATTCATCACTCATTGGCTTCAACTCAAGAGGAATCTATCAGCACCAAAGTTGCTTTAGCACTGAGTAAAATACTCGCAGTGAAGCCCAGAGGCATTGTTTATTGTGCCCATTCTGCTTTGGAGCAGCATCAAAACTTTGGCCTGAACAATACCAATTCACAGGTGATTGCCAATGGTGTATCTCTGGATAAATTTCAGCCCAATCCTGAGTTGCATGAACCATGTGTGATCGGTTTTGCCGGACGTTATCACACGGCTAAAGGCTATCCCTATTTATTTGAAACCATGGGCTTGCTGAAAGACAAGAACATCATTTTTAAAATAGCAGGTAGTGGTGCCAGCCTGAATCATCCTGAAGTTAAAGCTTTATTTGAGCAATATCAACTGGATGAAAAAAAAGTGCAGTTGCTTGATCAAATCTTTGATATGCCGGCCTTTTATCAATCGATGGATGCCTTCCTGATGACCTCGATTACCGAAGGTTTTCCCAATGTGCTGGTGGAAGCGATGGCATCCGGTTTGCCCTGTATCAGTACCGATGTTGGCGATGCCAAATATATCGTGCAAGAGCTGGGTTCGATTGTTCCGCCACGTGATGCGGATGCTTTGGCAAAAGCCATCATGGATTATGTTGACTTGAGTCCAAGCCAGAAACTTGAACTGAAACAATTAACCCGTCAACGTGTAGAACAGAATTTTAGTATCGAATATGTCAGTCAGCAGTATCTGGCAGCGTGGAGACAGCAGGCATGAAGTTTTTAATGATTTGTAGCTATCTTCCTTCAGCCTTGAATTTTAGGGGAAAACTGTTAGAAGCCATTCACGCTAAAGGCTATGAAATTCATGTGTTCGCACCTGACTTGACAGACTTTGCTGATGAATTAAAGCAGTTGCAGCAGTTGGGCTATCAGGTTCATTCGATCCCGATGCAACGCGCAGGCACCAATCCGATTGCCGATCTCAAGTTGCTCAAAAGCATGTATCAGATGATCCGTAAAATTCAGCCGGATTATGTACTGTCTTATACCATTAAACCGGTCATTTACGGCACGCTGGCTGCATGGCTAGCTAAAGTGCCGCATCGTTTTGCGCTGATTACAGGTTTAGGTTATGCCTTTCAAAATATTGAAGCGGGCAAACGCAGCCTGTTCCAAAAAATGGTACATGGCCTCTATGCACAGGCACTCAAGCATGCCGAAAAAGTTTTTTTTCAGAATCCGGATGATCTCAAGCTATTCCAAGACATGAACTTGCTTGATACCCATAAGCCCACAGTAGTGGTGAATGGCTCTGGCGTGAATGTGCAGGACTTTGAGGTCATGCCATTGCCATTGAATGGACAAGCTGAAGTCAAAGCATCTTTTCTGTTGATTGCCCGTTTACTGGGAGATAAAGGTGTCCGAGAATATGCTGAAGCAGCAGGCCTGATTAAAGCAAAATATCCCGAAGCAGAATTCCATTTGGTGGGCTGGATTGATGAAAATCCATCTGCGATTTCTCAATCAGAACTCGATAGCTGGATCAGCGACAACACGCTCAATTATTGGGGTAAGCTGAGTGATGTACGCCCGGCCATTGCGGCAAGTTCGGTGTATGTGTTGCCTTCGTATCGTGAGGGTACTCCACGTACCGTCTTGGAAGCCATGGCTATGGGTCGAGCGATCATTACCACCGATGCACCGGGCTGCCGTGAAACGGTATCCAATGGCGTAAATGGCTATCTGGTCGGGGTGAAATCGGTCGATGATCTGGTTCAAACCATGCAGTATTTTATCCAAGACCCAAAACTCATGACCTATATGGGTCAGCGTTCACGCGAAATTGCGCTGCATAAATATGATGTGCATCAAGTGAATAAACACATGATGGCGGAAATGGGAGTATTAGCATGATGAAACGTGTTTTAGATGTAGTAATTGCATCCACGGCATTGCTACTTTTATCTCCACTGTATTTTATTGTGGCGCGCAAGGTGAGGAAGAATCTGGGTTCACCGGTGCTGTTTCGTCAGGTGCGTCCGGGGCTGCACGGTAAACCTTTTGAAATGATTAAGTTCCGTACCATGAAAGATGCTGTGGATGAAAACGGCAACCCATTACCGGATAGTGAACGCCTGACCTCATTTGGCAAAATGCTGCGTGCAACCAGTTTGGATGAAATGCCGGAACTGTGGAATGTGATCAAGGGCGATATGAGTATTGTCGGCCCGCGTCCGTTGTTGATGGAATACTTACCTTTATATAATAGCGAACAAGCCAAGCGCCATAATGTGCGTCCGGGCATGACCGGACATGCACAGGTGAATGGCCGCAATGCCATTTCATGGGAAGAAAAATTCAAGCTTGATACCTGGTATGTGGAAAATCAATCGCTTTGGCTAGACTTTAAAATTATGCTAAAAACAGTGAAAAAAGTGATTGCCAAAGATGACATCAGTGCCGAAGGTGAAGTGACCATGAGTAAATTCACCGGCACGCCGGAACATAAAAATGACTAGACTCTATGCAATTTACGGCGCTTCAGGTTGCGGACGCAGTCTGATGCCTGTGGCACGCCAGCAACTGGCACGTGAAAATGATGCCTCTGAAATTGTCTTTATTGATGATGCCCTGACTGAAGTGAGTAGGGTAAACGGTCATCGTGCCATGAATTATGCGGCATTTTGTGCCGAAGACGCAGCAGTGAAAGCAGTGCAGATCGCCATCGCCAACAGTAAAATTCGTGAAAAAATTGCCAGTCAACTTGAAGCTGATGGTATTAAGCTATGGTCGATTTCTGCCGACAATGTTGTGCTGATGGATGATGCCCAGATTGCAGCAGGTGCAGCCTTAAGTCCATTTGTCAGCATTACCTCGAATATTAAAATCGGCAAATGTTTCCATGCCAATTTATACAGCTATGTCGAGCATGATTGTGTGATTGGGGATTTTGTTACTTTCGCGCCAGGCGTAAAATGCAACGGCAATATTCATATTCAAGACCATGCCTATATTGGTGCCGGTGCCATGATCAAGCAGGGCACACCTGATCAACCTTTGGTAATTGGCCGTGGTGCGATTGTCGGTATGGGCGCTGTGGTGACCAAAAGTGTGCCGGCTGGCGTGACCGTGGTGGGCAATCCTGCTCGTATAGTCGAATCCAAATAGAATTAAGCTAGGAAAATTTCATGTTAAACAGTGCATTTGAGCCGTGGCCAAGTTTCACGCAAGCAGAGGCAGATGCGGTTTCAAAAGTTCTCTTATCCAATAAAGTGAATTATTGGACCGGTCAGGAATGTCGTGAATTTGAAAAAGAATTCGCACAATTTGCAGGAACCAAACATGCCGTGGCTGTGGCGAACGGCACTGTCGCACTCGATCTGGCATTGAAAGCACTGGACATTGGTCAGGGTGATGATGTGATTGTCACCTCACGCACCTTTCTGGCTTCAGCCAGTTCGATTGTGACTGCGGGTGCCAATCCGGTTTTTGCTGATGTTGAGCTGGATTCTCAAAATATTTCACGCCGTAGCATTGAGGCCGTATTAACTCCAAAGACCAAAGCCATTATCTGTGTGCATTTGGCCGGCTGGATGTGTGATATGGACCCGATCATGCAATTGGCCGCAGAAAAAGGCCTCTATGTGATTGAAGACTGCGCCCAGGCGCATGGTGCGATGTATAAAGGCAAATCTGCCGGTTCCATTGGTCATATTGGGGCTTGGTCATTCTGTCAGGACAAGATCATGACCACCGGCGGTGAAGGGGGAATGGTCACCACCAATGATGAAAGTCTTTGGAAAAAAATGTGGTCTTATAAAGATCATGGCAAAAACTTTGATAGCGTCTACAACACCCAGCATCCGCCGGGATTCCGCTGGCTGCATGACTCCTTTGGTACCAACTGGCGCATGATGGAAATGCAGGCGGTGATCGGTCGTATTCAGCTGAAACTGATGCCTGAATGGACTGCAAAGCGTCTTGAAAATATGCACAAAATTCAAACTGCCTTTGCTCACAGTCTTTATTTCACTGTCGCGCAGCCCTCAAGTGATTATGTACATGCTGCTTATAAATGTTATGTGCAAGTGAAGACCGATGCACTGCCTGAAGGCTGGTCACGTGACCGCATCATGGCTGAAATTAATGCCTTGGGCGTACCCTGTTTTAGTGGTTCATGTTCAGAAGTGTATTTGGAAAAGGCATTCGACCAAACCCCTTGGCGTCCTGAACAGCGTTTGCAGAATGCCAAACAGCTTGGTGAAAGCAGTCTGATGTTCCTGGTACATCCCACTTTGTCTGAACAGAGCATGCAAAAAACCATTACTGCGATTCAGACGGTGATGGCAGATATTTAAAGGGGAATGGGCGTATAATATGCGCCATTCAGTTTTCTGACTTTGACCGACCTAGAGCCCTTTGTGAAAGACATTATTCGATATTTAGCATCTTTGCCACGTCGTCAAAAACAGGTTGTTCTGGTGGCAATGGATATCTGTGTCTTGCCTTTTATTATGTGGCTGGTGTATGCCATTCGTTTGGCCAAACCCGATGTCGCAGTGATGCAAGGGCTTGATTTCTGGTATATCCATGTGGGTGTACTGGGTGTGCTTATTTTCGCCTTGTTCGGTATTTATAGTGCGATTGTTCGTTCCTTTAACGAAGATTATTTACTGCGTTTATCCATTGCGACTTTTATCCAGATTGTGGGTTTGTATGCCATTAAAAAATTAGGTTTGGCATTTATTCCTATGAGTATTCCACTGATGTACGGCTTTGTGCTGTTCTCATGGATGTGGTGGAGTCGGGCGGTGATCCGTTATGCCACATTACGTACGTTTGTGAAAAAGCAAAATCGTAAACGGGTGGCCATTTATGGTGCCGGACTTGCCGGACAGCAAATTGCGGCGGCATTGAACCGTTCAGATTATTATTTGCCGGTATGTTTTATTGATGACAAGACCTCATTACAGGGGCAGTCTTTAAGCGGATTACACATTTATTCGGCTAAAAAAGCATTGGGTAAACTGCAAAAATTTCAAATAGAAGAAATATTACTGGCCATGCCATCTGCGACACGCAGTCGTAAAAAAGCCATCATTGAATCTTTTGAGTTGGCTCAAGTCAAAATTATGGAGTTACCCGGGGTTACTCAACTGGTCGATGGTCAGGTGCAGGTTTCCGATATTCAGGAAGTCGATATTATTGATTTGCTCGGACGTGATCCTGTGCCACCCAAAGCGGAGCTTTTAGAAAAAAATATCAAAAACAAGGTGGTGATGGTGACTGGGGCAGGGGGCTCGATTGGTTCGGAACTATGCCGTCAAATTGTGAAACATCAGCCTAAGCTTCTGGTTTTATTCGAGATGTCTGAATTTGCCTTGTACTCCATCGATCGTGAATTACAGGCCAAAGAAATTGCAGTAGTTCCGGTTTTAGGTTCTGTCACCAATCAGGCCAAATTGGAACGCATCATTGCCGAGTATCAGGTACAAACTGTCTATCATGCAGCAGCCTATAAACATGTGCCATTGGTGGAAGCCAATCCGTTTGAAGGAATCTACAACACTTCAATTGGCACAGCACGCAGTGTTGATGCAGCTGTGAATCAGGGCGTTGAAACCTTTGTTTTAATCTCCACCGATAAAGCCGTGCGCCCGACCAATGTCATGGGGGCGTCTAAACGGATGGCGGAGCTGTATTGTCAGGGTTTAGCATCAACCCATCCTAAAACCCAAATCAGTATTGTACGTTTTGGCAATGTCTTAGGTTCATCGGGTTCCGTGGTGCCGCTGTTTAAAAAGCAGATAGCCCAAGGCGGACCGGTCACGGTGACCCATCCGGAAGTGACGCGTTACTTTATGACCATACCTGAAGCCGCACAACTGGTGATTCAGGCAGGTGCGATGGGTACGGGTGGTGACGTATTTTTACTGGATATGGGGGAACCAGTTAAAATTGTGGATTTAGCCAAGCAAATGATTCGTTTAAGCGGTTTTCGTCCCATCGATGAAAATGGCTTAGGGGATATTGCGATTCAGTTTACCGGATTGCGTCCGGGTGAAAAGCTGTATGAGGAGCTGTTAATAGATCAGGAAAGTGTTGAGAATACACAGCATTCTCGGATATTAAAATCTTATGAAAAATATTATTCATGGCAAGAAATTTTAACAGTTTTCGATCGTCTGAATATGTTGGGTCGGGAAAGTGCTGAAACAAAACCGCTATATACATTATTAAATAAATATGTATCTGGTTTTAATAGATAATAGTCAGCTATTAATAAGAGTTTTTATTAATAAGCATCGATATATTTTTTTGTTCACTCATGCAATAAATAGAGTTTGGTAAAAAAAGTAAACAAAATCTTTTATTTAAAATAATCATGAAAATTGCTAGAATATTAATCTGAATTTAAGTCTTATTTTTACTATAATTTAGATAGGGATTTTGCGTGAAAAAAGTTCTACTTGTTTTTGGTACAAGACCCGAAGCAATTAAAATGGCGCCTTTAGCGTTACTGTTAAAAGAAAATAACCAAAGCTTCGAAACAAAGGTCTGTGTAACGGGTCAACATCGTCAAATGTTGGATCAGGTTCTTGAACTTTTTAATTTGACTCCTGATTTTGATTTAAATTTAATGAAACCGGGTCAAACACTTTCTGATGTAACTTCTGGAGTTTTAAAGGGCTTAGAGGCGGTTTTTGCAGAATGGCTGCCAGATGTCGTATTAGTGCATGGCGACACGGCAACCACATTTGCAGCATCGCTGGCTGCATACTATCACAAGGTGAAAATTGGTCATGTTGAAGCCGGATTACGCACAGGCGATATTTACTCACCCTGGCCGGAAGAAGCGAACCGTAAGCTAACCGGAGCATTGGCAAATTATCATTTTGCACCAACCCAATCCTCTTATAATAATTTAATTAAAGAAAATATTAATCCGGAAAATATAACAATTACAGGAAATACCGTAATTGATGCTTTATTGAAGGTGAAAGAAAAAGTAGAAACTGATCATAAACTTATTGATGATTTTAAAACTCAATTCAGTTTCTTGGATGAAAATAAAAAACTGATTTTAGTTACCGGTCACCGCCGTGAAAACTTTGGTCAAGGCTTCTTAAATATTTGTCAGGCATTGGCGAATATTGCTCAAAAATATTCAGATGTACAAATTGTATATCCGGTACATTTAAATCCAAATGTACAAAAACCTGTGAATGAACTTTTATCAGGTATTTCAAATATTCATTTAATCGCCCCTCAGGATTATCTGCCTTTTGTATATCTCATGAATCGCAGTTATTTAATTTTGACTGATTCTGGCGGTATTCAGGAAGAAGCACCATCTTTAGGTAAGCCTGTACTGGTCATGCGTGATACCACTGAACGCCCTGAAGCTGTAGAGGCAGGCACTGTAAAACTGGTAGGAACAGATACGACAGTAATTGAAAAATCTGTAACCGATTTATTAACAAATAATGAGCTGTATAAACAAATGGCAGAAGCGCATAACCCGTATGGGGATGGAACTTCATGTCAACAAATTATTGAATTTTTAAAGAATAACTGAGTAAGTGTAAGTAATATTATGAATAATCAATTTAAACATATTTGTGTTATTGGCCTTGGGTATATTGGTTTGCCTACAGCAGCGACTTTTGCTGCTCACGGCATTCAAGTTACAGGCGTGGATGTTAATCAGCATGCTGTCAACATGATTAACCAGGGTAGGGTACATATTGTTGAACCCGACTTAGATGCTTTAGTAAAAGTGGTCGTTGCAAAGGGTATGTTATCTGCACAAACAACTCCGGTTGAAGCAGATGCGTACATTGTTGCGGTACCAACACCGTTTAAAGATGATTACCAGCCCGATCTTAAATACATTGAAGTAGCCTCTAAAGCTTTAGCACCTTATTTAAAACCGGGTAATTTAGTTATTCTTGAGTCAACTTCACCTGTAGGTGCGACTGAACAAATGGCAGCATGGTTAGCTGAAGCACGTCCAGACTTAACCTTCCCTGAACAGGCAGGCGAGCAAGCAGATATTTTAGTTGCGCATTGTCCTGAACGTGTATTGCCAGGTAAGGTTCTACAAGAACTGATTAGTAATGACCGAATTATTGGTGGTATGACAACGCGTTGTTCAACTGCTGCATGTAATTTGTATAAAACATTTGTACAGGGCAGTTGTATTGAAACCAATGCACGTACTGCTGAAATGTGTAAGCTCACAGAAAATTCATTTCGTGATGTAAACATTGCTTTTGCCAATGAATTATCAATTATTTGTGACAAGCTCGATATCAATGTTTGGGAACTGATTGCACTTGCTAACCGTCACCCGCGTGTCAATATTTTACAGCCGGGTCCGGGTGTAGGCGGGCACTGTATTGCAGTTGATCCTTGGTTTATTGTAGCGAAAACCCCTGAACAGGCGCGCTTAATTCGTACTGCCCGTGAAGTAAATGATTCGAAGCCTGAATGGGTGATTGACCAGGTGAAAATTAAGATTGCCGAGTTTTTACAGGCAAACCCAGAAAAAACCATTCAAGATGTAACGGTTGCTTGTTATGGTTTGGCATTTAAGCCAGATATTGATGACCTGCGTGAAAGCCCTGCTTTAGAAATTACGAAGAAATTGGCTGAACAAGGTTTAAATATTTTAGCGATTGAGCCTAATATTTCTGAGTTGCCAAAAAAGTTAATAGGAAAAGTTGAATTAGTTCATTTAGATGAGTCGAGTAAAGCTGATATTAAGGTGGTATTAGTCGCTCATAAAGAGTTTAAGAAAAATACTCATCTTACTAAAAAAGATGTTGTTTCTTTGGTAAATCTCTAATTATTATTTCACAAGGATGTGAATTTTTCTTTTGAGTAATTTATGAAATTATTTTTTAAGCTTTTAATTCTTTTAACAAGTGGGCCATTATTTTCATTAAAATTTCTAAGAAATTTAAGATGGTATGCATATAAAAATTTTTTTAATACAAATTTATTTTATGTTGCTGAATATGTAAAAATTGTTCAAGCACATCCTAATAAAGGAAGTTTTATAAAATTTGGGAAAAGTGTGCATGTGGGAGAATATGCTTATATAGATTATTCTGGAGGAATACAGATTGGTAATCATGTAGCAATATCAGAAGGTGTAAAAATATTCACTCATAATCATAATGTGCATGGAGTATATAGGGATTGGAATAAAAATGAGAAAGTTTTTTCAAATTTATTAATTCAAGATTATGCATGGATAGGTGCTAATAGCATGATTTTAGAAACTGTAAACGAAATAGCAGAGGGTAGTATAATTGCTGCCGGAGCAGTTTTGACGAAAAATACAGAGCCTTACTCAATTTATGCTGGAAATCCAGCTAAAAAAATAGGTGAACGTTTGGTAAGTGAAATCAATGCAATTTAATAGAAAAAATATACTTTCTTTATTAATATATATATTAAGTGTAGCTGCTTTTACCTTAACAGATTTTTTTGTCATAAGTTTTGATGATAATAACATTATTGCTGATTGGGCTTTTTATAAGTCTTCAATTTTTATAGTAGGATCAATTTGTATATTAGGATTTGATCAACTATTATTAAGAAATATAAATTCATATTCTGTACTAAAAAAGCAATTTTTAGTACAGAGCTTTGTTATTTCATTAATTATTATTTCCGTTTTCTACTATTTTCAAACATTTGAAAAATCAATTTATATGGGAATAATAGGTTTTACATATTCATATTTAATGTTTCAAGCAGGTTTTTATAGAGCTAACGGTAATTTAACACAATCCCAAATTAGAACAAATTTTTGGAAAATAATTTTTTTGGCTTTTTTAATATTTTTTTATTTCTTTAATTTTAATTTAAATTTGCCATTATTATTAATACTATCAATGTTATTTATCGTTTTTTTGGATATTCTTTCTAAAAATCATACTTCTTCACAGAGTCAATTTAATTTTAATGATTTTAAGGTGAATACTATAGTAGGTTTTTATTTGTTTTTACATAGTTTTAGCTTAGTTATTGCCAATTATGGAGAACAATTTTTAATTAATATTTATAATAAAAAAGAAATTTCCTCATTAATTTTTACTTATAATACAATATATAATTCTGTTATATTAGCTGCTATAGCATTTATTGGTTTTGCATTAGGTCCAAAAGTAAGAAATGATAAATATTTTAACAAAAAAAAGTATATTAAATATATGCTTAATATTTTGTTAATTGCCATTTTTATATCTTTAATTAATTCTATTGTAGTATATATTTTTTATGACTATCTGCCATTTAATTTTGCCTTTGAAAAGGACTTGTATATACTAATTTTAGTATTATCATTATTGAAATCTATATATATTATGCCATCTTTATGTTTGGGCGTATTTGGTACAAATGATAGTTTAAAGAAATCTTCAATTATAAGTTTGATTTTGGCTTTGATTTATGTGATATGTTTTTTATTTTTGTTAAAATATAATTTTAGATATCTAGTTCAAGGCTTGCTGTTAGTTATGCTATTACAATGGATTGGAAAGATTTTTATATCAAATCACTATGTAATGAAAGAATTAGATAAAAAGTAGGTATCATTTTGAATAATCGATTAAGCATTATAGCGCCTTTACCTAACTTGAAGAAAAGGACTAGATTGGCAAAGCTAATAGAGTGTTTACCAAGCAATGTAAACTATAGTTTTTTTGGATGGAAAAGATTGCCTTCGGATAAAGTTGAAGAAAATGGAAATTTTATATTAAATGGGGGAGGATATTCATCTAAAAAAGCTAAAATTATGTACCTATTTTGGATGGTGGCAGTATTTTTTTGCTGTTTATTTAAATTTAAAAGTAATGATAAGGTGTGGGCATTAGGTTTTGAATCTGCATTTCCTGCATTGTTAGCAGCAAAAATTAAAAAATTTGATGTTATTTATGATGATGCTGATAGATTTTCGCAGCTGTTTAATTTTCCTAAAATAATAAAAAATATGCTCGGATACTTAGAAAAGTATGTATCACATAATTGTTTAATTCATATAATTCCTGGCCGCGAAAGATATGATTTTAGCTCAGAGAATTTTTTAATTTTAAAAAATACTCCAACTAGTTTCGATGTGAAAAAATCGAAATTAGTGCATTTAGATTTAGAAATTATTCAAAAAATAAAATCTTATGATTTAAATATTTATGTAAATGGTTGGTTAACTGATACACGTGGTATAGATATTATTAAAAAAATTGCTGAAGCTAGAAAAAATATTTGTTTGCTTATGGCTGGTAGATTAGATTCGGATTTAGCACAACAAATGTTAACTTTTGAAAATGTTATATACTTAGGAGAATTACCTCAATATGAGGCATTGGCTTATTATCGAGTTAGTAATTTTGTGTTAACTTACTATAATCCAATATATCCAATCAATCGAATGGCAGAGGCAAATAAGTGGGGGGATGCTCTACAATATTCTGTTCCTGTAATAGTTAATAAAGAAGTAGTCACAGCAGAGTTTTTAAGATCTTCAAATAGTTGTATATCTGTAAATTATGAAGATCATCAAGGTTTGTTAAATCAACTAGATACGTTAATGTTAAATAAAGAAAAATATGCCCAATTGGTAGAAAATACAAAAAATCTACAGCAGATTTTTCCTACATTTGATGAACAATTAAATAATATTTTTGCAAAAATAGGTATTTAAAAATGAATAAATTGAGCAAGATTTTATATTTTCTCGCAATGAAAACTTTTGGATCATTAAAGCCGAGATATGCGACCAAAGTAAATTATTATTTTCTAAAAAAATGGGGAGTTATTTTCAATGGTAAGCCTAATTATCTCTCTTCTAAAATTTGGTTTGATGGAACAAATTACGGCCTAATTGAAATTGGTAATCAGGTTACTATGTCAAGTTATATTAGAGTTTTGACACATGATTGGTCCTTACATACTGTAGCCAAGGCATTTGATATTCCTCAAGAAAAACCGATTGGAAAAATTAGATCGGTAAAAATAGGCGATTATAGCTTTATTGGAACAGGGACTATTTTAATGCCTGGTTGTCAAATTGGAAAAGGTTGTATTATTGCTGCAGGTACAGTGGTTCGAGGAAAAATACCAGATTTTTCAATTTATGCTGGTAGTCCTGGCCAAATTATTGGGGATTCTAGAGAATACCTAAAGAAAAACTTAAATATAAATGAATTAAAATGATTTATATTTCTGCATTATTATTATTTTCTGTGGCCTTGGCTTTTTTAAAGCCAGGTTTAAATAAATATGGAATAAAATATATTTTTCTTACACCTCATGGTGTAAGTACTATCTTTTTTATTTTAATTCATATTTTTATGCCAGTGTTACAGTGGTATTATGGTTTTTTTAGATATCAAAATGAATATGAATCTTTAATATACTCAATCTCCATGTTTTTTTCATTTTTAGTATATTTTTTATTTAATTTGGGTTTTATTCTATTTAATAAAAATATTAATAATCCTATATTTTTTAATATTAAAGATTTTAATATTACCTATTTTAACTATAAATATTTAATATTTTATGCATTGCTAATTTTTGCAGTAGGTTTTTACTATTCTTATCAAAATATTATTCAAATTTTATCTATGGGAGTGGATGTTTATTTAAGAGATAGAATTTCATTTGCCTATGGACAAGGTATTAAGGTTTTATTTCCACATTGGATATATATATCTTGTATGCTTGTTTTTTTCTCATATTTAATGCGAAATAATAAAGTTTATTTATTATTATTTCTTTTGATTTTTATTTACTCTGCTGTTTATTATTCTATTAATAGTAATCGAAATTCATTATTTATTCTATTTTTTCTACTATTTTCAATCTATCTTTCTTGTCGAGATTTTAAAATTAATTTTAAATATACATTTAAAATTATATTTCCATTTTTCTGTATTTATATATTGTATTTAATTGGTAAATATAGAAAAGAAATAACTTCATCTGAAATCTCTCATAATGATAATTATGGTTTAATTAACTCTTTAAATGGTGCTTTTGGAAATCACGAAAATATAGTGTGGTTACTTTCAAATCAATATCAAATTTTACTTGGAAAGACATATCTAGCTGGTTTTAGTAACTTTATTCCAAGAGCCCTGTGGATAGATAAACCTTATGGGGCTGGTCCTGAATTAAAAAATATGATTTATCCAGGCAGTTATGTTTTGGGGCAGGAAGGTAACTCATCATTAACAACAGGTTTTGTTACTGAACTATTAATGAACTATGGTGTTTTCATCAGTCTTTTGGCTTCTTTTAGTACTGGACTGTTTTTATGTATATGTTTTACTTATTTAAAAGATAAAAACAATTTATTTTTTAAAATTATTTATATTTATTTAATGGTTCTATTTTGTAGCCAATTTTTTTATGCAGAGTTTTTAGGGTTTTTCTCTAGAACTATTTTTACTTTATTTCCATTATTATTTGGATTAATCATTTTTAGCATTCGGAGAAAAAGTTGAAACAAATTTTTCAAGATTTATCTAAAGGCGGAACTTCAATTGTTGAAGCCCCATCTCCTCAAATAAGTACAGGTCACCTTATTATCTCTACCAGTATTTCTCTTATTTCTGCTGGTACGGAACGTATGCTTGTTGATTTTGGTAAAGCAAATGTTATTGATAAAGCACGCCAACAACCCGAAAAAGTACGTATGGTACTTGATAAGGTTAAAACTGACGGTCTGCTTACTACTTATGAAGCTGTTCAATCTAAATTGAACCAACCATTACCTCTAGGATACTGTAATGTAGGTATCATTCAAGATATTGGTAAACAGGTTGAGGGTTTTAAAATTGGTGATCGAGTTGTTTCGAATGGTCACCATGCTGACGTAGTTAAAGTACCTAAAAACTTATGTGCAAAAATTCCAGATAATGTGTCTGATGAAGCGGCAAGTTTTACCGTATTAGGTGCAATTGCTTTACAAGGTATCCGTTTGGCACAGCCGACTTTAGGGGAGAGTTTTGTTGTTATTGGGGCTGGTCTTATTGGCCTAATGGCAATTCAATTACTTAAAGCAAATGGGTGTCGCGTTTTAGCTGTCGATTTTGATCAAAAAAAACTAGAACTGGCAAAAAAATATGGAGCTGAGATTTGTAATCCTGCTTTAGGTCAAGATCCAGTAACAGTGGCAGAAGTATTTGCACGTGGTTTGGGTGTGGATGGCGTAATTATTACCGCCTCGACTAAGTCAAATGATCCTGTACACCAAGCAGCATTAATGTGTCGTCAACGTGGCCGTATTATTCTTGTTGGTGTTGTAGGCTTGGAATTAAACCGTGCTGATTTTTATGAAAAAGAATTAAGCTTCCAGGTTTCGTGTTCATATGGCCCAGGTCGCTATGATGAATTCTATGAAGCGAAAGGTAATGATTATCCAATCGGTTTTGTTCGTTGGACAGAGCAGCGTAACTTTGTTGCCGTTTTGGATATGATGGCATCGGGTGCTTTAGATGTTGAAACATTGGTGAGTCATCGATTCAAATTTGAAGATGCAGTTGCAGCATATGAAGTACTTACCAATGTACGCGATAGTTTAGGTATTGTTCTACAATACGAACATCAGGTTGAAAATAGACATTTCAAACGTTTAGATTTACCGAACTATCAATTGAACTCAGTTGCTAAGGTTACTTTGGGTTGTATTGGTGCTGGTAACTATGCGTCACGTGTACTCATTCCGGCATTTAAGAAAACCAATGTGAATTTGCATACTATTGTGACTGCAAGTGGCGTGAATAGTGTAATTCATGGTGAGAAGGCTGGCTTCAAAATTGCCTCATCAGAACTAAATGATATTTGGCAAAATAGTGAAATTAACACCTGTATTATTGCAACGCGTCATAACACACATGCAAAATTTGTTCTGGACGCATTGAATGCGAATAAAAATGTTTTCGTGGAAAAGCCGCTAGCATTAAATTTAGCAGATGTAGATGCTATTGAAGATTTCTATCAATCTAATTCGTCTACGGCTAAACCTCATTTAATGGTTGGTTTTAACCGTCGTTTCTCACCACAAATTCAAAAAATGAAGCAGCTGTTAGCAACAGTAAAACAGCCTAAAACATTTATCATGACCATGAATGCAGGTGCTATACCAGTAGATCATTGGACTCAGGATCCTGAAATAGGTGGTGGTCGCATTATTGGTGAGGCCTGCCACTTTATTGATTTAATGCGATTCCTTGCAGGTTCAAAAATTGTCAATTACCAAGTACAAGGTATGGGAACGCAATTTGATCATGACTTGGTTGAAGATAAAGCTTGTATTACCTTAGCCTTTGAAGATGGTTCATTTGGTACAATTTTCTATTTAGCGAATGGGTCTAATGCATTTCCAAAAGAACGAATTGAAGTCTTCACTGGTGGCAAGGTTCTTCAATTAGATAACTTTAGAAAAATGACAGGTTATGGATGGTCTGGATTCAAGAAAATGAATCTATGGAGCCAAGATAAGGGTCAGGAAAATTGCACCAAAGCTTTTGTTGAAGCAATTGAAAAAGGCCAAAGCACTCCAATTCCTCTAGAGGAAATTTTAGAAGTTGCAAGAGTCACAATTCAAGCAGCGCAATTACTGAGAGAAAAGCAGGCTTAAGCTTTATTTGCTATGAAACTACTAAAATTAATTCATACTATTAAATATTTAAAATTTGTGCAGTTGTTTTATCGGCTGCACTATCTTTTACTTAAACCAAAAACCAAGCAAACCGTATTTAATACTCAGCTTAAAAAGCTCGCACAAAATTGGGAAAATACAATAGCCAAGCCTATTAGTATGCTCAGTCCAACACAGTTTGTATTTTTAAATCATCTAGGTCAGTTAAATACGGCTGAGGATTGGAATACGACGCAGCAAGAAAAATTATGGTTATACAACCTGCATTATTTTGATGATTTAAATGCGGAAAATGCAATAGATCGTAAAGATTGGCATACTGATTTAATTCATAAATGGATTGCTGAAAATCCCTATTCTTCAGGCAACGCTTGGGAGCCTTATCCAAATTCTTTAAGAATTGTGAACTGGGTGAAGTGGTCATTACAGGGTAATAGACTAAATGAACTTCAATTACAGAGCCTAGCCTTACAAGCTGAGCATTTATCAAAAACGGTTGAGTGGCATATTCTCGCTAACCATCTATTTGCGAATGCGAAAGCACTAATTTTTGCAGGAATGTTTTTTGATACTTCAGAATCGAAAAAATGGCTAGATTTAGGATTGAAAATTTATAAAAAAGAAATTGATGAACAAGTTCTAGCTGATGGTGCAAATTTTGAATTAACGCCAATGTATCATGCCATTTTTTTAGAAGATCTCTTAGATATCTATCAATTAGTCGTTATTTGTTATGCAAACACGGAATTACTAGATAAAGAACATTTGAAAAATAAAATTCAAAAGATGCTTGAGTGGCTTAAATATTTATCCCATCCAGACGGCGAGATTTCTTTTTTTAATGATGCTGCATTTGGTATTGCATCGACTTATGAAAATTTATCCCATTATGCTGAAAATTTAAAAATAAATATTGAGATAACAGGTATTAGAGATGCCAGTTTAACTGACAGTGGTTATATCTCTGTTGAACGTGAGGCTTATAAATTTATTATTGATGTTGCTGAAGTTGGGCCAAGTTATCAGCCAGGACATGCTCATGCAGATACGCTGAGTTTTGAATTAAGTATATTGGGTTCAAGATTTATCGTAAATTCCGGGATATCTCAATACGGATTAGGTACTGAAAGGTTATATCAGCGCGGAACATCTGCCCATAATACTATTGAGATTGATCAGCAAAATTCCAGTGAAATTTGGTCTGGCTTTAGAGTTGCGAGAAGGGTAAGCCCTAAATTAAATACAATCCATTACCATGATAATAGAATCTTGGATTTTTCAGCATCTTATAAGAGTTTAACTGGGGTTGTTCATAACCGTGCTGTAGACTTTCAAGATAACCAAATTATTTTAAAAGATAATTTATTAGGACAGTTTGATTCTGCAATTTCATATATTCATTTTCATCCCGATGTGAAAATAAGACAAGAATCAAATCATGATTTTGTATGTGAATTAAATGATCACATCATTGATATTCGACTACAAGGTGATATTGATACTATGCTTATAGATAGGTATTGGCATCCTGAGTTTGGTAAATCAATTTCAAATACTTGTTTGAAAATAAATTTATTATCAAATAATTATGAGATGTCAATTTCTTGCAGAGATACAGGTCTTTAAAATGTCAAATATATGTATTATTAGTGCCAATAGTCTCGAAAATGAAAATGCATCCAGAAACAGAGTTCTCAGTTTTGTAAATTCATCTATAGCGGCTGGACATCAAGTTAAATTGATTTCTATGGATGGTGAGGCATTTAATTTACTGGAACATGAGCGCTTCAAACATTTCAAAATTCCATTTATTGATACCAAGATTCCATCTTTTATTAAACGTGCTTTTTTGGAAATGAAAATAGCTTCACTGGCATTAAATAAAGCCAATGAACTCAATTGTGATGTAAATTTAATCACCATCCCATCAATGTTTTTACTGCATTTAAGCTTTTTACTTAAATCGGGAAAAACCAAAATTTTAGATATCCGCGATTTAAGCTGGGAGTATCTAGATCAAAAGTCATTGGTTAATAGAATTGCTAAAAAAGTTTTTACTCAAAGCGCTTTAGCTAATTTAAAGAAGTTTGATATTATCAGTGTGACCAATAATCATGAATTTGATTATGTGTCTAAAAATATCTCTAACTCTGGATTAATTGTTAAAGTTCCAAATGGGGTTTCGCTTTCAGTTTTTGAAAAGTTAAGTCATATCCAGCCGAATCGTTCTAATCAATTTACCGTAACTTATATTGGTAATGTAGGTTTGGCACAAGACTTATCAACCCTGGTAGAAACAAGTAAACTGTTACCACATGTTCAATTTAATATTGTTGGTGCTGGTACAGATTTTGAAAGAATAAATAAATTAGCGAATCTTAACCAACCAAATTTAAACTTCTTGGGACGTTGTCAGTTTGAGGAACTTTTAGAAATATATAATCAGTCCGATGTTCTATATGCACAATTGACCCCAGAATTCTCCACTGCTATGCCTTCTAAGTTATATGAATATTTATCTACCGGAAAATATATTTTATATGGTGGCGTTGGTGTAGCTGGAAAAACCCTAGAAAGCTTTCAAAATGTTTCTTTAATAGCTCCCTGCAATATTCAGGCATTGAAGTGTGAAATTCAGCATATCCAAGAAAATGGTAAATATCGGCAATTATGCGTAAAAAACAGAGAAAAAATAAAATCTGAATACTTACGAGATGTTACAGTTGAAAAGCTGATTTCTATGATTTAAGTAAATTCAGGTTTAAAGTAAGTAATTTCAAGATATAATACTTTTCATAGAAAGTGTTTAAAATCTGGATGTCTTTATAAAGATTATTGTAGTAATAAGTATTGAATAATTTTAATTTTAGAACTTCTTTAAGGACTAAATAAGGATAATTAAGGTTATATAAATGAAACGTTTAATTGATTTTTTAATAGCTTTAACAGCATTAGCTCTGTTGAGTCCAATTTTCCTTTGGGTGGCTTATAAAGTCCGTAAAAATTTAGGTTCACCAATTTTCTTTTATCAAGAGCGGCCTGGAAAGAATGCAAAACTTTTCAAGATGATCAAGTTCCGTTCAATGAAAGATGCTTTGGATAAAGACGGAAACCCTTTACCTGATGATCAGCGGATTACTCCTTTTGGACAAAAATTACGTTCAACTAGCCTAGATGAAATGCCGCAGCTTATAAATGTATTAAAGGGGGATATGAGTATTGTGGGTCCTCGTCCGCAAATGAAAGATTTTTTGGAACATTATACTCCTGAGCAAATGCGTCGCCATGAAGTTCGGCCGGGAATGACGGGACTCGCTCAGGTCAGTGGGCGTAATAACCTGTCTTGGGAAGAAAAATTTGAATTAGATGTGCAATATGTCGATCAATCTTCTATTTGGCTTGATTCTAAAATCATGTTTAAAACCGTTAAAGTGATGTTCACCAAAGAAGGTATTAATGCTCCTGATCAAGAAGTTGGAGCTGAACGTTTTTCGAATAAACATATTTCAGATACTCATCTGTCTAAAAATGGATAAAATAAATTTCTGTTCATTTTCAATTTTGTAAATATTATGATCAAAAAAGCCATTCTCCCGGTTGCTGGTTTGGGGACTCGTTTTTTACCTGCCAGTAAATCCATTCCTAAAGAAATGGTGACAGTGGTAGACCGTCCTGCAATTGAATATGTGGTACGCGAGGCTGTCGCGGCAGGCATTGAACAGATTATCTTGGTGACCCATTCATCAAAAGCATCCATTGAAAACTATTTCGACCGTAATTTTGAACTGGAAACGACTTTAGAAAATAAAAAGAAATTTGACCTACTGAAAGAAATTACAGAAATATTGCCACCGCATGTCAGTGTGGTGAGTGTACGTCAGCCACAGCCTTTGGGCTTGGGCCATGCTGTACTCTGTGTCAAGGATATTATTGGAAATGAGCCATTTGCAGTACTTTTACCAGATGTTCTGGTGAAGGACGCTGATGAGCTGAATGATTTAAGCTTGATGATTCAACATTATAACCAGTCACAAGCATCACAAATTATGGTCGAGGCTGTGCCTGATCATTTGGTCGATCAATATGGTATTGTGGATGTCGCTTCAATACCGGAAGAAGGTAAAAGTATTGTTATGCAGGGCATTGTAGAAAAACCTGCTGTGGGTACGGCACCATCTAATTTGTCTGTGGTTGGACGCTATGTCTTACCTGCCAAGATTATGCAGCTATTGGAAAATACGCCGAAGGGTGCAGGGAATGAAATTCAACTGACCGATGCAATAGCAGAACTACAACGTGAAGAAACCGTTGAAGCTTATCGTATGAAAGGTCAAACCTTTGACTGTGGCAGCAAACTCGGTTATCTAAAAGCAGTATTACATTATGGTGTAGACCATCCCAAACTTGGTGAGGCATTTAAAGACTTAATTAAAGAACTTAAATTTTAAATTAGGAATTTCTATGAAAGTTGCAGTATTTGGACAAACCCTTTACTCCGGTGTGTTGGCAGCTTTATTGGCAGAATGTGGTCATCAAGTTTTTTGGTGTGAACTACTGAAAAAGCCCACTTTAGAGCAGGCTTATACCCAAGATGAAGCAGTCAAGCAATTGCTTGATAAGCAGCAACAAAGTGGATTTTTAAAATACTGCACCTTTAATGATATTCCTTTAGATATAGATGCTTACCTCTTTAGTTTTAATCCTACTGAAGAAGTACAAGCTATTGAGATTTTAAAAGAGCTTAAACAGCGCAGCATTATTCATCCTAAATTAATGATTAATGGTTCAACTTTAGGTTTGCATGGCACAGAGAAATTTGAAAAAATTCTCAATCAGGATGAATGGGTCTATTTACCTGATATTATTCAAGAAGGCAATGCTATACAAAGTCTGGTTCAGGCCAAACAGCTGATTGTGGGTTGTGTTTATGAGTCCAGTCAAATCAAAATCAAAGAATTATTAAGACCATTATTCCCGCGTGAACAGCAATATTTATTTATGCCTATACTCGATGCTGAATTCACCAAACTCAGCATTTCAGGCATGTTGGCAACACGCATTAGTTATATCAATGACTTAGCTGTAGTTGCAGAAAAACTAGGGATTGATATTGAGCATGTCCGTCAGGGAATGGCCGCAGATAACCGTATTGGCGCATCTTATTTATACCCGGGTACAGGTTTTGGCGGTGAAAATTTTAGCCATGATATCTTAACCCTGGCCAATACCGTGTCAGGTACCGGTACCAAAAGTCAGTTGCTCTCTCAAGTATGGGATATTAACGAACAGCAAAAAGAACTTCTATTCCGTAAATTATGGAACTATTACCATGGCGATTTAGCCGCTAAAACTGTCGCCATTTGGGGTGCTGCATTTAAAGAAAATACTGCTCGTATCCAACAGTCACCCATTCATGTCATGTTGAAAGCGCTTTGGGCGCAAGGTGTAGTGGTTAAATTACATGATCCTCAAGCCCTGGCTGAAATTGAAAAAGTGTATGGACAGCGTTCAGATTTAATTTACTGTACAGACCAGTATCAGGCTGCTCAAGATGCACATGCGCTTTGTTTATTGACAGCTTGGAAGCAATATTGGAGTCCGAATTATTCAGACTTACTCAAAATAATGAAGCATCCCCTGATTTTGGATGGTCGAAATATTTATGACCCAAGCTATGTTAAAGCTCAAGGCTTTGCTTATATGGGAGTAGGGCGTTAATGGTCGGACAGGTTCATCCTTATGCTGTAGAGGATTTAAACTCAGTCATTACTCACTTAAATGCATTGAAAAATGAATTTGAGGTTAAACATCTAACTGAACTATTTGCAGAAGATACGGAGCGGTTTCAACATTTTTCCGTGGCTTTAGAGCCAATCGTTTACGATTTTAGCAAGCATCGTGTGGATCAAAAGGTCATTCAAGCCCTGGTGCAGTGGGCACATGCACAAGACTTGGCGCCATGGATTAAACGCTTGTTTTCTTGTGAAGAAATTAACTATACCGAGCAGCGTGCAGCGATGCATTGGGCACTACGCTTGCCTAAACATGAAGTTCAACATCCTGAACTTGCCGGGCAGGTACATGCACAATTAGAGCGGATGTTTGATCTGGTCAATAAAATTCATGAGGGGCAATATCGTGGTGCGACAGGTGAAGTCATTCAAGATGTGGTGAATATTGGTGTCGGTGGTTCAGACCTGGGACCGCTCATGGTCAGTCATGCCTTGTCTGATTTTAAAAAAGCAACGCAAAAACCCTTAAATACACATTTTGTATCGACCATTGACGGCAGTCAACTTTCAGATTTATTGCATAAGCTGCGTCCTGAAACGACCTTATTTATCATTTCATCGAAGTCATTTGGCACCATTGATACATTATCCAATGCGCAAACTGTCCGTATTTGGCTGGAAAAATCTTTAGGTCAAGAATCGCAAATTCTGAAACATCATTTTATTGGGGTATCGACCAAAGCCGATAAAATGACCGAATGGGGAATTGCTCCTGAAAATCAATTCTTGTTATGGGACTGGGTCGGTGGACGTTATTCACTCTGGTCATGTATAGGCTTACCTATTGCCTTAACCATTGGTGTAGATGGATTTAAACAGTTGTTGGCAGGCGCTTATGCGATAGATCAACATTTCCAGACAGCACCGTTTGAAAAAAATATTCCTGTGCTGATGGGTCTATTAGGTGCCTGGAACAACAATTTCCTAGACATTCAAACCCATGCAGTATTGCCCTATGATGGTCGCTTGAAATACTTCGCAGCTTATCTACAACAGCTGGAAATGGAGTCTAACGGTAAGTCGATTCAGCGCAGTGGTGAAAAAGTTGAATGGGATACCTGCCCGATTGTGTGGGGGGAAGTGGGACCGAATGCACAGCATGCATTTTATCAACTGCTCCATCAAGGCACTCAATCTGTAAGCAGTGATTTTATTGCACCGGTTAAGCGTTATAACGGAAATCAATTTACCTATGTCGATAATGCAGAGGCATTGATCGAACAGCATCATTTGGCATTATCGAACTGCTTGGCTCAATCTCGTTTACTGGCATTTGGTAATCAGGCTTTAGATCAAAAGGAAATCGCATCTTTAGCGGAATATAAGCAATATGAAGGTAATCAGCCCAGTACCACTATCTTGATCAAAGAATTAAATCCATACAGTTTAGGCATGTTGATTGCCATGTATGAGCACAAAGTATTCGTGCAATCTGTACTATGGAATATTAATCCCTTTGATCAATGGGGCGTTGAAAAAGGCAAAGAAATTGCCAATCAGCTGCTGCCGATTTTAAATGGGCATCGCCAGAATATTTCAGATTTAGATGCCTCAACCCAAGGTTTATTAAAGATATTATTAGGAAAAACACATGGCTAAAATTTTAGTGACGGGCGGTGCAGGCTATATTGGTTCGCATACCTGTGTTGAATTATTAAATGCAGGTCATGAAGTTGTTGTTTTAGATAATTTATCGAACAGCTCTGAAGAGTCTTTAACACGGGTAAAACAATTAACTGCTAAAAATCTGGATTTTATAGAAGGTGATATTTTAGATCAGCAAATCCTAGATAAAATTTTCATTACACATCACATTGATGCCGTTATTCATTTTGCCGGTTTAAAAGCGGTAGGTGAAAGCCAGCAAGTTCCACTGAAGTATTTTGAAAATAATATTTCAGGTTCAATTAGCCTGGTGAAAGCAATGGAACGTGCCCAGGTATTTAAGCTGGTGTTTAGTTCATCTGCGACTGTTTATGATGAAGCCAATGTATCGCCACTCAATGAAGACATGCCTACAGGTATGCCAAGTAATAATTATGGTTATACCAAACTGATTGTAGAGCAGCTTTTACAAAAATTATCCGTGGCAGACGAACGCTGGTCGATTGCCTTATTACGTTATTTCAACCCGGTCGGTGCACATAAAAGTGGCCGTATTGGAGAAGACCCGCAAGGTATTCCAAATAACCTGATGCCTTTTGTTACCCAGGTTGCGGTTGGCCGTCGTGAAAAACTGTCTATCTTTGGCAATGATTACGATACCGTTGACGGGACTGGAGTGCGCGATTATATCCATGTGGTCGATTTAGCCAATGCGCATTTATGTGCCTTGAATAATCGTTTAAATACTCAAGGTTGTCGTGCCTGGAATATTGGCACAGGTCAGGGTTCTTCGGTTTTGGAAGTGGTGAAAACGTTCGAACGGGTCAATCATGTGCCGGTTGCATATAGTATTGAACCACGCCGTGAAGGAGATGTGGCAACTTCATTTGCAGATAACGCTCGGGCTGTAGCGGAGTTGGGCTGGAAACCACAATATACTTTAGAAGATATGTTGGCTGATAGTTGGCATTGGCAAAAACAAAATCCTCAAGGATTTATCTAAGACTAGATCATGAACAGACAGGTGGATTCGATGATCTTAAAATTAATTTTGAGTGATTTATATCGATATACAGGCAATCAAAAACTAAGCGCTTTTATTAAAAATTATTTTTTTAATCGAGGATTTAATTTTTGTGTCTGGCTCAGAATCGCCAGTTCTAAAACCTGGTTAGCCAAGCTTGCCTATCCTGTTTTTTATTATAAAAAGAAAAAGTATGGCATCGATATTCATGCCAATACCAAAATTGGTTTTGGCTTATATATCGGTCATGGCGGCCCCCTGGTGGTGAGTCCAACGGCAACCATCGGCAATAATGTGAATTTATCGCAATATACCACCATCGGTGCAAATTTAGGCCCTGCGGCTATCATTGGCGATAATGTCTATATCGGGCCGAATGTGTGCATTATTGAAAATGTTAAAATTGGCGATAATGCGACCATTGGCGCGGGCAGTGTAGTGACCAAAGACATACCCGAAAATGCGACTGCTGCAGGTAATTATGCCAAAGTACTGAATTTTGATCAGCCAGGAAAATTTGTCAATAAAAGATATAAAATTTGAAGGCTGGTTTTTGAAATAAAATAAAAAAGAGCTCGATTTGAGCTCTTCTTATAAGATGGAAATCTACGATTATATTGTCATTTTATTTTAGCTATTGCCTTGAATTAACTGGGTCAATTCATCTACATAATCCTGTATCGGTTTTGGATTTTTATCCGCACGACTTTCAATGTTTAAGCGTAGTAATGGCTCGGTATTGGAAGCGCGCACGTTTAAACGCCAGACGCCAAAATCCAGACTCACGCCATCTGTTTGATCAATGGCAGGATTTTGAGCAGCGAAGTGATCAAAAATCTTTTGAATGGTGGCTTGCGTGTTTGCAACTTTAAAGTTGATTTCGCCTGAACATGGAAATTTTGCAATCATGCCTTCAACCAGTGAAGATAAAGATTGTCCTGTTTCAGACAATACAGAAGTAGCCAACAGCCAGGGAATCATGCCGCTGTCACAATAGGCAAAGTCACGGAAATAGTGGTGCGCACTCATTTCTCCGCCATAAATCGCATTATGTTCACGCATTTTTTCTTTAATGAATGAGTGACCGGATTTAGACTGGATCGCTTCACCTTGGTATTGTTCAACAATGTCAAAAGTATTCCATACAAGGCGAGGGTCATGCACAATTTTCTCAGCTGATTGTTTAAGCAAGAACGCTTGTGCCAATAAACCAACGATGTAATAACCTTCAATAAACTGACCTTTTTCATCAAACAGGAAGCAGCGGTCGAAGTCACCATCCCAGGCAATGCCCATATCTGCAGCATGCTCAATCACGGCATCACGTGTGCTGTCACGGTTTTCTACCAGAATCGGGTTGGGAATACCATTCGGGAAATTGCCATCTGCTTCATTATTGATTTTAATCAACTCAACAGGAACATTGAGCTGTTTAAATTTCGCTTCAATGGCATCGACCACATGACCAGCTGCACCGTTACCTGCGTTCATGACCAGTTTTAACGGTTTAATTTTTGCAGGGGTGATATAGGTCATTAGATGATCAATGAACTCTGGCAAAATGTTGTATTTGTCAGTTGTACCTTTAGTCACAACATCAGCAAATTCACCAGATTCAGCCAAAGCCTGAATGTCTTTTAGACCAGTATCGGCGCTAATAGGACGTGCATTTTCACGAACCAGTTTCATGCCGTTATAATCCATTGGATTATGGCTGGCAGTCACTTCAATGCCGCCTTGAACATCAAGATGGAAAGCCCCGAAGTAGACTTCTTCAGTCCCCGTCATACCTAAATCTAAGACATTCACACCGGCATCATTTAAACCGCGAATGGTCGCCTGTTTCAGGCTTTCACTGCTTAGACGAATATCACAACCGATTACCACAGTCTGGGGTTGATAGATTTGCCCATAAGCCCGGCCAATTTTATAGGCGATGTCTTCATTTAATTCTTCACCCAATTTTCCACGAATGTCATAGGCCTTAAAGCAACTCAGTGTCATGTTTTTTACTCTTTTCCTTTATAAGAAAAAGGCCGGTTACCCAGCCTTCTTATATCAAAATTTATTATTCAACCGTTACCGATTTTGCCAGGTTGCGTGGCTGATCGACATCTGTCCCGCGCAAAACTGCCACATGGTACGACAGCAGCTGCACAGGAATACTGTAAACAATAGGCGCAAGAACCGGGCTGATACTTGGCACATGAACGACATGCTGACGGTCTTTGCCTTTAATGCCACTGTTTTCATCGGCAAAGACAAACAGTTCACCACCACGTGCCTGAACTTCTTCCATATTGGATTTGAGTTTATCCAGCATGTCGTCTTGCGGTGCAAGAATTACCACAGGCATGTCATTGTCTACCAATGCCAATGGGCCATGTTTCAGTTCACCTGCTGCATAACCTTCTGCATGAATATATGAAATTTCTTTCAGTTTCAGTGCACCTTCCAGGGCAATCGGGAACTCGGTACCACGACCTAAAAACAGGCAGTGCTGTTTTTCTACAAACAATTCAGATAAACGCAAAATGTCTTTATCTTGTTGCAAAGTATCTAAAATGACTTTAGGGGTATGCCATAAATCAGTAATTATTGCTGTGGTTTGTTCAGCAGAAATCGTTTGCTTGACTTGACCAATTTTTAAAACTAACAGCATCAGTGCAGCAAGTTGCGTGGTAAATGCTTTGGTTGAAGCAACGCCAATTTCAGGTCCAGCCAGGGTTAACAGGCTATGATTGGTTTCACGCACCATTGAAGAGGTAGCCACATTACAAATGGTCATGGTGCTAATGTTTAAATTTTTTGCAGCAGCGCGTTTTTGGGTATCACGCAGTGCAGCCAAGGTATCGGCAGTTTCACCAGATTGGGAAATGCACACATACAGCGTGTTATTGACAATCACCGGTGTGCGATAGCGGAATTCACTGGCAATTTCAACTTGGCAAGGCAGGTCAATCAGCTGTTCAAACCAGTATTTTGCAATCATGCCGGCATGGTAGCTGGTACCACAGGCAATAATTTGCACCTGTTGAATTGTTTCAAAATCAGCAACCGCATTTTTCAAGAAATCTTCGCGTAAATCATTGCCATTCAAGGCTTGGGAAATGGTCTGCTGAATGGCTTCAGGTTGCTCATAAATTTCTTTGAGCATGTAGTGTTTATATTCACCTTTAGATGCATTGCTTACCGTTGCGTCCAGTTCTTTTGCTGGACGGTTCACCAATTTACCATCTACAAACACTTCAATGCTATTGCGTGTTAAACGTGCAATATCACCTTCTTCCAGATAAATGAAACGGTTGGTAATAGGAAGCAAGGCCAGTTGGTCTGAACTGATAAAGTTCTCGCCAATCCCTACACCAATCACAAGTGGCGAACCTTCACGCACAGTAATCAATTCATCAGGATGATCGGTATGTACGATTCCCAGTGCATATGCACCTTTGAGCTGTGGAACCACTTGTTGAACCGCTTCTAAAAGGCTAGAGGTTGATTTTAAGGCATCATTGACCAGATGCGCGACAACTTCGGTATCTGTTTGTGAAGTAAAGACATAGCCTAGTGCTTCAAGATCATCTTTAAGTTCTTGATAGTTTTCAATAATACCATTGTGAACTACAGCCACGGTACCTGAAATATGCGGATGGGCATTATTTTCAGTCGGTTTACCATGCGTTGCCCAACGGGTATGCGCAATACCCAGTGAACCTTCGATATTCGATTCACTCACGGCTTGTTCTAGGTTAACTACTTTACCGACACGGCGTTCACGCAGGACATGACCGCCATTGATCAGCGCAACACCAGCTGAATCATAGCCACGGTATTCAAGGCGCTTCAGGCCTTCAATTAAAATATTGCTAATATTACGTTCAGCAACGCCACCGACAATTCCGCACATATTTATAATCCTCTTATTTTTTCAATTTTTGGGGGCGTTGATAGTTTTCTTTGGCCACTTGTTTTGATCGTTCAAAGGCTAAACTATTTTCTGCTACATCGCGTGTGATGACTGAACCCGCACCGACAGTTGCACCATTGCCAATACTGACTGGAGCAACCAGTGAGCTGTTCGAGCCGATAAAGGCTGAGTCACCAATAATGGTTTTAAATTTATTGGCACCATCATAATTGCAGGTAATGGTACCGGCACCAATATTCGAGCCTGCACCGACTTCGGCATCACCTAAATAGGTAAAGTGATTGGCTTTAGAGCCCAGTCCAATAGTGGAATTTTTAACTTCAACAAAGTTGCCAATATGCACTTCATTGGCTAGCTTGGCACCTGGGCGTAAACGGGCAAAAGGTCCAATTTGAGTATCTTCACCGACAATTGCATTATCGAAGATACTGTAGGGTTGAACTTTGGTACCGGCAGCAATCTTGGTATTTTTAATCACACAGCCTGCACCAATTTCGACATGATCACCCAACTCGCAGTCGCCTTCAATAATCACATTGATGTCAATCCGCACATCTTGACCGACTGTAAGATTGCCACGCAAGTCGAAACGGCTAGGGTCAATTAAATGTACACCTTGCTGCATCAGTTTTTTGGCTTGATCATTTTGAAATTCACGCTCTAGAGCGGCAAGCTGAATGCGGTCATTTACACCTTCAACTTCAAAGGCAAGCTTTGGTTCAACCGATGCGACTTCTAAGCCATCAGCAATGGCCATCGCCACGATATCCGTCAGGTAATATTCACCTTGGGCATTTTCATTGCTTAATTTTGGCAACCATTGATGCAATTTGGCGTTGCTGACACAGTAAATGCCGGTATTAATTTCTTTAATTTGATGCTGTGCATCACTTGCGTCTTTGTGTTCAACAATGGCCTGAATTTTGCCATTTTCACGAACAATACGGCCATAACCAGTCGCATCGGCCAAAGTTAATGTCACCAGGCCAATTCCTGTTTCACGTGAAACAGCGAGCAGCTTTTCTAATGTTTCTTGTGTAATGCAAGGCACATCACCCGATAGAATAAGGGAAACGCCATCTGCAGGAAGAACCGGTAAAGTCACTTTAACCGCATGGCCTGTACCGAGTTGTTCGGCTTGTTCAACCCATTGTACATTTTCTTGCGCAAAGGCCTGTTGAACTCGCTCACCACCATGTCCATAGATGGTAATAATATTTGCTGCATTGAGTTTTTTTGCAGTTTCAATCACGTGACCCAGAAGAGGGCGTCCTGCAAGTGGTTGTAATACTTTTGGTAAAGTAGAACGCATACGAGTTCCTTTACCTGCAGCAAGAATAATAACGCTAGTAGACATGTGTAATCCTACAAGTTTTAGCTTAAGCCATCACGAAAGATAAATAGATGTAAATGCATAGAGCTGCCCAGATGCCTGCGATAATATCGTCAAACATAATGCCAAATCCGCCACCGACTTGACGGTCGATCACACGAATAGGCCAAGGTTTCCAAACATCAAACAACCGAAATAAGGCAAATCCGACCAATACCCATAACCAGCTTATCATTCCCAAATAAATAAGCGGTAAAAAGGTAATGGATTGCCCTGCAAACTCATCCCAAACAATGCGTCCATCGTCATGCACCCCCATGACTTTGGCGGTTTGTCCGCAAATATAGATGCCAATTAAGGACATGACAATCATGGCTATGATGGAGTTGAAAAATCCAATTGCAAGCCAAATAGGCACAAATAACAACGCAAATGCTGAACCAAAAGTACCCGGGGCTTTGGGCGCCAACCCTGAACCAAAGCCGACACCGCAAAAAACAATAAAGCGGTTGTACCAGGACATATCTTTAAAGTGAATCGCAGGTTTATGCAAAGTGTTGGTATCCATTAAATTTTAATATTTGCTCTGTACCATTTTGAACAAAACGAAGTTTGGATGTTGCTGTAATTTTTCCAATTTTCGTAATGTTGACATCTAATTGTTGTTGCAAAAGTTGCTGATAGTTCTGCGGGCTAATTGTAAAACATAATTCATAATCATCGCCACCAGCCAATGCATATTGCCATTGCATTTCTTGTTGTAATTTTTTTAAGGCCGCATCGACAGGAAGTTGATTCAATTCAATTTCTGCACCCACTCCTGAAGCCTCTAATATATGAGCAAGATCTTGGGCCAGGCCATCAGAGACATCAATCATGCTATGGGCCAAGCCTTTTAAGCTTTGGCCAAGTTGACAGCGAGGTGTTGGGTAGTCCAGACGTTTTTGTAAAGGATGGCCTAAATGAGCCAGAGCAAACGCGGCATCACCGACTTGTCCACTCACACATACATAATCACCGACTTGTGCACCGGAACGTGTGATGGCTTTTCCTGATTCTACCCAGCCCAGAGCCGTAACAGAAAGGGTGAGATGAGGACTTTGCGTGGTATCGCCACCAATTAAACTTACCCCAAATTGATCGCAACAATCATATAAACCCTGACTAAACGCTTTTAGCCAGTCATGATCAATTTGGGGTAGGCTCAATGCCAGTAAAATGCTATGCGGTTTTGCACCCATCGCGGCAATGTCAGATAAATTGACTGCGACAGATTTCCAGCCAATGGCATGCGGATTGGTATCGAGAGGGAAGTGTCGTCCAGCAACCAGAGTATCGGTACAAATCACCAACTGTTGCTGTGGAGGAGGGGTGAGCAAGGCTGAGTCATCACCGACGCCTAAATCGACAGATGAATTGGTCTGACGGTTAAAATAGGTTTCGATGATAGAGAACTCAGCCATACAACAAGTCTACTTAAAATTTAGTTGGCTTGTTGCTTTTCTGCTGCACGCAATGTTGTCGCTAAACGATCCAATACACCGTTGATGTATTTATGGCTGTCTGCACCGCCAAAATGTTTAGCCAGCTCGATCGCTTCGTCTAAAACCACGCGATATGGAATTTCAAGATGTTCTTTCAATTCATACGCGCCAAGACGAAGGGTTGCGAGTTCAACGCCGTCAAGCGCATCAATTTCGCGATCAAGCACAGGGATTAAGAGCGCATCCAATGCTTCATGATTGGCAACCACTTGAGTCAACAATTCATGATAATAGCCGAGATCCACTTTGTGCATGGCATTTTCCACACGTGTACGTGCTTCAATCTCATGTACCGGATTGTGGCTCATCTGCCATTCATAAATTCCTTGTACAGCAAAACGACGTGCTTTGCGTTTTGCTGCATAAGTTGCTTGAAGTGTTTGCGACATAGCGTTAAATAGCCTTTAACAAGTTAACCATTTCAATCGCAGTAAGGGCAGCTTCACCACCTTTATTACCTGCTTTTGTACCCGAGCGTTCAATCGCTTGTTCAATACTATCCGTAGTCAATACACCATTAATTACTGGTAAGCCAGTGTCCAGACCAACAACGCCTAGACCTTTGGCACATTCACCAGCAACAAAATCGAAGTGAGGCGTGCTACCACGAATTACTGCGCCAAGGGCAATAATTGCATCAAAACGATCGGCAGCAGCCAGTTTTTTAGCCACTACTGGAAGTTCCCAGGCGCCAGGTGCGTGAACAACGGTGATATTATCCTCTGATACACCATGACGTTTCAATGTATCAATTGCACCTTCTAATAGATGTTCTACAACAAAACTATTAAAACGACCCACTAAAATCGCATAACGGCCTTCGCTAGCGAGATGTAACATACCTTCAATACGGCGAATTGCCATAGCAACCTCGATGATTTCTTAAGATGTTTGTTGTGCAGTGATGTATTCCACCACTTCTAAGTTAAAACCTGATAGTGCATTAAAACGTAAAGGTGAGCTGAGCAGCTTCATTTTCTCTACGCCTAAATCACGTAAAATCTGTGCGCCGACACCAATGGTTTGATATTGCTGAGATAACGCAGCATTTGATTTGGTGGGTTTTGGCGCACCTAAACTTTCCAGCGCAGGACCTAGATCCTGTAAATGGCGTTGACCAATCCACACCAATACGCCGCGATCACTATCTGCAATAGTTTTCAGCGCTTTATCTAAATTCCAGGCAGGTTCGCCATCTTGCTTGTTGATTTTAAGCAAGTCACGTGCTGGACTAAAACCATGTACACGTACAGTGGTCACACCTTGTTTCGGTTCGCCTTTGACCAGGGCCAAATGAATATCCGGATTACCAATTTCACGGTAGCGGAATAATTCAAAAGTACCGTATTCAGTATCTAGGGTTTGTTGATCCAGGCGTTCAACGGTTTGTTCATTGGTCATGCGGTAGTGAATTAAGTCCGCAATGGTACCCATTTTTAGACCATGTTTTTCTGCAAAAACTTCAAGGTCAGGGCGGCGCGCCATGCTGCCATCTTCATTAATAATTTCACAAATGACAGATGCAGGTTCAAGACCCGCAAGACGAGATAAGTCACAGCCAGCTTCAGTATGGCCAGCACGGTGCAATACCCCACCTGGCTGAGCCATTAATGGAAAGATATGGCCTGGCTGAACGATATCTGCCGGTTTTGCATGGGCTGCTACAGCAGTACGGATTGTATGGGCACGTTCTGCAGGTGAAATACCTGTTGAAATTCCTTCAGCAGCTTCAATGGATAGCGTGAAGTTGGTACCGTGTTGGGCACCGTTGGCATCAACCATTAAAGGAAGGTTGAGCTGCTGACAACGGTCGCGACTCAAGGTGAGGCAAACCAGACCACGTGCGTGCGTGATCATAAAATTGATGTCTTCAGGACGTACGTGAGTTGCAGCAATGACCAGGTCGCCTTCATTTTCACGATCTTCATCATCCATCAGGATAACCATTTTTCCTGCACGGATATCTGCTACAAGCTCTTCAACTGTATTGAGCGGCATCAAGCTTCACCTTCTTGTTGTCTTGAACGACATTTTGCTTACATTGATTGTTGCATAGTCTACCGTTTTTTTACGATGTTTGCCTATGCTTATTGGTTTCCATTCCCGGTTCATTGTTATACACAGTGCCTGAACAGTTGAAAAGGGGACTTTATTTTAAAAAGCAGCGATTGTGCTGAATCTTTAAGCAGTTGAAATAAATAATGACAAGCTTATGCAAAATGGTGCTGATTTGTTGGGTTGCGTATGCTACCGGTATAAAAAAAGCCCTAATCTTTCGATCAGGGCTTTTTTGAATCTGGAGCGGGAAAGGAGACTCGAACTCCCGACCCCAACCTTGGCAAGGTTATGCTCTACCAACTGAGCTATTCCCGCGGAGTCTATAAAGTTTTTTAAATAAAAAACTAAATGAAAAAATTTTGAGCGGGAAAGGAGACTCGAACTCCCGACCCCAACCTTGGCAAGGTTATGCTCTACCAACTGAGCTATTCCCGCATGCCGTGTATAATACATTATGCAAAAATAGGGTCAATAACTTTGTGAAAAAACTTGCATCAATTGCATAAAATAAAACCATTTTGCCCGGGTTTGCTGATTTTCTAAACAAGATTGAGATTGGAAACCCGACTTTTCGCTTGAAATGGATAAATGATTGATGGGGCTGGTACGAAGATTGAATCGGAACACGTTATACTGAAGCCAAAGATTGAGCTATTTGGGAGTGTTATTGTGAATATAGAACAGCAACTGATTCAGCGCCTGCAAGATTTGTCGCCGCTGCATTTAGAAGTGGTGAACGAATCATCGGGTCATGGCGGCTATTTCCCCGGTAAAGAATCACATTTTAAGGTGGTTGTGGTCAGTGACATTTTCCAGGGCTTACGTTTAGTGCAACGTCATCAAAAAATTTATGCGGCTGCCGGGGACTTGCTGGCTCCCGAGCGTATTCATGCACTGGCCATTCATGCTTTTGTGCCATCGGAATGGCAAGGACAAGCAACACCTAGTCCTGAATGCGCGCATGCACCAAAAGCTGAATAAGAAGGAAGACTAAACAATGGATTTGCAGTTAACCGTTAAAATTGTGCATATGATTGCCGTGACTCTATTGATTGGGGCAATCATTGCACGTGGTTTGACTTTATTTATTGGGGTACGGGGTAATCAACCGAATCCGGTGGCACGAAAACTTTTGGTGGCATGGCAGCATCTGGCTATGACGATCATTATTCTGACCGGGCTAACGTCTTTGGTGATCAAGAATTTTGAAGTACAAAGCTGGTTTTATGCCAAGATCATCCTGTTTCTGGTGTTATTTTCTTCCTTGATTAAGGCTTATAAAAAAGATGACAGCATTTTATTGGCACAACGTCGCGCAGGTTTGACCATTGCGGTGGTTGCGCTGATTGCCCTCATCAGTCTGGTGATGATTAAGCCGAATTTTGGTTAATTGTTAGACATAATTATTCTAGTCGCAAGGCGTGTAGGTTAAACTGCAATTCATAGATAACTATAAATGATAGGGGATTCCAATGCTGATACGTGTGGTTTTTAATCAAAAAGGTGGGGTAGGCAAGTCCAGTATTGCAGTGAACTTGGCGGCAATTAGTGCACATCAAGGTTTGAGAACCTTGTTGATAGATCTCGATCCGCAAGCCAATTCCAGTCAATATCTATTGGGGGATGATGCGACCTATACGGTAGATAAGCCGGCGCTGGAACCCAATATTGAAAACTATTTTGAAGAAGTGCTGGGAGCTACCCAAAGCAAGGGGCTTTTAGGCAATGCCATTGGTTCTATTTTAAAGAACCGCGATAAAGGTCTGGAGCGCTATGTGCACCAATCTCCTTTTAAAAATCTGGATGTGATTCCTGCAAGTCCCACTTTGGGTGCACTGGCATATGCCTTAGAGTCAAAACACAAGATTTATAAATTACGTGATGCCTTGCAACAGCTGGAAGGGCAGTATGACCGGGTGTATATCGATACTCCGCCTGCGTTTAACTTCTTTACGCTATCGGCGCTGATTGCAGCCAGTCGCGTGCTGATTCCTTTTGATTGTGACGTATTTTCCAAGCGTGCTTTGCAGACCCTGATTGAAAATGTCATTGAAACACAAGATGATCATAATGATCGCCTGGAAATTGAAGGGATTGTAGTGAATCAGTTTCAGGCGCAGGCTAAATTACCGCGTGAAGTGGTACAACAGCTGAAAGATGAAAGCTTGCCAGTGTTAGACAGCATGTTGCCGCCTTCCATTTTAATGAAGGAATCACATCTGAAAAATCAGCCTTTAATCCATTTGGCAACCGATCATAAATTGACGCAAGCCTATCAATCGTTGTTCAATGAAATTGAGCATATATAAGCATTGAGATTTCTCATGAAAACGATTTATCTAGGCTTCCTTCTGGGAAGTACGGTCTTATTGGGTGCCTGTGCAACGACGGTGAAACCGAGTTATGTTTCTCCGACCCAGTATCAAGCACTCAATTGCCAGCAATTGCAAAGTGAATATAACCGTATTCAGCAATATATCGACAATGGTGTGCAAGCACCAAAACGCACTGGCGTCGGTGTGGGTGTTGGTGTGGGCGGCGGTTGGGGCAGTCATGGCGGTTGGGGAATTGGCCCGAGTGTTTCGGTAAATATGGGACAATCTTCAAATACCAAAAATACTGAACTGGCACGTTTGTTAGGCGAGCAAGAAGCAGTAGTGCAGGCAGCACAATTCAAAAATTGTCCTATTATTGTTCGTAAGAAAGTTCAATAATTACTCGATTAATCACTCTATTCTTGTTCTTTAATCAAGGCTGGGGTGATTAAATCTTAGTAAAATGTTTCAAAATAAATCATATAAATATCATTTGCTTAATCGTTTTTATTGCATTTTTTAAACGCATCAGGTGATGCTTTTTCGTCGAAAAATACTTGTCACTTTTTATCGGTTTCATATAAGGTGTGCCCCAGTTTAAGGGTGATATCAGGTATGTATGATTGAGAGTTGGCTTTTTGTATTGGCAGTGATTGCGGTGCTGATGATTCCGGGTCCGACCAATGCATTACTTGCAAGCTCGGCGCATCAACAAGGTATTGCCAAAACCAGCCTGTTTATTCCGGCAAAATTGCTTGGCTATTTTTATGCCATTAATTTGTGGGCATTACTCATTCATTTGTGTGGTCCAGTCTGGCCGAACTTTATTCATATCCTGCATTTTTGTAGCGCTATTTATGTGGTGTGGCTGGCCTTTCATTTATGGAAAGCTTCAGATTTAGAAAAGCATAATCAACGTCATCATTCGATCCGACCTCGGCAACTGTTTTTTTCAACCTTCAAAAATCCCAAAGCCTTGTTGTTTGCTGCAGGTGTGCTACCGCTTGAAACCTGGAACAATCCGACTAATTTTGTGTTGGTATTTGCGGCGTTCAGTTTGGTGCTGTTGCCTACGGCAGTGTTCTGGATGTCTTTTGGGCGTGCAATTTTGGCAGGTCAGTCCAGACAAATAAAAGCCGATCTCTTATATAAAGGATCGGCCATGTTGCTCATTATGTGTATGTTGCCTGTAGTGGTTCGATTTTTTTAATTTTTATTTTACATACCACACAGGAGTTTAAGCGGTCTTTTTCAGCTTTTGGCGAATAAAACCAATGATACCCGGCAAGACACTAATAATAATGATGCCAAAAATCAGATGGGTAAAATTGTCTTTGACAATTGGCATATTGCCGAATAAATAGCCCAGAGTCACAAAGGAACCGACCCAGCAAATGGCACCAATCACGTTAAAACTCAGGAAATATTTATAATTCATATGACCTGCACCGGCAACGAACGGGGCAAAGGTACGGGCAAAAGGAACAAAACGCGCAAAAATAATGGTTTTACCACCATGTTTTTCAAAGAATTTTTGCGTATAGGTTAAATGCTTTTTATTAATGAATCGTGATTCAATTTCAAATACACGTGGTCCAATAAATTTACCAATATGGTAATTCAGGGTATCGCCCAATACTGCTGCAGCAAATAGCAAGATGACCAGTACATAAGGATTCATTGCCCCTGTGGACGCCGCTAATGCCCCTGCAGCGAACAGCAGGCTATCTCCCGGCAGGAATGGCATCACCACCAAACCCGTTTCCACAAAAATAATCAAGAAGAGAATGGCATAAATCCACACACCGTAATTGGTGATAAATTCGAGCAGATGGGCATCAACATGTAAGATAAAATCAAGCAGTTCCATGAAAGGTACAGACAGCAAAAATGTGCTGAAATCCTAGCAGTCCGGGACATGAAAGTCAGTACCAAAAAGGAAATTAATTGCGCTTTCATCCGGCCATCTTTTTGCAATGATTTATCTTACAAATTATTTTTGAAGCAGATAAAAAATAAGCTTAGGATGAACAGGTCATTAAAACAAAAATGAATAGGTGACCCGTATGTTAAATCCTAATATTACGATTAAAAATTTACTTCAGAATCCACAAGTTGATGCTGTCATTAGCCTGATCGCGCGTCTGTTGATCGCTTATATTTTTATTGTGGCTGGCTGGGGGGAAATCACAGCCTATAGTGCGACCATGGGTTATATGGAGTCGAAGGGAGTACCTGGTGCGCTGCTTCCTTTAACCATTCTGGTTGAATTGGGTGGGGGACTCGCTTTGTTATTGGGGGTTCAAGCCCGCCTTGCAGCTTTAGGTCTGGCAGTATTCAGTTTAATGACCGCATTGTTGTTCCATGGTGCTGCTGAAGATGCAATTAACTTTATGAAAAACATGGCGATGACCGGCGGGCTATTATTCTTGATGCTGCATGGTGCAGGAAAATTCAGCGTGGATTATAAGATAGAAAAATCGTGATTCAATTTGAAAATAACAAGATAGTAAGCGTGCATATTTCATTTTTGTAATTACATAAAAGCTGTGCATACTACATAAAAAATGCGTACATAAATTAAGCAAATTTTGCTTCAATAAAGCTTGATGAAGCTACCCTAGTGGAGTCAATCATGAAGCAAATGTTATTGGTAATTTTTATATCCGGTTCAATGTTTTCTACAGCATCATGGGCAGGTAAAAGTGATCAGGTCATCATGACTGAAGCTGCTCAAAACATGGTGACTGTTGCAGAAGCAAAGCAACTCCCAGATGAAACTGCGGTCACGCTCTCCGGCGTCATTGTTAGAAAAACCCATAAGGATCATTTTGAACTAAAAGATAGCTCGGGCAAAATTGGTATAGAAGTGGATTCTGACTTATGGAGACCGATGGGCTTGAAAGCAGGTGATAAAGTCAAGGTGATGGGTGAAGTGGATACCCATACCGGTCAAGCGACGGATATCGATGTGGTTCAAATTGGAAAAATGGACAAACAATCTGATAAATGGACTTGGTATAATCAGCAGTGATGAAGAAGATGCTTTATTAAAACCGATAGGCTTGAATCTGGTTGATAAAGTGAAAGTAATTGCTGAAGTCGATACTGATCTGAATGAACCCACAGATATAGATGCGGTTAAAATTGAAAAATAAAAAAGTACTCGAACAGGGTGCTTTTTTATGATCGAAATATAATGCAATCAATTGAATGCAAGCCTTGTGCGAATAGTGTGCTTAATGCGACGAAAAATGATAGAATGCAGCGCTTATTTCGTTTGCCTTACATAGTTGTTTGTCATGACTACCAATACTCAAATCACTGAAGACCGCATCCTGATCCTGGATTTCGGTTCTCAATACAGTCAGCTTATTGCACGTCGTGTACGTGAAGCTGGTGTATATTCTGAAATGTATGCCTATGACATGTCTGAAGAAGACATTCGTGCATTTAATCCAAACGGTATCATCTTGTCTGGTGGTCCGGAAAGTGTTCATGAAGAAGGTAGTCCACGCGCACCTGAAGTTGTATTCAACTTGGGTGTACCTGTATTGGGTATTTGCTATGGCTTACAAACCATGTCTGAACAGCTTGGCGGTAAAGTAGAGCCAGGTACAGTACATGAATTTGGTTATGCAGCGGTTGACGTTTTGGTTCGTGACCAGCTTCTTGGTGATTTAAATGATGCTGATTCTGAAAGTGGTAGCCACAAACTCAATGTTTGGATGAGCCATGGCGATAAAGTCAGTGCAATTCCAGAAGGTTTTTCGGTTACTGCCAGCACACCAAGCTGTCCATTTGCAGCAGTAAGCGATGAAAAACGCCGTTTCTATGGCGTGCAGTTCCACCCGGAAGTAACGCATACTGCTAAAGGTGCCGAGTTATTGTCTAACTTCGTACACAGCATTTGTGGTTGCCGTAATCTTTGGAACTCTGAAAATATTATCGACCTTCGTGTTGAACAGTTACGTGAGCAGATTGGCGATCAAAAAGTATTGCTTGGTCTTTCAGGTGGCGTAGATTCATCTGTGGTTGCTGCATTGCTTCATAAAGCGATTGGCGATCAATTGACTTGCGTATTTGTAGATAACGGTTTGCTCCGTTTGAACGAAGGCGAGCAAGTGATGGACATGTTTGCGAAAAACATGGGTATCCGTGTGATTCGTGCCGATGCTGAAGATCGTTTCTTATCTGCGCTTGCAGGTGAAGTAGATCCTGAGAAAAAACGTAAAATCATTGGTCGTGAATTCATTGAAGTCTTCGCTGAGGAAGCGCGTAAGCTTGATGGTGTAAATTTCCTTGCACAAGGCACAATTTACCCAGACGTGATTGAATCTGCGGCAACTAAAAATGGTAAAGCACACGTGATTAAATCACACCACAACGTGGGTGGTTTACCAGACGATTTAGCCTTTGAATTGGTTGAGCCAATTCGTGACTTGTTTAAAGATGAAGTACGCCGTTTAGGTACAACTTTAGGTTTACCGCACGAGATGCTTTATCGTCATCCATTCCCAGGTCCAGGTTTGGGCGTGCGTATTTTGGGTGAAGTGAAAAAAGAATATGCTGACATCCTTCGTCTAGCGGATGACATCTTCATGCAGGAACTTCGCGCTAGCGGTTGGTATGACAAAACTGCTCAAGCATTCGCTGTATTCCAACCGGTTAAATCTGTTGGTGTAGTGGGTGATGGCCGTCGTTATGCATGGGTGATTGCACTGCGTGCAGTTGAAACTGTGGACTTTATGACTGCACGTTTTGCGCATCTTCCTTATGAACTGGTAGACAAGATTTCGACTCGTATCATGAACGAAATTAAAGATGTTTCACGTGTAGTTTATGACGTGTCATCTAAGCCACCAGCGACAATTGAATGGGAGTAATTTAGGGGTTTCAAGAAGCGAAGCTTCTTGCCTAAATTACGCCAAGAGCTATGCTCGCGGCAGTGTCTGATTCTAGACACATCCGATAAAAAGGACGCTTCGGCGTCCTTTGTTTATTATAAAAAATATTTCAGGGAGATTTAATTTGGCTCAGTACTATGATTATGATCGAGTAGTTGATATTTATGAATATGATGCTATAGATAAATATTACAAAGGCAAAAGTAGATATGAGCAAAAGAAAGGGTCAGGGTTGCCAGCTAATTCAACAGATATTCCAATACCAGTTTCAGGGGCTAAAGCAGGATTTATTTATGTTTTTAAGGAAGATAAGTGGGAAGAGGTAGAAGATAAATTTAATAAAATAGATATAGAAGAGGTTAGTTATGTATTTTCTGAAAATCTCCGTGAATCTTTTCAAGGAGGAGTAATTGAGAATCCAATTTTGTATTTCCCCCAATATCCAGTATTACATAATTTTATAAATTCTCATTTAAAGGCTATGTTTCTTAGCAAAAAAATTTCTTTAATTCAAAAAAAATACTTTGAAGTTAGACAACTTCATAATTCATTCATTCAAGAGATAACAAAATATAGTGTTGATCAAAATGATCTGGGCATTCTTTATAAAGTGGAAACTGAATTTTTAGTCATGATGATGAAAATCGTTATTGATGAATTAGTACAGCTGACATTTATTATGTCTAATTACGAGCTTATAAAAAAAGATTTGAGTTTTGAAAGACTAGATTCATTAGGAGGAATTCTAGATGAAAATCAAAATCATATGATCAGTAAAGAAATTATTCTAGGAAATGATGCTGAATATGAAAAAGATAAAACAGGATTCTTGAAAATATTAAATGAATTATTTAATTCAATTAAGCATTCATCTTTACATCATGAGAGCTATGCATCATATTCAGAAACCCCGAACATAGTCTCTTATTACGTAAAAAATAATAAACTATCAAATTATAAAGTAAAATTTCATAATCATTCGCTAGCTCAAATTATGTGTGGATTCATAGAGAATTTTGAAAGAATTATTAGAAATCAAAAGAAGTATTTAATGATAGTGAATTCATAAGAATCTATTAATAAAAACTTTTATCTTTAAATTATTAAAAGGCGTATTTATTACTACATCCAATTTCAGTAAGGAAGCAATCGAATCCGCCAAAAAATCAGGGATTGTTCTCATAGATGGTGACAAACTCACGTCACTCATGATCGAATTTGGATTGGGTGTTCAAGTCGAGCGTAGTTTTCATATTTATAAAATCGACCAAGACCGTTTCGATGAGGATAATTTCTAATTATTCATGGGTATAAATTGCCACCTGATTGCGTCCATTTTTCTTGGCTTGGTAGAGTGCAATATCGGCATTTTTAATCAGCAAATTTAAATCGCTTTGGTTGGGTTGCAGTTGGGATACTCCAATCGACACACTAAAATTAAAGAAGCACTTATCTTTAATACAAATTTGATGGCTTTCAATTTTTCGGCATAAACGGTTGGCAATGCTAATCGCATCTTCCAGTGTGGTATTGGGCAGCAAAGCAATAAATTCTTCCCCCCCAAAACGGGCCAATACATCGGCATGACGCATTTCGCGACGGGTAATATCTGCCAGTACCCGCAGCACTTCATCCCCCACATCATGTCCGTAGGTGTCGTTAATATTCTTAAAAAAGTCGATATCAAACATCAACAGACAGGTTAAATTATATTTGGGCCATTGCTGTATGCTTTGTTCGGCCAGTTGTAAAAATTGTCGACGGTTATACAGCTGGGTCAGTTCATCGGTATGTGCCATTTCACTTAAGGTGTAATAGTTCCAGTCATTGAGTAAAACCCGCAAAAAATTACGTTTCGAATTTAAGGTGTTATTCCAGCTGATATACATACTGAGCAATAAAACCGGCGCGTAAATGAGTGAAAATAAAATCAGTTCCTGAAAACTGACTAACATGAATACGCCATTAAAAATCACTGCGCTAATCAGCAGGGAGCTAAAAATGGAATTGCGAAAAGACACCTGTACGCCTAAATTGCCCAATAAAATAAAAATGATGCTGGCGTATAGATAAGTATTCACAACGGGACTATGCGACAAATACAGCAGCTCAAGCCATATAGCAGCTGCAGCTGCAACAGAGGCTGGCAGCAAACTATCCAGAACTTTAATATTCTTGCAGTAGCGGAAAGCCACCCAGTTGATCAATAAGGCAAAAATTACAAGGCTGAGCCGTGCAATACCGGACAGCATGCCAATGTCCGGTAATAAAACCCAATCGACAAAGAAATAGCTTAAAAAAGTCAGTTGACCAATCAAATTGACGCATTTTAAAAATTGACGTTGGTGCTTATTTTGATAGTCCAGATAATATTGTTGAAATTGCTCTGGAATACGGGTTGTCGGATGTTCTAGTTGTTGTTCTATTTGTTTTTTATTGTCGAGCGTACACAGCCGCTTGGGTAAAATGGCGGTTCCGACATTTGAATATTTATCTTCATTGTCTCTAATATGCTTATGTTCTTGATTTTCTGAGTAATGAGAATTTTCCTGCTGTCCATGGGACATGATTATCCTCTTCTATAGCAAGATTGGTCAGGAGGAAATAGTATGCTGAGGAGAAATATCTGTATACAGCAGACTCGGCAAGTTGTCGGTATAATTGTGACAAAAAATTTTTTTCCTATAAAATTCATATGAATAGGCTATAAACAGCCAGTAATTTATCGCGTTTAAACCTTGTTTTATGAAGGAAATTTCAAAAATAACATTGTCCTATACATGGTATTCAGAGTATTAACTTAACTATAGGCTGAATGACGAAGAATCTATATGATTTATGACAATAGATGAGAACTTACAAGAACAGTCGCGTTCATGAAATTCAGGATAGGAATATGACCAATAGCAACTATACAGAGCTTTCCAATTCGGACGATTGTGAAAAATATATCAATCAGTTTATTCAGGAATTTCCTTTACGTAGTGCGGAAATTGGGCAGGGCACCGTAATTAAACGCGCATTGCCAAGCCGGCATAAACGTTTAATTGGGGCGTGGTGCTTTCTGGATCATGCGGGTCCGGCGGTTTTTCCTCAAGGCGATGGTCTGGATGTCGGGCCACATCCACATATTGGTTTGCAGACTTTTACCTGGATGATTGAAGGTACCATGATGCATACCGACAGCTTGGGTACAAAACAGCTGATTCGCCCCAAACAGGTCAATTTAATGACTGCAGGATATGGGATTTCACATACTGAAGTCGCACCGGAAAGTGAAACCCATATGCATGCTGCCCAGCTCTGGATTGCCTTGCCAGATGACAAGATCAATATGGCGCCACGTTTCGATCATTATCCGGAACTGCCTGTGGTGGAAAAAGATCAGGTTGAATTTACCGTATTGGTGGGAGAGTTTTTACAAACCCAGTCACCGGTCGAGGTTCATACCGAATTGCTGGGTGTAGATTTAACCGCGCAGGAATCTACCACCACCCGAATTCAATTGAATCCAAAATTTGAATATGGCTTTATGGCGCTCGATGGTGAAGCTGAAGTCAATGGTCATGAACTGACTGAAGACAACATGGTGGTGCTGGAGCCAGGTATGACTGAAATCGAAATCCGGTTGCACAAAGGCAGTCGTGTCCTGTTGTTGGGCGGTGAACCTTTTGAGTCACCGATATTACTGTGGTGGAACTTTGTCGGGCGGACTCAGGAAGAGCTTTGCCAAGCCCGCGACCACTGGATTGCTCAGCATGAACGTTTTGGTACGATTCCTGACTATCCGGGACCCCGCTTGGAAGCACCCGCATTTCCCGATAAAATGCGCGCCTCACGATAACAACAAAACTTAGGATTGTGGATATGGCAATTATTGCAAATGCAGAAGTACACAGCCTGGCTGAACCTTGGTCAGGTGAAGTGACCAGCGGAAAACACCAGTTTATTACCGATAAACCCGAATCCTTTGGCGGGCAGGATTTAGGGCCTGCACCTTATGACCTGATTTGTTCGGGCCTGATTTCTTGCACCATGATTACCTTGCGCATGTATGCCAGTCATAAAGGCATAGAATTAGGTCAATTTTCTGTGGAAGCCGATTTTAATGCCAATAAAGAAGGCAAAGAATGGATTGAGCGCCGTTTGTCTTTTGCTCAGCCATTATCGGATGAACTGAAACAAAAAGTTTTAGACATCAGCAGTAAAACGCCAGTCACCAAAACATTGTTGCGCAGTCTGGAAATTAATACGGTTCTGCTTTAACGACATGACCCTGATACCGATGACATTTTGTCTAAAGCAAAATGTCATTTGTTAAAACCATCCGCTATGATCAAAATATAAAAATAGAGGTCAAAAAATAATGATTACACTGCATCATTTAGATCAATCTCGCTCTTTTCGAATTTTATGGGCTTTAGAAGAACTGGCTCAAGATTATCAGGTCAAGTTTTATAAACGTCTACCTACGTTGGCTGCACCACCTGAATTAAAGCTGGTTCATCCTTTGGCTAAAGCACCGATCTTGACCGATGAGGATCAGACCATTGTTGAATCGGCAGTGATTTTGCAACATCTGCAAGAAAGCTATGATACAGCGCAGAAATTTAAACCGAAGGCCAAAAAGGATCAGCAACAGTACCGCTACTGGATGCACTATGCCGAGGGTTCCTTAATGCCTTTATTGGTGATGCAACTGGTGATGAACAATGTACCAAAACATGTGCCTTGGCTGATTAAGCCCGTGGCACACAAAATTACTGCGGGCGTGAAGGCGGGATTTATTCACCCGCGTTTAAAAGATCATATTGCCTATCTGGAAGATTATTTATCCAAGCATGAATATTTTGCCGGATCATTTTCTTTTGCTGATATTCAGATGTGGTTTCCGCTTGATGCCATTCAATCCAGAACCTCGGGTTCATATCCGCATATAGCCCAGTATCTGAAACGTCTTGCGGAGCGGCCTGCCTTTCAGAGAGCCAGATTCAAGGAACAAGGCCTGACTTAATACAGTCAGCTGCCTTGCTTTAAAGCTGGATTAAACCGGGAATGTCTAGTTTGGTTTGTAAAGGCGTTCTTTAGGGAAAATGACTTTGAAGGTTGAGCCTTGATTTTCTTTCGATTCAATTTCCAGATGTGCGCCGTGTTGCATCAGCACATGTTTCACAATGGCCAGACCTAAACCGGTTCCTCCGGTTTGGCGGCTACGGGCACTATCTACACGATAGAAACGCTCGGTTAAACGCGGCAGATGTTTGGGGTCAATCCCGATGCCGGTATCTTGAACGGTAAAGATGCCATGTTCGCCATCATCATGCCAACCCATGGTAATGGTTCCACCTTTGGGGGTGTATTTAATGGCATTGGTAATCAGGTTGCTAAAAGCACTGGACAGCTCGGTCTCGGAACCGATCAGGTCACAATGACTGTCAATATCGAGGTTGAGTGCATGGTGGTAGTCGACATTATAGGCTTGCGCATCATCGAATAGCTGGTTCATCAGACTCGGCATTTCAATAATCTGATTTTTAGCAATTTTTTTATCATTTTCTAAGCGCGACAATAACAGTAAATCATTCACCAACGCATTCATGCGTTTGGTTTGCGCCTGCATCTGGTCGAAGGCACGTTTCCAGCGCGGATTTAACTCTTCCTGATCGGTAAAAGTTTCAATATAACCGCTGAGTACCGTAAGCGGTGTACGTAATTCATGGGAAATATTATCGACAAAATCTGTGCGCATCTGTTCCAGATTATGCATGCGGGTCACATCATAAGCCACCAGTAGGCGGCTTTCCCCGCCAAAACGGGTCATTTTGACTTGCACATAATGGTCTTCAAAGGCAGAAGATTTCATTTTCAGGCCATCAGGTGCTTGATCGATATGATTGAAATATTCAATAAAATTGGGCTGACGCAAAATGGTTAAAATATTGCGACCACGATCGAGCGGCTGAATGCCAAGTAGCTTTTCTGCAGCCGGATTCCACCATTCAATTTGATGCAGTTCATCAATTAAAACCACAGCTTCAGCCAGCGCTACCAGTGACGATTGTGCCCGATCAATCAGGCCGACCATTTCCGCCTGTACAATACGTTCCTGACGCTGTGCGCGATACACATTAAACAGCAATGCACCCCAGATGCCATTTAAATTGGGTGGCACATCATAAGGGCGATTGGAAATCCATTCATTCACCAGATATAGCGAGCGTAATTGCAAGGCAAAAAACACCGTAAAAGCAATGAAGACAAAAATCCAGAAATAGCCAATCCCTAAACCGATTAAACCTGCAATCAGCAGTAAAAAGGCCAGCAGACGTAAATCCTGCTTGGCAAAAGTCCATAAACTGCTGTAACGGAAACGTTTATGTTCGCGTGCAAGTTCCGGGACGGGATAGGGTTCATACATAAAACACAATTGACCTAAAGAGCGGCTAACCTAAAGCGACATCAGAGCGGGTAGAAAAACGATAACCAGTGCCACGAACGGTTTGTACATAACGGTCAGCACCATACGGTTCCAGCACTTTACGCAAACGGCGGATATGTACATCAATGGTACGGTCTTCAATATATACGTTACCACCCCAAACCTGGTCAAGCAATTGCGCACGGGTATAGGCCCGTTCCGGATGGGTCATGAAGAAGGCCAGCAAACGGTATTCGGTTGGCCCCATCTCTAAAATATTTTGACCATGACTGACACGCTGACTGACCGGATCCAGTATCAGACCATTGGCATCAATGGTTTTTTCGCCACTGAGCGCATTGGCACGGCGTAACACGGCCTTAATGCGGGAAACCAGTTCACGGGTGGAAAAAGGTTTGGTCATGTAGTCATCGGCACCGGCATCCAGACCTTGCACTTTATGGTCTTCTTCAGCGCGGGCCGTGAGCATGATCACCGGAATTTCAGATAGGGTTTCATCACGTTTTAAACGGCGGCACAGATCTACACCGCTGACACCACCCGGTAACATCCAGTCGAGTAAAACAAGCGCAGGACGTTGATCGACAATCATCTGGTGGGCTTGTTTTGCATCCTCGGCTTGTAAGCACTGAAAGCCTGCCATATCTAAAGAGGTATGAATCATCTCTCGAATGGGAAGTTCGTCATCGACGATTAATATATAGTCATCTTTCACAACGCAATATCCTATTTGATGTTAACGGTGAACCGTTTTTTATTTATGACAGGCTTATTACAAAGATTAATTATGACAGTATCATTGCAGAAAAGGCAGCTCTGCCTATTTTCGCAAAAAATTGTGACAATTTTGATGTCATAAAATGAAGAATTTAAAATAAATCAGCTATATAAATATATTAAATTCAAGATGTTGAATATTTTTTAACAGTTTTGTAAAAGTAACTGCTTTTTGATCATATTTTTTCTTTTTCCGAAAAAGTCTCCAGCAGCGATAAGAAGACGATGCTGCAAGAAGAGAGGACATTCTCCAGCGAGGGTTTAAAATCACTGACCACCCAGCGAATGGCGATTTGTGTGACATAGCCATTTAATCCGGTTGAAATCATTGAGATTTCACGTTCAGAGCGGTTAATGTTCGGCATCATCAGCATGACAAAAGCATGAATCATGCGGTCAAAACGCAACATGGTTTCATGGATGGTGGCCTGGTTATGCAGCTCTTGCACCAGCATGGCATCGATATAAATAATCCGTGCCATATGTGGATTGTCTTTTAAGGTGGTAAGCAGGGCAGTGAGACCCGCTTCGATCATTTTTTTGGGATCGGTCGAGGCCTGCATAATGGCCTGCATGACATTGTGCTGCAACTGATCAATGAGCTTTAAAAAAATGGTTTGAAACAGTTCTTCACTTTTCTTAAAGGATTCATAGAAATAGCGTTCAGTCAGTTTGGCTTCAGTACAAATGTCCTTGACCGTAACGGCAAAAAAACCATGCGTACCATAGGCTTCAATCCCGGCTTCAATCAGTTTTTCACGACGTGCCTGTTTACGTTCGGTTAAGGACATGCCTTTAAATTGACGTTCTTTGATTTTCGCCGGTTTTTTTTGATTTTCTTCGAAACTTTTGTGCTGTTCAGTCATAAATGTGGTGTGCCAAATGAAATCGAGATTTTGCCTTATATTAACAATAATTTATCTCTATACCTATGCGTAAAGCAAAGCCGCGGCTTTTACTGTATGGATGGATAACTTACATATTATATTGACAATGGTTATTGTCAAAATTATATTGGATGGATGAACTGCACATCATCCCGACAGAAAAACAATCGAGATGTTTAGGATGATGAGGCAGAAAATTGAATAAGGATAGGTCATGAAAAATTTTAAAAATAAAGTCGCAGCAATTACCGGTGCAGGGTCAGGTATTGGGCAGCAATTGGCAGTACTGTTGGCGAAGCAAGGCTGTCATTTGTCCTTAAGTGATGTCAATGAACAGGGTTTGGCAAAAACGGTTGAACTGGTCAAAGACAGTCATGTCCGTGTGACGACAAAAAAGGTCAATGTAGCCAAGGTTGAAGACGTTCGTGACTGGGCTGCGGAAACCGTGAAAGATCATGGTTCAGTTAACATGATTTTTAACAATGCCGGTGTGGCATTGGGTTCAACCGTGGAAGGCGCTTCGTATGAAGAGCTGGAATGGATTGTCAATATTAATTTCTGGGGCGTGGTCTATGGCACCAAAGAATTTTTACCCTTGATCAAGCAATCGGGTGAAGGGCATATCATCAATATTTCCAGCCTGTTTGGCTTAACGGCTCAGCCGACCCAATCTGCCTATAATGCGACCAAGTTTGCGGTGCGTGGTTTTACTGAATCCTTGCGTCAGGAACTGGATATGGAAAACTGTGGCGTGAGTGCACTCTGCGTGCATCCGGGTGGAATTCGTACCAATATTGCCAATGCGGCGAAAATGAATGACAGTATTCGCGCCTTGGGTATGCATCCTGAAAAATCGGCCAAAGCCTTTAATAAGTTATTACGTTGTCCGCCTGAAGAAGCAGCACGTCAAATTATTGAGGCAGTTCAAAAAGATAAGCGCCGTTTGCTGATTGGTAACGATGCCAAGGCAATCGATTTGATGCAGCGCATTTTGCCGACCGGCTATCAGCGCGTTATGGCATTGGCGACAAAATTAGGCAATAAAGGCAAGAAATCCGCTTAACAGCCTACCCCTTAAAAACCCGCATCATCATGCGGGTTTTTTTATGTCTGTTATTTAGCTGCTGCCTCTCAGGCAAGGCTCAGACTTTTGCACAAATTCAGTATTTAGCTTTAAGACCGGCTTTTTATGCATTTTTTATTTTTTCGATATCTGAAAAGCAGTATAGCAATGTCAACAAATTGACAGATTTGAATAAGCGCTTTTGGCAAGATGATTTCACAGCACGAATTCAGGCTTGAATTAAAAAGCCATTAAAAGAACAACCCAATTGATAAATCAATGAGGCATATATCATGAGCTATACATATCAGCATATTCAAGTGAAACCGATTACTGGCCATACCGGCGCAGAAATTCAGGGCCTAACACTTTCAGGTGACTTGGCTGAGGAAGTTGTACAGGAAATCAATCAGGCGCTGCTGCAGTACAAAGCCATTTTCTTTAAAGGTCAAACGCATTTGGATGATGAAGCGCAGGAAGCTTTTGCAGGCCGTTTAGGTGAATTACTGAATCACCCGACTGTGCCGATCAAGCAAGGGTCTAAACATATTTTAGAACTGGATTCGTCACATGGCGCGCGCGCAGATTCATGGCATACCGATATCAGCTTCCTGGATGCTTATCCAAAAGCCTCAATTCTGCGCAGCGTGGTGGCGCCGGCTGCCGGCGGCGATACGGCTTGGGCCAATACCACTTCGGCCTATGCTTCTTTACCTGAACCTTTAAAGGCGCTGGCAGATACACTGCGTGCTGTGCATAGCAATGATTTCGACTATGCAGCGATTGTTAAAAATAAAACACCAGACGCCATATCCAAATATAAAAACTTTTTTAATTCAACCGAATATGAAACAGAGCATCCGCTGGTGCGTGTGCATCCTGAAACCGGTGAAAAAACATTGCTGCTGGGGCATTTCTTTAAGCATTTTGTCGGCTTCAATTCCAAAGATTCGCGCAAGCTGTTTGAGCTGTTCCAAAGCTATGTGGTGAAGCAGGAAAATATTGTGCGCTGGCGCTGGGAAGCAGGTGATGTGGCAATTTGGGACAACCGTGCGACACAGCACCGCGCTATTAATGATTATGGCGATCAGCACCGCGTCGTCCGCCGTGTCACTTTAGCCGGTGATATTCCAGTCGGTGTGGATGGTCGTCCAAGCGAAACGCTGCGTAAAGAGCAGAAACAGGATATCAGCGATTACCGTCTGACCCATGATGGTCAATATGAAAAAGTTTCATAAAGAATGCAAAATAATTCGTAAACTTTGCATTTAAAACGCTAAGGAATCAAAAATAAATGATTCGTCAGCACTGATTCATCCATCTAATATATTTTAATCTTTTTAAATTAGAATTAATGGTGGATGAATCATGTATTTAAATAAAAATGAAAATATTAGAAATAATCATGAATATTTAGTTTTAAGCGATATTTTTAAAAATTTGTCTGAAAATGATGTTTATAAAATATTAGAAAGTTCGGTAATTAAAAAATATTATAAAAATGATTTAATTCTTAATAAAGAAAATAGCAGCGATATGCTGCATATTCTGCTGGACGGAATTGTTCAAATTGGATACCTCAGCCCTTCCGGGCGTTTTCACGCCTTCTATTATTATTCTGAAAAACACATGCTTAATCTGCTGCCGTGCCTGAATTCAGAGGCGCTGGATTATGACTACTATGCCTTTAATGCGGTGAAAGTATTGCAGATCCCAAAAGCAGTTTTTATGGAAGAAATAAGAAATAACAATGCTTTAAAGCAGGATGCTTTGGAGATACTCAGCCTGCGCATGCAGCATTTAATGCATCAGGTGAAATTTCTGCAAGTGGCGAATCTGCATCAGAAAGTCTGCAAAATGCTGCTGGACCTGGCACGGCAGTATGGCGTCCAGCATCCGCTCGGCACGGAAATCCGGCTGAAAATTTCACAGCATGATCTGGCGGATTTGCTGTCCTCTTCCCGCCAAACCATTCATAAAGAAATCAAGATGCTTTCACATCAGGATATTCTGTGCTGGCAATATGAAAATATCATTATTAAAAATAATTTTTATTTAAAAGAGCAGGTGAATTTAATATAGATAGAACTATTCATTTTATAAAAATAGATAATAAAATCATTTTATATTATTTTTTTGAAATTAATAAATGCGTCATGATTAATTCCAAACAAAACCATAGGAATTAAAATGACAATTCAATCTATTAATGTTCGCAACCAGCTTAAAGGCACGATTCAGGAAATTGTGAAAGGAGATGTGGTTTCAGAAGTCGATGTGGTGACTGCATCAGGCGTATTTACTTCAGTGATTACCACACGTTCAGTGCTGGAATTGGATTTGCAGGTCGGCAGTCAAGTGATTGTGCTGATCAAATCGACCGATGTGTCACTTGCTAAGCTGTAGGTGCCTATCGTTCATGAATCATCACATAAGAAAAAGTTTACAACAGGGCGCAGGCATTTTAACTGGCACTGTTGCAAATAGAGATTTGAGTCGATGATGTTCCCTTTAAAATTGCTTAGAGACCGAAAACCCTGTTGATTAGACACACTTCGCCCTGAGGTTGACCATAATAAAATGACGAAGCTTGTCCTTTATGTAGTGCACGCATGACTTCAATGCCTTTAATTGTGGCATATGCCGTCTTCATAGATTTGAATCCTAAAGTAGCCCTGATGATCCGCTTTAGCTTGCCATGATCACATTCAATTAAATTGTTCTTATATTTAATTTGTCGATGTTCAAGGTCGATTGGGCATTTTCCTTCTCGCTTTAACCGTGATAAAGCGTGGCCATAGGTCGCTGCTTTATCTGTATTGATAACACGTGGAATCTGCCATTTTTTCACCGTATTGAAAATCTTTCCTAGAAAACAATAGGCTGATTTACTGTTCCGTCGAGCGGAAAGGTAAAAGTCAATCGTATGACCACGTTGATCAACTGCACGATATAGGTAAGACCATCGCCCATTTACTTTGATATAAGTTTCATCCATATGCCATGAATGTAAATCTGTAGGATTACGCCAATACCAGCGTAACCGTTTTTCCATTTCTGGAGCATAATGCTGAACCCAACGATAAATTGTGGTGTGATCAACATTCACACCTCGTTCAGCAAGCATTTCTTGAAGTTCACGATAACTAATACCGTATTTACAGTACCAACGTACAGCCCAAAGAATGATTTCGCCACGAAAATGCCGACCATGAAATGGATTCATCAACTGTATCTCTGACAAACAAGATATTTAGCTTAGCATGTCAGGCTATTTGCAACAGTGCCGTTTGGAGAAGTCTTTATGGTAATTGTAATCACATCACAGAACCGGCGTCATATTAGTCCACATGCTGGAAAATGCCGAAAATTCTGGAAATATGAGCTCAAAGATGGGGAAGTTATGGACAAACAGCTCATTAAGGTGGAGAAAGAATCGTCATTTTCTCAGTCGGGGGAGGTGCTAGAAAAACTGTTACCTATGGATATGTTTGTAACTACAGGGATGGGGGATAGATTAAGAGAAAAACTCAAAAATATTGGTGTACATGTTATTGTGACTGAGGAAATTGATCCTGATAATTTTATTTATAGTTTACTTTAACTCGCCTATATCTGCACTTTAGTTCAATACTTTAGATTATCTTTTGTGTACGCTTGAATAAAATCCGACCCCAGAGTTAAAGTTATTATTAACTTTTAATAGGAACTTTAACTGATAAAGTACACCTTATCTAACTGCTATTTCAGCAAAAAATTAAATTGCCTAGGCTCGAAATAAGTTGCACGATATTTCATAAAAACGTCTGATTAATTGCATCAGGCGTTTTTTATTTGTAAGACAGATACTTCTAATAAACTCCAAAAGGAAAAACCTTCTCAATCAGAAGGCCTTTCCTAAAATTAACTATTGTGAAGTATAGGAACCATCTACTACATACTGGCTGCCTGTTACAAAGGCTGCATCATCAGAGAGTAAGAAAGCAACGACCTGAGCAACTTCTTCCGGCTGTCCCAAACGCCCAATTGGATGTAATTTTGTTAGTTCAGCTTCATCAAACTCACCAATTAAAGGGGTTTTAATATAACCTGGATGTACAGAGTTAATACGAATACCCTTTTCAGCATATTCTAGCGAAGCTGCTTTAGTAAGCCCGGTTACACCATGCTTAGCTGCCACATAACCAGAAATATTTTTAGTCCCAACTAAACCTAAAATTGATGCTGTATTCACAATTGCACCACCGCCGGCTGCCAATATTGCAGGGATTTGATAATGTAGGCCATAAAAGACCGCATTCAAATTAATATCAATCACACGACGCCAAGCTTCAATACTTAAATTTGCAATTGGCTGAACGTCACCCAATATTCCAGCATTGTTAAAAGCTAAATGAAGGGCACCATACGTGCTAATTGAAAATTCAACCGCTGCTTTCATGTCTTCAGGTTCAGCCGTATTGGCTTTATTCGCAGCCGCTTTACCGCCTAAAGATACAATTTCCTCAGCAACTTTCTGTGCTGCTTCAAAGTTAATATCCGAGACTACAACACTTGCACCCTGCTTCGCTAAAAGCATAGCTGTGCTTTTCCCAATTCCAGAACCCGCACCAGTAACTAGGGCAACTTTATTTTTGAACCGATTTGACATAATAAAACCTCTTTTTTAAAGTACTGCAATGCTGAATATTTGCATCACATTTAAGAATTCACTTGTTTTTACTTCATCACTTGTATCGCAAATTGAATAACATGGCATTTACCACAATGTAATTCTCCCTCCTGTCTTTCTTGCTCTCCAACATAAAAATGATGGATATGATCCTGCTTGAAAACCTGCAAAATATCCCACGGATCGTATAAATATTCGATATTTTTAGGGCCACCAGTTTTATAGTTGATCTGCTCCTTGGAATACAGCTCACCGATAAACCATCCACCGTTGAGCAAGGATTTTCTTATGCCTTCTAAAACCTTTTTTTGTGTTTCTGTATCGAAATGACCAAATACACAGATCACATTTTGATAACATTGGGATGGCCATTGAGCTGTTGTTAAATCAACATTTTTGAGTTCAATGTTTATCCCTTGGGCTTCGGCCTTGCTGGACAGATGCTTCAAAGCAACATCGGAATAATCCCAGACTTCCACTGAAAAAGGGTAACCCTGCTGTCTTGCCCGCTCAGCCAGGTACAGGATATTCCGTCCTTCACCTTCAGCAATTGCCAGTGTTTTACCTTCTATCCGGATTTTGTCCGAAATTTCCTGAATGAAAAGATTTGCTGCTGTGCCATACAGATCTTGCGTCTGGGCATATAATTCATTCCAGTGCTGACTCATTTCAGCCTCCATTTACTAAACGATTCAATCAGCTGGAAAACTCTTTAAATGCCTCTAGGGCATTTGCGGCATACATCAATGAAGGGCCACCACCCATATAGACGGCAACACCTAAAACTTCTTCCAGTTCCTGTAGGGTCATGCCCATTTTGACTAATGTTCTGACATGAAAACCGATACAGCCATCACAACGTGCCGCCACACCAATCGCCAAGGCAATTAACTCCTTGGTTTTCGGATCAATCATGCCATCACGCATAGCAGTCTGAGACAATTGGTTAAAACTTTTCATTAAATCAGGCGAATCCTGACTTAAGGTTCTTAAACTGCCCGAAATGTTCTGGGTTAATTCTTTGTATTTCATTGCTTCACCTCAAATAAAGAAATCAGTATTCATTTATATATTCAATAGCTTATTTTTCTACCGGATAGCCCTGTTCCAGCCAGGCCTGATAACCACCCTGAACCGACTTGACCTGGGTAAAGCCCATATTCTGTAAGGTATCGGTTGCCAGTGCTGAACGTCCACCCGTACCACAGATCAAATAAATCGGCTGATCTTTAAGATGTTCCAGTGCCTGCTGGGTATCACAATAATGACTCGCTAAGGGATGCTGGTGAATTCGCATTTCCAAAATACCACGAGGATAATTCACCGCCCGGTCTATTGCTGCTGCCTGAAATTCATCTGGTTCCCGAACATCGATCAGTATGGTTTTATGGTTTTGCATCGCCTCAAACAATTCATTTACACTGACTTCCTGAATTCGGTTTTTTGCATTCCGGATCAATTGCTCTGCAGTTTTCATCATTTTTCATTCCTCGGCCATACTCAGGTAGATTAAAGCGGTTTAGTTTAAGGACTCAATCGGCTGTTTTAGCCCATGAGCGCTGAATAGATTAAATACATGGCTACCCCAACCACGGTTGTGGCAAATATTTTCTGTACCTTGTTACTGTCAATCCGATGCATCAGACTGCGTCCAATGAACATCCCGACAATACAGGCCAGGACAAAGGTCAATGTGACCGAAACAGGATATTGAAAGCCATCCAGTACGTGTGCAGAAATACTGACCCCACCAATCAGGAAAATAATCATGAGGGAGGTCGCCACGATGCTGCGCATATCGAGATCGGTGAATTTACGCAGGGCTGGAACAATGACAAAACCACCCCCAACGCCAAGCAGACCCGTTAATAAACCTGCCACTACACCAATACCAGCAAGGAAGGAGGCAGTTTTTACATTCCAGATCAGACGGCCGGTTGTTTGATTGACTTTACATGGTGGATTCTCATAGTCATTCACTTTGTTAAAGAATATCCGGTAAGCCACGATCAGCATAACCAGACTAAAAGCCAAGGTTAGCCAGACCGGAGAAACAATATCAGCCAGCTGCACCCCGTAACGTGCTGAAGGAATACTGATAAGAGCGATCCAGAGTGCGGCGCGATATCGCACTATGCGCTTGAATAAACCCTCGAACGTTCCGACCAAGGCTGACAGCGTGACTGCAAGCAATCCCACAGGCGCAGCCTGAGCCACCGTCCAACCCTGACTTGCCATCAGTGCCGGTACAGCCAGGATGCCGCCACCAGCACCGGTTAAACCCAACAGCCCTCCGATGACCAGCCCTTCAAGTATTAATGCCCACATCGCCCCTCTCCCTTATACATAAAAGTGATTAAATAAAAGTTAAACTTTTTGTTTAATCACCACCTAAGCTTATTTGAAGTAGTTAAGAGGTAGCTTGAGGTAAGAAACCCCGTTCTCTTCTGGCTCAGGAAACTGTCCTGCTTTCATATTGATCTGAATTGAGGGCAGAATCAGTTTCGGCATACTGAGTCCTAAGTCCCGCTGATTTCGCATCTGAGCAAATTCAGTTTTACTGACTCCCTCGTGAATATGAATATTCTGTGTTTTCTGAGTCTGGATATCAGTTTCACATACATATGACTCACGTGTTTCAGGTAAATAGTCATGACATAAAAAGACTCGGGTATCTTCCGGTAACTGATACAGACTTTGTACTGAATCAAAAAGTACTTCTGCACTGCCACGCGGAAAATCACAGCGTGCTGTCCCATAATCTGGCATAAACAGCGTATCACCAACAAAGACTGCATCTTCAACCACATAGCTCAGGCAAGCCGGCGTATGCCCCGGTGTTGGGATGTTATAAACATCCAGCTCACCGATTTTGAAATGTTCACCATCTTCAAATAAATGATCGAATGGCTGATTGGCATTCACCTGCTTGATATCCAAGTGATAAATTGCAGCAAAGGTTTCCTGTACCACAGCGATTTTCTGGCTGATTGCAATTTTTCCACCCAGTTTCTGTTTCAGATATTGGGCTGCAGTCAGATGATCTGCATGAACATGGGTTTCCAGAATCCATTCGACAGTTAAACCTTGCTCTTTGATATAGGCAATGATACGGTCTGCCTGTGTGGTTGAAGTGCTTGCAGATGCCGCATCATAATCCAGCACACTGTCAATAATTGCACAGCGCTTTGTGACTGGATCGGATACCACGTAACTGAATGTATTGGTTGCCTCGTCAAAAAAATTCTGTACCAGTGGGTGTTTTGCCATGGTTATTCTCCAGCCCATTTACGGTGCAACAATACGCCAATAAACATCGCGATAATAAAATAGAAGACTTGGTAATGCCCTAGGCCAATCAATGTGAAACTTGGTGCGGGACATACCCCAGCAATCCCCCAACCGATACCAAATAAGAGGCTGCCAATGATTAAGCGTGGGTCAAGTTTTTGACTGGTTGGCAATACAATAGGTTCGTTAAATACGGTTTTCGGTGCTTCAGAACGCATGGCCTTTTGAAATGGAATGAATGCCACAGCAATTGCACCCATCATGACAAAAGCCAGACTGGCATCCCAATCACCAAACAGATCCAGGAAATCCAGCACTTTTTCAGGATTCGACATACCTGAAACCATCAGTCCAACAGAAAAAAGAGCACCAAAAATAAAAGCTAGAATATTTTTCATTTTAAAATGCTCCGGTTACGTGACGAACAAGATAAACAGTGACAAAACCTGCAAACATGAAAATCATGGTGGCTACGATGGAACGTTTAGACAAACGGCTCATCCCGCAGATCCCATGACCACTGGTACAACCCGAACCTAAGCGAGTACCAAAACCAACCAGCAAACCTGCAATAATCATCATGAGTGGGCTTGCATTCAGTTCAATTTCAGGCTGTATAAACAGACCATAAATAAATGGCGTGATAATTAGACCCAATAAAAACCAGATCGCAGGTGTTTTAAACACCGTCTGTGGATTTAGTACTTGTCCGATCAATCCACTGATGCCTGCAATGCGACCATGCACATAAAGATAACCTACGACCGAAATACCGAGCATCAAGCCGCCTAGAAAAGCAATCAGAAAGTCATGCATAGCGAGTTTACTTCTTTACAATATATTTTTTTATAATATATAATACTAAATATTAATCAAGTCCCTTGTGATATTATTCTGTAACTAATTTTCAATATATCGGATTGAAGGATATTGTAATGAATACTGTAGTTAGTCAGGCTAAAATTGATTTTTCAGAAGCAGACCGAGTGACTGGCTGTTTAAAAGTCTTGTCCAATCCTGACCGTCTAAAAATTCTCTGTGTTTTAGTGGATGGTGAACTCAATGTGCAACAAATTGAGGATGGCACTGATATTCATCAACCCACCCTATCGCAACAACTGGCTGTACTGCGTAAAAGCAATATGGTGAGTACCCGTCGTGAAGGTAAACAGATTTTCTATCAGGTTGCTGATCCTAAAGTTCTTACGCTTATGCAAACCTTGCATCAATTATACTGTGCTGCTTAAGCCTCTTTTTCACTCTAGCTGGCTTTGTTGCACAAAGGTTTAAAAGATAGATACCCTAAAAGATCCAAATTTAAGATACAACTTGGGTATGAGGGCGACCTAGTTCAATGAATTTATTCAAGACAAGAAGCATGAATCTCATTCACCTGACGATGAAAGTACCTTGCCGTTAATTTATCTTCTAATAATTTGATGCAATACATCTTGGTTTCGACCAATTTATCAAAAGTCATATTGTTTTTTTCAGCATACTTTTTGAAACACCACCTATATCAATTGTAGATATGCCATGAAATATGAATGGATATATTATTCCTTCCAGACGTTAGGTCTTTTTTGCAGTTTTTTTATGCAGCCATAACAATGATAAAGCTGAGAGCATGACCCAAGGTACGAGAGCAATATTCATGGTGTACCATCCAAAAATATCAACTAAAGCTCCGGCACTGAAAGAGCAGGCCAAACCTATAATAAAGACAGTCATATCATTTATCGCTTGGGCTTTCGCTTTCTCAACTACTGTATACGTTCCAGTAAGCAATGCAGTACTACCGATAAACAGAAAATTCCATCCAACTCCCAATATAATGAGTGAAACTGCGAATGAAAAAAAATGTGTACCTGATAAAGCAGATGTGATGTAGCAGGCAAATAATAAAAGACCTGCAAACATAATTTTGAGAGTTCCAAAGCGTGAAATTAGATTACCGGTAAAAAATGAAGGGAGAAACATTCCTAACACATGCAACTGAATCACTGTCGCAATAGAGCCTAGCTCATGATGAACATGTCGCATGGCAATAGGTGTAGCAGTCATCCCTAAAATCATAATGCCATAACCTGTTACTGAACCAAACAATGCAACTAAATAGGCGGGCTGAAAAACAATCTGATGCCAAGGCCTTCCAGCACTAAAACTCGTTTTTACTTCTAATTTATTAGGAATATTCAGACCGGATAAAATTCCAATTGCCAGTAGAGAAACAATAGCAATCATTAAAAAAGACCCGGCATATTCTAAATGAATAAATAAAGGACCACCGAAGTGCGCGAGTGTGGGGCCAATAAGAGCAGCAACTACACCACCTGCCATCACAAAGGAGATAGCTCTTGACCGGAATGCATCATCAGCAACTTCACTAGCAGCAAAGCGATAAAACTGGGCAAATGATTGATAAATACCGATGCAGAAAGTCCCTGATGCCAAAAGAAAAAGTGAGTTATAAAAAACACCAATCGCGGCGATGATACCTCCCGATACACCAAATAATGCCCCGCAAAGAAAACCATTACGTCTTCCTACACGAGCCATCCATATTGATGCAGGAAACATCATGATCGCTGTCCCTAAGAACATAGAAGCGATTGGCAATGTTGCAAGCATAGGAGTATTTGCAATATTTGCACCTGCCAGACCACCAATAGTCATCACTATAACTGAAACAGTTTGGAATAGGGCTTGCGAGCTCGCCAAGATAAGGACTTGACGATGCATAGCATTCTGAATGCGCATTACTGTCTGTTTCCCCATACATTCATAGCATATTGCAGATGTCCAGTTTTTACATAAAGTCTAGCACCTGATTGACCTGCATGAAATTTAACACTGCTATGGATGGGCATACGGATCCATGATCCCGCAGGGTATATTTCAGTGCCACAAAACAACTGACCTTGGATGATGAAAATCTCAATCCCTTGTTCTGATTGCTCATTGAAAATTTGATCAGGCTTTAGCTTTTCTAAATAGGTCTGCTCATGTTCAGATTGAAATAAAGGGCATATCATCCTATCTTTGATAAGCATCCAATTCGCTGGATCATTGGTATTAATCCGGGTAGGTTCACTCTCGTTTTCAGTCATTTGCATCAATTTGACAAAGATTAAACAGCCTGCCTGACTGGAGACTCGATGAGTTGAACGATGGGGATTACGTAAATACCAGCCTTTAGAATAATCCTCTGTAGCATTCTCAGTAAAAGTGCCGGACAAGATCAGTACTTCTTCACCCAAATGATGCTCATGTTGGGGGAAGGCAGATTTTTGTGCATATTTTACTAAACTCGTTGCACGTGCTTTTTCAGTACCAATACGGTCAAGCATCATCCGATCGACTTCACCTCCTGGAGATTTTACCCAATGATAATCCTCTGGCTTGATGATGGCGGTTTGTGAAAAGTCGGCATGAATCAACATGAATGCTATCCTAAAATGAATAAACCTACGCATTTTAATGAAAATGCATAGGTTTATTTTAAGCTATATTAACGTTTAGGGAGATTATCGACGGCTTCTAGCACACGTGCGGAATACGTTAAAGCTGCTCCAGCATTTAGTGTAATTGCAACAGATAATGCCTCTGCAATTTCTTCTCTACTTACACCTAACTCACTTGCTTTTTTGGCATGAACGGCAATACATCCGTCACAACGTGTCGTAACAGCAACTGCCAAGGCAATCAGTTCATGAACTTTAGCATCCAATTTCCCAATTTTACTCGTACCGGCATCCATGGCGGATAAGCCACTCATTGTATCAGGTGCGAGGGCGGCATAATCCGCAATTTGTTTCAGTATTGAAATACGATAATTATTCCAGTCTTGCATAGGGGGTCTCTTAAGATGTCTGTGAAAATCAATGGTAGACAGATCTGTATCTAGCAATTGCATCGTTATTGAAAGACAGACTTGTGGGGTAATCAATGAAGTATTCAGTGAGTTTCAAAAATTACAAAGCCACATCTACTGTTTCAACATGATGCTCTCAGAAAAATCTTGAAAGTCGAATAAATTTTCTTTAATCATTTATCAGAACCTATATGGTTGTATCTCTTAAAGAAAGTCTATTCATGGATCAATTAATTTAAATTGAAAACATCCTTTAAAAGTAGTCTTTGTCAATAACTTATAAATTATTCTAGAGATAGAATTCATACTAAACAAATGAGATAATCTAACTTAAGTTAAAAGAAAATCTTTGCTGTAATATGAATACACCAGTTTTTCTCAATGCATTAAAAGCCTTTGAGGCCAGTGCAAGACATCAGAGTTTTTCTGCTGCTGCAAAAGAATTAAATGTGACGCCTGCGGCAGTAGGGCAATTGGTTCGAGGTTTAGAAGACTATTTAGGAACTCGTCTTTTTCATCGGCAGCAAACCGGTAAAAATCGGCTGATCCCAACTGAATTGGCTGAATCTGTATTGCCTGATATTAGAGGAGGATTTGATAAGCTAACCTTAGGCTTAGAAAAATTAAAAAAGGGGGTATCTTCGGGCATCTTGACCATAACGGTCAGTCCTGCATTCGCAGCTAAATGGTTATTACCCAGAATTGATCAATTTCAAATGGCCTATCCTGATACCGATGTGCGTTTGGATACTAATCTAAAACTTGTTGATTTTTTGGCAAATGGAATCGATATTGGCGTGCGCTATGGGAGTGGAAGCTGGTCTGGACTTGTCGCTGAAAAATTAATGGAAGAAGAAACTTTTCCCGTCTGTTCACCAACTTTTTATAAAGCGCATTTACAGAAACTGCAATCTCCTCAGGGATTATTAACTTTACCTTTGATTCATGACCTTTCAATGGATCACTATTCTGGTTTCACTACTTGGGATAAATGGCTACATTTTCATCAAATCACTAGTGAGAATAATCAATGGGGTCTTAAAATCAATAATTCAGCTTCTGTATTACAAGCTGCAATTAATGGTCAAGGAGTAGCACTTGCTAGAAGCGTCATGGCAAATGATGATTTAAAAGCAGGGCGTCTAATTCGCCTATATCCGAAAATAAAATGTCCCTCAAGCTTGGCCTATTATGTTGTGTATAGAGAAGAATGTAGGACTTTACCTAAGCTGATAGCGTTTAAAGAGTGGTTAATACAACAGGCTAAGCAAGCAGATATTTTAGATATAATCTAATAGTTCATTGATGGTAAGCTGGGAAATGGGCGCTGGGAAGTAAGAACTGACTGTTTGCTGGCTCAACCAATGATACTGCCTAGTAATTACGATATCCAGATAATAAAAAAACCCGGCATCCTGATCTGACCCCCAAAAGTTAGACAGTAAGTTAGGCAATTTCTAAGGACTGATTTCTGTATTCTACAGGGGTCAGTCCTTTCAATTTAACCTTGATTCTTTCATGATTGTAATAGTGAATATATTCTTTCACTTTTTGCTCCAATTCATCAACTGATTTAAATTCTTCTCCATAGAAACATTCAGATTTAAGTATTCCAAAGAAGCTCTCCATAGCAGCATTATCTAAACAATTCCCCTTACGTGACATACTTTGGGTGAGCCCTCGTTCTGCTAACTGTTTCTGGTAAAATCTCATTTGATATTGCCAACCTTGATCAGAATGGATCATTGGCTTCTCATTTAGGTTGAGTGTCTCTATAGCCTCTTTAAGCATATCTTTGACTAGTCCGAATACTGGTCTACGTTCCATTTGAAATGCAATAATTTCACCGTTAAATAAGTCCATGACGGGAGATAGGTAAAGCTTGTCCCCCCGAATATTAAATTCAGTCACATCAGTAACCCATTTTTGATTAGGTCGCTCAGCCTTGAATTGACGCTGCAATACATTGTTTGCAATTTTACCTACTTGCCCTTTATACGAACGGTATTTCACAACCCTAATACGTGATTTAAGCTTCATAGATATCATCAATCGCTGTACACACTTATGGTTCACGATCAAACCTGTATTTCTCAATGCAAGCGTAATCCTGCGATACCCATAACGCCCTTTATGCTGATGATAGATCACTTTGATTTGCTGTTTTAAATCACTGTATTTATCATTGATTTTTGATGATTTCTGATGATAAAAATAGGTACTACGCGCCATCTTGGCTGCACATAGCACATGCTTTAGTGGGTAGTTTTGCCTTAATTCAGATATGAATCTTGCAGCCGTTGCTGTTCGACTTTTTCCTGTTCTTTCTGCTTCTGAATCAAGGCTCTCCGCTTTTTTAGGAAAGCAACTTCAGCACGTAGATATGCCAACTCCTCAAGCAGTTCCTCATGGGTTTTATCCTGATCTGCTTGAGTATATTGAGCTCTCGTTATCTTTGGCTTTAGCATGCTTTTGGGCCGTCCTCTAGCTTTCGTTTTCAAGCCATCTATACCGTTTTCTTTATATTTTTTCAACCAATCTCTTAACGTGCTTGTTTCTTTAATATGAAAGCGTTGCATCGTTTCTCTTAATGAAGCTCCTTCCTCACATATTGCTTTAACAACTTGATATTTAAATTCAACCGTGAAAGTTGTTTTAGATCTTCTGAGTTCTAAGCCTGCCATGCCATAAAGTTTAAATGCTTTACTCCACTTTTGAACATCTGATCTATGAACATTAAAAATTTGACCTGTTACAGAGTCGCCATGACCAGACAAGTAATGCTCCACAACTTTTAATTTAAATTCTTGAGAATATTTAGCCATTAAAAAGCACCCTTCAAATTAGACTAAGAGTGTCCAACTTTCGGGGTGCAGATTATCCTGCCAGGTTTTTTTATTGGAACTTTAGGTCTCTGCGTGCTTGTGGTTGTCTTATTTGGCCCCATCCTGGTGCTCATTCTTTGTAATTTTAAGGAACATCCTGTTCCTGACAACTTAATAATATGAAAATTCTACTATTCCGAATAGCAGCAAAGCACCGGAATTGATGTAAGCCAAAGCTTACAAAACAGCCTAAATTTTATCCATAATAAATGTGGATGGGATTCATCTGCTGTATCTCGAAATAAATAAGATATTTAGCTTATCATGTCAGCCTATTTGCAACAGTGCCTTTTAACTCTGCTGAGCGCCAGCATTGCCATCAGTCACGCAGACAGCAACGTTGCACAATTGCAGCAGCAGGTCAGCCAGCTGGAGCAGTCGTTAACACAATTAAAAAGCGAGTTGAACCGTATTCAAGGCAGCAGTCAAAGTGCTGGTGCGGCCCATGCCGATGCTGGGGAAGAGGGGGAGGATACCGATGCAGCGGATGATCAAAGCTATGTGACCCGTGCGGAACTGCAAGGCATTCAAAGCGATGTTGAAAACTATAAATATCAGGTACAGCGTGAGCGTGATACTAAAACGGCGCTGTCGACCCGTCAATTGCTGATTAACGGCGTAGTGCAGGCCAAAGCGTCTTATATTGATGAGCCGCAAATCACCCTGCCTGCAGATAAGACAGGCAGTACTGCCGTGAATCACCGCCGTTCGTCTTTTGATTTGGGCGCGGTGCAGATCGGTTTTGCCGGCAATCTGTTTAAAGATTATGAACAAGGCAAGAACCTCGATTTTAACCTGCGTTTTGGCACTTCGCCGCAAACCGGCACCAACAACAGCTATTTGAATTTGCTCGATGCGCAGCTGATTTATAACGTGTTGCCGACCTTAAGTGCAGATACAGGACGCCTTTCAGTGACTTTTGGCCAGCAGCTGCTGCCCTTCGGTCAGGAAGTTCAGGCCACTGAAGACCTCAAGCCAACCATCAACAATGCGCTGTTCAGCTTGCCCGGTTATGGCTATGGCTTGGCGCTGCGCGAAGTCGGTTTGATTGTGCGCGGCGATGCTTTGCCAACGGTAGATTATGGCTATAACTACCGCTCACCGATGATCAGCTATGCCTTCGGGATTGTGAACGGCAACGGTGCCAACAAATCCGATGACAACGACGACAAGAATTTTATTGGCCGGCTGCGCTATACCTTACCGGCACAATACAACTCTTGGCTGCGTGAGCTGAGCTTTGGCGTGTCGTGGTATCAGGGTCGTAGCAACCTATTTGATACTTCCGGCGCTTTGGCTTCTTTCGCCGGTAAAGGCGATGTACTGCGTAAAGGCTTCGATATTTACTACAACCATCATCCTTTTGGCGTGACTTATGAATATGTGCAGGGTGAGGATGATACCTACCGCAATCAGACCGCATCGGTCTATAAGCGCGAAAGTGAATCGCATACCGGCACGCTGTTCTGGAATTTCGGCGAGCAGTTTGTCAAAGGTTTCCGCAATCAGGGGCGCTATGACGATTGGTGGCCGAAGTCCTATCAGACTTTTTACCGTTTCGACAGCATCGACCGCGATAAAAATGCAGCCAATCAAAGCATTGATATTCACAGCATTGGCCTGAACGCTTTTTTTGCGGAAACCACCAAGTTCCAGATTAACTTGAACCATGTCAATAACGAATTGATCAGCAAAAACTATAACGAGCTGGTCGCGCAGTTCCAGTACGGCTTCTAAGCCCCCTAATTATATAAATGTACATAAATGCAGAGGTAAACCGAATGTCTAGATGGACTAAAATTTTATTCAGCAGCGTGATCGCTGTATCCACTCTTGTGCCGGCAGTACAGGCCTTTGCAGAGGCGAAACCGTCCGTAATCCGCTTGGCTTCGCCCTATGTCGGCACCGGCAACCGCCCCGTCGGCTATGGCAGCTACTATGCAACCACGCAAACCTTAGGCCTGCTGGAAAAAGAATTCCAAAAAGACGGCATTAAGGTGCAGTGGAACAATTTTAAAGGCGCAGGCCCCGCTATCAATGAATCCTATGCCAATGGCTTGGTGGATATTACCTGGCTGGGTGATTTACCCACACTGATCGGCAAAGCCAGCCGTTTGGATACCAAGTTGATTGCGGTAGGCGGCACGCATGACAACACCTATCTGGCTGTACCACCGGGCTCACCGGCCAAATCATGGGCCGATTTAAAAGGCAAGCGCATCGGTTTCTACCGCGGCACCAGCATTCACTTGGCACTGTATCAAATCATTAAAAAATACGGTTTCACTGAAAAAGACTTCCGTTTTGTCAATGTCGATGGCCCGGTCGGTTATGCCGCGCTGGCCAGCGGTGACTTGGATGCAATTTTCAGCAACCAGTCTTTGTTTCCAGTGGTCGACCGCGGCGTGGCCAAGATTATCTACAGTTCGAAAAAAGAGTCGACTGCTCTGCAAAGTTCAGGCTATCTCTTGGTGAATTCTAAGTTCGAACAGAAATATCCGGAAACGGTGCAGCGCGTGGTGAATGTGCTGGTGAAACAGGCGGCATGGGAATCTGAGCAGAAAAACCGCGAAGCGCTGTTTAAAATCTGGTCGAAGTCTGGGCTGTCATACAACACCTTTGTCCGCGCCAATGACGGTGTGGATTTGAAGAACCACAGCTCTCCCATTTTTGATGCGGCCAGTATTTCCCTGATCAAGCAGAAACTAAAAGCGGGACAGGACTTGAAGCTAATCCGCGGCAATATTGATGTCGATCAATGGGTCGAGCCGAAATATGTCAATAACGCAGTCAAAAGCCTGAATCTGCAAGCTTACTGGGGCAAATAAGCCCGCAGCGGCTGAGGGGGAGTGACGATGCTCAAACATATTGAATTGGATGCATCTAAGGATAGCTTGACTCAGGCGGTAACGCCTGCGGTCAAAGATTGGCGCCATTTTTTAAAACACAGCAGCGCGCTGCGCTGGGCTGCAGGCCTGATTTTTCCGCTAGCGCTACTGTATCTGTGGCATATCGCCTCATTGCACAACTGGGTCAATCCGCTGCTGCTGCCGGGGCCGGACTTGGTCTGGACGGCCCTGAAAGACTTATACAGCAGCGGTGAGCTGTGGAGCAATCTGCGGGTCAGCTTGAGCCGCATCGGTTACGGTTTTTCAGCCGGCATCATCCTGGCGCTGGCTTTGGGGCTGACCATGGGGTTGTCACGCAGCGCGGAAGCGTATCTTTGGCCGACTTTTAAAGTGATCAATTTGGTGCCGGTGGTGGGCTGGATTCCACTGCTAATCTTGCTGGTCGGTATTGATGAAGCCCTGAAAATTATTCTGATTGCCAAAGCCGCGCTGGTGCCGATGACCATTAATGTGTTCAAAGGGGTGCGCAATATTCCACAGCAACTGACAGAAGTCGCTGATGTCTATCAATTGGGTGCATGGTCGAAATTTAAAAACCTGGTTTTGCCCGGCGCCTTTCTCAGTTTCATTGGCGGGCTGCGCCTGTCTTTGGCCAGCGCTTGGGGCGCTTTGGTGGCGGTGGAATTGCTGGCCTCCAGTGAAGGCATTGGCTATGTCATGGTCTATGGCCGACAGATTTTCCAGCTGGATGTGGTGCTGGCAACGGTCATTGTGATTGGCCTGGTCGGATTTGTTTTTGATGTGCTGATCCGCCTGCTGCAGAAACAGTTCAGTGGCTGGAATCAGGCGAAATAATCGGGGAAATGAAGCATGAAAAAATATGATTTTCGAGGTGCAGTCCTTCCTGTTGTGTTGTTGGTACTGTGGTATGCGGTAACGGCCTTGCATTGGATTGATGCGGCGCTGCTGCCGGCGCCATCAGCGGTATGGGCAGAACTGGTACAGGCAGTGCAGAAAGGTGAGCTGTATGAAAATGTACTGTCCAGCCTGCTGCGCAATACTTCCGGTTTTTTGATTGGCGGAGGGCTGGGTGCTTTGGCTGGGCTGGCGCTGGGACTGAATCACTGGGCCGACCGGATTTTTGCACCGACATTGAATGCGGTGAAGCATGTGGCGGTATTCGCTTGGATTCCGCTGATGATTATGTGGTTTGGCAATGGTGAAGTATCCAAAGTGATTTTTATCGCCTTGGTGGTGTTCTATCCGGTGTTCTTTAATACCTATGACGGCGTGAAGAATGTGCCGGAGAAAGTCAAAGAAGTGGCGCAGATTTTCCAGCTCAGCCGCCTGCAACGCTTTTTCAAAGTGATTTTGCCGGCAGCTGCGCCGAGCATTTTTGCCGGTTTGAATATCGCCTTAGTATTTTCATGGGTGGCGACAGTGGGCGCCGAGTATTTCTTTGTAGCGGCGCCGGGCGTGGTCAATCCGATTCTGGACGGGCAGAACCTGTTCCAGATGGAAGTGGTGATTTACGGCATGGTGATTATTGGTGCTGTCGGCTTGGTGTTTTCCAAAGCGGCGCAGTATTTTGAAAATTACAACTTGCGCTGGCGTCAGGGCACACATAAATAAAAAAACAGGAATAAATCATGAATCAAGCAGTTGAAATTAGCGGCCAAGTGCAGATCCAGCATCTGGACAAATCTTTTCCCAAAGACGGTACGGTCTTAAAAGTCTTAGAACAGATTAATTTAGATATCCATCCGGGTGAATTTATCAGTATTGTCGGCAGCAGTGGCTGCGGAAAATCAACCCTGCTGCGCCTGCTGGTGGGGCTGGATGCAGAATTTCAGGGCAAAATCTTGATTGATGGCCAGCCAGTCAAAGGCACCAGCCTAGACCGCGGCATTGTCTTTCAGGATCACCGCTTGTTTCCGTGGCTGAATGTCGAGCAAAACGTTGCGCTGGCGCTGGAAAAGAGTCCGCTGGCTAAAGCTGAAAAGCAGGAATTGATCGATTATCATTTGGAACTGGTACAGCTCAGCGCTTTTAAGAAGGCTTATCCCAGCCAGCTGTCCGGCGGCATGAGCCAGCGCGTCGCGATTGCGCGCAGTCTCGTGAATCGGCCGCAGATTTTACTGCTGGATGAGCCATTCGGCGCTTTGGATGCCTTGACCCGAGCCAACCTGCAGCAGGAATTGCAGCGGATTTGGCAGACTGAAAAAATCACCAGCATTTTAGTCACTCATGATGTGGAAGAAGCGGTATTGCTCGGTGACCGGGTGGTGGTCATGGAGCCGCATCCGGGGCGGATTAAGCGTATTGTACATGTCGATTTGGAGCGTCCGCGCAAGCGTGAAGACTTCCGTTTGGCTGCTATTAAAAATAACATTTTGCAAGACTTTCAGGATGTTCAGGACAGCCTGCCACATGAGCTGGAGCAGTTTAAACTGGCATGGTAATACGATATATCAAACTGAGATGAGCCATTAAAAAGCCCGCATCATGCAGGCTTTTTTTATTCATACTTGTTATGATGCCTGCGTTTGTTGTCGAGCCAGTACATACTGGTTTTCAGGGCGTTTTAAACCTAAGTTTTCACGCAAAGTCGTGCCTTCATATTCGGTACGGAACAGGCCACGGCGTTGCAGCTCAGGAACAATAAATTCTACAAAATCATTCAGGCCTGCCGGGGTCGAAGGTGGTAATACATTAAAACCATCTGCTGCTGCATTTTCAAACCAGTTTTGCAACTGATCTACCACTTGTTCCGGCGTACCAATGAGCGTCCAGTGACCGCGTGCAGAGGCAATATATTCATATAGTTGTCGGATAGTGAAATTATGCTTTTGGGCAATCTCAATCATCATTTGCTGACGGCTAGACTTGATCTCAATATCTTCTATAGGGAATGGTGCATCCAGATCAAATTTTGAAAGATCAATATGACCAGCCAAACCAGAAAGTAAGCCTAAACCAACATCAGGATGAATCAAGCTATTTAGCAATTCATATTTTTCTTGCGCTTCCTGTTCAGTCTTAGCGACAAAAACCGATACGCCCGGCATCACTTTCAGGTCATCAGCCTGACGGCCATATTTAGCTAAACGGGATTTAACATCGCGGTAGAAGGCTTGGGCATCGCTCAGGTCTTGCTGGGCAGTGAAAATCACTTCGGCATATTTTGCAGCCAGTTCCCGACCATCTTCAGACTGACCGGCTTGCACAATCACCGGATAACCTTGCGGCGGACGGGACACATTCAGTGCACCCTGCACATGAAAATATTTACCTGCATGCAAGGGTTCGTGTTGTTTGCTGGCATCAAAAAATTGACCGCTGTGCTTGTCATAAAGGAAAGCATCATCTTCCCAGGAATCCCAAAGTTTTTGCGTCACTTCAATAAATTCATCCGCGCGTTCATAACGGACTTTGGCATCCGGGTGTGCACTAAAACCAAAGTTACGCGCAGTATCAGCCGAAATGGTGGTCACGACATTCCACGCTGCACGCCCTTTAGAAATATGATCTAAAGAGGCATATTTACGTGCCAAAAGGTAAGGTTCTTCATAGGTAGTGGAGGCTGTAGCAATAAAACCGATATTTTTGGTTACGGCAGAAATAGCAGCAAATAAAGTCACCGGTTCAAAGCCAACCACCTTGTCGCTATAGCCGATACTTTGTTTGTGTTTGGAAGCACCATGACTCCAGTTCACCGATAAGCCATCAGCCAGAAAGTAGGCATCAAATAAGCCTTGTTCGGCTGTTTTTGCCAGTTCTATGGCGTAATCAACACTTAAATGATCTTGTGGACGAGACTGTGGATGACGCCAACCTGCAGCATGCTGTGAAGTGGTTGGAATAAAAGCACCCAGTTTAATTTGTCGTTTAGCCATGCTGATCCCTTGTTATCATCATTCATTTTCAACAGGTTTATAACAAGGAAAAACATGCTTGAAAAATACGATAAAATTAAATCCTTATCACCTATATGGGATAAGGAAAAGGATTCTATTTCTCAAGCATTGCAGTAGGTCTTTTTTAAATCAGTGAGCGGTTTAAATAAGGGTAGTTACGGTCTTTTTCTTCCAGACCAACTGATAATAAACAGCCTGCAAAATACACAAGCAGACAAACGCCAGCGCATAGGCATACCAAATGCCTTGCAAGCCCCACCAGTAACTGAACAGGTAAGCACAAGGCACTTCAATCAATAAAATTGCGCCGATATTAATCAGCATGGGGATCGTGACCGTACCGCTGGCACGCATGATGGAAGCAAAAATGGCACTGGCACCAAAGAACAGGATTGACCACAGTACAATAAACAATAATTGCTGCCCCAGTACAACCACTGTTGGGTCGGTAATAAACAACGCCATCAGATATTTGGAAAACAGATAAGCCAAAGCCACCAATCCACCGGTGATAACGATATTCATACCCAGTGCGGTACGGGTAACTTTATTGAGCAGATCCGATTTTCCGGCACCAATGGCCTGGGCTGCAAAAATGGAAGCGGCAATCGAAATGGACAGGGCTGGAAATTGAATGTAATTCAGCACCTGATTGACTGCACCATAGGCTGCGGTTGCATGTGAACCATGACGGTTGACCAGCCCGACAATGACCAGGCCGGCAACGGAGGTTGTCACCATCTGCACACCAGTAGGAATACCCAAACGCAGAATAATTTTACTCAGTTCAGGGTGATGGCGGATATGGCTAAGCAAATGACGGTCAAGCTTAAGCGGGTGATCTTTTTTATTCAAATATATGGGCAAAAAGATCAGTACTGCCAGATAACCGATTGCGGTAGCAATCGCCGGCGCAATAATGCCCATTTTCGGAAAGCCAAAATAACCTGCAATCAGCACAGGCGTAACGAAAAGACCAATCACAATAGTCATGCCTGAGACAATCAGTGGTGTGGTACTGTCACCGACGCCACGTAAAATGGAGGTGTAAATAATATAAATAAATAGTAAGGGACTACTGGCCAGCATCCACTGTACATAAGGCAGCGACAGATGCATGACATCCGGATCAGTCCCTAAGGCAAGTAAAATAGGCCTGGAAAAAAGCACGCCAAACAGGGCGATGACACTGCCGCCGATTAAGGTCATAAACAGGGTAGAACCGACCACACAGCGCACTTTTTCAATATTTTGTGCTCCCCAGGCCTGTCCAACCAATACGGTGGCACCGGAGGACAGTCCAATCACAAAAGCCAGCAGGCAGAACAAAATCGGAAAGAATACTGCCACCGCTGCAATTGCATTGACCCCCATCATTTGTCCAACAAAAATGGTGTTAATCGTTCCGGACAGGTTTTGCAGAATATTGGTCGCAATCAACGGCAACAGGAAAATTAAAAAAGTTTTCCATAATTTCTGCTGGTTGACCAGGGGTTGATGATGAGGCATGGAACGTCCTGTGAATATATTTTTATCATTTTCAGATTTAAAGTCACACTATCCGAGTTAGCTTAAAAAAGCCTTAGTTGTTAGGTAACTAAGGCTAAAGTTCATGAATAAATCATGAACTTAAACTGCAGATAGAATGGCCGAGGCCTGTTCTAGGGTTTCATCTTTTTTAGCAAAACAGAAACGGATTAAACGTAAATTTTCCGGGGCTTGTTGATAAAAAACCGAAACCGGAATGGCAACAATGCCATGATGTTCCGCCAGAAATTTACACATCTCGACATCATCCAGATCGGGACGAATCGCACTGTAATTCAGGTTTTGAAAATAGGTGCCCTGTGAAGGGGTAAAATGAAAGCGCGAGTTACGCAGGCCTGAATTAAACAGGTCACGCTTTTCCTGATAAAATTCTGTAAGTCCTTCAATATGTTCAGGATGCTGCTGCATAAAAGTGGCCAAGGCCATTTGGATCGGTGTTACGCCGCAGAAACTGACAAACTGGTAAATCTGGCGAAACAGTTTCATCAGTTCAGGTGAGGCAATGCAGTAACCGGTTTTCCAGCCGGTAACATGGAAGGTTTTACCAAATGAACCGACGACAATGCTACGATCGCGCAATTCAGGGAAAGACAGCGCTGAAGAGTGCTTTTGACCATCGTAAACCAGATGTTCATAGACTTCATCTGACAGTACAACGATGTTTTTATCCCGGATCAGTTCAATTAAATTTAACCAGTCCTGACCTGACCAGATGGCACCGCTTGGATTGTGCGGCGTATTCACAATGATCATCCGGGTTCTATCATTGATGGCATCTTTAACCCGGTTCCAGTCCACTGAAAATTGTGGTGCAGTCAAAGCAATATGAATGGCTTTGCCACCAACCAGTTGTACGCTCGGCCCATAACTGTCATAGCAGGGATCGAAAATGATGACTTCATCACCGGCATGAATCAGCGCTTGAATGGCAACAAAAATAGCAATCGTGGCCCCAGGCGTGATGGTGATTTCAGTCAGTGGATCAATCACCAATTGATCGCGTTTTAAAAATTGTTGGGCCACCTGTTCACGCAGTGAAATCAGACCATCACTGGGTGCATATTGGTTAAAACCATCTAGAGTCGCCTGGCTTAAGGCTTTGAGTAGCGCGGGTGGTGCGGCAAAGTCGGGAAAACCTTGGGAAAGATTTAAGGCATTTAGGCGATGTGCCATGGCAGTCATCACGCTGAAAATGGTGACACCCTGTGCCGGTAGTTTGGAATGAATGTCAATCATGACCCGAACTCTTCAATATTCTTATGCTTTTCAGTGTAACAGCAAGCGCAGCACAGCAGAATAAAAGGATGGGCTTAATCTCTGCACATTTTTATCTAATTTCATCCATTTAACTGAATTGCACCGATGGATAAAATTAACAAAAAACCTACTGGACTAAAAAAACAACATTTTCTAGAATGCGTTTCAAATTAAAATAATCCTATAAAAATAATAAATCATGATGTTTAAAAATATCCATACGCTGATGGACAGTATGGGCTTGAGTTTGCAAAAGCGCGCCCTGCACATCCAGTTTTCCAATGAATTGCTGAATTCTCAGGTCTTTATACAACGCATTGAAGGGCAACATCGCATCAATCAGGGCTTAAAAGCTGAACTGATGTGCCTGTCGACCCATGCCCATATT